>JAIBBE010000033.1 GCA_019694835.1 Fimbriimonadaceae bacterium | reverse complement strand
CTCTGCACCTTGTGAGCGAGTCTCTGCACCTTGTGAGCGAGTCTCTGCACCTTGTGAGCGAGTCTCTGCACCTTGTGAGCGAGTCTCTGCACCTTGTGAGCGAGTCTCTGCACCTTGTGAGCGAGTCTCTGCACCTTGTGAGCGAGTCCCTGGGGTGCGTGAGCCGGTGATCGAAACCTCAAACAGCGATTTCGGGCCTCCCCAATGTACTTTCGCCGTCCCGGCGATTCCCCTCTGGCAAAGAGAGAGGTCCGCTGCAAGGATGAGCGGACCTCGGAATCGCCGGGACGGCGAAAGTACATTCCGGTCGCCGGGACGGCGAACGTACTTTGCTATTCGATTCGCCGGAGGGCGATCTTGTAGCGGCCCGTGCCTCCGAACATCCCTAGGAACACCGTCGTTCCGTTCTCGCTGATCGTGATGAAGGGCTTGTCGCCGATCGCGGGGGTTTGGCCGTTTCCTCCCCCGATGTCGAGGAAGAAGTTCGTCGCGTGGTCAGGTGCTTGGACGACTTCGACTTGGTAGACGCCGACGCCCAGAGTTGCCATGAAATGATCCTTGTCCATCATGTCCGCGAGGGTTCCTCCAGCGACCTTGCTCTGGCCGACTTCCTCGATGGGCGGGAAAGGCGTCGCTCCGTCCTCGAAGTCGTTGGGTTCCTGCTCTTCGAGATCGACTCCGCCGCCGCCTCCACCACCGCCACCGCCATCGTTGCAGGGCTTGCCCGGCTGACCATCGACGCCGTCCGGAACCTGCGTGCCGACGCCATGCGCTCCACCCGCACCTTCGGGCTTGCCATCGCCGCCCTCGCCGCCATTTCCGGCTTGGCCGTTTCGAACGCCGGGGTTGCCCAGAGGCTGACCCTGACCCGGATCGCCGTGCGTCGCGCTGGCATCGCCACCCTTGCCGCCGTCGCCGCCCTTTGCTGGCGGATTGTCGCAGCAGTCGTTGCCGTCGCCGCCGAGGCCGCCGGTGACCGTCGCGTTGCCGCCGTTTCCACCCGGTCCATCGGACATCGCCCCGGCTGCACCACCTGCCAGTGAAGTCGTGGAGTCGCCGCCCTTTCCGGCAATCGCGGTCGCTTTGCCGCCCTTTCCGCCGTGAGTTCCGGGCTTCGCGAGGTCGTTGCCGCCTTTGCCGCCGGTCGCAGTGGCGTTGCCGCCGTCGCCGCCCGCGTTGCCGACGACGGTCAGGTTGAAGAGACCAGTAACGTCGCTTCCGGCCGATCCGGGAAGCGCGCCGAGCCCGCCGACGCCGCCGGTGGCCTTAGCGTCATGCCCGTCCTTGCCCGGCTTTCCGTCTTCCCCGGGGAGTCCAGTTGCCGTCGCATCGCCGCCCCGTCCACCGCGACCGAAGTTGATCGTGAGGGACTGCTGGATGTCGATGCCGTGCAGGATCCCGAGGAACGCGGACGCCATGATGAACTTGCCGGTGTTGCCTCCGTTTCCGCCCTTCGCGATTGCTTTCGCGCTCGTCGTGGGACCAGCGACTGCCGTTCCGCCATCGCCTCCGTTTCCCAGGTTGAAAGTGACGGGTCCGGTGACGACGATCCGGTCGGCTTCGAGCGCCACCGATCCTCCGTCCTTGCCGTGCCCGGCATTCGCGTTGTCGCCGTTTCGGTTCGCGCCGGGCGCGCCGTCCGGCAATGTGTAGGTGATCGGAGCGGCTCCCGGTGCCGCGCCGACATGGAGCGGACCGAGCACGTTGACCCACAGATTCTTGCGCCGGGCGCCCGGAGCCCAGACGATGGGGGGAAGGACGGTCGGGTTGCCGCACAGATCGCGGCTAGCAGCCCGGGCGAGGGTCGGCTGTCGTTCGATGCCGACGCCGAAGTTCGCGGCGAAGCGCTCGTCCATCTTCGCTTCGGTGGGGATGTCGTCCCGCGAGGCGACGATGATGACGTCCCCATCAACGCCTTCGATCCGCCCCTGTGAGCCGACATCGAGCCCGCCCTTGGGGATGAGGGTGAGCTTTCCTCCCGATCCGATCTTTCCTTCGAGAGTGGTCTTCCCCGCGACTTCGATGAGCAGGTCGCCACTGCTGCTGAGCTTGGCCCCCGCTTTGATGATGAGGTTCTTGGCCTTGACGTCGGACGAGACGACCGTGTCGCGGCTGATGACGAGGTCGGTGTTCAGGTCTCCCCCCGATCCTCCGCCGTTCGATCCGCCTCCCGTGGACCCTCCGGTGCTTCCTCCCGTGCTTCCGCCATTGGATCCTCCCGATGATCCTCCGTTGGAGCCGCCGGTAAAGCTTCCGCCTCCCCCTGCGCCTCCGCATCCGATGAGTAGGGCGAAAGCAAGCGTGAAGGCCGCTCCCGCCATTGCCGACTTGCGTCGAGTTTCGATGTTCTTGTTGGTGTGCATGTGTTCTCCTTGATCCGGCCCGCGCCGGTGATCAGGAGCGTAATGGAGCGGTCTGACAATGCTCTGACAGATTTGGGACTTGGGCCCTATCTGGTCTAGAACTTGGCCGCAAACCCTCTTACGCAGTGAGAGGGTCGATCTCCGCGACGAAGGAGCAGAGATCGGGGAGAGTAACACCGAGGGCAATCGACGACTCGGTCAGCATCGGAGGGGCACTCGCTCGTGGGAAATCAGCCGCGACACCTCTCCCCAGCCCCTCTCCTCCGCCGCAACAGCCTTGTTGAACCAAAGTCAGGAGGGCGCAGGGGAGGGGAGCCGGAAATTACTCCCCCTGTGTCACGCGCTCGTGCCTCGCGGTGAACGTCCCCCTCACTGCGTGAGGGGGAGGCGGGAATCCTCCCCACGGATGGATGCTCCCGGGCCACACGACTCGTCTTGAAGTCGTGGTAGACCTGCCGAAACTCTTGGTGCCGCTGGTAACGCCGTTCACGGACGACGCGTCGTCCGTAAGTGAAGTCCGGCTCGCCCGCCTCGTCAAGCACCTGAGCGGACAAGGCGTCGAGGGGTTCGTGATCAACTCGGACGTCGGCGAGTTCACGGCGATGAGCTTCGGCGAGCGAAAGTCCGTGGTCGAAATGGTGGCGCGTGATGCGCCCGGAGCGACGATGGTCGTGAACGTCTCCAGTTTAAGCACGTCGGCGAGCCTCGACCTGACCCAGCACGCTAAGCGCCACGGTGCCCGCGCCGCCATCCTCATGCCGCCCTACTACGGAAGCCTCACTAGAGCGGAGATCATCGGCCACGCCCAAGCCATCGCCCGCCACGGCGGCATCACGCTAATCGCCGTCAATGGCAGCGGCGGGGCCGGGCATTGGGAGAGCGCGGAGGAAATTCCCAACTTCCTCTCCGGTCGAAGCCTCGAAGAATTGGGTCACAGCGAATTGGCGGTGGCGAAGACCTCCATGACCTACGAATTCGCGGTGACCGGTTCGGTATGCACGCCTCTGGCCCTCATCTTCCCGGGCTTCGCCCAAGGTGCTGCGCCGCCCGGGCTTGGCGTCTTGCGCTCACTGATGTCGGAGGCCGGGGTCACGAAAGTCGCCAAAGCCCTCTTGGAGCGCCTCTCGCTCGACATGGGCCCGGTTCGCGGACCGCAGAAACCCCTGGCTCCCGAGTTCTTGGGCCGGTTGGACCGAATCCTGGCGTGAGCCGATTCTAGCTAAACAACCTGGAGAACCAACAAATCCGCTGTATAATCCATCGGAGGTTCCCTTATGTTATTTTCAGTGAGAGCTTTGAAGAGAGGAGCAGCGTTGGCGATGGTGGCGGCGATGGGATGCCTTTCCCAGGCGGCCGTCGTTTCGTTCGGTGCGGCCTACGTTTCGAGTTATGAACAGATCTCGGATGCCGAACCCGCTCCTTCGATGTTCAACTATTTCTTCGCCAACATCTATGGCAGCGATGGGTCGCTAGAGGCGGCCAATCTGACCTTGCCCGATTCCACCGTCTATGACTTAGGTATCGCCAGCTTCACCAACGCCTATATGGTCTATGGCAGCCCGATCATGGGCACGATGGCAGAAGTCGAAGCCGCTTATCCCGCCGGAGACTATCAATATCAGATCACCGCGGGGAGTGCCGCTCCCGACAGTGCAGTGATGTCGGTTCCAGCCACCGACTTCACCAACGAAATTCCGTACCTCAACGGCGGCTCGTGGTCTTCCCTGCAATACTGCAATGCCGGCGATGATCGACCTCTGACTTGGTCAGATACCAGCAATGCCGGCAATGCCCCGATCCTGGAAACGGTGTTCTACGTCTTCGACTACGTTCAGCAAGGAGCCGTCGTTCACTCGGGGGCTGCCTTTTCCTCGCTATACACGGGTGATACAGTGCCCGGAACGGTCCTCTTGAGCGGACACACCTACGCCTATCAGCTCGAATACTACAGCTATTACAACTTCCCGGCCCTCGGATTCGGCGGGGCCGACGGAATTTCGAGCTACATCCGCACCACCGTGGGCTACTTCCACGTCGCCGCGAATCCGGGAACGGTGTCGGGTCAGCTGACCCTCAGCGACTACGCCTACCCGACCGGCATGCCGATCACGGTCGACATCGTCGACAGTGATGGCACCGTGCTCGACACCCAGACCTTCCCGCTCGGTGCCTACGGTTACTATGCGTTCGACACAGCCGTCACTGGCGTGAAGTCCCTACGCTTCCGGTCCACCCACTGGCTGGTTCGACAGATCAGCGACGTCGACCTGGGAGTTGGCCAAGACACCGTGAACCCGGTCCTCATCAATGGCGACATCGACCAGGACAACGAGGTTTCGATCGGCGACTACGCCATTCTGTCCAGCCTCTACGGACTTGCCTCGGGAGATCCGGGATACGACATCCAGTCCGACCTGGACGGCGATCTAGAGATCGGCATCGGCGACTACGCGATCCTCAGCGCCAATTACAACCAAGCCGGCGACTGATCGTTGCGAAACGTTCCTCTCATTCGCATGAGAGGAACGGAGCACTTCGTGATAGAATGAAGTGTTCGTACTCATCACTATGGAGGTCTCCATGAAAAAATGGCTCATCGGTGGAGCCCTGCTGGCGGTGGCCAGTTGGGTTCTGGCCCAAGGGGCATCCTCCGGTCCCGCCGTGCTGGGAAGCTTTACGAAAGCCCTCAACAGCGCAGACGGCTTGAGCGTCACCTACACGCTCACCAAGCTTGGCGGCTCACCGGAATCCTACACCGTGAACCTCGGCAAACCCAATTTGGCCCGGATCGAATCGTCCAGCCAAATCATCGTCGCCGACGGTACCACGATGACATTCTTCGACAAGAAGTCGAACTCGTTCTTCAAGCGTGCTCAGACGCCAGCCGAACTCAAAGCGATCCTCAGTGAGGATGCCTACAAGGTTTGGACAGCGTTTTTCAACGCCGATGCCTACAAGGGTGCGGTGGCGAAAGGGCTCCCGGATAAGGCTCGCAAAGGCACCACGTTCAAGGTCGTCAGCGTCGGAGCACCCGATTCGGCCGACATCACGTGGACGCTTTACGTCGATCCCAAGGACAGCATCGTCCGCCAGGCCGAGATCGTCACCGCGAGCGGTTCTGAGGCAGGTACCCGCATTCTCGACTGCAAAACACTTGAGCTAAAGAAGGCCGATGTGTTCAGCTTTACCGCTCCGGCGGGAAGCAAAGAGGTCAGTGAAGCCGAATTGTATTCGGATCGCTGGTACACCGATCTGGAGGAGGCCAAGAAGGTCGCCGCTTCAACCAAGCGCGTGCTCTTCGTGGACTTCTATGCCGATTGGTGAACCTTCTGCAAGAAGTTAGACCGTGAAGTCTATCCAACCGCAGAGTTCAAAGCGTTCTCCAAATACTTCGTCTTCGTAAAAATCAATGCCGATGAACAGACCTCCATCAAGCAGCGATTCGGAGTAAGCGGACTTCCGACCATTAAAGTGATTCGTACCGACGAATCTCTGATCCACGAGCAAGTTGGCTACTCGCCCTTGCCCGCGTTCCTTTCGATGATGAAAGAAGCAGCCAAGAAGGCTGGATTCAACGTCAACTAGAAACCCATACGGTCTCGATCGTGTTGATCGAGACCGTATTTTTGTCAGCAAAAAACCCCCGTCCGTGGCCGGACGGGGAAGTATGGAGGGACAGGCCGGTCGTCTTGCGCCGGCCGTTTCTTTGGCCTTTGACCCTATCGAACGGTCGTGGTCGTTAAGATTTCATTGGTGCTGAGCGTGTAGATTTCGCTTCGGTACACCAGCGGCGATGCGGTATCGACCACAGTGTAGTTGCGCGTTCGGTTCGTCGTACGATAAATGTACGACCCGATGATCGGAGACCAGTTCTCCGTGCCTGCCCAATCTTCTTGGATGTTCAACACTTCGCCAGCCAGCGGCGTGACCGTGTATTCCTCCTTCATGTTGCGGGAGCGCTCCGTCTTCCACGTGGCGTACACGCCCATGCCGGTGGCGATATCTTGGGTATTCGTAACGCTTAACGTCTCGGACATCGTCACCAGGACGTTAACACTGGTCGGGTCATTCAGCAGATGGGTTACCCCCGATGCTGCGGTGAGTGGAGCCCACACACCCGGGAAAGCGAATCCCGTATCTTCCACCGTCCAGAGCTGCATGCCGAACCGACGGGCCACGAGGGTCAGGAAGCCATCGACATCCTGATCGTAATAAAGCTCTTCGATTTCCGTAACCGGAATTCCACCCGCAGGTTTGTAAACCAGGCGGTTCGTAACCTTATTGGTCATGATGCCGTTGTAGATTTCCTGCGTGACCGTGCGAGTCATGGTGCCCGTGATTGGCCGACTCGACGAGAAGGGAGCAGAACCACCGACCTCGGTCGTGATTCGACCAGTCACGTAGTACTGATAGAAGTCGCCGGGCTGAAGCGTTCGAAGGTCCGAGGTTGGCTGCAGCCGACCTGGCGAGCGTCCCTTGATCGTCGCGGGCGGATCCTTGGGATCAGGAACCGTGCTTTGGGGGGCCGCATTCTCCTCCGGAAGGCGCGCTGACGGCATTGTATCGACCTTGGCCGGGTCTCCGTCAGGCAATGGAGCGGGATCGAAGAACCCACTGTTGGTTCCTCCGCACCCCGCTAAGAGTGCGCTCGCCAGCGATAAGAGTGCGAGCGTTCGTAAGGACTTCATATGACATAACCTCCGTGTTTTGCCCATTCGTGTGTCTTAGCCCCCGCTCGAGGCAGGCGCACAGCTGAAAGATCCGTTGTATTCCACGCCGAGGAAGTTGTAGCGGAACGAGCCGAGCAAGTTGTTGGTCAAAACGACCGAACCTTGCATCTGGTAGTTTCCATCTGCCCCAAATCCGGCGACGGCAATCATCTGACCGAGATCGTTGATATGTCCGCTAAGACTTGCCGTCAGCGCGGGACTCCGCGTCATCGTCCCCGTCAGGCTTCCATCCGAGAAGACCGTAAAGGAGATCGATCCAGCTTCGTTCTCAGTCTTGCTTTCCCATGTTCCGTTCCATGCTCCCCGATAGATGTTAGGGACAGAGGAGTTGGTCGAACCACCGCAGCCAGAAATTACCAACAGTGATCCAAGGCCAAGAGCGGCCAGACTGCGCCTAACGAGAATACGGGCAACTCGCATACTGCTCGGCTTTCGTCGAGATCGAATGACCCTAAGATCCGGGCGCTCGCTGTGATCGGCTCGCGCGACTCGAGGACGAGTTTCAGGTGCTAGCTTAAGCATCTTATTGGCCTCCTGTGGTCGTTTTTGGCGTCGGTGGCTTGGTGAGATCAGGCTGCATAGGCAGCGTCGGATCCGCATCGATCGTACGAACCGTAAGGAAGAGAACCACTTCCGTACGGACTCGCGTGTTCGTCGTTTTGCGGAACAATTGGCCGATGAGCGGCAGGTCCATAAGGAGCGGCACTCCGCTGGCTTCCTTGCGATCCTGATCTTGGATAAGTCCGCCGATAGCAATGGTGTCGCCGCTCATAACCTGCACCGTGTTTTGGGCGATACGCTCAGTCGTCTGAGGCAGTTGTCCGCCGTTCGGAACGTCGAGGAATCCCTTCAGTGCACTGACGCGAGGTCGGAGATCCATCGTGATCGATCCATCTCCACCAATGCGAGGTAGAACGGCAAGTCTGACGCCAATCGGAAGTTCCGCCGTCTGCACGCTCGGTCCGTTTTGTCCGGACGTAATGCTCACAATGTAGCGAATAACTTCGCCGACGAACAGTTCGCTTTCTCGGCCGTCGATGGCACGCAGATTTGGCCTCGCAATGAGGTTGTTCTTGGTCGCGATCTTATCGAGACTTGCGGCAACATCGCCATCGCGGAACTTCACACCCACATAGTTGCTCGGCTGCGTGTTCGCCGTTCCTTGGGAATTGTTGAGGCGCAGAATCTTGACTGCACCACCGGTGAAAATATTCCAGTCGATTCCCGCTCGCAGCGCATCTTCCTTGCTGAGTTCCATGACCCGCAATTCGAGAGCAATCTGCTTGGGAGCGATATCGACCACGGTCATGTACCGCTGGGCCGCTTCGAGTTGACTTCGAGAGCCACGCAAGATGAGCCGCATCGGCTGGGCTGATGGTTCAAGGTCGCGGTAAGGTGCGCTGAGATTGGTCAGCGGTCCCTGCTGCTCAACACGAACACCTGCCTCCGGAATCGCCGCACTTCCGCTGCCACCAGCACCCGCGCCATTGCTTCCTGGAGGCTGTTGAGCACCCACACCAAGCTCACCCGCCCCGCGGGCCGCTGCGCCGGACTGGAAGAGTCTCGGGTTACCAGCCGAAGCGGGCGGAATGCTCGCCCGGAGGCCGGGCACCGCATTGATAACCTCTTCGCGCAACGCCCGCGGGTCGGCATACTTAACATCGTAGATCAGGAACTCGCTGTTGTCGGTCTCATCGCTGGAGTCAATCTGGGTGAGAGCCTCCATAACCTGTTGCACGTCGTTGATCCGCCCCTTGATGGAGATGATCTGCTTGCTTCGGCTTCCGGCCGGTGTAGCAACCAGCTCGACATTGCTGAGTTTGTTGGGATCGGCACCGACAAACGCTTTGCGAAGAGCTTCGGCGTCGCCACCTTTGACTTCATAGATCTCCTGCACGATTCGGCTGGAATCAGGTACGCGAACACCAATCGCTTCCGCGATTTGCCGATCGATCTTCTGCACGGCCGACTCGATCATATCCAGCCGGTTGCGTGGCCCGATCAATACGACATAGGTGTCTTTGGAACCGTCTCCGCTGGTACCCCGTGTCGCGACGGTTGTCGCGTCATTGGCACCCGCGCCTCCACCTGCTGCCTTGCCCGGGGTTCCACCCACTTGCTGAACCTGCTGCAGCGTAATTTCTTCCGAAGGGAGATTGATTTCGTATCGACCCGCACCCGATCCCGGTGGCATCGTGCGCAGAATTGCGGCCTTGATCTGCGCGCCTTGACCGCTGTAGATCGGTACGACCCGAGTCTCCGAAGCATCCTCAGCTTGCCCACTGAACTGGCTCATGGTTTCCGCGAACTTCGCCGCAGATGTCACGATGTAAGTCTTGCCAACCTTGCCATACCGCAGTCCAGAAAGTGCGCAAACCAGGTCCAAGGCTTCTTTGACAGTAACCTTGTCGAGCGAGATCGTCAGTTTGCCTGTAACGTCGGGTGATGTCACGACATTCACGCCCGCCTGAATGCTGAGCGCCTTGAAAATCTGCACGATTTCCGTGTTCGTGAACTCGAGGCTGACCGTACGCTCACCTTGAGCGGCGCGATCCGAATCCTGAAGCGTTGGTGGCTTCTTGGGGAATACCGCAACCTTCTCTGTTGACTTCGTCTTGATAGGTAGCGCGGCGGACTTGGCGGGTCTGGTGTCAGCAGTCTTCGGCTTGGCGGGCGGCTTGCTGGCCACCGCGGTGCTGCTGACGCTCGGAGCCGTGCCGACCTTTTTCAAAGTCTGAGCGGCTTTACCTTGCGTGGTCACAGCGGGCTTCTGAGCCACTGCAGTTTGCCCCAAGCGAACAACCCAGCCGTAAGGCGCAGGGATCGCTTCAGGCATAGAAACTCCACGACTGAAGCGCAAATGCACTCTCGCTCGCGGGGTTTTTCCCTCCAAGGCGCCGACATGAATAAAGTCGAGGCCTAATGCACTGACAGGGACCGTTTGATCCTTGCCGACAAAATTAGCGTTGAAATCGAAGGTATATGATTTGCCACCAAACGCCGACTTGACGAGCGGCTTCTTCAGCCCCTCGCCCTCGATTCGAATCTCGACTTGGCTTCCCTGCCGCGAGATCTCGACGTTCTTTAGCTTCTGTGCGTATGCTCCCGCCACGAGGCACAATGCCGCCGCCGCGATGAGTGCATAGCGTAATCCATTACTTAGCACTCTGGCTCCTCCCGTCCGTGGGTTCACCAATTTCTCCCCAAGTTTTGCACAAGGGTTATCGAAAGTCAAGACGGGGCACCAAAAGAAAACGATTCCCACAAGTTTTGGATGATCCTACAGAACACATCGGCTACCGTCCGTTTCGGTTCAGAGCAGCACGCAAAACAGCTTCGCCAACGCGTGCAGGAAATGGAGCGCTTTCGAGGCAACCTCACCCGTCTTAACTGCGGTGAACCAGTCCCCTATTGCCGAAACGGTGCCATGAGCGAAGTCGGGCAACCCTTGGAAGACAGCGTATCCAATCCTTTGCTCAGCCAAGAGGATCGGGGGCGTGAAGTAGCGCTCCGCTTCCCCTTTCTTTGCACATCGGCAAGCCGAGGACCAATCGCAAAGGCACTTGCGTGGGGCTATGTCCCGCGAGCCCAACGCGCCTTGGCGTACTTCGACAACCTCGGAGATGCGCAAGCGGATTTCAAGCCCCTGAAGGAAGGCTTGCGCCTCATCACCGCCGAACTCACCGCCATTGCCTCTGGCTCGCAGGAGGAAGGGCCGGTCGCCGAGGTGCTGCTGGACCAAGCCGCCGAAATCGAGCGAGATCGAGGTCGCTGGAAGGCCTTGGTCCAATCGGCTTGCGATGGACGGGAGGAACGTGAGTCGGAAAAGCTCGAACGCGCCTTCTCGAAACTGACGGAAGGGATGTCCGTTCTCGGAAGCGACCGCTTGGAATACTGGTCGGAAGCACGGGCAACGCTCGAAGATCTCGTCGCCACCAATGCACAGGCCCCAACGTGCCTCGCGTTGGGCTTCCTCCGCGAGCGGCTTGTCGAGAATCAGTTCGAAGCCGAGCAAGCCTACATGAACGGCGTATTGGAGGGAGTCCGCCGACGCGATCTCGCCTTCATCCTCTGCGGTCGGCAAATGGCGAACATCCAGTATCGTGCAGGACGATTCGACGCCGCACTGGGAACGATCGAGAGGGTGCTGCATGCCCGAGTTGACGCCGACGCCTTGGTTGACGTGGGGCGCTATTCAGCCGCCGCCAAGCAAGCCAGCCGATCGAAGGAAGCGTGGCAGAAGGCGCTTGCCCTCCATCCCCTCGCCATCATCGATCTGCTGGGCGAAGATACTCCCCCGACCGCCGCCGCTCTCGATTTGGCGGTCACATTTCAAGCCGAACTGCGCAAGGCTGCCCAAACCGCTGGAGACCATGTTGCCGAGGCTCTCATCAAGGTGGAGGAAGCGGAAAAGCGTCTCGGGGCAATCCTGGAGATCCCATCCCTCGTCCGAGAGGCAGCCAAGCAGATCTCGAACTTCGAGAACGCGAATCTCTACGTTGCTTTGTCCGGGAAGCAGGAGGCTGAGTTGCGCCGCACCTCGCTCCTGAGCGAGGCTCGGCAGAAGCTCATGGAACTCGCCTCGACCAGCCGAGCACAGTGCGAGTCGGCACGGTCGGTCTTCGAAGCCACCCAATCGCAGCGCGACCAAGCGCTTGAGCAGGCAAAGGCGACCTTCGTGCACTCTGAGACCCAAGCCCGAGAAGGTATGGAGCGGCAGCTTCGAGAATCGAACCTGCAGAAGGGCTGCAATTTGAGTGCAGGCGCAGGGTGCGGCATGTTCGTTCTCTACATCGTCGCAACGCTGGTGACTTCAGGGATGGGCATTAAGATCGGACCGGAAACAGCCCTCGGCAAGATCTTGCTCGGCCTAGTCGCGCTCCCCATCGCCTTGGGTGCCATCATGCAAGTAGCGGCCGGAATGAAGAAGGCGGCCCTCGAAGCAGAGATGGTCGCGGCCTTGAAGGAAGCTCAGGAGCGCTACCAGCAAAGCCAGGCAACGCTTGGCGACCGCTTCACTCCCCGTCTTAACGAGCTACATGAAGCGCTTCAACGCGCAGAGACCGACCGCCGCCGCGCCGACGATGCGCTGCAAGCCTTCAGCTAACAGTTATCGACATTTAACTGCCATTAGTTCGTCACGCTGTTGTCACGGTAGCCCCAATACAATGAGAGGAGTAAGGGCCAATTCGCCCTCACGAACCTATTTCTAGGGGTATTGAATGAAGAGTAAGTATGTCGACATTTGTCAGAAGGTAAGTCTCGCACTCGTAGCGGGAGCGATTCTGCTCCCAATGGATGCGGCAGCCGTGCCGCTGCCCTGGTGGCAGGATCGGTTCGAACAGTATCCGTTCGGACCTGGACCCGCTGGCTCTGGAGGCTGGACCACATGGGATAACAATCCCGCCGGTCAAGGCGTGATTTGGGACGTCGCTTGCAGCGCGCCCAAGAGCGTAGCGGTGAGCGGAACCACGGACCTTGTCAGGACGTTCACAGGCTTTACCGGAGGGAAGTACATTGTTAAGGCAAGTTGGTATGTCCCCAGCACGGGCGGGGCGGGGCGCACATGGTTCCTCATTCTTAACACATATGCGCCCGGAGGCCCGTACGATTGGAGTGTGCAGGTTGGCGCGAACCGGGCCGCCGGAACGGTTCAGTGGCTAACGGCAGGAACACTGCAAGGGGTTGGCAGCACACCGATTGGCGGGGGACCGGGAACCTTGCCGCTGGTACTGGATCAGTGGGTCGATGTCTATTCAGAAATCGACCTCATCAACGACACGGTGTCAACCTACTACAATAACCAACTCCTCGCAACGACGCCCTATCGTTCGAGCGGTACGAGCGTAGCCGAAATCAAGGCCATCAACCTCTACGCTGAGGCAACTACGGCCGTATCGTTCTTCGATAACCTTTGCAGTATCCCAGATCGGCCGCGACGATATTGGCAGGGCCGAAAGGACAACTATGCAGCTCCAGACGATGCATTCTATGTAACACCCGCTCTCAAGAGCTACATCCTCGGTTCCAATCCGAACCCGTTTTGGACGGGATTCGATCAAGGCTTTCCAAATCGCACTACCGCATTTTCGTTCGTGAGTTTACCGATGGGTCCTTGTGCGATATTCAAAGGTAAGCTGATCGTTAACGCTCGGCCTATTGGAAATGCGTCAAACGATACATTCAACTTGACAGCCGGAACCTATCCGCCGTTCGCCTATGCGAATACGTTTGCTCATGCAACCGGAACATCGTGGATAGCGCCGAATCCAAGCGCGGCGACATTGCAGTTGAATCTCGGCAATATGCCCGCGAATACTGGCGGATTCTTTGGTGGGCTGAACCTGTTGCCCAGCATCTCATCAAGCGCACGACTTGAGTATTATGCGCAGGACGATACCCAGCATGATTCGGCTGAACTATGCCTCTGGACATGCCGTCCGTTCTGGTTGGGAAGTCCAGTTTCAACCATAGGGGCAGCAACGATTGCTCCATTGTCCGACGAGCGTTTACAAGTGACGTTCGCGTCAGGCGCGGAGTCCGGAATCGAAGTGGAAATGGGCGAAGCGCAAGGGGGAAGCCTCACCTTCGAACCGACGCCGGATTTAAGAGTTGCAGGTCGCATGCTAACGTTGAAAGGCGAAGAACTTTTCAACGGTGCCGGATGGACACCCGTGCATGTTACGCGCTTGACCGGCTACGGTAGTCATGCCACCGTGCAATTCGACTTTTCATCCATCGGCTCCACGCAGCATGACATCGCTCTTCTCGATGCAAATGGGAACGTCCTATCGACATTCGTAAGGGACAATAATGTTCCAATTTCGATCACCTCGGAGGCAAGGTTGATTAGCGCTTGGCGCAATGTCGCCTATTACGTTCGCTTCGGATCGTCGACCACGATCAACGGCGTCTCCAGCGGAGTAACCATGTGCGTTGTTCCGCGCGGACCTCTTTCTACCTGGGGCAGTCCGGTTTACCAGGCCATGACGGTCACCGGGCAAAACATCGGCAGCCTCGTCCTGACCGGCAACACGACCGTCTTCAATGGCGCTCATGTTCAAGGTCGAGAGGGAGCTCACGTGACGACGACCCAAGACGGGGTGCTCATCGACCCCTCGCCGACAGATGAGTCATCGGCCTTCATTACCGTATCAAAGGACAAGGACAAGGGCAATGGTGGCGGCAGTAGGCCCAAGCTGACCCTCGCGATGGCAGTCCGAGAGCTCACACCTGCTCCGCCCACACGCCGTCTGGAGATCACACCCATTTGTGATTTTCCGGCTGCGGCGCCGGTTGGACCATTGGGAACGGTCCGTTTCCTGGCCTCGGGAGGAAACTACCAAGTCGCTGCGGACTTCTCCGTAATCGGCCGTAGTACCTACACCGTTCGAGTGTATCGAGACGGCGTCATGCAGCGGCAGGTGACAGGAATACCCAATGGCAACTTTGGCAACCTCGCGGACCTGCCAACCGGAGTGACCCTGCCTTGGAATCTTACTCCCGAAACGACCGACGATCCCATCATCTGCACTTGGGACTTCCCCAATGACCCGACACTCAATATCTTTGGTGATCCGGTGGTCTTTGACCGTCTGCAAATCTCTCCCGACGGTGCCCCGGTCGAATTCGACAGCCTCGTCGGACAAGAAATGCGCATGCAGGGCCTTGGCGACGTCGCGATCAACGACATCCAGATCGAGCGCACCTTTGCAGGTCAGATCCAAGCCGATGGACGGGTTCCCGGTTCGTACGGTGGACGAGATCTGGATATCGATTTCATCGACCCAGATACCGACCTCGTTGTTGCATCCTTCAGCCCGCCCCTCGATGCCGACGGAAGATTCAGCTTCCGGTCCAATCTTATGGGCATCTATCGGATGGCGGTCAAGACTCAGCCAGTCCTGAGGAAGGCCGTGAATGTGGTCATCGGAGAAGACGGTCTGCCCAATCTAACCATCGCCGTTACCAACGGTGACTGCGACAATGACAACGAAATCGCGATAAGCGACTACGCCATCTTGTCGGCAGCCTACGGAACGAGCCTGGGCGATCCTGGTTTCAACGAGGACGCTGACTTGACCGGCGACGAAGCCGTCGATATCGCTGACTACGCCGTATTGTCGGCCAACTATGGCTTGATCGGCGACTGATTACCCGGCCCCCTCCCCAAGAGAGGGAGTCCGGGAACCTATGCCGCTATCAGCCCACTGCGGGAGCCAGCCGTTCCCCGCCCATCTCTGGGCGGGGAACTTCGTTTCTTCAGGGCACCTCGAACGCCTCGATCTTGTGGCGCATTTCCGAAACAAGCTCAGCTTCGATCAAGATTCCCTCGTCCGTATAGTCGGCTTTGAGCACGCGTCCATAGCGATAGCATTCGTCGACTAGGCCGCTCTTGTCGTACGGCAAGAGGGCGCGGATGAAGCCGAGGTGCTCGCGCACCATGCGCACGATGGCAGCAAGCAGATCGTTCATACCGAGGCCGGTGCTGGCTGAAATGGCGACGGAGTTGGGAAACTCGGCCACTAATCGACGCGCCTCGGATTGATCGGGGAGCAGGTCGATCTTGTTGAAGACCGTGAGGCAAGGCTTGCCGCCAGCCCCGAGGTCTTCAAGAGTCTCGATCACCGCATCGCGTTGGACGTCCCACTGCTCGTGGCTGACATCGACCACGTGGATGATGAAATCCGCATGCACGACTTCCTCCAGCGTCGCTCGGAAGGAGGCTACCAAGTGGGTCGGCAGGTTGCGAATGAAGCCGACCGTATCCGTCAAGAACAAGCTATAGCCGTCAGGCAGATCGATCTTGCGGGTCGTCGGGTCGAGGGTGGCAAAGGGCATCGCGTCCGCGAGCAAGTCGGTCCCACTCAGGCGGTTCATCAGGGTTGATTTGCCCGCGCTGGTGTAGCCGACGATCGTCGCAAACGGAAACGGGTGCTTGCGACGGCTTGCGCGCTGCTGGTCACGGTGCTTCTTGACCTCCTCAATTTCATCCTCGAGCTTGGCGATTTTGTCCTTGGCGACCCGGCGGTCGGCTTCGAGTTTGGTTTCACCCGGGCCGCGCATACCAATGCCGCCCTTTTGACGTTCGAACTTGGTGTACACGGACATGAGTCGAGGCAGCATGTAGGTGAGCTGAGCGAGCTCAACTTGCAATTGACCTTCCCTGGTCCGCGCACGCCGCGCGAAGATATCGAGAATGAGCTGAGTCCTGTCGACGACCCGCTTTTCGAGTTTTTCCTCGAGGTTGCGAACCTGCATGCCGCTGAGTTCGGCGTCGACGAGCACGACGTCTGCACCCGCGTCGGCCGCCTGCAAAGCGAGTTCTTCGACCTTGCCCGAACCAAGGTAAGTGGCCTTGTAGGGCCGGTCAAGGCGCTGACGCAGCATGCCCGAGACCTTGGCTCCCGCCGCTTCGCAGAGTCCTTCCAATTCGGCTTCGACGTAGTGATCGTCGGCCTCATCGGGGTTGACGTAGACGAGAAAGACCGACTCCTCGGGTGGAGCGGTGGATTTGATTTTTGATTCTGAATGTGTCGATGGCATAAAATCTCTGAGTTCTTGGGAGACTTTAGCCGACGAGCGCGGGCTGAGCGATGCGGATGCTATGAAGTTGTCCGAAATGCCGTTCCGCCCCGTGGCTAGGGGTGGCAAGAGGCCCAAAGCGGGCAATCTGCTGGATCGGCATTAGAGTCGCATCAGAACTCTATCTTACCAGGTGGATTCCTGCCGAATGGGTCTAGCGACCCATCATCGTGCCGATTCCCTGATCCGTGAAAACCTCGATCAGGATCACATTGGGGTGGCTTCCGTTGATCAGATGCACGCTCTCGACCCCATCGTCGAGAGCCCGAAGTGCCGCCTCGAGCTTGGGAATCATTCCCCGGCTCGCCTGGCCTGAGGAGAGCATCTCCCGTGCTTCGTCGATGGACAAGCGGCTGATAAGTGAGTCCGGGTCGGAGACATCACGCAGAACGCCCTCGGTGTCAGTCAGCAAGAAGAGTTTGCGGGCACCAACAGCGGCGGCAATCGCGGCAGCGGCACTGTCTGCGTTGACGTTCAAGGCTGCTCCCGCCGAGTCGGCGGCTACCGAACATACCACCGGCACGAAACCGTGATCGCAAGCAAACTGCAAGACTTCGGGATCGACGTGAATGACGCTCCCGACCCGCCCAAGTTCCTCGGAGATGGCCTCACCAACGAGCAGACCGCCATCGCGACCCGAAAGCCCTACCGCCTTTCCTCCACATTGCTGGACCTCAGAGACCAGCATCTTGTTGGCCCGCCCCGCCAGAGCCATCTCGACGATGTCCATTGTGTCCTCGTCGGTGACCCGCAGGCCGTCCACCGTCTTCTTCTCGCCGCCACCAAGCCGCTCGATCCACTTGTCAATCTCTGGTCCGCCTCCGTGGACGAGGATCGGGCGGATGCCGATGACCTGGAGGAGCAAGACATTCCGGATCACGCCGCGAAGCAGCGCCGGGTCGCGCATGGCGCTGCCGCCGTACTTGACGACGAACGTGTCGCCCCGGAACTGCTGGATGTAGGGGAGGGCTTGGTTGAGGATTTCCCCCGTTACCTGCGCGTCGATCATGTCCGCGATTATGGAAGGAACGCCCACGTGAGGGGCGCGTGGCAGCCAAATGGCCTCATTTTGGCCCCTACGACCTCAAACGAGGAAACTTCCCCGTCATTTGTGGCATCCTACTAAGTAGGATGGTGACGTGAGCGGAACCTACCTCATCATTGAGTCCACTGACTTTACAAGCAACGTCTTGGGCTACTTCGGCAGTGACGAGGCCTACGCTCAGTTTCAGTCCGAGTTGGCAGAACAGCCTGACAAGGGCCAGGTCATCAAGGGAGCCTCCCCGTTAAGGAAGCTTCGGTGGGGTGATCGGCGACGCGGTATGGGAAAGCGTGGTGGGCTGCGGGTGATTTACATCCACGTTCCGGACCTTCGCGTTCTCTTCATGCTTGACGTGTACGGGAAGGACGAAGCGGATGATTTGGGCGAGCGGGGAGAGGAATGAGCTCCAGAACCTCGCCAAACAGGTTGTCGAAGAGTTGAAGGAAAGAGACAGACGAGGAAAGCTATGAATACCAACACTAGAAGCCCATTTGCCCAGCGCTTAAAAAAGGGCCTGGCCGAGGGCATCGAATTCGCGCGAGGAGATTTGGTCCTTGCCAAGACGGTGGTGCCGCCCGCCCGCTCATTCTCAGGCGAAGAAGTCGTTGCGATTCGAAGTCGTCGACATATGACCCAAGCTCAGTTTGCCAATCTCTTAGCAGTGAATGTGAAAACCCTTCAAAGCTGGGAGCAGGGAGCGAGGAAGCCCAGCAAGCCGACGATGAGGCTCCTGCAGATCTTCGACTCGCCTGAAGAATTCCGCGCCGTCCTTTCTTGCACGGACTGACTTGGGCGGCGAATCGCGCCAAACCCGGGAACGAGCATGTTGGAAGTACATCTGTCATATCCAATTGATTTAAGCGTCCGCGTCAGCGTCGTTGATGATGGCAGAGTGGCCTACGCCTACTTCGTGCGAGACGAGAAGATACTCGGTTGGGTGTGGCTTTACAACCGGGGACCCTACGAACAAGGGCGTGAGCCGCCATTTCGGGGGGCACCGCCCAGAAACGCACCCGAGTTTATTGACGAGGGTCCTTTTGAACTTCCGAGCGATGAAGATCAGTTTGATGCTTGCTGGCTCGTGCGCGAAGGCCGCTTGGAAGCAGCGCTGTACATTCGGCGCAAACTGCATGCCGTGGTAGGGGAAGGTGATAAGCCTGGTTGGTCAGTATTAGCGCGAACTGACGGGTCCCTCGCTCAAGTTCTGGTCATTCCTCAAAAGACGGTGTGAGGCCGCCACCTTTGCAGGCATCATCGCTCTATTACCGTATTCTGGTTCATCCAGTTTCCACCGGAGGCGTGCATCTTAACCGGTATAACGAGGCGATGAGGATTGACGTGGGGATCATCGGGGGCACTGGTGTCGGCTCGCGGCTAGCGACGATGGGCGGAAGACCTCTGGTGGTACCGACGCGGTTCGGACCCTTGCGCGGGCGGGTGCTGGACGTGAACGGAGCCAAGGTGCTGGCCGTTCAGCGACACGCGGCTGGGCACAAGACGCCTCCCCACGCTGTCAATTACCGGGCAATGGCTGCAGGGCTTGCCCAGCTTGGCGCGAAAGCGTGCTTCGCGAGCGCGGCCGTCGGCAGTCTTCGCCGCGATTGGCCTCCAGGTACCCTTGTCAACTGCTCCGACTTCCTCGACCTGACCGGACGACGCCTCACGATGCACGAGCGACTGGTTCGGCATGTCGACATGACGACGCCATTCCCCGCGCGCAATCTCCTGAGCAAAGCAATGGGCGAACTTGGGGTCGCAGCCCATGACGGGGGCGTCTATCTCAGCGCGGACGGCCCACGCTACGAATCTCCCCAGGAGATTCGGATGATGGCGACTTTGGGCGGCGAACTGGTCGGCATGACCGCCGCAAGCGAGGCGATTCTGATGCGGGAAGCGGGCGTTCCCTACGCGTGTTTGGCGGTCGTGACGAACTTGGCGGCAGGCATCTCCGAAACTGAACTCCACCACGGCGAGGTCGAGGACATGATGAAAGTGCGCGGCGAAACGGTCGTCCAGGTCCTCCTGAAAGCGGCCGAACTAGCGGCGCGATGAGCGTTCGAGCATCCGGCGAATATTCGGATTCTCGTCCATCGCTTCAAGCATGCGACCGGTTCCGATAACCACACAGGAGAGCGGATCGTGGGCGATCAGCACTGGCATGCCCGTTTCCTCCGAGATCAGCCGATCGATACCCGGCAGGAGCGCGCCTCCGCCCGCGAGCATGATGCCATTGTGCATCGCGTCCGCCGCGAGTTCGGGCGGGGTGGCTTCGAGGGTTAACTTGACCGCTTCTACGATGGCGCTGAGGGGTTCGGCAATCGCCATGCGAATCTCCTCGCTGGAGATATCCGCGCTTCGTGGCAACCCCGCGACCGAGTCGATGCCCCGAATCGTCATCGAGAGCTCGCGCTCAAGGGGATAGGCACTCCCAATGTCGATCTTGATCTGCTCGGCGGTACGCTCCCCGATTTGCAGATTGTAAGCACGACGAACGAACGCCATGATCGCCTCGTCGATCTCATCGCCCGCGATTCGGATCGAGCGAGAGTGGACGATGCCGGCCAACGAAATGACGGCGACCTCGGTCGTACCCCCGCCAATATCCACGATCATGGAGCCAATCGGCTCGTCGATCGGCAATCCGGCCCCAATCGCAGCCGCCATCGGCTCCTCGATGACATAGGCCTTCGTCGCGCCCGCCTTCCGAGCGGCTTCCACGACGGCCAAGCGCTCGACCTCCGTCACACCGCTGGGAATTCCGACCACGACAGTCTGGAAGAGCGAGGTCCGTCGAGCCGACTTTCGGATGAAGTCGCGCAGCATGCGCTCTGTATGCTCATAGTCGGCAATGACGCCATCCTTCAGCGGTCTCACTGCCACGATGTTCGCGGGAGTCCGCCCGAGCATGCGCTTGGCCTCTTCGCCAGCGGCAAGTACTTCGTTCGTGTCCTTGTTGACGGCAACGACACTTGGCTCTCGCAGGATGATGCCTCGACCCGCGACGTGGACCAACGTGTTGGCTGTGCCCAGATCGATCCCGATGTTGCGGGTGAATCGACTTCCAAACGTTCTCCAAAAGAAGTTGGAACGACCGTTGTTGCGCATCACGAGGCGTCGACGCTCCTACTCCTCATCGCCAACCAACTCTCCGGTGCTCAGTCGCTTGGCAAGCGTCTCCTGGCTGATCGCGGACAGGATTACGGCTTCACCGGTCGTGAAAATGACCGCCTTGGTTCGGCGTCCCTGGGTGGCGTCAATGAGGTTGCCCGTCTTGCGAAGGGTCTGAATAAGTCGGCGCATGGGGGCCGACTCGCTGCTCACGAGGGCAACGATTTTGTCCGTCAGCACATAGTTGTAAAAGCCAACGTTCAGGACGGGCGGAGTAGGCATCGAAAAAGGTCCAAAGTTGAATCAAGTCGGAGACATGGAAACGGGCGGAACCCGTTGTCCCTATTCTGACACTTGGATTCCGCCCTTGGGTGCGAGGACTAGCGTCCGCCTGCTGCGCCGCCGACGCCGACCGTAAACTGGCTGCTGCCCGAGGTGGGAGGTCCAGAGGCTGCCGGGCCCATTGCCCGTCCGCCAGGAGCGCTGGGTGCGCCCACCGATCGTCCGCCGCCGCCTCCGCCACCGGCCTGATTCGCATCTCCACCCGGCAGTTTGTCGGCCATGACGACCGCACCTGCCTGGAAGCTCGGCTTCGTGGTAATCACGGCCTCCGGCTTGGGTGGCTGAACGGGCGTTGCCTTGGTGAAGTAGAACACCGCAAGGAAGATGAGGGCGAGCACGATGGCGACCGCCGAAATGATCATGTCGTTTTGACTCTTCACATTTGTCTCCGAACTAAGGACCTATTCTAGCATGACGCACGGGCAGGGTGGAAAAGTTACGGCGATTCCGCTCGTTCTTGGACCGATAGGACATATTCGACCTAATCTCCCGTGGGCATGGGCTCCGGCCGCGAAATCCCGCTACTAAATTCAATGTGCCTGCCCGTCTCCGAAGCCTCGAGCAAGGCGTGCATGACATCCAGCACGTGAAACGCCAGCGCGCCGCTGGCCCGATGAGGGCGACCCTCCTGAATGGCCAAGGCCATGTCCAGAACGCCGAGGCCACGGCTGTTCTCCCGGTAATCGCGGACAACCTCGACGTCTTGCCAATCACCGCCCTGTCTAGATACGCGCACATCGCCGCCAAAGCCATTCGGGTCTGGAACTGAAAGACTGCCTTCGGATCCATAGATTTCGATGTGCGGCATGGAATGACGCCAAACATCGAAGCTGGTCGTAATCTGGACGATGGCGCCATCGGCAAAGTCCAGCACCCCGCCCACATGGGTTGGCGTCTCGACCGAAACAACTGTGCCAGCCTTCGGCTGACTCGTGATCGTTCGCGTCGGAAATGTAATCCGCGCAGAGCCCGTGACCCGGCGAACGGGTCCGAGAAGGTTCACGAGGGCCGTCAAATAATAGGGCCCCATGTCGAACATCGGTCCCCCGCCCTTCGCGTAATAGAACTCGGGAGACGGGTGCCAGCTCTCGTGGCCGTGGCAAAGCATGAACGCCTGGCCGGCTACCGGGTCACCGATCGCGCGCGCGTCGATCAACTCGCGGCAAGTCTGATGGCTCCCGCCCAAGAATGTGTCCGGCGCACACCCCACCCGCAGCCCTCGTTCGGCCGCCAGCGCGAGCAATGCGACTCCGTCGGCCCGTTCGATCGCCAGCGGCTTTTCGTTGTAAACGTGCTTGCCAGCCCGAAGCGCCATCATGGCGACTTCGGCGTGGGCGTTCGGAATCGTCAGGTTGAGCACGATATCCACGTCCTGATCCGCCAGGAGTTCTTCGACGCCAAGCACCCTTGGCACCCCATACTCCTTCGCCCGCTCTTCCGCGCGTGCACGATCCAAATCGGCGAGTGCGACCACATCGGTGCCGGGGTACTTCTGGAGGTTGAGGATGTAGATAGGCGCGATATTGCCGCAGCCGATGATCCCGATGCGAGAAGGCATGCACCATTTTGGTGCGCACAACACGGTTCATGCTTTGGAGCAGTGAGCCTCACGGGCCCCGGCCGTCCTGGATAACGTCAAAGCGGTTCGACCATCTTTAGCCGCCAGGCTTCGCCCACCCCCACTGACCGAGGTTCGGGAGCGCCTGCGCATAGACGAACTTCAGTCCATTCGGGGTCCGTCGGATCGTCTCGGCGTATCGCTCGGTCGTCGTCATCCACTTCGCGCGCCGGCTGGTCCGGAAAGACATCGTGCCCGTGATCCACGCGCAAATCTCGTTGCCATTCGCCTGCACCGAATTCACGACGATCTTGGAGCGCAGATTTCCGGGCTTCATGCTCTTCCCCATCTCCACCATCTGGGCCAGGGTGACGGTCTTGTTGTCAGCGCCAACCATCACCCAGGCTGGATCGAAGAAGTCGAGCAGCTTGCGATGGTTGCCCGCGTTCAGGGTGCGGTCAAAACTGTTGTAAAACGCCTGCACTTCCCTCCTGAGCTGTGGGTCTTCCTGCTGAGCAAGCCCGGGAATGGTCAAGGCGCAAGCCAAGGCGGTGGTCAATGTCATCATGCGATCTCCTAACAGCGTTCAAAGATGACGTATCATGGACCATTATGCGGTCCGTTTTCACCTTGACCCTGATACTCCTTGCGGGTTTCGCCAGCAGCCAAACAGCGACGACCCCAAAGTCGGGTTCTGCCGAACGCAAGGCCATACTTGACGCCATTCGGCCTCGGTTAGAGCGGGATCTGAAGCTCAAAGTCAAATTTGAAGTCCACCATATGAAAGTCGCCTCCGGCTTTGCCTTCGTGATGGCGCAGCCGATCCATACGAATGGAAAGCACATCGACTGGAGAAAAACGAAGTACGCTCAGGCCTACAAAGACGGCTACTTCGGTCAGACCGCCCTTGCCTTGCTCAAAAAGAGTGGCAAAACCTGGCGGGTCCTCGAGTACGAATTCGGGGGCTCCGACATGCCTGCCGTGGAGTGGACGCAGACTCACCGTGCACCCCGATCCATTCTTCCGTAGCGCGCAAAGCGGACCCCGCGATAGGTCTCGCTTCCTCATTGGTGCCATTGGACCGTGCCCAGTAGCCCTATAGGACCGGTTAAACTAGCCGCATGGCCAAGACTACGCTCGGCGTCATCATCGGCAACCGCGGATTCTTCCCCACCCACCTGTGCCAGACCGGCCGAGAAACCATGCTGAAGGTGCTCAAGGATCAAGGGTTCGATGTGGTGGTTCTTCCCGAGGACGCCTCGCCGGCGGGGTCGGTCGAGACGCTCCAAGACGCCCGAAAGTGCGGTGACCTCTTCAAAGCCAACCGAGAAAAAATCGACGGCGTCGTGGTCACCCTGCCAAATTTCGGCGACGAGCGTGCGGTGGCAAACACCCTTCGTTTTAGTGGTCTCGACGTCCCCGTTCTCATCCACGCCTTCCCTGACGACGCCAAGCGCATGACCATCGCCGACCGCCGCGACTCGTTCTGCGGGAAGATGTCGGTCTGCAACAACCTGCGTCAATACGGGATCAAGTACAGCCTCACCCGCAGCCACACGACCAACCCCACTTCGGATGAATTCAAGCAGGATCTTGCGACCTTCGATGGTATTTGCCGGGTCGTGAAGGGCCTTCGCGGGGCGAGGATCGGGGCCATCGGTGCTCGGCCAACCGCCTTCAACACCGTTCGTTACAGCGAGAAGCTCCTCGAACGCAGCGGCATCACCGTCGACACGCTCGACCTGAGCGAGGTCCTCGGCTGGGCCAATCGGTATCCTGATGGCGACCCGGAAGTGGCCGCGAAACTCGACCGTATCCGCGCCTACACCAAAACCACAGACATTCCCTCCGAAAGCCTGGACAAGATGGCCCGCCTCGGCGCGGCCATCGACCGCTGGATGAAGGACGCCCAACTCGATGCGACCGCGATCCAGTGCTGGACGGCGCTGGAGGAGTTCTACGGCGTCGTGCCATGCACTCTGATGTCCATGATGTCGGACAGCCTGATGTCGAGCGCGTGCGAAACCGATGTCGCCGGAGTCGTTGGCATGATGGCGCTCCAACTTGCGTCAGGCCAGCCCGCCGCGCTCCTCGATTGGAACAACAACTACGGCGAAGACCCCGACAAAGCGGTTGTCTTCCACTGCTCCAACCTCCCCGCGAGCGCGTTCGCCGAGCAGAAGATGGACTACC
Source organism: Fimbriimonadaceae bacterium (assembly GCA_019694835.1). The sequence goes on along the minus strand of JAIBBE010000033.1, from coordinate 19,618 downwards.
AGGAGATCATCGCCGGAAGTGTCGGCAAGGAGAACACCTACGGGACGATCGTCGGACGCATGAAGGAGTCCGCGTTCACCTATTGCCGCGTCTCGACCGACGACCTCAACGGACGGGTTGCCGCCTATGTCGGCGAGGGTGAACTCACGAACGACCTCCTCAACACGTTTGGCGGATTCGGGGTGGTGAAAGTGCCCAGGCTGCAGGAGCTTCTGCGCTATGCCTGCGAACAAGGCTTCGAGCACCACGTCGCGGCGACTCTGCGCCCGGTTGGAGACGCGGTGAGCGAGGCACTCGGAAAGTACATGGGCTGGTCGGTCTACCAGCACTCGTAGTCGTACCTGCTACACCAGAATCGCATGAATGGGTGGCATGGGACGGCAAGCGGGACCGGCCTGCAAAGACCCCAAAATTGGTCCCGTGCAGGTCTTCCGAGGGCACGGATTCTGGGCTTGATCAGTGAGATAGACTAGCGAAGTAGCCGATCCGGCTCCCTAGAAGCGCCTAAGTGCGAGCAACTCCCGCTGAAATCAACACTTGGTCCAGGTCGACACCGAGAGCCGCGATCCGTTCCTTTAGTGAAGGATGCGTAGTTGAAAAGCGGATGAGCGGCGACCATTCGAGCGGCTGATTAAGGAACGCATGAAGCTTTGCAAGTCCAGTTGCCAACTCCATAGCGCCGACCTTCTCGGCAGCAAATCGGTCGCACTTGTATTCTCGCCAGCGTGAACCAATGGCAAAAGCCATCCTTGATGCCCAAGCTGCGAGGATCACGCCGGCGAATAGAATGACGATGACCCAAAGCACGCTACCGTCCTCGACATGAGCATAGAGGTTACTGAAGAAGGGGATCAGAACGCTGAGAAAGAGTAGCAGGAACAAGACCAGATACAACAAGGTCGTTCGGTTTGCATCTCGGTCGATTCGATGCGAGTATTCGTGAGCGAGGATCGCCGATACTTCTTGAGGAGTGAGCAGTTCAAAGAGAGCGGTCGTCGTAATCACGTCACCAGTAGGCAACGCGACACCATTGGCGATCAGCGAGCGAATCATATACGTCTGCCCGGCCTTGACTCCGCACTTTGTAGCAGTTTCGGCAACCAGCTCGTGCCATGGGGATTCCTCCGGCAGCCTGACCCGAAGGGCCCTAAGCAGGTAAGGAGTCACACGGGTGATCAGCAGAAGAGGAGGTAAGGCAATGACAAACAGACGGATCGGAGCAGGTACTTCGCCGGGCACCACCAACGCAAGCAAGTAAGCAAGTCCGCCGGCGACGAGCAGGGCGTAGATTCCAGCGAATCGCGCCCATAAAGGAGTCGAACAGTGAGCAAATCGTGGGAATTGCCGCGCAAAACGTCTTTCCCAGACGTGCTGAGAAATGCCGACGAGAATGACGCAAATGAGTTCAGCCGCAACCAGGAGAATCGTGCCAACAATGATAGGCGTCGTGATGCGTTCCCATCGAAACAAAGGTGACCAGTGTAGGTAAAGGCCAAGCACCCCCAAGATGAAGAGAGAAGCGCCGAGACACCACATGGAGACGAGGCAAATGGCAACACGGCGATGAAGTCGCGCTAACTCATCTACCTTCGCGAGGGCAAATTGATCAACTTCTGACGATCGTGGCCGATAGGCATGGACACCAACAACTTGCTGGAAGACCACTAACAGAATCAGTAGGACGAGGGCTATCTCCAAGGGTGGCTCCCATTATGAACTTAGCAGGGTTGCGTGAACACCTCGGACACCAGCCGGGCCAAGGCTTCACTGATCTACCGCCCAACCCCGTGAGCTGCAAACTCCTGCACGGGACTGAGTCGTGAGGTCTTTGGAACCTATTGCCTGTTGTCGTCCCATGCCACCCGGCTATCACCCTGCGGACAGCCAAAAAGCTCCCTGTGCAAAACTAGAATCCGCGCAACATTGGCCGAACCGGGGTGCACAATTCATCACCCCGGCCACCCAGTCTGCGTGGGTTAGCGACGAGGTCGGAAGCGGGCGTTCACGTTCTCGTCGCTATCGCCTTTCGAGCGCTTCGGGAAGTCGTCGGGAACGTCGGGGGCAGATTCCCGCTTCGGCTCCCGATCGCTGACCACGGCTCGGTCGCGATCACGGTCGCCGCCGCGATCCCGGTCACCGCCACCGCGTGGGCCGCGATCATCGCGATCACGTCCGCCACGATCTCCACGGTCGCCGCCGCGGTCTCGGTCGCGTCCACCGCGATCCCGATCTCCGCCTCGGTCTCGTCCGAAACCGCCTCGGCCGCCACGATCACGTCCGCCGCCGCCACCCTGTGACGGAGGAGGCGTTGCGCCTTCGTTGTCCTCCAGGCCGGGCAGCGACTGCTTCACACCGAGTGCGGTGAGGTTGATCCGACCCATACCGTCGATTTCGAAGACCTTGACGTTCAGTTCGTCACCGAGGTTGACGACATCGTCCGGACGGCGCACCGACTTGGTGGTCAGATGCTCGGTCGGGACCAGCCCTTCCTTGCCAGGCAGATACTCGACCATCGCGCCCCGACCCATGAGGCGAGTCACCTTACCCGTGAATTCAGCGCCGAGTTCGGCGCTGGCGGTCGAAGCCTTCACCTGATCGATCGCTGCCTTCGCGATGTGCCCATCGGTCGCCGCGATCAGCACGCGACCATCCTGCTGGATGTCGATCTGGGCTCCGGTTTCAGCGGTAATGCGGCGAATGTTGGCACCGCCGGGGCCAATGAGAGCACCGATCTTCTCCGGATTGATCTGGATCGTGGTCACCTGCGGAGCATTCGGAGACAGCTCGGCTCTTGGCGTCGGGATTTCCTCTTCGATCACGTCGAGGATCGCGAAACGAGCGTCCTTGGCTTGTGCCAAAGCGTCCGAAAGCACCTTATCGGGAATCCCGTCAAGCTTGGTGTCAAGCTGGAGAGCGGTGATGCCCTTTCGCGTCCCGGCAACCTTGAAGTCCATGTCGCCACAGAAGTCTTCCATGCCCTGAATGTCGGTCAAGACCTTGAAGACCTTTCCGTCCGACATGAGGCCCATCGCGATTCCAGCGACCGGGGCCATGATCGGCACGCCCGCGTCCATCAGCGCCAGCGTTGAACCGCAGACCGACGCCATCGACGTCGAGCCATTGGACTCCAGGACCTCGCTGATGAGAAGGCAGGTGTAGGGGAAGTCAGGATCATTGAACGGAATAACCGCCCGCAGAGCCCGTTCGGCGAGGGCACCGTGACCGATTTCACGCCGTCCGGGTCCCCGCATCGGCCGCACTTCACCCACCGAATACGGCGGGAAGTTGTAGAAGTGCATGTAGCGTCGCGGCTCCTCTTCCTCGATGCCGTCCATGGTTTGGGCATCGCCCGGCATGCCGAGCGTCAGCACCGTCATGACCTGAGTCTGGCCTCGAGTAAAAAGACCGGAGCCATGCACCTTGGGCAACAGGCCCACATTGGCTTCGAGCTTCCGGATGTCCTTGAGACCGCGACCGTCTGGCCGCTTCTCGTCCTTTAGAATCATCGCACGAACGGTGTCCTTCACCGCCTTGTCAACCGCTTCCGGCAGTTGAGCGATCTTCTCGGCGTCGCCTTCGTACTTCGCCTTGTACTTCTCGATGAGTTCCTTCTCGAGGTCGTTCAAAGCGGATTCGCGGACGGCCTTGTTGGGGTCGAGGATCGCGGCGCGGAGGTGCTTGTCTTCTGCCTTCTTAATGGTGTCGACGAGTTTGTCGTCGACCACGAAGAGCTTGGTTTCGCGCTTCTTCTTGCCTGCGGTCTTGGCGAACTTCTCGAATTCGGCACAGATCACCTTGATGGCGTCGTGGGCAAACTTGAGAGCGGCGACCATGTCCTTTTCGGACACTTCGGTCGCGCCGGCTTCCACCATGGAGATCGCGCCCTTGTGACCAGCAACCACGAGGTCGAGGTCGGACTCATTGATCTGCGAGATCGACGGGAACAGGATGAACTTGCCGTCGATACGTCCGACCCGAACGCCCGCGACGGCGCCCTTAAACGGTATGTCGGACAAGACGAGCGCGGCACCAGCCGCACAGATGGCCAGCACGTCGGGCGGACACTCCTGATCCACTGCGAACGGCATGGCGACGACTTGGACATCGTTGCGCAGGCCCTTGGGGAAGAGAGGTCGGATCGGTCGGTCGATCAGTCGGCTGGTGAGAACCGCTTTCTCGGAGGGCCGGCCGCCGCGCTTGATGAAGCCGCCGGGGATTTTTCCGACCGAGTACTTGCGCTCTTCGTAGTCGCAGGTGAGAGGAAGGAAGTCGATGCCCTCGCGAGGGTTTTCGGACATGGTGGCGACGCCGAGAACGACGGTTTCGCCCATGCCGAGCAATACTGCGCCGCCAGCTTGCTTGGCAACGCGCCCCGTCTCGATGCTGAGGGTATGCCCCCCAACCTCGAAGGTGTGGGTTTGAATCATATGGGTAAGCCTCCTAGCTTACGGGGCCAATTGCTTCCGCCCCGCCCCACCGCCATCGGCCGCTCTACGCAATCTCCCTCAAGAGACTCCGTGCAACGGCAGACTCGCGGTCAGGTAGGCGTGAGTATACCAGGTGCGATTGTTAAGGGCGTGTTTTTTGGTTGGGGGGGATTGGAGAGAATCGGACAGGTCGGACGGATCGGACTTATCTGTCTGATTCGTCTGATCTGTCTGATCTCCCCGATTCCCCCTCCTCCGCTGCTCGCTTTCGCGCCGCGACCCTCACGCGGTACAACTTCTCCGAGAAACCACCCTGCTCCACAAACTCCTGTTCAAGCGACCTCATCAAGCGGTCGAGCAAGTAGTTGGCCTGATGAATCAGGCAAATGAGGGTATTCGCCGCCGTCTCGGGCGACTTCTCCTCGATGTAAACCCGATAGGCCTCGAAGGATGAGCCCTGCAACTTGCGAATGAAGACCGACTTAAGGTGGTCTTTCTCCCAAAGCGAAAGGCTGTTCTGGCGCAAGTAGTCCTCGTAATCGAGGAGCAATTCCTCAAGACTTGCGCGAGCGACCTGGGTCAGCCTAAGTTCAGTTTTCTTAGAAGCGGCGGAAGCCTGGCTACCTTCGGCGATGTTCTGCTTGCCGCTTCGCGCTGCCTGGACCATTTGGTCAACGGTCCGCGAACGCGGGTCAACGAATCGCTTGGTGAACACGACGGTACCGTCGTGGATGATGACGGCGAGTTGGAAGGCCTTCAGATCACGATAGCCACCGTGAGGAGGGATGAGGGGACGGTCGTCTCCCATGGGTGGACGTTACCACAAGAGGCTGCTCGTTGGGATCAGACAGATCGGACAGATCGGACAAATTGGTCCGATGAGTCCGATCTGTCCGATCCGCACAAATCTGCACCCAACCTATTGCTGTTTCTTGCGTGACACGGATATGATTCGACTATGCAACCGCCTCCGCCTGTTGGCCATAGCCCCTACCCGCGCGCACCTCTGTATGGCAGTGCGACGAAACTCATGTATTTGCAGAAAGCCTACGTCGGGGCGTACTTCCTGATCCCCACGTCGCTCGTCGTCGCCTTCATGAGTGCGTTTGCGATTGAGGCTTCGGGCCTCGGCGCTCAACTTCCAGAAGGTGGCACCGTCGTGGCCGCGCTCTGCCTCGTTGTGATCGCCAACTCTTTCATCGCATTTCGTTCAACGAAGATCCTCGCGGACTGCCGAGGCAAAGGAGCCGGCTACTCGGTTGGCCTAGCCGTCCTTGCCGCGCTTGGGAGCCTGCTCTGCTGGGGACTGGTCGGCACTGCGATCCTCCAGTCACCGATCACCAACGAAATCCGCAGGTACGGCATTAAGCCCGGATTCTTCGGCATTCCTGCCGCTGCAATGGCCGCGAAGATCGAGGAGCTGAGGCGACAAGGACAGCCGTAAACTGAACATCCCACCCCTTCCGACCGGCAAGAGCCCGTATCCGCGAAGAGCCGCTTATGGCAAAGCTGCAGAACTTGTCGCCCTTCAGCAGGCATACCAACGGGCGTGTTGGCTGATTCCAAGTACGATCGGATGTGCGCTCGGGATAATGTTCTTGCCGGTTTATTCAGGTGATCGCTTCCCCATTTGGGAAGTCATCTTTCTAATGGGTACCCTGCTGATGAACTACAGTCTCGCTCGGGCAATAACCCGGGTGATTACGGATTGTCGAGGTGGAAAGCAGGGAGAGGCGATTTGGGTGTCCATCGTCGCCGCACTCGGCAGCCTGCTTTGCTTTGGCATCGCTGGAACAGCGGTCATCCAAGCTGCAGTGGCGCGGGAGGCGAGAAAGTACGGGATCAAGCCGCGCTTGTTCGGCATCGCTCGCGAGGATTTCGCGGCGAAGATCGCGGAGCTGTCGGCGGTGGAAGGCATCGGTCCTAGTTCTTCTCAGCGGTAGACTGGTGAACGTGACGTCGCGCGCGCTTTGCGAAAACTCGAAGCTAGCGGATGGCGGCTTGATCGCCAGCGAGGTTCACACGCTCAATGTGTGCATGCGGATCGGCCGGGCATTCTCATAACTGTTCCAATGCACACCGGCGATGTCAACCGGCACCTCTTGACGAGGATACTGAAACTCGCTGACTTGGATTAGTTAGAAGAATGGAATATCCGGTTGTAATCGAATTCGCAGAGGGGCAAGGCTACTCGGCATGGGTGCCCGATCTGCCGGGATGCGGAAGCCAGGGAGCGACCCGGGAGGAGGCACTCGTCAATGTTCGCCAGGCCCTAGAAGGCTGGATCGAAACCGCAAGGGAAAAGGGGTGGGACGTTCCCGATCCCTATTCGACCGTCGCCTTGGTGAAAGTCTAAAGATCCCTTGCGCCAGGCGGCGCAGACCGTGCATAACAAGGCATGGAGGACGCCGCCCGACGAGCGCTGGCTGCAACACTCGGACCGGATGCAACCTTCCATCCAGGCCAGCTTGAAGCCATTCTCCACGCGGCCCGACCGGGCGGCCGACTCCTCGTCGTCCAACGCACGGGATGGGGGAAGAGCCTGGTTTACTTCATCGCCAGCCGCCTTCACCGCGATGCTGGGCGCGGGCTGACCCTCATTGTCAGTCCCCTCCTCGCCCTCATGCGTAACCAGCGCGAAATGGCGATGAGGCTTGGGCTTCGTGCGGCTTCGATCGACAGCACCAACCGCGACGACTGGCCCGATCTTCACCGTTCGGTTAAGGCCAACAACCTCGATGTCCTCTTGGTCTCGCCCGAGCGGCTCGGCAATCCGGAATTTGCCCAGGATCTGCTGCCAACGCTCGAACAAACGTGCGGGCTGCTCGTGATCGACGAGGCCCACTGCATTTCGGACTGGGGACACGACTTTCGACCGGACTATCGGCGCATCGTCGAAACGGTACGGAGACTGCCGCCCACAACCTCGGTCCTCGCCACGACAGCGACCGCAAACGACCGGGTCGTGGAGGACATCCGTGAGCAGCTTGGCGAGGGTCTCACGATCTCTCGGGGCAGCTTGACTCGGGAGTCCCTGCGCCTCCGCGTCGTTGCGTTGGCCGATCAAGCAGAACGGCTGGCCTTCCTCGCCAAGTACGTCCCTCGAATTCCCGGCACCGGCATCGTCTATTCGCTCACTGTCACCGATGCCCAACGAGTCGCCGAATGGCTGTCCGCGAACGGCATAGCGGCCGAGTCCTACCACGCCGACTTGACGCATGAAGATCGCGTCAGCCTCGAAACCCGCTTCCTCAACAACGAAATCAAGGTCCTCAGCGCGACGACCGCATTGGGGATGGGCTACGACAAGCCGGACGTCGCCTTCGTGATCCACTTCCAGCGGCCCGGTTCGGTGATCGCCTACTACCAGCAGATTGGCCGCGCGGGACGCGCCCTAGCGCGGGCGGAGGTCGTCCTGCTGGAAGGGGCCGAGGACGATGATATCGTCGAGCACTTCATCTCAAGCGCCTTCCCCGGTGCCGAGGTTTTCGAAGAAGTGCGGGAGATTCTCGCGAGGAGATCTCTAAGCTCAATCGATGCCATCACGTCCCACACCAATTTTCGTCGCGCCCAGGTTGAGAAGGCGCTCAAACTCATGGAGGTCAGCGGGGCTTTACGGCGGGAAGGTCGCGAGTACGTCTTCGTCAATCCCGACTGGCACTACAGTTCGCTGCGTTCGGAAGAAATCATGGCGGCCCGCCGAAGCGAGGCCGAGCACATGCGCGAATACGGTCGACTTTCGACCTGTCGAATGGAGTTCCTGGCTCGTGCCCTGGACGATCCAGAACCCCGTCCCTGCGGCCAATGCGATCGATGCGCGGCTTTGCCTGAGCCGAAGATTCCCCACGAGTTGGTGTTGGCGGCGATGAAGTTCCTGCAGCGTCACGTCCAAAGGATCACCCCTCACTTGATGTATCCGGCTGGTTTCCTCGCCGAAGGTCGAAAGAAGATCCCCGAATCGGAGCGCCTCGAACCCGGCGTTGCGCTGAGTTCGTATGGCGATGCGGGCTGGGGCAGGTTCGTGCGCGAAGGCAAATATCGAACGGGCCGCTATGCGGATGAACTTGTGCCGGCCAGCGTCGATGCGATACGCGGACTCGACATGCGCCCAGACTGGGTGGCGTGGATTCCGAGTTTGAGGCACCCCGAACTGCTTCCGGACTTCGCCCGGAGGCTCGCCGCCGGGCTCGGGTTGCCCGCAGTAGAATGTGTGATCAAGGCCGAGGATCGGCAGCCCCAGAAAGAGATGCAGAATTCCACTCGCCAATTCCAAAATGCATGGTCGGCCTTCGCCGTCGACCCTCAGCTTGTTCGCACCGGAACCTGCCTACTGGTCGACGATGTCATCGACTCCGGCTGGACGTTGACGGCTGTTGGAAGTCGTCTGCGACAAGCGGGCGTACCCGCCATCGTCCCGTTTGCCCTCGCGACAGCCCGGTCTCGGGGTGATGCATGAGAACGCTCCTGACAGTCGCGTTGACGTCACATTTGCTCGCGGACATGCCGGCCGTCGGCATCAAAGTATGGCGATTGCTCGCCCCAGAAATCGGGGATGGGTGTGAGGCTGAAGAGCTACGAGAATTCGCAGTAAACGCGCTGTCCCCAGCCGACGCATCCGCCGTCGTCGCGCGACTCGATGCCTTGGACAGCTTCGCGGAGGCTCTTGAGAAGCTGGAAAGCACCGGAATACAAGCCGTCAGTTCCTTTGACGAGAACTATCCGGCCCGCTTAACCGAAAGGTTAGGAACCAAGGCTCCGCCCCTACTCTTCGCCGGAGGAAATCTGGAACTCCTTCAGAAGGCTTGCATCGGAGTCGTGGGGTCTCGTGATGTGGACGATGCGGGTACCGAGTTCGCCGAGGCAATCGCGGAGCAGTCGGTCACCCTGGACTTCGGGATCGTGAGTGGGGGCGCAAGAGGTGTGGACAGCTTGGCCATGCTCGCGGCGGTCAGGGCGGGAGGTTCGACGGTGGCTTACATGGCCGACTCACTCGCGCGGGGCATGAAGAGTCCGGCCTTGGCGGAGGCTCTCGATGAGGGGCGAGCCTGTTTGGCATCGCCATTCGCACCCAGTGCGGGATTCAATGTCGCCAACGCGATGTCGCGCAATAAACTGATCTATGCCCATGCTAAGGCCACCGTTGTCGTCGCCTCTGCCAAAGGCGAAGGCGGCACATGGGCTGGAGCGGTTGAAGCCTTGTCCATGAACCTCGGGCCGGTCCTTGTTCGCGAGGGCGACGACGTGCCCGAAGGCAATCACGCATTGATCGCCAAAGGTGCAACCGCCATCGGAAGCGCCAGCGAATTGGAAGCATGCCTCGCCGATGATCAGCCATCGGGCCTTCAGCCGTCTCTGGGTTTTTAGGAAACGGCGGCGAGGTTGAACTTGCGCAGCGCGTCGACCAAGTCGCGGCACTCGTCGAAGGTGAATTCGCCCGTGTTCACGAAGTCGGTGAGCTTCTCCCCGATACCGGCAAACGTCGGTGAAGACCAGGTCCCGAAACAGCCGTTTTCGCAGTCAAGCTTAAGGAGAGAGAGTCGGAGCGTTTGGGCACCGATCTCGTGGGTAAGTCCCTTTTCGATGAGGTCGGGGATCGAGGTAAAAACGCCCGTCACGTGGGAGTGGCCAAGTTCGTCGACCGATTCGGTCACCCAGTAGAGTTTTCTGAACATCATCGTCATCTTCTTTCCTATGGCTTCATCGCCAAGCTTGAATTTTGGCAGGTTGTACGGCGGAGCCTTACTGGGTTGACCGATTTCAAGGGCGATTCGATCCAAACCCGGTGAGATTTTGGGGCTAAAGGCGCATCGAACAGGCTCTTGGACCTGAGGTGGGCGAAACGACGGGGGCCAGTAGACGTCACTTTCAAAGCTGAAGCCGCGTCATTCCGGGCGGCTATGATCGGAAGTTCATCCAAGAGACCTCTCCCCCAACCCCTCTCCTCCGCCGCCGAATCGGAGGACGGCCACAGCAAGAGGGCGCAGGAGAGGGGAGCCAGCGTACGCCCAAACGGGTAAGACGCCAAAATAACACCATGACCATCCTCGCCGCCTCCCTGCTCGTCGCCGGAATGGACGCCAAGATCAGCGACTTTTGGCAAGACACCTTAAAGGACGCGACCTTCAACGCCCGAGCCGTGTCAGCCAATCAAGCCGAGCTTCGGAAAATCAACAAGGACTTCGCCCAATCCTATCGGCTTATGGGGAATTCAGGGCTGGTCCGGCTCAAGGATCCGCTCAAGCTCCGGATCGACGGAAAGGAAGACGACACCGTCATCCAGTTCATCCTGAACGGCGGGAAGCGGATGGTCCGGGTGCCACGCAGCGGACTCAACATTCCCACCGACGTCTCCAAGAAGCCTGGCCAGCGCCAAACGTGGCTCGATTTCGGGATTCTCTCGCCAGCGCTCTTCAAGGACCTGTTTCAGGCCAAGTTCATCCGAAACGACCGCCAAACCTCGGAGCCGGTCTTCGACCTCACCTACTTCAAGAACCTGGACGATGACAGCCGCAACCGAATCTGGGTGGACGCGAAGAAGGGCATCACCACGAAGCGCGAATGGTACTCGCAGCTCGACGGACGCTTGATGGCGACATTCCTGTACGAGAACCCGAAGCAGGTCAATGGCGTGTGGTTCCCGTCGAAGGTCACCGTGAAGAACGCCGACAACAAGGTCGCGGGCGTGATGCAGTATGAGAATCTGAAAATCAACGCCGGATTGGGCGACGACCTGTTCAAAGTCGACTGATCGCGATACAATCAGCGGATGCAGCCGCCAAAGCGCGTTCTTGTCACCGGCTCCTCCCGGGGGATCGGCAAAGCCATCGCCCTGCGCCTCGCCCACGAGGGTTGGGCGGTGGCTTTGCATTATGTCGAGCAACGCGGCGAAGCCGAGAAAATGGTCGCCGAGTTGGGCGACGCGGTCAAGGGCTGTTACCGAGCCAACCTCGCAGACCCCTCGGCGGCAGAAAGGCTGTTTGCCGATGCCTTGGCCGATGGTCCCATCCACGCTGTCGTCAACAACGCGGGCGTATACCTGCAGACGAATTTCGTCGAAACCGGTGACGCGGAATTCGAAGCCACCCTCCGCAAGACCCTTTCGGTCAATTTTGAATCGCCCCTCAAGCTGATTCGGGCCGCCTGCAAGTCGTTTGCGATTGCGGGGGGCGGCAAGATCCTCAATGTCGCGAGCCGGGTCGGATTCCGGGGTGAGCCGGGTGCAGCGCTCTATGCAGCGTCGAAGGCTGCTCTCATCAACCTCACCCGCTCATTGAGCGTCGAACTCGCGCCGCGCAACATCCAACTCTTCGGCCTGGCACCCGGCTGGGTCGACACTGCGATGGCGCGTTCAGGGATGTCCGACCGGCTTCCCACCATTCTCAAAGACATCCCTTTGGGGCGGATGGCATCACCGAGCGACTGTGCCGCCACGGCCGCCTTTCTCCTTTCTGATGAGGCGGCCTATCTTAGCGGCGTGGTCATCGACATTAATGGCGCGAGCTACTTCCACTAGGGAGGACTTTGGCACCGCGCCTTCGGCTCGGCCGTCTTTTGGCCCGTCAACTCCGTCATGGACAACCTCTCCGAATGATCGCAGTCTTCATGGAGCCCTCTGAGTCTATTCGCTGCTAATCGGTACGTCGATCCAATAGCCTTTGGTGCCCCCATCGCCCGACCACTTGAGCAGGCCGCTCAGCCGGACGGGCCGCTTACTGGAGTATGGAGGCAGCTTGAGCTTGAGGGTGGTTTGCTCCTCGGCGCGTTCCACGGCGACTGGCTCCTTGGGGTCGGCGACGCCCGTTGTGCGAGGAAAGAAGTCAATCACTCCTCCCGCCGGCAGTCCTCGGGATCCGATCGTCAGGTGGATTTCATCCACCTTGAATATCGCGCTGGCGGGGGATGCCAGCCGCGTCGGTCGCTCAGCTAGCTGATTCCGTATCCTGGTCGCCCAAGTTCGGTTGAGTTCGGGCTTCTTCGCCGCGCGCAAGTAGAGTTTCAGAGCGCTGTCGACAGGCACACAATCGTCCTTGCATACCATCCAGCTCAGGTCGGCGGTTAGAAGGAGTGACCTCGCGCCATGAGGAGGCGTAAGTTCGACCAAGAGCAGGGTTGGATGCTCGTACCCGAAGATAGTCGTGCCCGCCCATGCGATCCGCTCTGGTACCGGAAACTCCGGGGCCGAGGCCTTCCAGCCCTTCGGCAGTTTCCAGTTCACGACCGGCGCCAAGCCCGAGTCTCCTGGGTTGAGCCAGTAACCGTGATAGCCCTCATCCATAGTCAGCCGAATCGCGACCGTGAACGGCTTGCCAGCCTGAAACGCGTTGACCGAAGAAACGAGCTGAGCCTGGCCAAGGACCACGAGGGCAGAAAGCAGAGCCAACGTCATGCTCCTGTCTACGCGGAGTCTCCTAGTATTGCTCCCGCAATGCCTGCGCGTACTCACCGGGAGTGTTTGCGCCGAGCACACAGCGAGGATCGAGGTCCATGAATTCGCCCTCGTTCAACTCTCGAACATCGAGGCGCTCGATCCAAGCCATGATCGATCGCTTTCCACACGCTACCGTCTCGGCCAACTTCGCCCACGGCTCCCGACGGTAGAGAGCGCAGAGAGGTTGCAGCCTCGCCGCGACCACCGGAATCGCCGCCTCGCTCTGCCCAATGCCACCCGACAACAGACCCACGAGCCGGGCATCGAAACGAACCAGATCGCACGAGACGACGAAGATCAATTCACGCTCGGGAGTGAACCGGGAAAGGGCGATCAGCGGCCCCTCGTACTGTGCTGCGTCAGCGAGGAACTTGTGTTCCGGCAAGGGCTGGTTACCCAGGACGGTCACAGGAATTCCGAGCGCACTGATTTGACCTGCGATCCTCCTTGCCAGGGGGACGCCATCAACCTCTAACTGGGCCTTGTCCGCACCCATTCTCGAACTCGCGCCACCCGTCAGAAGAACCGCTTCGATTGTCACTCCTGCAGTATGTCCGGCGGGAACCGACGAGCAGCGAATTTCGTTAGAATAAGTAGGAGCCGAGAGAAAAATGGCTCCTCAAATCGAACCTAATTTTGGAGGTGGAGTGATGAACACGTTGATTCGCCGCAATCCATACGGTGAGTTCGACAACATGATCCAGTCGATGGAGCGGACCTTTGAGACCCTTTGGGGTGACGCAATGATGGCCGCAACCCATCCCGTCCCAATGGACATTTTCGAGAAGGACAACGCGCTGTACGTGCGCGCCTCTCTCCCGGGAATCAACCCCGAAGACGTCGAAGTAACGGCCGAGAAGAACGTCCTCACGATCCGCGGAGAAACACGCGCTGAGTGGGAGACGAACGAGCCGAAAGTCTATCGACGCGAGAACCGTTACGGCCAATTCACACGATCCGTGCGCTTGCCCGAAGGCTATCTGCCTGAAAAGGCGGTCGCGACATTCCAAAACGGCGTCGTGTTGATCCAGATCCCGCGGGCTGAAGCCCAGCAGGTGAAGGTCCACAAGATCGCCCTGCAGCATCCGAAGGATGTGCGGCCGATCGAAGGCAAGAAGCCCGAAGTCGAGAAGAAGGAAAAGGCCAACGCCTAGCTTCTCTTCCCCTCTTGCGAAGCGAGGGGGCTGATCAGATGTACCGCTGGCGTCCCGCCGGCCCCTCCCTTGCGAAAGGCTTCCGTGATGCCGGCGGGACGCCAGCGGTACTTATATCAAGGCAGCAGTGCTACCGTGTCGAATAGCTAAACGAGTCCATAGCCACGTAGTGACCTGGTGAGGTTCGGCCTTTGAACGTGATCGTCGCCGTTTTTCCGCTAATCTGCACGAGGACATAGCCGTACGTGTTGTCGATGTGGTGGACGCGCTTCAGGCTCCAACCCGCGTTGTTGCCCGTGTAATCGCCTTTCTTGTAGAACGGGGCGCCCGCAGTTCCCGCCACGATCTGGTGAAGGGTTGGGCCCGGGTTAGGAGCGTCGCGGGTGACGGTCATGTGGTCGTACAGGTGATCGTGGCCGCAGAAGAAAACGCGCGTGCCCGCCTTGATCAGGCTGTTCCAGAACGCGTTCCGCTGCTCCGGATGAGCGTCCATGGTGTCCTTGTGGCTGCCGTCCATAAAGGCTGGCTCGTGTCCCATGGGGAAGATGAATCGCTTCGGGTACTTCTTCAGAACCTTGTCGAGCCAGGGCTGGTTGATTGCTTCCTTGCCAAAGATGTACTGGTCCAAGCCGATCGCCAGCACACTCCCTTTGCCATAGAAGAAGCTCAGGTTTTTCTCGGTCGCGGGACCGTTGTGGGGCATGGCAAAGCGACCGGAGAAGACCCTGTTCCAAACCGCCTCGCTGTTCGCCGAGTTGCTTTCGTGGTTGCCGCGGCAGGCGAGCACGGGGATCTTCCGGTCGTAGAGCGGCATCATGATCTCGCGCCACGTGAGAAGCTGCTTCTCGAAAACGGCCTCTTCCTTCGAGCCGAGGCAGAGGTCGCCGGTCCACATGAGGAATTTGGCCTTCTCGCGTAAAACCGCGTCTCGGATCTCTCCCGTGATCAACGTATTCACCCCATCCCGATCCTCGGGCCTTACATTGCGCGGATCGGAGCGCCCGTCGCCCGCGACGACGAACGACCACTTCTCCGCGTGGACAACCGAAACCGAGAGGATCAAACAAAGCAGGACGAGGCGTCGCATGGGGCCATTATGGTGGGTCATCGCAGGGTCAGGAGAACTCCAGATACGATCAACGCCGCCCCCGCGACCAGGTTCACGGTGACCTTCTCTTTCAAGATCACGAAACCGAGGACCATGGCGATGACGAAGCTGAGTTTGTCGATGGGTGCGACTTGCGACACCGGTCCTTCGGACAGCGCTCGGAAGTAGCAGAGCCAGGAAAGGCCGGTCGCGATCCCGGACGCCACGAGGAACATCCACGCCCGCGAGTCGACATCAGCGATCTTCGTTTGCTTCGTCGCGATCGCGATAGCGGTCGCGAAAACCACGACGACGCCTACTCTGACGGCCACGGCGAGGTTTGGCGGCACATGCTCGACGCCCTTCTTGGCGAGGATCGCCGTAACTCCCGCGAACAGCGCCGAAAGCAGTGCCCAGACGAAGTAGCTCTTCATGGGTTCCAGTATGATTTGTGAAGATCGCACTTTCCTATGCCTCCAACCTTGCATGGCTGGCCGCGCTGCAAGCTTTCACGGATACTTAATGTCTAAGCGCCGATTCGTTTTCACGCCTCGCATTCGTTTCACCTTTCCGTCCACCCATGTAACCTCAACCGTAACCGGACCTCTCTCGGCACCCAGTCCAAAGTGAAGTTCTAAGTCGTTCTGATTCCCTTCGCCCGTACCGGCCTCGACTTGGCGAACCAGGGTACGGTCCTTAAGCTTCACCCGCACTTGAGACCCGATCGCATTTCGATCGAGACGCTTGCCGTCACCCATCAGATGGACTTCAAGCCATTGATGACTATTGCCTTGATTGACAAACAGCTTTCCGTCTGTAACGAGATCAAGATCGCCGTCATTATCGAAGTCGGCCCAAGCCGCTTGATAGGTCGCGCCTAGTTTCTCCAACCCAGATACTTTTGTGACGTCTTCGAACCTGAAGCCTCCCATGTTTTGAAAGAGCACCGGATGGTTGGGTTTATTGAACGAGGCGACGGGATAGACGGTCGTGAAGAAAAGGTCAAGATTGCCATCATTGTTGAAGTCGCCGGCGGAGGGCGACGCATAGGATTCCTGGTAGAAGACACCGCAGGTCCCAAGGTCTTCGAATTTGAATCCCCTACTCGGTCCCAAGTTCCTGAGGAACCGCGACTTGGGCTGATCGCCTCGCGAATCAACATGGGCGAAATTCCCGGCGAAGAGATCGAAATAGCCATCGCCATTAAAGTCTCCCCATGAAGCTCCGATCGAATGTCCCCCGTCAAATCCCGGCGAGGTCGCAACGACTCCATACTCAGCGGCGGCATCCCGAAAGACACCCTTGCCATCATTAAGCCAGAGTTGGTTCGGTTGAAGACGGTAGTTTGAAACGTAGATGTCCAGATCGTGATCTTGATCGAAGTCACAGGCGGTGACGCCGCGCGTTCGGTACTTGTCATCCGTCCAGGCAAGTTTGAATCTCTTGCCTTTCTCATTCATGAGAATTATGCTCGGATAGGTGATTCCGGCGTCCCAGTCTTCGTATCCGCCGACATAGAGATCAACAAACCCATCGCGATTAAAATCTCCCCAACACGCTCCACGGGACACGGATTTCGGCAATGCGGGTAAGCCAAACTCGACAAAGCTCTTCCCTTTCTCATTGCGCCAAAGCTTAAGACTCGACCATGAGAACAGATCGACAAAACCATCGCTGTCGAAGTCCGCACCGACCACGTTACCGACCGCCTCACCCTTCGCGAAAGTTTTGCCAGCTTTGCTCCTCCAGACGAATCCCCCAGCAAAGAGGTCCACCCATCCATCATTGTTAACGTCGACCCAACACGCCGCATCGGCACCTAACGAGAGGCCAAGGGCCAACGTTCGATCGACGAATGCCGGGGGCTGAAACCAAACTACACTGAGGATGCTGGTGAGCATGCCTCAGTGTAGCCGGAAGCGAAGGCGTTACTCGTCGCCAACTTCGCCGTAATGGGCCGACAGGATTGCGTAATCGGCGATGTCAACCGCTTCGTCGCCATTAAGGTCCGCGCTTGGATTCCAGGTGGCGTCGCCGGGCGCGGTGTTGTAAGCCCCCGACACCATGGCGTAGTCGCCGATCCCCACTTCGTTGTCCCCGTCGCAGTCACCATTGACACAGGTGAAGTCCACGTTGACCGCGCCGTTTGCTGAGATGGTGACCGAACCCCGCTTCTGACGGAGCCAGTGGCTCGGCTTACAGGCAATATCATAGGTTCCGGCGGGCAGTCCGGTGCTCAGCACGTACTCTCCGACTGGCGCGAGATAGGAGGTGATCGTCTCAAGGCTGGCCGAACCACCAACGTTTCGAATCTCAAACACCACCTGGGGCAAAGTCAGTGAGCCCTCGTAGTCGTTTAGGTCCACACTACCCGTGATCACCCGACCTGTCCAAGTCGTCGACGCCATCGTTACGGGAGGAGACATACCTGTTCCCAGCCAGGCATCAAGGAGGTTACGCCCCTCATTGGCAAGGAACGCTGTCGTCCCCTCATTTGCCAGGTTCAAGAACTGAATGTACTCCCAACTCGTTGTTTGATAGAGCAGGGAAACATCAGCACGAATCGCGCCCGGTGGTGGGAGAAGGTCGACTTCATCCCAGTAACGGTAAGCCTGGTTACCGGTCGGAGCGCCATATTGAGTGGCGGGCACGGGTAGCGCATTGCGCTTGCGTGCTTCCTCATAGGTCATACCATAAGGCGGAATGCGATTGTCTTTGACAACAGTATTGTTCAAAACGAAGTGGAAGGTCTCCACTACCGTTCCATTAGGCATAGCTGCGAGCTCACCAAGGGTCAACTCAGCATCTCCAGTAATGCGGTCGAACGTGAGGGCCAGATCAGGCGGGATACCAATGCCGACCAGTTGTGCTGCCCACTCCTGGGTTATGCCGTAGTGCGCTTCATACACCTTTGTATTCGGATCGTCGAGGTCGAGCAAAGTGTCAACAGGAGCCATCTGCCCGTTGACGCGGGCCATGATCGGCCCGTACTTGCCATCTTCGCGGATGAGACTACCGAGGGCGTCGTACCACTTCATGTTGAGCCACATCCTGCGACCTTCGGGATATCCCGAGATCAGCTTATGACCGGTGCGGTTGATTACTTTGACTTTGTTCCCAACCACTTCGATTCCCGCGGCCATTTCGAGTTGGGCTTCAGCCCTGTCCTTGCCTGCGGTGATCGCGCTGATTTGACCGGCAGTGAGCCCTCCGCCGAGCCGGAGTGTGCCTTGCTGGTTCTGGAAGAGAATCGCATCAGCGGTCCAAGAGCTGCCGCCGGTCATATCATGAAGGGGCAAGTCGGTGCGAGTCGGGACGCCTGCTTTGTTGCAGCCCTTTCCCGTCACTGGTCGCACGTGGCAAGTTTGACAACTGAAGTAGCGAGGACTGTTATCTTCATAGTTACCGCCTCTTCCAGCTGCTTGTGCTGATTCATAAGCCATTCGAATGGCTCCCTCGCGAAGATCGGAGGGCAGGGTTGAATACTGAGACACCAAGGTTCGAGATAGCGCACCGGCCTTGAACTCACTGAATGTTCGCTCCACCACTCCGTACATAAACGGAAAGTTTCTGAAAGAAGCCTTCTCGCTCAAAGGGCCTCCAGGAGTGCCACTATGGGCTACCGGATCACCGGTCGGTTGCTTACCGCTGTTATGAGCGAGATCGCCGACGAGAGGGTTTGAAACGTCATGGCACGAGCCACAGAAATCAACGGACCTGTGGAACGACGATGCCAGGAACTGATGTCGAGCTTCGGGGTTTGTGTAAGGCCCTAACTTGTGGGCGCCTGACCAGATGGACAGCATGCCGGTACCGTAGAAGCCAGTGGCCGGAGTTTGGCGATCATTGGCAATGAACGGCTCTGTCATCGTGCCGAGGTGCTCTCGGTTGTTGGGGTTCGTCATCTTATGGCACGTGTCACAATCAACGCCATCGGAGTCGCCAGCCAAGAGCCCAGAGCCATCGGACGGTACCGCGTTCCCTGCCAGCCATCCGCTTGTGGAGTGGCAGCGCAGGCAAAGGTCACCGACTCCGCCCACGTCTTTTTCGGCTACGGCGAGAGTCGCCCAAAAGATGGGATCGCGGCCCGCATTGGCCATCATGCTGCCACGCCAGTTATGGGCGGGCTCGACAGAAGGGTCGTATCCACCGTGGCAGTTGTCGCAACGATCAGGCGACTCAAGGTTGGAGACCTGCTGCGGCTGGGTTCCGGGCTGTTGAATCTCATTGGGGACGACTAGCGTGACCACAGCGATGCTCGAGATTCCAAAGAATAGCCCAAAGGCTTGAAGGATGCCCGTTACGCGAATCATCGAAACTTCACCTCTTTCGGCGTCAACCGCGAAGGGCAAGACGCCCTGTTGAAGAGACTCAAGTTCTCACCTATTGAGGGGTTGCTTCGGCCCTTCGGTTGCCCATGTAGCCGGAGCCGCCTGTACCTAGAGGATACTTCGCGACGGGGCTCGGCAAGGGTCAATGAAGGCTCATGTAGCGAGAAATGGCCGCAAGAAAAAGAGGCTTA
>JAIBBE010000103.1 GCA_019694835.1 Fimbriimonadaceae bacterium | reverse complement strand
CTGCTTGAAAGGCTCCATGCTGGTTCGCTCTTCGGACTGAAGTCCTCAACCCAGAGGCGGACTGAAGTCCGCGCTCCGAAGGCCGCCCCTTGGTATGATGTTGCGAGGCCCGGGTGGCGGAATGGTAGACGCAGCGGACTTAAAATCCGTTGATCGCGAGGTCATGTGGGTTCGAGTCCCACCCCGGGCACCATCCGGTAGCATCCGCAGTATGGAGCCCCGTTCATCTGCCGCGAAGCTCGAAGGCCTTGCATTTACGTTCTGCAAAGCAGGCACGTTGGTGCTCTTGACGGGGCGTTTTGCCCTGCCCGTGATCTCGTTGCTGGCGTGTGTGTTCTTCGTTTTGGCTTACGTGGCAGGCCAGAAGGAGTCGCGGTGCGTCCTGCGCTATCCGCTGGTTATCGCGGGATTCTGGGCGTGCGTGTTCGCGCTGTCCGTGTGGTTCGTGATCCTGTATCCGGGGACGTTTCCGATTCGGTTGTAGTCGCGGGTCGAAACCCCGCGATGGATTTCTGCATTCTCAGTTCGTCGCTGCGCCCGGTCCGGACAAGGAAATGCTCCACCAGTTCACAGGCAGCCAAGAAGCGTGCCTCGCTCGTTTGGGCTTGCCAAAACGCAATGTCGAACGACCGGTCCGCCTCATGGAGGGGGACCAGCCGCGCCATTTCAACTCGGGGTTCGTCTGCGATACAGCGAAGTCCTACTTCCCGTTGATCTTCATCAGTTCGATCTCGAAATCAAGCACCTGATTCGGGCCTATCGAACCGCTGCCTTGGGCTCCATAGGCGATTGCAGGAGGAATGGTCAACTGGCGGATGCCGCCTTTCTTCATGCCGAGGATTCCCGCATCCCAACCCGCGATGACTTCTTTGTTGCCTACGGTGAACTCAAACGGGGTACCACGGTCGCGGGAACTGTCGAACTTCTTGCCATTGAGGAGCTTGCCCGTGTAATGGACGGAGACCCGATCGCCGGCCTTGACTTCGGGGCCAGAACCCACTTTGATGTCCTTCTTGTCGTAGACGCCTTCCTCACCCTTGCGGACGATTCCAAGCAGCTTGACATCGAAAACGAGATCGGCTTTGCCGGGAATGGACGGGGGAGAGCCTGCTTCACCGTAGGCGAGCATGTAGGGGATATTGAGTTTGCGCTCGCCCCCTTTCTTCATGCCGAGAAGTCCATCCTCCCAGCCCTTGATCACCATGCCAGCCCCGAGGACGAGGGCAAACGGATCGCCCTCCGGCTTGTCGTTCGAGTCGAACATTTTGCCGTCGGTGAGCTTTCCGGTGTAGGTGACGAGAAGGAGGTCACCCTCTGCGGCAGCCGGACCGGTGCCGACCTTGATGTCCTCGATCTTGACCTTCTCGGTTCCGGTTGAGGGTGCCGCGTCCTTCTTTTCGTCATCCTTCTTCGCCGTATCGTCCTTCTTGGGCTCGGTGGAACCGGTCGTCGGCTCTTCAAGGGACTTCGTGTCGTCCTTTGGAGGACCACCGCAACCGACCAGAACCACCGAAATCGCAATCAGAGTTAGCCAAGGAATGCACTTCATAGCTTTAATTTTACTTGGAGTCTGAGTTGTTATAGGTGCCGTGGAGCACCTGGCGATCTGCTGCCTTAGCTGAGGCCGCTGGAGCTTCCATCAGCATCTCTTGGCCCTTCACGCCGTCCGAATCCACGGAGAGGAGTCGCGGATCATTTGAAGCCCGAGCGGCTTGACCGCCGTTTCTTGCCGCAAGCGAGCGCTCAGACGTGAGGACCTTGGTGAGAAAAGCCTCGGCATCGTCGAGGCTGACCGATTCGCTCTTCCCAGATGTGACCGTTGCGCCGGTGGCGACGATCCCTCGCACGATGCCCTCCATTGACGACTTCCAAAGGCTCTCACCCCCGAATAGCTCAAGCGTCTCGATGCGACCGTTAATCGCGTAGATGACGCCGACACAGCCATCGATCTCCCTAAGCTTCGCCGCGAGGTCTGCGTATCCTTCGTCGATTTTGGCGCGGACTTCAGGTGCCTCTAATCCAGCCATCACTGTCGAGGTAGACGAATCTGCTTTCGCCTCCTCATTGACCTCGCCAACCCGGCTCCACACTTCTTCTTGGCGACCAAACATCGCCGCGTCTTTGACCTTCTTGGGCACGACCTGGTTTTGGTACTCGAACTTGTGAGTGTCGCCCTGCCATCGGCCGTGTTCAACGCAGTAGACCGGCACCTCAATCGTCTCGCCCACGGGAACAACGGTGTCTTTGCCGACGATGCGGTCCTGTTTACCGCCGATCAGCAGTTGGCCGGCGAGCAAGAGGATCGGCTTGGGGCCAAGGTTGCGGACGCGAAGGCTGTTCACCTCCTCGTCCCCCGGCTTCTCAATGATCTCGACCCATCCGTTCTTCTTCGCCTCCTCGAGGCTGGCGTAATCGACATCCTGGTCGATCTTCTTCGTGCTGACAACAGGGATGACGGTGACATTGCGATAGCTGATCGGTTCGGCAAGCGCGTACTCCGGCTGGTCCTTGACCCTTCGAAGTTCCTTACCCCCTGCTTGTGTTGTCTTCGTCTCCGAAGCGCAACCGATCATCAGTAGTCCAACGACGAGCCAAAGAAATGCTTTCATAGGTGTTCTCCTATGGGTTCGTGTCGGTTCGCAACCGCAGGGTTCATTCCCCTTCGTCATTCTCCGCGCAAGGCGGCGGCGGCGCGGTCGAGTTGGTCGAGGGTGCGGGAGCCTGCGGGCATTTGGCGGCGGACATCGGCCAGGAAGGCAAGGCCATCGGCGCGGAGTTTAGGGTCGGTCATGAGTTCGCACGCCGAGATCGCGGCATCGGTCGCGGATTGGGCGTAGGCGGTGCGGAACTCGACTTTGCCCTCCAGCGAAAGGGCCTTTAGCCAGTGGCTGCACGACTCGCGCCAGAGTTGGATCTGGGCGGCGCGGTCGTTGTCGGCGTCGCGAGCGGCAAGGCCGAAAAGGAGGGCGAGGTCGGCGGGGTAGACGGGGTTGAGGGGATCGAGGTCGATCGCGCGGCGGAAGCTGGCTTCGGCTTCATCTTGCCGACCCTCCGAGATTCGCTTCTTGCCTTGCTCTTCATAGAGTCCGGCGAGCACGCGCCGCTCCTCTTCTTTCGAGACGCTGTCCTGAAGCTTGGCGAGGACGGCTTCTCGCTCTTGAATTCGCTCCTCGACGGAGAGGGTTGGCTGGTTCTTGAGTTTCTCCAGGACGTCTTGGTCCTCGCGTTGCCGCTCGCCACGCGCGTAAGCCGCATTGATGGCCCATCCGGATACGACGAGCAGCGCGATGAGGGAGCCGACGATGAGCACAGTCAGCCACAAGCGGTGAAGGAACCGCTGTGTTTCGGGCTTGATCCAGGTGGTGCGTGGCTCAGGCGTCATCAGGCATCGAGGGTCGCGAGGTAATCCTGCACTTCCTGATTGTCATACCCTGCGTTCTGGAGTTTCAGGAGGATGTCCCTTGCGGCGGTTCGGCGCGGGCCGCCTTCTTCGACCAACTTGCGCACGGCTTGCATCGCCGCCTCGGCATGGGCGGGACTCTTGCTCATCTCATAGGCAGACACATAAGATCGGCCCGCGTTCTCCCAGTCCCAAGCCTCTTCGGAGGCTTTCGCTTCGGAAAGAACCTGGTCGAGGTTCTGACTGTTAGCGGGTTCAGCCGGGACGGGCGTACCGATCAGGTCCGAAGGATTGACTCTGGTGGCGACTCCTTCAGTGCGCCTCGGATTCGTTCGTGGTGGCGCTGGAACCGCCCGAGTGTCGACGTATGGGGGAGGCGGTGGCAAAGCCCGAACGTTACGCGGCTTTGCGGCGGCATTGGTGATCGCGATGATCGCGTAGACCACCAACGCGAAGAAGAGCCCCACGATGAGGAAGGTCATCACGAACCGCGTCATGAAGTCCTTCGTCTCCTGCGACACCATCGGCCGACGGGGCGGGGGCGGATAGTAGATCGGCACCTGCGGCAAGCCCTGACTGGTCGGCTGGTAGGGCGTGTAATTGACCGGCGCGGCGGGCATGTACGGGTTGTAGGCGTACTGCGCGGGAGGCGGTTGGGGTGCGTACGGCTGGGTATAGATGGGGAGCGCGTTGGGATACTGGTTGGCGACCGGCGGGGGAGCCTGACCCAAAACGGCGGCTCCCGATTTCATCTCGTCGGACACGCGTTGCAGGGCTTCCCGCATTTCCTTCGCGCTCGAAAATCGCATCGCTGGCGTCTTGTCGAGCGCCTTCTCGATGACCCTCCACAGCGTATGACTGGCCTGTTTCGGCGGGTCGGGGTGCTTGTGCGTGATCGCATGAGTGATGGCGATGACGTTGTCGCCTGAAAACGGCTTCTGCCCGGCGATCATCTCGTACAGAACGACGCCAATTCCGAACACATCGCTGCGAGCGTCGATTTCCTTGCCGACCACCTGCTCGGGAGACATGTAGCTGGGGGTGCCAAAGACCTGGCCATCCATCGTGAGGTTCGGCTCGAAGGTGAGGCGCGCGATGCCAAAGTCGGTCAGCTTTACCCGACCATCGGAGAGAAGCTGGATGTTGTCCGGCTTGATGTCGCGGTGGACGACGCCGTTGTTGTGGGCAAAGTCGAGGGCGTCGAGCACGGCCATCGCAATCTCGACAGCACGGTCGGGGGGAAGGAAGCCGTGGGTGTCGATCTCGTTGCGCAACGTGTGGCCGTCGAGAAACTCCATCGCCATGTAGTGGCGACCAGCGTCCTCGCCGACTTCATAGATCGTCACGATGTGCGGATGGGCGAGTGAACCAGCGGCTTTGACCTCGCGCTGGAACCGTTTGACCCGTTCCTCCTTTTGCTGTGCAGTCGACGCGGCAGGAACTGCGAGCTCCTTGATGGCGACGCGGCGGTTCATCAGCGGGTCGTAGGCCTCGTAAACGATGTCGTTCGAGCGCGCAATTTCCCGGATGATCTGATACTTCCCAAGCGTGCTCGGAGGGCTCGTACTCATATCCGCCTATCCTTATTGTAGGTTACGGACGCCGTTTTGTTCGCGATTCGTGCCGAGGTGGGCATAATTCGACATGCCCCGCGTGATCCACTGCTCGCTTTTCGTTGCATTTGCTGGTTTCGCCCTCGGCCAGCCCGAACAGAATCCGTTCAAGCCGCCGACGGCCAAGCCTCATTACGCCCTCGATCGCACCTGCGATCTGCTCAGCGTTCGGGCCGACATCAAAGTGGACTACCCCAACCGCACGATCAGCGGGGTCGCGACGAATAAGCTCCGCGTTCTGCGAAGCGGTGCGGAGACAGTGACCCTTCACGCGGGCAAGTCGCTGGTCATCAGGGGTGTGACTGTCAATGGCAAGTGGGTCGAAGCCGTTCGACATGACCGCGAACTGCGAATCCCCACCGGGAAACTCACTCGAGGGCAGAACCTGGTTATCAAGGTCTCCTATGTGAGCTCGAACTCGAAGGGCCAGCCGTTCGGGGCGGGCGGTGGCTGGCATTGGATCGAGCCCGATGGCATCGATCCCAACCACGTCGGCTTCTGGACTCAGGGCGAGACCGAATACAACCGCGAATGGCTGCCGATGTGGGACTACCCCAACGACTTCGCGGTGACGGAGACCTATACGACGGTGCCGAAGGATTGGAACGTGGTCGGTAACGGCGTCCTTGTCGCGAATCGACTCAGCGGACAGATGCGCACCTTCGGCTGGAAGATGACCCAGCCTCACGCGACCTATCTGATCTCGCTGGTTGGCGGTCCACTCGACATCGTCCGTGATTCCTGGAAGGGGGTTGACCTCTGGTATGTCACGCCGAAAGGGCAGGGGCACCTGATTCCCAACAGCTACGGCGACACCAAGGACATGCTCTCCTTCTTCTCTGACGTACTGGGTGTGAAGTACGCATGGCCCAAGTACGCACAGAACGCGATGATTGACTTTGGTGGCGGTATGGAGAATGTCAGCGCCACCACCCTCGGCGCAGATGCCCTCAGCGATGCCCGCGAAGGCTTCCGCAACATGAGCGGCCTCAACGCCCATGAGCTTGCTCACCAGTGGTTTGGCGATCTCGTGACCTGCCGCGACTGGGGACATATCTGGCTCAACGAGAGCTTTGCGACCTTCTTCCAAGCAGCCTACTTCGAGCACGCGCGGGGCAAGACGGCTTATGAGCAGGACGTTGAGGGCATGATGCAGGGCTACTTCGGCGAGTCGAAGCGGTACAAGCGGCCTCTGGCGACCAATCTCTATCCCAACGGCGACGCCATGTTCGACAGCCATTCCTATCCGAAGGGCGCTGCGATCCTGCACACGCTGCGTCGGAAGATCGGCGACGACGCGTTCTTCAAGGGGATCGGCTCCTACTTGACCAAACACCGCCACCAGCCGGTCGAGTCGTCAGATCTCTGCCGCGCGCTGACCGAATACTCCGGCGTCAACCTTCAGCCGTTCTTCGAGCAATGGGTCTACAAGCCGGGACACCCGGTGATCGAGAGTTCGTGGACCTGGGATCCTGCTGGATTCGCGGTCGTAAAAGTCAAGCAGCTTCAGGACACATCGGACGGGACGCCGGTTTACGACATCGACGCCAAGGTTGCTGCCCTGATCGGTGGCAAAGTTGTACGCCGACCGATTCGCCTGAGCAAGACTGAAGAGGAGTTTCGCGTGCCGTTTGCACGAAAGCCAGATGCGGTCATCTTCGATCCCGACCATGATTTCCTCCGTGAGATTCCCAAGCAAACGTGGTCGCAAGAGGAACTGCCCTTCATCGTTGCGTCTGCGCCGAATGCGGTCGATCGAAATTCCGCTGCTGCGCTATTGCTGGCCGGTAAGCCCACTGAAGCTCAAATCGCGGCTGTTCGGCGAGCGATGGCGGCTGACCGGAGTCTGCACCCGGTTTTCGACCAAACCGTGCGTTTGGCCGCGTTGCTTGGCGAGTCGGGTCGCGACTTCTGGCGCAGCGAACTCACTCACCCGAACTTCGACCGTCGATTCAACGCGGTGAATGCGCTCGGGACGCTCGAAAAGAACGACGAGGATATCGCGTGGCTGAAGTCCCTTGTCAATGATCGGTCCCCGTATCGCGTCGTAACGACGGCGCTGTCCGTGTTGGCCAAGTGGGAGGGCAAAGCCGCGCAGCCCACGCTTCTCAAGGCGATGGAGATGAAGTCCAATCGCGGCGTGATCCGGTCAGAGGCACTGCGCCTCCTGATGGACCAGAAGTCGGAGGTTGCGATGCGTGCGATCCTCAGAGATGCGGTTCAGGCTAAGTCCGTTGATGAGCGGACTGGCGCACTAGGCATGCTCGGCAGCTTTCCGAAGGAGGACACGCGGCCGATCCCGATTCTGCGATCCGCAATCAACTCCAAGAATTGGCAGATCGTCATGACGGCCGCCACCAGTGCCCAGCGCCGAGGCGACAAGGTCTTGGTTCCCGAGATCAAAGCCGCGCTGACACGATTCAAAGAAGATTGGCTTCAGAACATGCTGAAGGAGGCGCTGAAGTCGCTCGAGGCCCCATAAACTGCTAAACTCGGGTTGTGACGGAGTCCCTGGAGCATTTGCTGGGAGGGAGCATCGATTACGCGGGTTTGTTCCCGCCCACCGCGCTCCCGATGGACGAGGCAGTAGCCGAGTATCGGCGACTGCTTGAGTCGGATGGAAGCTGGATCGTCAACCGGTTCATCTCGCCCGTTGCGTGGCTGGGCGACTTCCTCACGTTGCTGAAGCAGAAAGCGCCGAGCGAACCCTGGAAGATGTCGATCCTCGGCACGTCGATCGAGGGTTTCCGTCAGGACCTGAGGTTGATAGAGGCCTTCGAAGCCGAGGCCCGCGAGTTCGTGGAAGTCGAGGCTTACGAAGTCAAATCGAACGGACAGGATTTGAATCCCGGCTCGCTCCGCCACCTCGTCGATGCTGGGTTCGACGAAGTCTATGTCGAACTTCCATGGGGTGAGCCGATGATGGAAGGCGTCCTCCTGCTTGCGGAGACGGAAGTCATTGGGGCCAAAGCTCGTACCGGTGGACTGGAAGCCTCGGCGTTTCCCAGCACGACCGCCCTTGCTGCCTTCATTCAGGAATGCGTCAATCTGGATCTGCCGTTTAAGCTGACGGCTGGGCTCCACCACCCGCTTCCGACCGCTGATCGCGCGACGGGCGCAATCATGCATGGTTTCGTCAATGTGTTCGTAGCGGGAACACTCGCCTATGTGCACGACTTGAGCCGCCCCGAAATCGAGCGAATCCTGGCCGCGAACAGCGCCGAAGATTTATGGATCACTCCAGGCGGCCTCGCTCGGCGTGAATTCGAAGCCTCGAATCAGGAGGTCGATGAGTTTCGCCAGCAATTCGGGTCGTATGGTTCCTGCTCGGTGCGCGAGCCTCTCGAAGACCTCGCCACACTCGGTTGGCTCGGCGCAAGAGCGTAGACCCCAAAGTACCGCTGGCGTCCCGCCGGCAACGGCCCCTCGAACTGCACCCGGATGCCGGCGGGACGCCAGCGGTACGGGCAGACTCGAAATAGCGTAACATGCCCGAGTCGTCAGCATTGCCGGCGACATAGAGAGGAAATGCTATGAAATTTCAGTCTTTCGCTGCTGCGGCAGTGTTCATTGGCGCTTCGGTCGGGGTTGTGAGTTGCGGAGGGTCGACGGCGAGTTCTTCGACGATTCCCGGCTTGCAGAGGGCCCTTGACACCCAGGGCGATTCTCGATGCGGGACCAAGCCCGGTACCCCGGAGTTGATCGCTCTGATGGACCGAGACTTGGCGACTATCGGAGCCACCCGGGCCGGCGGCACCGTGACGATTCCGGTCTACGTGCATGTCGTTACCAACAACGGTGTGGGGAACGTCACCAACTCGCAGATCACGCGGCAGATCGACGTGCTCAATCGCTCGTTCGATGGGCGTAGCGGAGGCCCGCGCACGCGGTTCACCTTCCGCCATGTTGCAACCCAGCGACTTTCGAATCCCGCGTGGCACGCCGCCGATCTCGATACTCCCGAAGAGCGGGAGATGAAGACCGCTCTTCACCGGGGCGACGCAGGCACACTCAACCTTTACATCACCGAAGGCGATGGTGAAACACTGGGATTCGCGACCTTCCCGAACGATTACGCCCGCGATCCGCTCATGGATGGTGTGGTGCTCAAGTTCGACACGCTTCCTGGCGGGACGAACGTGCCGTACAACTTGGGCGATACCGCCCCGCATGAAGTCGGTCACTGGCTCGGACTTTTCCACACCTTCGAGAATGGGTGCACGAATCCCGGTGACGGCGTTGGCGACACGCCAGCGGAAGCTGATCGTGCCGCCGGGTGCCCTCGCGGGCAGGACACCTGCCCCTCCCCTGGCAAGGACCCGATCGAGAACTTCATGAACTACACCGCTGACTCGTGTATGTACAAGTTCTCGAACGGTCAGGTTACGCGGATGTCCCTTGCATGGGACCGGTATCGAGCCCGGTAACGCAAGTCGCAGCGCGTGTTTGGGCACGCGCTGCGAAGTCAGGATGCCACGCACCGCCAAGGCGTATTCTTAGAAGATGACCGCACGAACTCTCGGAATCATGATCGCTTGCTTTGCGCTCCTCGTGGCCGCATGCCAAGGTGGAGGCGGCAAAGTCTCACCGATTCACTGGGCCAGTTCCTACGACGCCGCAGTGAAGGACGCGAAAGCCACCAACAAGCTCGTGATGATCAAGTTCTATGCGGACTGG
Source organism: Fimbriimonadaceae bacterium (assembly GCA_019694835.1). Next base: position 35,406 of record JAIBBE010000103.1, on the reverse strand, counting down.
TGCGGGCCGTGCAAGGAAATGGAATCGACCACGTTCAGCGACGACAAGGTCGTCGCTGAGGTCGAAAGGAACTTCGTGCCCGTCAAAGTCGACATCGACACACCCGAGGGGGCCGCGCTTCAAAACAAGATGGGTGGCATGGCGATTCCGTATGTCGTCTTCGCCAAACCCACTGGTGAGAAGGTCGCGTCGCTGCTTGGCATGACCGACTCCACCGAGTTCCTGGTCACCTGCCGGACCGCCCAATCAGCCAAATAGAGCGCTCATCCCGTAGAATCAGGCGAGATGACGACGATGAAGATCCGCCTGGGCCATTCCCCCGACTCTGACGACGCGTTCATGTTCTGGGGCCTTGCAAAGGGTGCCGTGCAGACCGACTACGAATTCGAGCACATCCTGCGCGACATCCAGACCCTCAACGAGTGGGCGATGGAGGGCAAGCTCGAGTCAAGCGCCGTTTCGGTTCATGCGTTTGCCTATGTGGCCGACAAGTACGCGCTGTTGCGCCATGGCGGCTCGTTCGGCGATGGCTATGGCCCGATGATCGTCGCCAAGAAGCCGATGACGACCGAGGAACTTCTCGCGACCAAGATCGCCATCCCCGGCCTGCTCACCTCGGCGTTCCTTTCGCTGAACCTCTATTACGGCGAACTCGGCTCGCCCGCAAATCCAGAGACGGGTTACACCGTCCCGAATTACGAAGTCGTCCCCTTCGACGAGATCATCCCGCGCGTCCAGTCCGGCGAGTTCGAAGCCGGCCTCATCATCCACGAGGGCCAGCTCACCTATGAGCGCGACGGCCTGGTCCTGATCGAGGACATGGGCCGCTGGTGGAAAGCCAAGACCGGCCTCCCCCTCCCCCTCGGAGTCAACGTCGTCCGCAAAGACCTCGGCCCCGAAGCCGTCGCCGAAGTCAGCCGCTGCATGCGCGAAAGCATCTCCGCCGGCCTCGCTGAGCGCCAAAAAGCCCTGGACTACGCCCTCACCTTCGCCCGAGGCATGGACACCCCCACCAGCGACAAGTTCGTCGGTATGTACGTGAACGAGCGCACGCTGGATATGGGCGACGAAGGCGTGCAAGCGATCCGGCTGCTGCTCCAGCGCGGCGCGGAGTTGGGGATTGTGCCGAAGGTTGGGGTGGATGTAGTCGATTGAGCCCCCGTGGCGCGGCCGTCCCGCCCGCGCTGTCTCGTGCTCTTGGCTAGACCTTTGCGCCCGGCCATGATCAAGATCTATCGAGGTGAGTATCTCTCGGCAGCCGAGTTGCCTCTATGTGAGGAGCAACCCAAGCTGGCACTGTTTGAATGGCTCACCAAATCTCGCCTCTTCTGGTACTGGCTATCATGGTCCAACGCTGAGCTGAAAGAGGAGCCTGATTGGCCTCCCGATACCGAAGACACGTTCTTGCCGCTAGGCAAGCACCCGGAGCGATTCCGTGCTGACCTTTGGTTTGAGGGCGGCGGCCAGGACTTTCACAAAGATCTCTTACTCCTGGCTTTTGACAGTGAGCAGCCTTGCAATTTCAGGAAAGAGGACTGTCAGTCCCATATGGCAGCGTTCGTGTCTGGCGGAGGGGCAATTCAAACGCAGATCCTATGGATTGAGGATCAGTTCCGACTTGCAATCTGGGTGCGTGAGGGAGGCCTGCTCATCGACCTGATCAAGCAGTTGAATCCCCAAGGTGCGGCCCTCGAATACGTCCCTTTCCACCGCCTTCAGCTGCCTGCAGATGCCTGGCTTCCACGTCGCCAGGGATGAACTTTCAAATTCTTCTGAAAGTTCGTGCACTTTCCGCCCTCCCGTTGAGTATCCTTAAGTCAAGTGGCCGGTCCCGTATCAAATCAAGCGCCGTGGATGGCGCAAGGGCAGGAGAAGCGGAAGGCTGTACAGGGGATGTTTGCCGACATTGCCCCGTCGTACGACCTTCTGAATTCCCTGATGAGCCTGCGCCTTCATCGGCGTTGGCGGGCACTTGCGGTCGCGTCGTTGAACCTAAAGCCCGACGAATCCGCGCTCGATCTCTGCTGCGGAACCGGCGACTTCCTTGTACCTTTGCGTAAGGCTGTCGGCGCGAACGGCCTCCTCGTCGGCTCTGACTTCTGCCTACCGATGCTCGACCGAGCCCGCGCGAAAGACCCGGCTCCGCTCTCGCTCGGCGATGCCTGCCAGCTTCCCTTCGCCTCCGATTCGTTTGACGCGATCACGGTCGGTTGGGGGATTCGGAATGTGCCCGATATCGACCGCGCGCATCAGGAGATCTTCCGCGTCCTCAAGCCCGGTGGACGCTTCGTTTCGCTCGATATGGCGCGTCCCAAAGGTCGAGTCATTCGCGGCTTTTCGGAGTGGACCTTCAACAAGGTCATCCCGAAGCTCGGGGCCATCTTCGGCAAGACGCAGGCCTACACCTACCTTCCGCAGAGCACCCAACGATTCATGACCCGCGAACAGCTTCGCGACTCGATGGCCCAGGCCGGATTCGCCGACGTGACGTGGCGCGACCTCTTCTTTGGCAACATCTGTATGCACCTCGGAGTCAAGCGATGAACGCGACGACCGCCAATCTCGACGCCATCCTCGCCGCGATCGCGCAGGGAGTCGAGCAGGTCGAAATCGAGCTTCGCGACCTCGTCCACTCTCCGGTCCGGACGGTCGCCGAGGTCGGTGAGCACACGCTTAACGCGGGTGGTAAACGCCTTCGCCCCGCCTTCGTGACTCTGGCTGCACGTGCCACCGGACGCCCCTTCGATCCCCAGCGCGCTATTCGCATCGGTGCCTGCCTCGAACTCGTGCACATGGCGACGCTCATCCATGACGATGTCATCGACAACGCGGCGACCCGCCGGGGACGAGCAACCGCGGCCGCCATCTACGGCAACACCGCGAGCATCCTCTCGGGCGACGTAATGCTCGCCAAGGCGATGGTTGTGCTTGCCGACGATGGCGACATTGACGTGATTCGAGCAGTCAGCCGCGCCGTCGTTGAAATGGCAGAGGGCGAGGCACGCGAGGTCGAAACCCGGGGTCGATTCGACCTCAGCGAAGAAGACCACCTCGAAATCCTCGGCATGAAGACGGCCGCATTCGTCGAGTGTTGCTGCTTGGTCGGCGGAATGCTCGCGGGCGCGAGCAAGGAAGTGCAGCAGTCGCTGGCCACCTACGGTCGACATGTTGGGCTCGCTTTCCAAATCGCCGACGACCTGCTCGATTTCCGGGGCGACCAAGCCGTGACGGGCAAGCCCCTCGCCACTGACTTTCGCGAAGGCTGCGCCACCCTTCCCTTGATTCGCCTCCGCCCGCTTCTCGACGCCAATGAGGAATCCCACCTTCGCGAGAAATTCGGCAACGGCGTCACCGACTCCGAGATCCACGACCTTGTTCGCCTGATGGACGAGCGCGGTGCGACCCGGGAAGCCGAAGCCGCCGCCAAGGGCCAGATCGATCTCGCCACCCGCGCCCTCTCCGCCCTGCCCGGCAGCGAGAACCGCGACCTGCTCGTGACCATCGCCGAATTCGTCCTGAGCCGCCGGGCGTGAAGGACTATCGCCTCTACTTGCTCGACCTCGACGGCACCCTCTACCGGGGCAACGAAGCCGTCCCCCATGCCCTCGACGTGGTCCGCGAACTCCGCGCGCGCAACAAACTGCTTCGATTCGTCACCAACAATTCCGGCCTGACCCGGCAGGAGTTGGTCGCCAAGCTGAACAGCATCGGCTTCGAAGCCCGGCTCGACGAGGTTTACGGCACATCGTGGGCAGCCGCCGAGTGGTGCAAGTCGAACTCGGTTCAGACAGTGTTCGTGATCGGCGAGGAAGGCCTGAAGTCGTCCCTCCGCGAAGCGAGTGTGGAAGTCATCGACCAAGACCGACCCTCGGCGGACGTGGTAATCGCTGGGATCTGCCGGACCTTCGACTACAAACTCTGCGACCTCGCCCTCCAGCACCTCTTGGCGGGAGCAAAGTTCGTTGCAACCAACCGCGACGCAACCTACCCCCTAGAGCGGGGCCGCCTCCAGCCCGGTGCAGGCATGATCGTGGCCGCCTTGGAGGCCAGTAGCGGTATACATCCGACCGTCCTCGGCAAACCGGAGCCCTATCTCTTCGAGTTGGTCATGGCCCAGGCCAGAGTGGGCCCTTCAGAAACGCTCGTCGTCGGAGATCGTCTGAACAGCGACATCGAAGGTGGCCAGCGAGCCGGTTGTGACACCCTGCTCGTCCTCACCGGAGTAACTAAGAAGCCACCCTCAGAAACCGAAACCCCGTACCGCTGGCAACCTGGCGGCGAACCCAGCACGTACCGCTGGCGTCTCGCCGGCACCGCACACCGAGAACCCGAAAGTATAGAAGAAGACCCGTACCGCTGGCAACCTGCCGGCGAACCAATCGAGGAAGCCTTGCAAGGCGATGCCGGCGGGACGCCAGCGGTACGGCCGGAGGTACTTTGGGCTGAGGACCTGCGCGCGCTTTTGAACTGAAATTATCCGAAGACCCAAAGGAGCATCATGCCAATCTGGTATACACCCGCCATGAAGAATTCCCTTCGCACTTTTCTCGTCCTCACCGTAGCCGCCACGTGCGCATTCGCATTCGCCCAAGGCGTGACCGGAGTGTGGAAGGGCAAGATCAAGATGGACATGTCCAAGCTTCCCGCGCCGAAGGACGAGCAGGGGAAGAAGATGATGGCCCAGGTCAAGGACATGATGGCCAAGATCACCATCACCATGACCTTGAACGCCAACAAGACTTACACGATCAAGGCGACTGGCATTCCCGGCAAAGAAGCCTCCCAAACGAGCGAGGGGACTTGGAGCCAGAGCGGGAAGTCGATCACCATGACCCCGACCAAGGAAAATGGCAAGAAGGCGACCGGCGAGAACGCGAAGAAGCAGACCATGACCCTTAGCGCCGACGGCAAGACCATCAGCATGGCCGTCCCCGGTGCCGGCCAGATGGGCGGCTCGATCATCTTCACCCGCTAATCCCCCCAAAGAGTGGCGAGGGCATCCTGCCCTCGCTGCTTTTTCTTGTAACGGCGACCCTACACCAATTCTCGCTCAAAGAACTTGAGCGAAAGTTCTCGAATCGCCACCCAAGCCTCCCACGAGAAACTGTGCCCCTCTCCGGGCATGATCTTGAGCTCGGAAGAGACTCCCGCTTGTCCAAGCCGGGAGTGGAACGAACGACTCTGCTCCAGCGGCACGACGTCGTCCATGTCGCCATGGATGATGAGGAAGGGAGCCGAAGCCGGATTCACATGCGTGATCGGGCTCGCCTCCGCCCACTTCGCTTCGTTCCCGTCGTGCGAGCAGCCCATGAACTGCTCCAAGAACGCCATCGCAATCGGCAGATGAACGTCGCGAGGGTTGGTCAGATCGGTGATTCCGCACACGTCGACCACCGCCTGTACCCGGTCCGGCAGCACCCCGAGCATCGCGGCAAGATGCGCCCCGGCGCTGTTGCCCATCGCCCCAATCCGGTTCGCGTCGATCTGAAGCTCCTCCGCCTCTGCCCGGGCATACCGAACAAAGGCCAGCGCGTCCTCAACCGCACTCGGATAGGGATGAAGGGGCGCGAGTCGATAGGAAATGCACGCGCACGCAAACCCGCGCTCGGCGAACCACGCCGCTTCTTCGCGGTACATGCTCTTGTCACCGCTGATCCAGCCGCCGCCGTGCAGGAAGACAAGCAGAGGAGGCACCCCATTGTCCGGGCGGAAGAAGTCGAAGGTGAGCGGAATACCCCCCGGCTCGGCATAGACTTGGTTGGGCAGGACGATCATCGGTCGTCCATTGTAGCGCGTTGCGGCCCGATCTCCCCCTCTCCACTCCGGTGGAGAGGGGGCCGGGAGGTGAGGCCAGTACGATCCACTGCGGTGCCCCTTTTGCCTCCATCCGTGGGAGGATGGAGGCATGTGAGCGCTTTGAAAAGGCTTAGTTCAAGTTGAGGCTAACCTGAACCGTGTCGATCTTCAACTGGAAGGGCTGTGCCGATCCCGGGTTCGCTGGCGGAACGATTCCGCGAAGCATGACGGCCACCTGTCCATCACTATTGATGAAGCTCTGAAGTCCCGATGAGATGCGGAGCGACTGTCGGCCCTGACCACTGTTCGAAAGCGGATAGGAACGACGATGAACCCAGGTTCCGGTGGACCAATTGTACAGGTAGAGCATGCCGGTCACGCCGGATCGGCGGTCGACGATTGCTTCGAAGATGATGTCCATGGAAGCGACCTGGCCAGCGTTGGAGGACGAGTCGAAATCAGCGCGCACTTGCGCGACTTGCCCTTGTTTAATGATCCCACTCGACAGGACATCAAAGTACCGCTCATCGGCTTTCTTGAAGTCAGCAAGGGTCCCTCGTAGCAGGCTTCCCACCATGACCGTCGCTGCGGTTGCTTCGTTCAATTCGGAGTTGCCGCCCCCGCCGCCGCCGCCACCGATATCTCGGTACTGAATCCACATGGCTTGCATGCGGTCGTTCTGGCCTGACGTGAACTTGAACATGCACGAGTCGTCCGTGTAGTCCATGAAGTTCTCAATCGGGTCAACGCCGCCGCCGGGACAGGAATCCTGGCCGGTGGGACAGCCAAACGCGGGATTGGCCTCGGGCGGTGTATCGGCAACGAAGTCACCATTGCCACTGCATCCGCCTTGGAACGTGTGGTACAGACCCATCCAGTGACCGACTTCGTGGGTGCCGGTATCTCCTTCGCCGTAGGGCGGCGGACCGCCTGGAAGGGAAGACGTTAGCAGTACGACGCCATCCATCTTGGGATTATTTTGGTAGTCGCTCGGAAAAGTCGCCCAGCCGAGCAGTCCGCCGCCGAGGTTTGCCGAATAGAGGTTGAGAGCATTTTGGACTCCCTTACGCAGGGTCGTCTTCATCTGCACCTCAGCTTGGGAGCCGGGCGAAACCGTGTACCACTGAGCGTTGTCGGTGCGGTCGATGCTTGCCAACGTGAAGACGAAGGGAGTCGCGAAACCACCCGTCTGACCAGAATAAGCACGATTCAGGACGTCAATCTGCTGCTGAATCCGGGCATCCGAGACGTTGCCCTGTCCGTTCGACGTGATCACGTGGAAGTGGACAGGAACATTGAAGTTGGCTTGAATGCCAGCATCGCCGCCCGCCCGAGACTTGAGCCAAGGGCCAATCTGGTTCTCGATCAGCTGCTGGGTCGCGAGGTCGGGGGCCACGAAGCCGCACTTATCGTTGAACCCGCCGGTGGCAACCTTCAGGTTCGAAATTTTCACTGAGCGATCGCCGCTGCTCGCCGCTCCGCTTCCACCACAACTGATCGCCAGGAAACTGGCCAACGAGACCAGACCCAACGAGCCGATCACTTTCAAACTCGTATTCACAGACAATGCCTCCTACCCGCTTCGAAGAGCGGCATAACCTCACGTATAGGATACGATACCGGGATTCGAAATGCGCCGCCAATGCGCACGATTTTCCACTCTTACGCTGCATCTTCAGCATTCATGCAAAGAAGGGTTCCTCCTGCAACCAAAGCTGGTAGAAATAAGACGTTGAGGAAGGGGATCAGGGTGACGAGCCCGGCCAACACCGCGAACCCAAACCAGGCACGACTTCGAAAAACGCGACCAAACTGGCCGACGAAGTTCACTTGGCGTCGAAGGTAGGCGCACGCCGTGTAGTCATAGAGCCCCAACCAACCCGCCAACAGCACACCTGCTGTCCCGAAGCACGTCCACCCGAACAAGAGCGTGGAGAGCACGATGAACACGACGAAGGGCAGTCGAATCAAGGTGTCCCAGATCTGTCCGGCGAGGGCAGGTGCCCGATCAGCAGCGTAGCCGCGCTCAATTTTCTCGACTTCGATGCTTAACCCGTCCCAGAGCAGCGAACTCAGTAGCCCGGCAAGCGACAAGAAGACCACGCCGGAAGCAAAAATCCAGAAGACGGCATAGATCACGGTACCCAAGGTCGCGCCGAGCCAGGCCGAAACTCCCCACTTTTGAGCCAAACTCGCCGAAAAGGGCAGCCAGATGAGGTAGCCGACGACGAGCACGCACAAGAAGATCAGAAGGGACCAGAGCCAAGGCTTCCAGAGGAATGGCCGAAGCCGGCGATCACCAAAAGCCAACTCAATCCCCCGCAAAACGTACCGCACGGCTCCATTGTGGTCGCAGTAGAGGCGGGAATTCGGCCATAATAGAGGACTAACTCAGAGAACAAACATGAAGACAGGCATTCATCCCAATATTTATCCGGTCCTCTTTGTTGACGGCGAGCACCAGTGGACCGGCACATCGACCCTGAAGACCAACGAGACTCGCGTGATCGATGGGGTCGAGCACTACGTCGTCAACGTCGAAATCTCAGCTTTCACCCACCCGTTCTACACGGGCCAGAAGAAGATCGTCGACAGCGCAGGTCGTGTCGAAAAATTCATGCGCCGGTACGCAAGTCAAGAAAAGAAGTAAGTCTGCCTCCATTCAGAGCCCCCACACGAATCGGTGGGGGCTTTTCGCTGGGTCAACGGGCTGATCGGATAACATGCGAGGCATGTTCATGACGATCTTGGCCCTCACCCTGTCGGTCGAAGTCCCGAAGCCCAAAATTACTTCGATCGCTCTGTTCAAGAACGGGTTTGCGGTCGTTACACGGGAAGCGACACTGTCCACGACCGACTCCCGCATAGGCAATATCCCTGCCAGCACCTTGGGGACTCTGTGGATTGCGGGTCAGCAGGGTGTTCTCGTCCAGGAGATTGTCAACGAGCCTGTCACGACAGCGTCCAAAGAGAGTGTCCAGAGCATCGAAGAACTCCTGGCCGCGAATGTTGGCAAGCAAGTCACCTTGCGGCAGGACGAAAAGGTTTGGGCGGGTGAGCTCGTATCCGCGGCCGGTTCGGTCGTCATGATCAAGAACGGCGGCACCATCAACGCGTTGCTCAAGGGCCTCATCACCGGTGTCGAAGGAACGGGCTTGCAGGTCCAGAAGGACCGGACCCAGACTTCCCGAGCCCTGCGGATCAAAACGAATCGGCCCGGCAAGGTCGTGATCGTCAGCCTCGAGCGGGGTGCGACGTGGGCTCCTTCCTATGCCGTGGATGTCAGTGATCCTAGGACGCTGCGCATCACCGGCAAGGCAACTATCCTCAACGACCTCGATGATCTTGTCAACGTCGAGGCACGGATGGTTACGGGATTTCCCAATGTGCCCTACGCCGGTACCCCCGATCCCCTGACCAGCGGATGGAGCGTTGACCAGTTCGTCGGCATGCTGGGTGGCACGGGCGGGCTCCCCGCGATGAGTGGCCAGATGATGCAGAACCAGTTGATGGATCGGCGGGACGCCGCGGGCGCGATGTTCGCTGCCCCGGACGTGCCGACATCGCAGGTCGAGGATCTGTTTATGTTCAAACAGTCATTTGTTACACTCAAGACCGGAGAACGTGGTGCCTATGTACTATTTTCGGCAGAGAGTTCTTACGAGAACGTGTACACGTGGGACATCGAGGACAGCGTCGAGGGTACGAACTACCGTGGCCTTGTCGAGGGACCAGGCGACGTCTGGAACACGCTCAAATTCAAGAACACGAGCCCGATTCCCTTCACGACCGCGCCGGCAACCACGTTCAAGAACGGCGAAATGCTGGGGCAGGACTTGATCAAGTACACGAGCGTGGGTGCCGAGACGTTCCTCAAGATCACGAAGGCACTCGAGATTCGTGCCGAGGCGTCAGAGGAGGAAGTTTCGAGGGTCTGGCGCGATCCGAACAGTCCCGGTGCCCGATCCGCCACGATCACGCTCAAGGGCACCCTCTCGATTTCCAACCGCAAAGCCGAAGCCGTCCACATGCGCATCACGAAAACCCTGACCGGCGAGGTACTAACCACCGACGACGCGCCGGAGATCACCAAGCCTGCCCGGGGTCTGCGCGAAGCCAATCCGCGGGCCGTGCTCGTTTGGAACATCGAAATCCCTGCACGCGCCAACAAGAAGGTCGGCTACTCGTACAAGGTCACCGTCGGCAACTAGCGTTTGGTACGCCAGGAGTTGGGTCACCTCAGAGCGAAGCCCTGTCCTTCGATCCATGCCTTGAGAACTTCCCGACCAGTCATGTGGTGCCCGTCAACCCGTCGTCCGCTTCGCATCGACCAGGTGACGTCACCCTTCATCTTCTGAGATTCGTAGAACGCCCTCATCCGTTCGTCGTAGTCGTTCGTAGCAACCTCTCGCTGATACCGCTCACGGTGCCAAATGGCGGCTTGGCTAAGCCGTGGCTTGATCTGTGCCCGGGAGCCCTCCTCGGGCCAGCCAAGGCACAAACCGAAAACGCCGAAGGTGCTCTCGGGGAGCTCCAGCAATTCGGCGACGCCCCTTGGATCATTTCGTAGGGCTCCGATGTAGCAAATTCCGATTCCGAGCGCTTCAGCGGCACAGACCATTCGCTCGGCCGCAAGGGCAACATCGATGAGACTCATGGCGAAGAACTCCAGATAGTCGAGGCCTTCTGCTGCCTCGCCGACCCGATGCGCCGCTTGCTTCAGACGATAGTGATCCGCGACGAAGGCGAGGAACCACGCCGCGTCACGGATTTGCCGCTGGTCGTCGCAGAGTTTCGCGATCGACTCTCGTCGCTCTGGGTTTTGGACAGAAATAGCGGTCCAAAGTTGTAGATTACTGCTTGTCGCCGCGCTTTGGGCGGCTGCGAACAATCCGCTCATCGTGGCCTCGTCAATGGGCTTCCCACTGTACTTGCGTACTGACCGGTGGGTGAGAAATCGGTCAATCGGCGGGCAGCTTTCGGGAGGCTCCGCTCCGTATCGCAAATTCCACGCCTCCCGATAAGTCTCATCGAACATCATCCTAAGCTACCAGAGGTGTATCCTAGCCGTATGCGAGCACTCTTCTTGCTTGGGATTTTCGTCAGCTTGGTCATGCCCGTCTCGGCTCAGCGCCTAACCGACGACGACGGACGGCGGGATGCTTATTCGGGCCTCAATGCCAGCAACCCCATCGATGGAACGATCAACGTTCAATTGAACGGAGCGAGCCGCAAGGGCATCGGCCGCATCAATGATAAGGATGTGAGCTTCGTTTGGATGCACCAGCCGATTCGAAAGGGCTACATGGGCTTTCGTGTCAAGCTGGTCATGATGCCGCGACTCGGCATGGGCGGCGTGGAGAAGGCCGCCTCAACACAGCCCTTGAACGACATGGACTTCAGCGTAACCCTTGGAGGTCAGCCGCTGAGCGTCGCCTACCAAACCCGAATGGAAGTTGACCAGGAGCGGGATACGTACAACTATACAGCTAGTGTGCCTAAGACAGAGTGGCGCTGGGAAGTAACCGTGAAAGCAGACGGCACTCGCGTCCGAGAGCAGAAGCCCTACACCGTGTACGTGAACGAGAGTCGGAGCGCTCAATACACCCGGTATGTCGGCCAATTCGATGTGATTTATTCGGTCCCGGGCAATCCAAGCGACAGTACGCCGGTCGTCTTCGACATTCGTTATGGTAAAGCCAAGCAGTCGGCAACTTGGACGTATGGCCAATTCACCCAAGGCGGATGGGTCAGCGGAGACGACAGCAACTTGAACAAAGGAGGCCGAGACAGTGATCGCGACCGTCCGTCACGCGCTCCCGAGTTTGCCATTCTCCCCGTGCAGGCTTCTCCTGGAGTTCTATTTGCGCGGACAGGCGACGTGCAGAACTCGATCGAAGACTACATCCGTGGCCGCAAAGGTGAACTTGTCGGTCGCCGGGCGATCAATCGAGAAATCGACGACCTGAACTTGAACCTCAGCAATCCTCGGAGCATTCGCGAACGTGATCTCGTCCGATTAGGACAAGATTTGAGAGTTGACTATGTCGTTTTCGTGGTCGTGGACGATCTTTACGGCGACTCGGTCACACTCAAGGTCTGGATTGCTGACGTCAACGCAGGTCGATTGGACCTCGAGGGCCGCAGCTTCATCGGCAGGGACCACGACCAAGACGATGCGATCCTCTTGGCGGTGGCGGACATGTTGCGACCCTATTTTCGACGATAGAACACCATCAGCCCTCTCCTGGGGGCTGCCGGTAAACTCCAGGTATGCGCTACGTATGCCTTGGTGAAGTGCCGCGCTACCGACACACGCAGTTCCGCCGTCCCGATGGCAGCCTATATCCCGAACAGCTCTTTTCCACCATTGGGTTCTCCGGCCCGATGGCCCTTCTCTACCACTTGAACCTGCCAACCGAGGTTCAAGCTTGGGAAGACCTCGGCGACGTTTCGGTCAAGTTCCTGGAAGATGAGCCACTGCGCCATCGTCACCTGATTACGGGCCAGATGAAGCCGCATGGAAACGCCGTCACGGGCCGCGTGCCTCTGATGGGCAACAGTGACGTCATCTGGTTTCAGGGTCTCGTCGCCGAGCAGATGCCGCACTACTTCAAGAACGCGGAGGGAGATGAAATCCTCTTTGTTCACGACGGAAGCGGAACGCTGGAAACCATGTTTGGCGACATTCCGTTTCACCCTGGGGATTACCTGGTCATTCCGCGCGGGACGATCTGGAAGATCGTCTTCGAGAACCTTCCCGTCAGGCTCCTCACCATTGAGAGTCACGGACCGGTCGAGACGCCACGACGTTACCGCAACCACTACGGGCAGATGCAGGAGCACGCTCCGTATCACGAACGTGACTTCAGGCCGCCTTCAGTGCTGAACACCCACGACGAGAAGGGTGAGTTCTTCGTGGATGTGAAAGCACGGCATCGGCTGACCCGTTACACCTACCGTTTCAATCCCTGCGACGTCGTGGGATGGGATGGTTATGTCTATCCATACGCCTTTAACATCCACGATTTCTGTCCCATTGTCGGGAAACTCCACATGCCTCCTCCGATCCATCAGACCTTCGAAGGCCATAACTTCGTGATTTGCTCCTTCTGTCCGCGTGTTCTCGACTTCCACCCACATGCGATTGTGATTCCCTACAACCACTCGAATGTCGATTCCGATGAAGTCTTGTATTACTGCAATGACAAATTTGGTTCGCGAAAGGGCATCCAAGAGGGTTCGATTACGCTTCACCCCTTGGGAATTCCCCACGGCCCACAGCCCGGGGCCGTTGAGGCATCGATAGGAGCTACCAAAACTGAAGAACTCGCCGTGATGCTCGATACCTTCCATCCTCTGAAGCTGACGGAGGCCGCTCTGAAAATCGAAGACCCCAACTATTGGAAGAGTTGGCAAACCGGCTAGATCTGACTTCTCCTGTCTAAAGTCAGGGGTCGAAAGAGGGTTCTATCCGCCTTGGGTGGCCCAGTATTCTCACGGATACGAGGGCTTAATACTTGGAGGTGGACAACATGTCCCAGACCAGACGGAAAGCATTTACACTCATCGAATTGCTCGTGGTCATCGCGATCATCGCGATTCTCATTGGCCTACTTCTCCCCGCGGTGCAGAAGGTCCGCGAGGCGGCGGCCCGATCGGCCGCTCAGACGGCGCTCGTCCGGCTCGGCAATGCCATGAACGCATTTCGAAGCCAAACGGGCTCTTTTGCGCACTCGCTTGGCGATTTGCCGATCGACGCCAATCCTTGGGCTGACGGTCAAGAAGATGGCTACAACTTTAGCCTGGAGCTTTTTGGAGGTGGTCCGGAGGCGGACTTCCGCATTACCGCATCGCCAGCGGCACCCGGTTTGACGGCGGGCACGTGGTACTGCGTTATGAAAAATGTGGTGGTCCTAGACTGCACAACGACCAATCAACTCCTCACTGCTGCAAACGCGCGGCGTGCGGCGAACGCGGCTATGACGCTCGATGCTGCCCGCTCGATTTTCGATGTCATGAATCTCGGCGTCGGACGCGCCAACGTGCCGGGTTTCATTCGCTCACGGGAGGCTTTCGATACCGTTGTGGGCGGCTGGGACAGGAACCATGATGCGGCGATTTCATATGTCGAACTTCAGCATCGCCCCGATGTCGCACCCGGATTAGAAGAATTTGCAGATCGGGTGATGCGTACGATGGCGCTTCACTATCGCTTTGGTGCTGGTCAAGAGAGTTTCCTCCTGCCACCACCGGTGCCTTTTAGCGCGCTGGATGGGAATCCCACCTATATCTTCTCGACGGATGGGTTGCGCGTGTTGGTTAACGAGAACGTCCCGAATCCAGAGTTGAGGAAAGCGTTATTGGCTAAACTGCTCTACGCCGATTTCGCGGAAGGTCGAGGCGACGAAGCTACTCGGCAACGAGAGATACGGGCCTTTGCCGACCTCGCTCAGGGTCAAAACGGAATTGGAATACCGGCCGACTGGGGCGCAATCATGCATGACATCGCGATGCAGATGTAGGTGCATTGGACCTCATCCTGAGTCAAGCAAATACAAGCGCGCTCGCTTAGGAATGAAACCGGGTCAGGTGGCCGGGGTGATGAAATTGTGCATCCGGTATTGCCAACTGCGGAATTCAGTCATTGCGTGACCGAACCGGGGTGCACAGTTTCATCACCCCGGCCACCCGCTAAGCTCATCTCTTTCGTACGAGTGACGAACCCCATCAGGACCGATAATTACTTGACCACTCGGCCCATCGGAGTGAAGCGTTGGAGCCTTCAGAAGCCTGGCATTCCCATGATTCCGCCGCTATCGACCTTGATGTCAAACCACTTCTTCGTATCATAGCGGTCGCAGATCTCTCCGACGAGCCGATCACTCTTCGTAAGGGGCTTGTCAATGTAATCCCGATGGCTTTTCTGAACTTCGCGAAGATCCTTGATCTTTTCCTTCTTGGCTGGATCGAAGAGGTCGCCCGCGATAGCGTTGATATCGCTTAACACGCCCGGGACCTGGGCCAAAGCGGTGTCGTATTCGTCTCGCAGAGGCTTACATTCTTCGGGACACGGCGGACCTTCCTGGTTGAACTTTCGCCGCAGTTCCTTCCAGTCTGCGGTCATCTTTTCGATTGGCAGGAAGTCATTCACGCCGGCGGTCGGATTGTCGGGAGCGTCCGGGTCCATGAGTCCCTCTGTCGCAAACCCGGCCACCAACTGATCGATGGAACGCATGCTGATCATGAGGTCGTCCATCTGATCGCGCTGCAGTTCTTGCTTGGCCCGTTCGATCCGCTCCAGGTGCTCCAGCCACGCCCGTACGTCGTCCGGCATGCGGATGGGATCATCTTGGTGCCGCTGCAACACCGGTGGTGGGTCTTCGGCTTTGCGAGCCAGAATCTTTCCTTGCTCAGGCCCGGTCTGGACTAGCATCGGTCCGGACTTGTCCGCCCCACGCAGCCTCAGAATGCCGACCGCACCGAGTCCAAAAACGACGGCCGCGATCACCAAAACACTGCCAATGGCCCACCACACACCGGCGTTGCTCTTCGTTTGAGGCCATGCCATCGGAACAGAACTTCCCGCGGCAGGAGCCGTCACGGGCGCAGGCTGGCCACAGTTCATACAGAACTTCGCTCCGCTCGGCACCGGTGTGCCGCATCGAGTACAGGGACCCATGGTACTTCCTACTCCAGAGAATAGCCCAAATTCACAGCCAAAACCTCCAAGACCTACGCAAAACACCCGCCGGGAACGATCCCGGACGGGTGTCGCTGAGTGCTGCGCGATGGGTTAAGCGGCAACCCTCAAGTCGGGTTTGGCAGACTTGCCGGACCTGCCCGCATCGACGGCTTCCTCCGCCTTTCGAGCAATGATCGCCAGCTGCGAGATTTGGTTGTCAATCTCGCTGATGCCAGCGACGAGTTCTTCGACTTGGGCGCTCATTTCTTCGGTACTGGCGGCGACTTCTTCACTGGCTGCGCTGTTCTCCTCGGTGATGGCGGCGATGTTCTCGATCGACGCACTGGTCTCCGCGATTTCGCCGTCGATGGCGACGAGAATCTGGGTGTTGTCCTTCGCAACCGTGTCGACGTCGGTCATCGCCGTTGTGAGTTCGGTATTGAGCTTTGCCGTCTCACTGGCGTGATTGGCAATCGCTTCAAGAACGCCTGCTGCCTGAAGGGTGACTTCGGCGGCGCCGGTCACGTCTTCCAGCGTTTTGCTCATCGCTGAACTCATCTCCTGGCTGCCGAGTTGGATTGCGCCGATGAGACTGGCGATTTCTTTCGTTGCTCCGCTGCTGTCTTCGGCGAGTTTTCGAACTTCCTCGGCAACAACCGCGAAGCCACGGCCCTGCTCACCGGCGCGAGCCGCTTCGATCGCCGCATTGAGGGCGAGGAGGTTGGTTTGGGCCGCGATGTCGTCGATGGTCTTGACAATGCGACCGATCTGGTCCGACCGCTCGTTCATTTCTTCCACGCGCTTGGCCGTTAGCTGGACGGTTTCTTTGAGTCGCTCGATGGCCTCGATCCGATCTCGGATTTCTTCCCAAACCGCCGCCTGCTCGTCGATCTGCCCGATCTTTCCTTGGACCTCTCGAATAACGGTGTCAGCGGAAGTAAGGGCTTTCGTTTGGTTGGCGGCGCCTGCCGTCATCTTCTTGCTGGCGGCAGCGAGGCTGCTGGTCGATTCGGAAGCCCTACGGGCCGCTTCTGCCTGCGTCGTGCCCGCATGGGCCAATTGCTCGACGACATGGGCCACTTCGTTGGTCGCACGACCGGATTCTTCGGCGGCTGCCTTGAGTTGAGCGCAATTGTCGGATACCGAAGCGGACACGGCGACGATTTCCTTGTTCACTTCGCGGATCGGCGCGATGAAGCCGTACTCAATGTAGGCTTCCATGATGATCTCCTGATCGAGGTTGAACGCCTTCTGGAAGGCGCTCAGCATCTTGGCGGCCTTGCCTGGCGAGAATTTGTTCGCACTAATGATGAGCGGTACGATCGTGTCGTAGTACGTGCTCATCGCTGCGAAGAACCAAACCGGCGTCAAGCCGATTCGCGCATGAATTTGCCCAACCTTGAGGCGGCTTTCGTAATACTGCGCATCGAACTCGCCGCGAAACATCTCGGCAAAGTACATTGGGTTGGTCTTCTTCAACTGCTCGACCGTGCTTCCCGCATTCGTGATCACGGAAAGAGCTTCCGGGAAGTTGGCGAGGTGACCATAGAACGCATCCACAATTTGCGACATCTTGGGTTCGAGAATTGGCTTCAGCTGGCGAATCAGCTGTCGGTCACTCTCTGAGATCCGGTACATCCGTGTTCGTCGGTCGCGTTCGGCCTGGTCAATGTTGAAATCATCGATTCTCATTACTTTGGTCCTTGTTTGCAGCGTGATTTCGCTGCCTCTAACAGGGACCTTCGGCGAACCCAGGTGAAATCATCAGCCCGAAAATTGAGATTTTGTTGAGAGTTGATCTCAAGTTACCGCAGGGTGATTGTTTACGATGAAGTCATCATTACAGCGTGCAATGGTCCGCCATCTCGATGATGTAATTCAGGGACCTAGATCGTGAACTCGACCCCGTCGAAGCCAACCTGAATTCCGACCGGCAGCAGGGCCTCCTCGAGTTGGGAATGAGTTGCTTTGCCGTTGTGTCCGTGATGGGTCGTGAAAATTGCAGTGTGCGAGGCAACCGTTCCTTGCGACCGCAGCCGCTCAACCACCGAGATGCACTCCTGAATGTCCAGGTGTCCATCGTAGTCTGTACCGCAGAAACCATCGGTGCACTCAATGACAAGACCATCGAGCGTAAACTGCTTTAGGAAATCCCAGGTTTTCTCTTCCCATATCCCGGTATCCGTGCCATAAAGCAACGTCTTCTGCCCATCTTGAATGATGAAGTTGTGGGCATCCTCTTCCAGCTTATGATAAGCATGGATGGGCGTGATCGTGTACTCGGCATGCACGAAAGGCACGGTGCTGTGCGTTTCGTGAAGTTCGAAGGGCCAGTCGGGATAGGCATGCCGAATTCGGCGACAGATTTCGGCATTGCCGAAAATCGCGAAACCGGCATATTCGAATGGATTAAAAGGGATCAGGGCGTATTGCAGTTCCTCGACCGCAAAGTGATCGGCATGGCTATGCGTGAAGAGAATCGCCGACCAGTCCCGCGCATCCAATTTGTCGCGGATCAGTTGTGCATGGGTGTCGGGCGGCAAATCGAGTTTCAGGTGCCCATCGACGAGCGCGGCCGATCGGGTTCGAACATCCTTGCCCCCGTGCTCCCGCGCATAGCGGCTCACCTCGCTGTCTGAGTAGAGAGCGGGAATGCCGTCTGCGGCGCCGGTGCCAAGGAGGCGAATGGTCATGCTTCGTAATCGTTGAGGGACCAGAGGGCGAGGCCACTCAGAATTTTGGGATAGTAGTAGGTGCTCTTCTGAGGCATTTTCTCGCCTGCTAAAGCAATACGCCTCATATCGTCGACGGTCGGGGGATTCATGAGGAATGAGGCTTTTGCCCCAGCCTCGACCGCGTCAACGGCCTCCTGAGCGTCGCGCGTATAGGCGATGTGGTCAAGGCCCTTAATGCCGAGGAGGCCTTCGAGGATCACTCGGTGCAGCAGGGTCACGTCGAGCGAACGAAGGTCATAACTCTCGTCACCACCTGCCGCTGCCAGCAACGCTTCCAAGTCGGTGACCTTCATGATGAGTCCACTGCCTCCGGGGAGAGCTACGGCAATAGCTCGTCCGCCCGCAGTATCAATCGCCGCAATCCGGGCCATCAGGTCGCTGTTGGGAGCTTCGGTCACCTCGAAGTTCCTCGCGCTGCGGAGCAACTCAAGGCTTCCCTCCGGAAGCTGATTGAGAATGCGGTGAGTCGGCAGCAGCACGAGCCCGGGGTCGGCAATGCTGCTCAGCGCCATCATCATAAAGTCCTCAGCAACCTCGTGGTCCCTTTCTCCGAGAGCCGCTCGGAAGGTGCATGCAGTCTCATAGCGATGATGCCCGTCGGCGATCCAGACTTTCTTCGGACCGAGAGCTTCGGAAATCGCGGAGGTCGAACTTGGATCATCAATGCGCTCGACCAAGTGATGAACGCCGTCGTCGGTCGTCACGGACTCGACGACCTCAGAGGGCGCGTCCGCGATCGTTTGGAAGATGGATCCACCGTCGTCTTCGAACAGGCCGTAAATGCACTCCAGATGAGCGCGCGTCGCTTCAAGGATGCGGAGCCGATCTTCCTTGTGTTTGGGGAACGTCTGCTCGTGAGGAAGGACGATGCCTTTCTCGTAGGGTTCGACCTTGATCGCGGCGATCAGGGCGATTCGCTTGAAGGTCTGGGATTCACCAGGAATGGTGAAGGTCTGCGTGTAGCGGTAGAAAGCGGGCTTGGTTTCGGCCTCGAGGACCCCTTCGCGACGCATCGCTTCGAGGCGGCTGGCACTTCTGGTGTACTTAACGTACTTGCTTCGGTCGTCCTCGTGCTGTTCGGGCAATGTCAGGTGAACGATGTTGTGCGGGCTCTTGGCGGCAAAAGCGTTGCGCTCTTCAGCGGACAGCACATCGTAGGGTGGAGCGACAAGATCAGACAGTGGACCTGCCACAGCGCTGTAGCGCAAGCCTTTGAAGGGACGAATCGTCGCCATGTCGGGCGCGAGTCTACCCAAGGTTCGGCGGAAGGCCCGGGACCACCGGGTTTTTGGGCAGGTTAGGTGCAATCTCGGCGAGTCATTCCCCCCGGGGGCTTGCGAGTCATAGAACCTTGCTGCCCCTGCGATGGAAGAACGGGCCCGGTAGCAGGATGATTAACCGTGCTGCGCTGACCCCTCTCGTTGCGAACCGTGGCGACCTCCGCGTGAGACTTCCCGGAGACTCACGCCACGGACGCAAAGGAGCGCAACGAGTGCACGAAAACTGCCCCTCATGCTACACGGCGACGGTGCGGAGCGTCGGAGACACGGTGTAGGCAGCCTCGGTCTTGGCCGCTACCTCTTCTTCGGTGACGCCGGGTGCAAGTTCCATAAGGACCAGCCCGTTCTTCTCCACTTCGAAAACGCAGAGGTCGGTGATGATCAAGTTGACGCATGCTTTGCCGGTCAGCGGCAGCCGACACTCCTTGAGAACCTTGCTCTCGCCCGCCTTGTTGGTGTGCTCCATCACGACGACGACACGTTTTACGCCGGCGACGAGGTCCATCGCACCGCCCATGCCTTTGACCATCTTGCCGGGAATCATCCAGTTGGCGAGGTCGCCGCGCTCGCTGACTTCCATCGCGCCAAGAATGGTCAGGTCGATGTGGCCGCCTCGGATCATCGCAAAGGAATCGGCAGAGGAGAAGAAGCTCGTGCCAGGAATCGACGTGACCGTCTGTTTCCCCGCATTGATGAGATCAGGATCCTCCTCGCCTTCGTAGGGGAACGGGCCAAGGCCGAGCATGCCGTTCTCGCTCTGCAGCACCACGTCCATCCCCTCGGGGATGAAGTTGGCGACGAGGGTCGGAATGCCGATTCCGAGGTTCACGTAGAACCCATCCCTCAGTTCTTGGGAGGCCCGCTGGGCCAGTTGGTCGCGAGTGAGTGGCATGCCGGGATGATATCCGATCACGTACGTGGCTTTTCGCCGCAACCCGCTCAAATGCCTGGCGATGTATGGAATGAGACTTCAGTGAACCGCATGCGACTGGGTGACATGTTGATGGCGCACCGGCTGATCACCCACGATCAGCTTGAAAGGGCCTTGCAGATGCAAGAGGAACGGGGCGAACCCCTGGGCACTGTTCTCATCGAGTCGGGCCTCATCACCGAAGAGCTCCTCGTTATGGCGTTGGCGGCTCAAAAAGGGGTCCCCGCTTGGGATCTGGAGCAAGAGCCCCCCTCTCTGGAGGCTCTCACCAAAGTCCCGGGAAGCCTTTGCACTCGATATCAACTTCTTCCAGTTCAAGTGAGGGGCGATTTACTGCTCGTTGCGATGCGTGAGCCGACTGATCTGGACGTCATCGACCACCTCCGTACCGCCACCCACATGCGCATCGAACCCGTCTATGCTTCAGAAGACAGACTGGTTCGTTGCATCGAGCAAATGCATGGCCGTGCAACCTCTACCGGCAACAGCATGGATGCGCTCGTCAATCGCGCGATGAACGAAATGCGCTCGGATGGTTCGATCGGCAAGGGGCACGCCCATGAGGAACTCTCGGAAGAGGACATGCGGCCGGTTGTCGTGCTCGTGAATCAAGTGATCTCCGATGCCATCCGCATGCGGGCCAGCGACATCCACATCGAACCGCGCTTTCAGCAGGTCGATATACGATTCCGCATCGACGGCGAACTTACCAAAGTGCGCGAGATCCCGTCTGAACTGATGCCGATGGTCATTACGCGCATCAAGATCATGGCCCAGTTGGACATTGTCGAATTCCGGATCCCCCAAGACGGACGAATCACGGTGAACATCGACAATCGCACCGTAGACCTGCGCGTCAGCGTTTTGCCCAATTACCACGGCCAGCGCATTGTGTTGCGGGTACTCGATAAGTCGATTGCCCTCAAGAAACTCGACGAGATGGGTTTCAGCTCCCACAATCTCTGCCTCTTTCGGACACTCATCCAAAAGCCGTACGGCCTTATTCTCGTTACAGGACCAACCGGAAGCGGAAAGACCACGACACTGTACGGGGCACTCAGCGAGCTCAAGCGAATCTCGAATAACATCATGACCTGCGAAGATCCTGTCGAATACGACATTGAAGGGATCAACCAATCGCAGGTTCATGAGAAGGTCGGGCTGACTTTTGCCAGCCAGCTTCGCGCCATTCTTCGTCAAGATCCCGACATCGTGCTGGTTGGCGAAATCCGTGACCAGGAGACTGCTCAGACTGCGATTCGTGCAGCGCTCACCGGGCACCTGGTTCTCAGCACCCTTCACTGCAATGATGCACCAAGCGCGGTTCCTCGCTTGCTGGATATGGGGATCGATCCCTACTTGCTGAGCACTTCGCTCATCGGCGTGATGGCCCAACGGCTGCTACGGAAGGTATGCCCCCACTGCAAGACAAAGGTCGAGCCGACTGAACAGGAGCTAGCCGTTATCCACGGCTATCTGGGCTCGGTCACCGTCCCGCATCTCGCCAAGAGTCGGGGCTGTGATCGCTGCGGCGGAACGGGCTTTGCTGGCCGCATCGGCGTCCATGAGATTCTGCCCGTTGCGGGTGATGTGAGCAAGAAGATCGCGACGTGCGCGCCCGTCGATACCGTCCGCGAGGTTGGTACGCGTTACGGATATCGAACGATCCAGCAAGACGCCTTGGACCGCGTTGTCGAGTGCAGTACCACTTTCCACGAAGCCGACCGGTTCATTTACTTCGATTCCTTCGCGGCAACCGAAGATTACGGGCTGCGCGTTGCCTAAGGTTGGCGGTGTCGCTTGAAGAACTCGACCATCATCGGCACGGTCTCGCCGATGAACTGGTGACCGCCGGGATGTACATACGTGACGAGTTCGAGGCCATTGGGGCCCTGCTCAGTGGTGAGATAGCCGTTCTTGACGGGCGTGCCCGTGATGCCAAGCTTTCGACGGGCACCGTTAATCGAGACTTGCATGCCGCGAAAGTCGACGATCTGATCCTTCTCGCCGGCGACGATGAACACGGGCTTGGGATCGGCTTTGGCAAGGAAAAGCCCGGCAGGCGATGCGGAGGGAGCGAAAGCAGCGAATTTCTCACCACGCAAGCCCCAAAGGAGCCACGTGAACCGCCCCCCGTTTGAGTGGCCCATCGAGTAAACGCGTTTGGTGTCGACCGAGTAGTTCTTTAGGAGCCAGGAATAGGCTGCGTCGAATACCTTGATGTCGCGATCACCGACATCGCCCGGGCTTTGCTGCCACCCGTTCTTCTTTCCTTCGGGGTCCGTTTTGCCCGGAGTCGGGATCCCCTGCATATAGACCACGATCGCCTCCGGCCAAGCTTCGTGCAGTCCGAAACTCCGGGCCGCTTGGCGAGCGTTGCCGCCGTGCCCGTGGAATCCGAATACGAGCGGCGCACCCGTCTTGCCAATCGAAGATGGGCCATAAATGATCATCGAACGCTCGGCTCCATTGACGGTGAATGTGACGTTCCGGGGTGCCAAAGCGAGGGTCAAGAGCAGGGAAAGCATATCCGCGCTGACGTTCAAGGGAGAGGGAAGTTCAATCCAGAGGGCTTTTTCCGGGGAGCGGGTGGCGGGTAGCGGGTACCTGTTCAGTTTAGATACGCTTGGCCGCCAAAAGCACACTGAGGGATTCGCCGACACGGCCTTCTCATCCCGTTCCCCGTTCCCCGTTTCCCGCTACCCGCTACCCGTTCCCGGCAAAAGTACTCTAAGTAGCTTGGCCCGAGCGAAGGACAATGCCCGTGACTTCGGGGCGGCAGAGGAAGCGGCCCCGGTTGATGCTGGTAACACCCCGCGTCACGTAGACCGGGTGACTCTTCCCGACCACGTATCCGCAGCGGAAGCGCTGACCGTACTTGCTCGGGATCATCGGGGCGGCACCAAAGGGGACCTTCCACTGGCCGCCATGCGTGTGTCCCGCCAACTGCAAATCACACCACTGGCCCGGATGATCGCGGGCCATTTCGTCGGCGAAGTCGGGATTGTGGGCGAGCATGATGCGCGCCATCTTAGGGTCACGACCCCAGAAAGCGTGCTGTGGGTCGATTCGGCCCTCCCACAGATCGCCTACCCCGGCCAAGACGAACGCCTCCGTCCCCCGTGAAATCAGCACCGATTCGTTATCCAAGATGCGGACGGGGGTCGAGCGATGAAGTTCGTCAACCACTCCCTCGGCATCGAGCCAATGATCATGGTTCCCCAGCACGCCGTACACTCCATCGCGGGCGAGGCACCCGTCGAAGATGCCCTTGAAGCTGGGTACCTTGGGTGTAGCCTTATGGTCGCAGAAGTCGCCGGTGAAGACGAACAGATCGGGACGAAAGCTATTGGCCATCGCAATGGCCTCACGGACGAAGTCGGGCGAAACCCCACGCATGAAGTGAATGTCGCTGAGGTGGGCGATGCGGTAGCCGTCGAACAGTGGAGGCAGTTTCGGGACGCGGATATCGACCTGAACGAATTCGAGCCAACCCGGCTCGATCAGAAACGCATCAAGACCCGTAAGGGCAGCGGCACCAAAGAAAGCGCGCGACAAGAACTTGCGGCGTGACATCTTCTTGGGAGGCTGGCTGCCATCGGACATGGTCACTTCAACCATTATCGGGCCGGATGGGTTTCCTGATCAATACAAAACGGTCGCAAGCAGGTAATCGGCCATGTAAATAAGGACCATCGAGATGACGACCGTATTGGTCGTCGAGCGTCCGACTCCGACGGCACCCTCGGTGGTGCGCATGCCTTGCTGACACGCGACGATCGTCACGATGAGACCGAAAACCACGGTCTTGAACATCCCTTTGCCGATATCGCTCGGCTCGACGAACTGCTGAATCGACTGAATAAACGCGCCCCCCGGAATCCCTTGGGCGACGGCGACGATGTAGCCGCCGATGATGCCCGAGTACATACCCACCAATCCGAGGACAGGAAGCATGGCGAGCGAGGCAACAAGGCGTGGGATGACGAGGTAATTCGTCGGATGGACCGAAAGTGCGCGCAATGCGTCAATTTGTTCCGTGACCGCCATTGAACCGATTTGAGCCGCCATCGCCGATCCGCACCGGGCCGCGACCATGATGCCTGCCAGGACAGGGCCGATCTCGCGAACTACAGCCATTCCAACCGTGGCACCCGCCAGACTCGACGCACCGTAGCGAAGCAGAATCTCTGCACTATACTGGGCCAAGACGGCTCCCGAGAAGAACGTCGTCAGTACGACGATGGGTACCGAGTTGACGCCGATGAACGACATTTGGTTGACCGTTTCCGCGATTTCGAAGGGTCGACGCAGCAGTCGGCGAATCGCGTCAGCGACAAGAAGGGCGCACTCTCCGACGAACACGAGCAGGCCGAAGACGGCATGACCGATTACGCCAAAGAACCCGAGCACGGGGCTTCGATGATGGATCGGAACATCCTGGGCGGGGGCGGCCATTCGCCCGATGTTACCGCTGGGGCGTTGTGCGCAACCAAATGGGCACAAAAGATCGTATTCTAGAGCAACTCTTTGGCGCCGATCCAATCTGTGCCTGTACTTGAGGATATGTCTATGAAATCGATTCGAACTTTTGCCTTTCTCGCCCTCGCGAGCGTGTGTGTCGCCGCCACGCCCCAGGAGATCAAACTCACCCGTGTCCTGAAAGAAGGCACCACCGATGTCTATCTCGTGACGACCAAGACCAAGCAGGACATGGACATTCCGCAGCTGGGTGCCCAGGACATGACCTTGGACAGCACGATGAAGCTGAGTTTCAAGTACGGCAAGGTCGCGGACGGCAAGCAAGACATCGACATGATCATGTCGGACTTCAAGATGACAGCTGGAGGCACGCTCGGCGCCATGATTGGCGACCAGATGGCGGGCATGCTGCCGAAGGAACTGAAGATGACGGCAAAGATGGATGAGCGGGGCGGAATCACCGACAGCAAGACGGACAAGATGGATCCGATGGCTGCAATGATGCTGAACAGCCAGCAGATGGCCAACTCGATGATGATGGTGGTCTTCCCGGAGAAGGCGGTGAAGATCGGCGACACCTGGACCATGCCGATTCCCGATAACAAGACGGCTGGCATCAAGGGTGCCACGATGACGGCCAAACTCGTCGGCGAGAGCACGGTCGATGAAGTGGCCTGCTACGAGATCAGCATGGACGGCACCATTCCGATGAAGATGAACATGGCCGACATCGCCGGAGACACGGGCGGCGCTGCCTCGCAAATCCCCGCCGATATGTCGATCTCGGGCAAGATCATGAACAAGGCCACCGCCTTTGTCGAGAAGGGAACGGGTCGACTAATCAGCTTCAAGGGTGTGCTGAAGTCGGATCAGAACATGGACATGGGCGGCCAAGGCTCGGCCAAGGTCACCGGTGATACGACGATCAGCCTGAAGCTTCAGAAGTAGACCTTAATGTACCGCTGGCGTCCCGCCGGCATAGGGGTGCAGTCCGACAGTCTGCATGCCGGCGGGACGCCAGCGGTACTCGGGGACGCCGGCCAGGTAGCCATCATTTCTCTGGACGGATTTGGGCCCCACCCGGAGGTCGGCTTTCAATGTCCGCCCTGGTGAAGAATATGGGCGGAAGCTAGGAGCCACGCTCCCTCCCTAGCCCTCCCCCGCAACGGGGGAGGGGATTTCACTCGTTAACCCGCAAGCCTATGGCCCCCGATTCACCGTGACCAGGCCCGGCTCACCGTCCCGGCCATGCACCGTGATGTGGATCGGCAGAAACTGCTTGATGACCCATGACATGGTGATCAGCCGCTTGGTCACCCGTGACGTCGTGAAGGCCGACGAAGACTCCGCGATGGCCGCTGGCAGCAGCATCTGATCTGCAAGGAAGGGATCGACGGCGGCGTCGGACTTGTACCAGCCGAAGAAGTTATCGTAGGCGTTCTCAACAACTGACTCGATGCGCACCCCGCGGGCACCGGTCGCGGTTCCGACGCCGAAACCGCGCTCGAACTCAGCCCAGATCGTGACGAATGCCCCCGGGGCTCGCGACCTGACCGTGAGTACGTCGACCTCGGGATCGATGGGAATCTTCGGCAGGCCCTCGCGCCGCCCGGTCTTCGACTCGATGGTTTGACCCGCTGCCAGACGGCGAAAATGATCCGCACCCCGCTCTCCGACCGAGTCGGGGACGTCGGCCAAAGTGATCACCGCGTTGAGGCTGACGAGATCGCCTCGCTTGCTCCAGTCCAGCCCTTGGAGAACACTCGGCTCGATTTCGATTCCGATCTCGCCCCGTGCTCCGAAGCCGAAGCCCGCCATGACAAGGTTCGGAAACGCATGCAGGCCCTGGCGACGATGAACCACGAGCGTGACCCTCTCGAAGGCGTCGTAGCTCAGGGTGTTCGTGTTATGGGTCTCGCCATGAACGATCAGCCTCGAGTACATGCCCGCACGAGCCAAAACCGGCAAGAGGCTGTGGGCCACGATGAGGGCGTTCCCGGGAACCGTTCCCTTTTCGAATTCGGCGACGTCCAGTCGATGATTGAGACCCCGTGGCGCGCGGGTCGGAATGAATGTCAGGTCGTTGCTCTCGAGTTCATCGCCAACCACACGAGCCTGTGACGACACCGCGAGAGCCCGAATGAAGCAGAGGTCCTCCGACGTGATTCCCTGTGTCCGCATGGCACCACGGATGTTGTGGATGCGAACGGCTTGCTGGGTAATGGCGGACGCGGCCAGAGCGGTTCGGAGCAAAGCACCTCCCCCTTCTCCGTAAGAGCCGTTGAGCACCATGGGCGGAGGAGCCCCGTTGCCTCCGGTTGTCGTCTCTGACGGCCTACGCGACGTGTCGTTCTCCCTGCATAGCTCAGACTTTGATCTTGAAGAAGAGGAATTCGACCAGCTTCATCATATAGGCAGCGATGACGAGCATCAAGCAGACCATGAAGAGTTCCTTGAATACCGTCAAGCCAACTGTGTCGGCCGTGCGCTGCGCTTCGTTCTGAAGGGTGAGGTTACCGAAGGCCTTGTTCGCTCCCTGGATGGCATCGCCAAGGGCTGCTTTCATCTGCTCGCGGCCGAGAACGTAGGCACCGCCGCAGGCAATGAGTATGAGTGGCATGGCCAACTTATACTTATGCTTCTGGTGCTCGTTGTAAATGACGCACTGCTTACATCGCTCGACCTTCATCTGTGGGGTCAATTTGTTGTTGCGCGGAATGAACTTGGCGGCCGCGACCATGTCCTTGGGGATGACCTTGTTCTCCATGGCGTCGCGGATGACCTGCTCTTCGCACATGCAGCCGACCTGCTCCTTCCAACACGTCCGGCGGGCATGGTAGATCGGGCATCGCTCGCGAACGAACTTTCGGCAGAAGGGAAGTTGCCAGCACTTGCCCATGAACACGTTCTGGACGTCTTTTTCTTCTTTGACGCCCTTGCCGTACTTCATTTGGTCGGCCTTGGAGCCTTCACGGACGCGGAGTTTGATGCGAGTCGTCACATCAGCGACGGTGCTCAAGATCGCGACGAGCCCGAAAACGCTCCCGCCCATCTGGATGGCACCGAGGGCCTTAGACCCGACATTGCCCATGGCGGGTGTCCCCAGAATCATGGGAAGGTAGATCGGTGCGAAGAAGAGCGCGGCCGCTGCCATGAGTTGAAGCGGAGCGAGGACTTCTTCTCCCCAGAAGATGAAGGTGGTCGCCACGCCCAGCGCGATTACTCCGGCGAGGAGCACCTTCATGAAGAGATCGACATTCGCCGCTGCCTGGGCGCTGCTTGCGTTGGTACCGCCCACGACGATCACGTACGTGTAGATCAGGAATCCGAGGGAAGCCGCCGTGGCGATGATCCCAGCCCACAAAAGGAACCGGGAAGTGGCGTCAAGGAACCCCATCAGGGCGTCTGAAGTGTCGTTTCGCTGGTATCTGGCCATAGCTCGCGCCGTGTTCGGCTACTTCTTGCTGACGCGTTCCAGATAGCTATCGGTTCGCGTATCGACCTTGATCATGTCGCCTTCGTTGATGTGGAAGGGGACCAGCACGGAAGCTCCCGACTCCAACTTGGCAGGTTTTGTGCTTCCGCTGACAGTGTCACCTTTGTAGCCAGGGTCAGTCTCCACGACCAGCAGCTCAACGAAATTCGGTACTTCGTACCCGATCGCCGCATCGTCCACGACCATGGCGGTCAATTCCATTTCTTCCTTCAGATACTTGGCACCGGGGCCAATTTCGGCCTCCGCAACGTGCATCTGCTCGTAGGTGTCCATATCCATCAGGACCACCTCGTCGGCTTGACGGTACACGAACTGAAGTTTCTTCTTCTCGATGAATGCGGGTTCGACTCGCTCGCCGGAACGGAAGGTCTTTTCAAGGACCTTGCCGTCCTTGAGCTTCTTGAGGCGCGTTCGCACGAACGCTCCACCTTTGCCCGGCTTCACATGTTGGAATTCGATGATCTGCCACACATCACCGTCCATGTACATCGCCATTCCATTTCGAAAATCGCTGGTATCTACCGCCAAATCAAACCCTCGCTGTGCCTAAATTCAAGCCTGATTGTGGCATAAAGGGGCCGAACCCGCTATCATAGGGTCGGCATGTCGAACCCTCGCAGACTCTTCAGTGAAGCCGAAGTCTCGGCCATCATGGAGCGAGCCGTGAAGCTCCAAGAGGAGAGCGC
Organism: Fimbriimonadaceae bacterium; assembly: GCA_019694835.1. The sequence goes on along the minus strand of JAIBBE010000103.1, from coordinate 6,315 downwards.
GGAAGCCAAGGCCTACACGCCCGGTGTCAGTCGTGAAGAACTGGACCGCATTGCTTCCGAGTTGGGCGTAAATCCCGCGTTTCTCGATGAGGCAATCGCTGAACACCTGCAGCCGAAATCGCCCGAGCCAGAACGGCGAAAATTCAGTGACGAGCGAGTGATCGAAGGTGAGATAGACCCGGCCGAGTACGATCTGCTCCTCGAGCAGATCAAAGTGGTCAACTCGCGCCATCATCCGGTCCAGCAGTTTGGAAGGACCCTTCGCGCCCAAACCATGGCCGGGGGCGGACTCGTCAACTTGGAGGTCACGTCGCGAAACGGACGCACGAGAGTCAAAGCCACGAGTTTCCCGATTGCCCAGATCATGGGGACCTTCTACCCGGCCTTCATAGCCACCATGATTTCAACGGGAATCCTCGGCAAGACGGGCCACCCGATCGAAGCGGCTATGGTTGGAATCGGGCTGTTTGGAGCGGCCGCGATCGGCTGTCGGGCATGGATGAAGAAGACGAAGGCTTCGATTCATGAGATGGTGGACAGCCTTGCCGACTGGGTTGAGAAGAACTCCCAAAAGGCGGAAGTACAGACGGAAACCCGTAACATCGAGGCCGGTTCCGCCGAGTTTGAGGTTCGGCTCGGGCAGGACTCGGCCGGGCAATAGCAGAGCGGGCCAAGTTGCCTTGGCCCGCTCGTCATGCTTCAACGTCTGGCGACTTAGTCGCCCGAAGCGTTGTAGTTACCGCTGAGGATAGCGTAGTCACCGATATCAACGGCGTCGTCGCCATTGAAGTCGCAGGTGGCGTCATAGCCGGTGTCGCCCAAGCCAAGGCCGTAGCTGGCGGACAACGCAGCGTAGTCGGCGATATCAACGGAGTTGTCTCGGTTGGAGTCGCCGTTGATGAGCGTGAAGTTCAGGCCAGACAGTCCAGCCGACGTCAAGTTCACCGTGCCAGAGGCCTTGTTCAGCCACGTCCATACAACGAAGGCCGGTTCCATTTCGACCATGGCCGTCAGGTTGCTTCCTGTCGGAGCCCAGATCGAGTAGTTGCCCGAACTGTCACATCGGAACATGTTGACGAACACGGTCGCGCCGCTTGCATCGCGCCACGTAATGCGGCAATCTCGGGCCGCGACATCACCCGTGTAGCCGTCGAAGCTGATATTACCGGTCACGTTGGCCAATCGGGTGAACCCGATGTTGTCAACCTGTCCGCCATCCGCAGCCAAGTGGGTCGCGCTATCATCGATGCCCACCATCACCGATCCGGTTGCATCGTAGTAGCCCAGTTCGCCGCTCTGGAAATAGCCGATGAACGCGCCGTTCGGACTCGTCTGAAGCGGATCGTAGGCGGATTGCAGGTAGTTCGGCGTGCCGCTGTTAATGTCCCAGATCAGCTCTTGAGTGATAGTGTTGGCGTCGTAGTCCATGATGTACTGAACTCGATACCAGTTATTGTTGTTCATCACGCCATAGGTATTGTCGAACCAATACAAGCCCTGATAAGGGGATGGCTGGCCAAAGCCGTCGACGTCGGTGAAGAACGCGGGGACCTGGGTAAACGTCGCTGACTGGTAAATGCCAGCCTGGAACACTTGAAGGCCGAAGTTGTTGTCCCGTCCGTCCGGTCGCACGCGCAGCAGGACGCTCGGCGAACCGGCGTAGGTGAACATCTTCGCATCGAAGGTCATCAGCCACTTTCCGCTTGTGATGTCGGTAGCATCGTTGAAGTTGCGCCACACGCGAGTTGCAGTTGCGATTCCCTGCGGGTTGAGCTGGAGCGACTTGCTGCCGCCCCCTGCCGGGCTACCGCCATCGACGACAACCACGCCATCCGACTTGGCCGCCGACTGGACGCCCCAGCCGTCTTGACCGAAAACGTTCCCGTTGCTCAGCCCTTCAAAGCCATAGAAAAAGTCAGCCTGCGCACTGGCGAAACCAGCCAAAGAGGCGGTCACGGCAGAGGCGAGCGCAAGAATGCAGAATCGTTTCATTCATTCCTCCAATCAAAGTAATGGGGGTTTCATCCGCAACCGGATGATGCCCCTTGAAGGCTCTTCTGACAAGACACTCAAGTGGCACCGATTGGTGGTGGGAAACGGAACCGAATCGCGGAGCCAAAGACATCACGAACAAAACAGCCTGGTCACATTATATGGGAAAAGTCGACCAGATCGGTCATTGAAGGAAGAAATTGGCAGAATAATCACTCTCGCGTGCTGGAGGGATGCCTTTTCAAGGGGCCGTGCCGTATACTCCGAGAGACCCCACGACGGTCGACGAGGATGTCGAGTTTCCGGGTCGGAGTACGTCCATGACCAAGTACATCTTCGTAACCGGCGGCGTAGTGAGTTCGATTGGCAAGGGCATCACCACCGCCAGCCTCGGACGCATTCTCAGGAGTCGCGGGTTCACCGTCGCCCCCGTCAAACTCGATCCTTACATCAACGTCGACGCCGGGACGATGAGTCCGCACCAGCACGGCGAGGTGTTCGTCACCGAGGACGGCGCCGAGACGGACCTCGACCTCGGCCACTACGAGCGCTTCATGGACGTCAACTGCTCGGCCGGAAGCAGCGTCACCACCGGAAAGGTCTACCTCAATGTCATCCAAGCCGAACGTAGAGGCGACTACCTCGGTGCGACAGTGCAGGTCATCCCCCACGTCACCAACGAGATCAAGCGCCAGATCATCGAACTAGGCCGCGAGCAGGAGGCCGACGTCGTCATCGCCGAGATCGGCGGCACCGTGGGCGACATCGAAAGCCTCCCGTTCCTCGAAGCCATCCGCCAGCTGCGCAAGGACGTAGGCTTCGAGAACACGATGTTCTTCCACGTCACGCTCGTTCCCAGCGTCGGGCCATGGCACGAAATCAAAACCAAGCCGACCCAGCATAGCGTTATCAAGCTCCGCGAAATCGGCATCAGCCCCGACGTACTCGTGTGCCGGACTGAAGTACCCATGCCCGAAGACGTCAAAGAGAAGATCAGCCTTTTCTGCGACGTTCCCGCCCGGGCCGTCATCGAATCGCTGAACGTCGAGACGATCTACGAGGTGCCGCTCAAATACGAGGAAGCCGGTTTGGGTGATCTGGTGGTCGAGCGACTTGGGCTGGCCGAAGGCGTCAAGGCCACGGCTGGAACTCTCGAAGATTGGGCCAAGCTGGTCTCTACGATCAAGGCCCCAAGCCACACGTGTCGCATTGCCGTCGTCGGCAAGTACACCAGCAACGGCGACGCCTATAAGTCGATCAGCGAAGCCCTCATCCACGCCGGCATCCCCAACGACTGTCACATCGATATCGAGTGGATCGACAGTGAGCGGCTCGAAAGCGGGGAAGATCCGGCCATGGTTCTGAAGGGCATCGATGGCCTGGTCTGCGGTCCCGGTTTCGGTGAGCGCGGTATCGAGGGCAAGGTCGACGCGATCCGGTTGGCACGCGAACAAGGTCTTCCGTTCCTGGGGATCTGCCTGGGCCTCCAGATGGCCGTGATCGAATTCGCCCGCAATGTCTGCGAACTGGAAGGGGCCAACAGCGAGGAAATGGTCGAGAATCCGCCGTACCCCGTGATCCATCTCTTGCCCGAGCAGAAGACTGTCAAGTCCAAGGGTGCAACGATGCGCCTCGGTTCATGGCCCTGCAACGTGGTCCACGGCAGCATCGCCCACAAACTCTACGGCTCCACCCGAATCGCCGAGCGCCATCGGCACCGGTACGAGGTCAACAATGACTTTCGCGAAAAGCTTGTCGAGCACGGCATGGTCATTTCCGGCGTCTCCCCCGACTACCGACTCGTCGAAATGATCGAACTCCCCGGCCATCCCTATTTCATCGGCACCCAAGCCCACCCCGAGTTCAAAAGCCGCCCCAACCGTCCGCATCCGCTGTTCCAAGGTCTGGTCGCTGCTGCGCTTTGTCGGCGGGAAGCCCAGAAAGTCGCAGCCGTTTCGGTGGGCTAGACAAGATTGGAAGTTTTAGAGGTGGTAGTGAGCTACGATTGGCACGGATTGAATCAGCACTTCCCTTTGCACTTCTTCGATCACACGACTAAGAAGCGGTCCACAGTTATGAGCCCAGTGCATCTGTTGAAGACGCTTGAGCTGGATTTGGGCCTCAGACTGTGCTGCTGACGCTGCGGAGTATTCAGTTACCAATTGGGCGGGCGTGCCTATGCAGATCCGAATTGGCAATCAGGTGATAGAGGAGCTAACGGTCCATGCAGGACCACGCGAACTGATGTTCGATGACTGGATGAGTGAGTACGAATACACTCTTCTGCCTTACACCCCATCGGTAGAGGGTTGGCAGATATGGGCATAGGTAACTGTCGCCGCACCATTCTTTTGGCTCCATCAACGGGACGCGCGGGCCTGATTGTTGCCGGTGGTTTGCCGTGACCGCTGAAACACCAGCAACCATAGTTGAGGAGTTTCTTGCCTTAGGATGTGTTCAAGCGAAGGGCGTGCAGTGGACGGAATCTTTGGCGGATATGTTGTCCGAAACTGAAAGCGCTCTGATGATGGTTGACTTACGGAGTGTCGATGAATGCTCGAGACAGCTACCAGCTCTGCTGTGCGTCGTCGCACTCTTCGCTTCCATGCCTGAAGCAGGGGAGTGTGTGAGAATATCGATCGATTATCTGGACCGACTATTGCTCGGTTTGGATGAATCTTATAGTGGAACGGTGAAGTTCCTACCAAAAGATGTGCTCATGTTCTTTCGCTCCTTTCTAATCTATATCGAGCATTTCATAAATGATCCGGCCGAGCTTGGACTAATGGCAAATACACTTGAAGTACTAGAAAGTGAGCTTAACGCGCGCTCGAATGAGTGAATTCGCCTTACGAGTGCAAGCGTGATGGGTTGGAGGCGAGGACCCGGGTTATTCCGTCTGATTGCTGCCCTCGGCTTGTGCTTTTGGTGCGTAACCAGGTAGGGTGAAGTGGTGGACAATGACGTTCGCACAGCGACACTTGGGAGGTCAGCCTCCACCCGGCTGGAGCGGGCGGAGGCATAAGCAGTGAGGGTAAGTCGAGCGACAATCGTATGTACGGCCTTGGGCCTGTTGGCAATATCATGCACCATAGCCGTGCTTTACAGAAACACCTGCACGCTTCCCTTCGCCCACTTTGACTCAACACTTCGGTTGCAAGATAGCCATGCCATCTACGACAAAGGTGGCAGGAACGAGCGTGTAGCTCTGCCAAAGCGGACAGTGGGATTTGGCCTTGGGAGCAACGACACAGTAGTGCTGCTCTGCGAGAATCCGTCGCGTCTTATCCTGATCGACAGATTTGGAGCTGAAAGAGTGATCAACAATCTGGGCAGCCCACCAAGGGCAAGGCTATCCCTCGAGATCGTCGAAGGAGACCTCGTTCTGCTCGAAGAGTGGCAGTCAGATTCTTCAGAAATTGCAACGATTGTGGTTCGCCTATCGACCGGTGACTGCCAGCGCATCTCCGGCCAGTACGTCTTTGCGTCGGACGATAGGGCAGGAGATTCGATACTGCTGTTTGGGGAGACCTTTGAGCGAGTTAAACAAGGTTTTGCTGGTGCCTCCGTTCTTGGCAAAGCACGATACACCAATGACCCTGAATCCCAGTCAATGGTAGTACAGATGAATGACAAACGATGGCAGCTCCAGGATAGTGGATGCGGTTCACTTGGGACGGCATTTTTCGAGGTGGGTAACGAGGCAATTCTTGTGACGCGGCAGAAGCCACTTTGGGGGATGAAGGAACCTACAGTCGAGCGATACGATCATGCAGGACGAGTCGTTCAATTCGCCGTCCCGGGAGGACCAGCGAAGCCTTTTGCATGCAACGAGATTGCCGATACGATCATGGAGACGCTCCGCCTGTGGAGCAAGCGCCGTTCTGGCCTGCCTTGAGGTGCCGACGAGGCACTCAGACAATACGAGCGAAAAATCCGACGTGGGTGGCCGGGGTGATGAAATTGTGCACCCCGGCGATATCATCGGACGCAGGACTCCCGGAACCTCTCCACCTTCTCCCCTCCTCCGGGGCCGGAGAGGGGTTCCCACGAAGGGAAGCTCACCCATCGACGCAGGACCCACATTTTCTCTATGCTTCGATCCTCCCGCGGATGGGAGGCAAGTCCCAGACTAACTCACCTCGACCACACCGAGAAGCAGCGCATCGGCGCTCTGCCCCGTCGCCACCTCCACATACCGATACGCAAGCGCATAAGAACCGGGCGCAAGTGCGATGAATGCGCTGTCAGCCGAACTAGTGAACTCGTGAAAAATCGCCGATTTGTAGAAAGGCCCCGGCAGGCGACGCGGGTTCGCCAGCT
>JAIBBE010000212.1 GCA_019694835.1 Fimbriimonadaceae bacterium | reverse complement strand
CCCATTCCGCAGGACTTGAGGAGAAAGGCAGAATTGCGGACCTTTCGCCCGTGAGCCGCCTTCAAGCGCGCTGGAAGGGGAGTGGTGCCGCCTAGGTGACTCGAACACCTGACCTACGCATTACGAATGCTAGAACACGATTTTTACTCCAATAAAATCAGATAATTAGGTTGAAAACTATTTTCGTTTTCCACCATGATTCTCACTGTCCGGGCAGTTGTGCGGGAGCCCCTCCGGTCTAAATACTGGAGTAAATTCAACATCAACAAACCACGAGTCCGCCCCTTACCACACCATCACTATGTCCCTATTCAGTCCTGTTTCCCCTCACCAATATTCACATCCTAAAACCCCTTCACAGGGGCTCATGGAGTCGTGTCCCGATCGGGACACTTGGGAGAAAGCCCGCCGAACGCTCGTCAGAATTCCGCACATCGAGCGGCTCATTCGTAGTTGCCCAGACCGGTACATGGTCACCCTCACTACCAAGCGGCGATTGGACGAGATCGCCATGTCCGCTGAGGTAACGAAGCTGTTCCACCGGGCGAACACGATCCTGTTCGGCACCCATTACAGCCGAAAGAAGCAAATGATGCTGGCGACGGTCGCCGTCCAAGAATGGTCGGTCAACCAAGGCCTGCACACTCACATCTTGGTCGGTGTCCCCGAGGGCTCGCTGTCGCTGAAAGCTCACCCTTGCAGGGTGCCTGTCCCGACCCTCCTAACATCGTTGTGGACTGAGCTGGACGAGAGGGGGAGGCGCTCGGCCGCCGCCCAGGATGCACGGGACATCTTCGATTTCGATGGAGCCATCCGGTACATCACTAAGACCATCCGGTCGCCAGACGACCAGACCCGAGCCGACTGGCTCAACACCATCACCCCTGACGTTTAATCGACTGCCCCGAGCACGCCTCGGGATAACCCATAAATCCACGAGCAGACCGACACACAGGACTTTTCATAACCCATACTTGGCGTCCCTCTCGGCACGCCTTGATAATATAATATTGTCTAAAAGAAAGAATGAATTAAGTGAAAGACGACATTCAAACATACTCCATTTTCCTATCTCAAAAATTCAACAAGCGTGCAGTCATTCGGGGGCTGAACGAAGCCAAGTGGACGAAGCGTCCAGAAGGGACGATTGATGTCTCCGGAAAGTTTCTTGAACGAGAAGTGACCTGCGTGTTTGGCGGTGACACGGTTCGGTTCGAGTTCGACGATGGAGTGCTTTGCCGGGTTCGCATTGCCACTCGCTATCATTGGGGGGCCGCCCAAGGGACTTGGGAGCACCTAAAGCGGCGAGTGTCGGAGCAACTTCGACGGCCTGGCGTTCCTGACGACCTCAGTAGTTTCGGCGTCAGAGAATGTGAGTGGACGTTCGGTCAGACCGTGGTCCGTGCCAAGCTGTACGAACGGGGTAAGGCCTCGAAAGCGTATGTCTACGTCGAACGACGGGCGGTCGGGAAAGCCTCCGATACCGCTTCCATGGAAGATCTATTCCTCTACGAGGCTGCCTGACGATATCGCTGAAGGAGATTGCGGACGCTGGAGGGATGCCAGCGCCCGCCTCTCGGCGTCAGAATGCCTCGCTCATTGAGGGCCGCGGCCAGGAATGAGAGGGAGGCCGGCATCATGGATTCGATAACAGGAGCTAAGTCGTTGGCTCGTTGATCGGCTCTGCTCTTGTTGGCCTCGACGGCAGGCAGATTGCCGTGGTTGGCCCTCAGGATCGCAGCAACACCGTTGGGGTTTCCAAGTCGCCTAATCACTCGTCCGGATCGGATCGACGTGTGAGCACCGGTCGTTTGGAGGCTACGCTTGATGGAGTCCAACGCTTCGGTCGTACGTTTTGAAATTGCTTCTCGTTCGGCTTGAGCGATCACAGCCATCACTCCGATCGTTAGGTCGTTGGCGTCAGGAATATCGGCGGCCATGAACCGTACGCCACTATCTCGGAGGGCAAGCAGGAACGCAGCATTCCGGGAAAGTCGGTCTAGCTTTGCGATTACCAGCACAGAGCCGGTCAGCCGGGCAAAGTGCAGCGCCTCTGCAAGACGTGGCCGGTCGTTCCGTTTCCCGCTTTCGATCTCAGTGAATTCTTCGATCACCTGTAGGCGCTTGTCGGCCGCCAAGGTGGAAACGGCTTGTCGCTGAGCGTCTAGGCCAAGCCCGCTCCTTCCCTGAGCGACGGTGCTGACCCGGTAGTAGGCGACTGCTTTCATGGTGATCGGAGCCCTCCGTACAAAACCGCCTAACGAACGTTGGCGGCCGTTGTCCGATTGGCTCCTTCGACCTGATCCGGCGAGGAGACAACGGGAGGGTCAATCGTCCGTTGGCTTCAGCCTGAATCCAAAGGAGGGGGAGGCTAAGTAGGACAGGAGGGCTCACTGATGAGCGTATTGAACAAACTGCAACTGACCGAGAGCGCCGAACGAACAAAGGGGTACGATCCGGTTCGTGTTCGTCGAAAGAAGCTGGCCGCTGCACTTCAAGATCAGATGAAACTGCTCGAAGCCGTCGAAAGCGGCGAGACCTACCGGAAGATGAAGGTGAGCCGTGAGCGGGATCTGGAGACCGACGAGCTGCTGGACGTCGAGAAGCACCGCCGAGTTTCGCCGTGGTGGTGGGTGGACGATGAAGGTGGAGTGAAGTTCTCGCTGCGGTACGGATCGGCCAAGCTGAAGGTCAAGGACGGCAAAGACACACTGGTTCTGCCGAGCCTCGGCCATCTTCGGAAGCTACTGCCCGACCTCCGTCAGGAGGTCCTGGCTGGCGGGTTGGATGCCCCTCTAGAGGAGGCCGCCTCGCACCTGCAAAGCCGGTTCAAGGCACGGAAGCAGACCAAGAGCTAGGCGACTCCGACCCAGGCGGGCAAATGGCGCCGGAGGTTCATCCTCCGGCGCTTGCTCGTTCCGCTTGGTTGTAGCGGCTGGCCCGCTTGAAACTGAACAGCTTTGCCCGGTTCATTTCCGCCGTGAGCGTGCTTGCGTAGAATCGATCGATCATTTCCACGCTCGTGCGGGCCGCCCGAGCCAGGGTCACAAGATCAAGACCGTCGCTATTGACGAGCCTGAAGATGATGGCGCTGTGGCGTAGGGAGTAGAGGCTTCGCTTCTCGCCCTTGGCGTTCTCTGAAAGCCCGGCGATGCGGAGGACCTCTGCGAACTGTCGGCGAACGATCTCCTTCGCATAGGCTCGGCTCTGCCGACCGGGCAAAAAAACGTAGTCGTTCGGGCTCGTGCCGAGACCCTTCTTCGCATTGTGGGCGGTTACGTTCTTATAGATGAACACCGCCGCCGGCAGCGAAACCGTGTCATGGCTGTGGTTCTTGGAAGGAGGAAGCGACAGCCGCAAATAGGCGGGTTCGTCCGGAGGTGTGATCACCTGCAAGTGCTTGTGCTTGAGCACGAAGATGTCGCCCGGACGAAGGAACGAATTCACCATGAAAGTGGTGATGAGCCGAAGTTCCTTGTCCACGACCGAGCCTTTGAACTCGACCGTCGGCTTACCGTGTTCGATCCGCTTGAGCGTCGCTTTCAGGTGGCCATACTCGCTAGCGGTGAAGGCTGGTCGAGGGGCGTCCTTGTGTCCTCCTCGGGGGACCTTTGGCTTGGCCAAAATGACCCCGTCCTCCTCGGCAAGAGATAGCACTTTGCTCACAAACGACATGACGGTCAGGGCGGTGGAGGCCTTCAGCGACTTGTCTGAGAGGTGCTTGCGAAACTCCCGCAGTTTGCGAGCGTCGATTGCGTTCACCCGCATTCCCCCGAAAAATGGCTCGCAGTGCAGCTTCAAGCGCTGCTTGTAGTCTCGAACGAGGGTCGGGCTATTTTCGCCGTCAGCAACCCGCCGTTCGGCGTCCCTGATCAGGTCGAGGGCCGTGGCCACGAAGGTCGTCTTGTTCGAGGCCATGCAGAGACTCCCACAACTGCGGCCCGAGCGCCGGGCCGGGGCGGGTAGACGAAAGATGGATGGAAGAGAACGGGCCTGCGGTGCTCAAATACCGCGAATTTCGGGGTCCGATTTCACAGGCGCTATCTGATCAGCGAAGCGGCGAACCGAATCCGGTGGGAGCCGCCCCGCATACGCAACTCTAGTTCCCCGGAGAGAGCAGGCGGCTCCTCGTCCGCATCGGCCGTCATGGAGTGGCCGGTCGCCAGACAGCTTGTGTCCGAGCCTGTCGATTTGGACATGGCTTCCAAGAAGAGCGCCGCCAGCTCGTTGAAGCTGACGCCGTCCTCGAACGGGTCCAAGCCGGTTGGGTCTATGTTCAAGCGACGCTCCTGCGGACTAACCCTCAGAGCGTGAATTATCAAAAAACTGTTGAAAAATCAACGTTGTAGTCTGGACCAATACGTATCGATTCCGAACGGACTCTAAGCGATTGGATATAAAGCACGAAAAAACTTGCGAACCGTTCGCAGGGATTTTTGCGGGGAATGGAGGGTGGAAACCGGCTCGCAAGCCGGACCCGTCGATAAGGCGGCTTTTAGCGTCATAGACCCGGCTGTTGGCAAATCGACATCAGCCTGGGTGAAATCCAAAACCGTCGGGTGAGGGCGGCGTAAATCGAAGCTAACGCCGATGATTTTTCGCATCGGAGATCAACTAGCCTCCGCTTGTTCGCTGCGCTGGGCATTTCCTAGGAACCGCTGAACGGGCTCAGGAAAATTAGCCATGCCAATCCAACAGCTGGTAGCGCCAGGATAACGGCACAGCCCAAGCCCGCTCCGACCTTTCGCTGCCGCCCTGCTCGGCTAAGGGGAACACCAGAGTCCTTTCCAAATTTCTGCTTCGCCGCTGCGATGCCAAGGGCTCGAGAGAGAGAAAACGAGACGCCAGGGATCCCACGGCGCCTCATGTCCGACGAGCGCCAGCTTTGGATCGAGCCAGCCCGAACAACACCCAAAGCAAGGCCGCAACAAACGGCTGGATCAGGGTCATTACAATCCCGGTGATCAAGCTCGTCTTTGAAATATTGACGACAAGCATGACGAGCCAAAGGACGCCGGCCACCATGAGGCCAACCTGGAATCCGCCTGGGCCAAGGAAGGCGCAGAAACCGATGGCGAAAAAGCCGACGATGTAGAGGGCGTTCCACCAATTCAATATCAACGGCCAGCCGTACTTTCTGGATGTGTGGTCAGCGACCGCCTTAGTCCCCAGGATGGAAGCCAGGACGACACCGATAAGGCCTAGAAAAAGGCCAGCGGCGGTTGCAGTTCTAAACAGGCTCGGACTCTGCCCGCTATTGATGGTTTCACTCGTGGCAGCCGCCGTGTCTGTCCGATTGGGTGTGGCGGGAGCACCTCGAACCGACTCTTGAATCGGAGCATCCTCTAGCGGGGCAATATCCGGCAATTGACCTGTCGCTGTTGCGTCGCTGGCTGCTTCGAGAGGCGGCAGTGTCGATTGCTCCGATCCCGACGGGCTTTCGATGGGGAGCAATTGCTGAATCCGCCGGACGTATGAGGCTTTCAGACACTCGACGTCGCCTCCACACTGTTCTGCCGAACGAGCCCATTCGATCTGACTGTTCCTGAGTTCGGCTGGGTTTGATGACTCAGTCGCCAACTTCCGAACTAGGGCGGCCATCTTCTCATCGAGAACGGACAATTCATCGTCGGAACAAACGGCGTGTTCAGCTTCAGTCCTCGCCTGTGAGCAATCGAAGCTAGCGGCGGAAGCGGGACCGCTCAGCGCCATCAACACGAGTAGTGCAGGCAGAATCCATTCTTTGACGCTTACGTGGCAACGGGTCATTTTCCCCTCCAATCAGTCGGTCGGCGCCCCTCCGACCTCACCTCGGGAGAGGCAACCGGTCGCCGCCTCCGTTTACATACTATAGTGGATAAACTCGGCCGTTCGAGACCGTCAACGCTGCCAGCATGGATATGCGGCAGCTCGTCGGGCGGAACGTGAAGCGATTTCGACTCGCCGCTGACCTGACTCAGGAGCAATTGGCTGAGCGATCCGGGTTTAGTCAGCAGTACATCAGTGACCTAGAGCGAGGTCGGCGGAACCCGACCGTCGTGAGCCTCTTCGAGTTGGCACAGGCCCTGAAATCCACCCCGGTTGACCTCATCAAGCCAGATGAGGAGGCGGCTCCGACCGGCTAGGACCGGATGGAGGCGGCCACTTGAAAGATGAAATCGAACCTAGCCCAGCCCAACTGTTCCTAGCGGCCGTAGGAGAGCAGGTGATGATCTACCGGGAGGCGGTAGGCCTTAGCCACGAAGGTCTGGCGAGCCATACTGGGCTTACGGCGGAACAGATCGACCAACTTGAGCATGGCTGGTTCGATCCGACGTTGAAGGACATGCAGGCTATCGCCCTGGCGGTGGGCGTCACCGTCTACGAGTTGCTGGATGTCGCCGGGACGACGCTAGGGATCGCTTCCTCTGGTTCCGGCTCCGAAATCTGACTCTTGATCGAAGAGAGGCGGGAGAAGTCAGGGGCCACGAACTTTTCGAACTGCGGCCTGACGTATTCGACCCGCTCTCCGGTGACCTTGTCTTTCTTGATGCCATTCAGCCACACGGATCGGTTTCCGGCATTCTTTCCGGTCTTGTTGACGAATGAGTTGGATAGAAACTCCTCGGAAGTCATGATCCAAGTCGTGTCCATTCGCTCCGAATAGAAAATGAACACGTAGTTGTTGCGGATTTCGTGTCGGATGGCGGCAAAGAGGGCCGCATCTCCGAAGCCCACGGTCTTTGAGCGGGCCTTGATTTGGCATTCCAGAAACTCGCCACTAGGCCGACGTACCACTGCGTCGATTCCGAAATCATCAACTAGCGGAACGTAGACGTCCAAGCCCTCTTTGAGCATCCGGCCGATGACCCAATACTCCATCCGCCTGCCAAAGCCGGCGGAGTGACGAAACGACAAGGCCATGAACCCCTCCTTCGGGTTTGGGGGGAAGCTCTGGGATTGGATTTCTTCAGTTGAGAGCGGCAACAGTTGGTGGTCGACGTTGGGCCCCTTTGGACCAGGCTCCACGCTTCGCAGATGTCGTCGCCTGACGCTTCAGGAATGCGGCCGCACTCCCATCCTCGATAACGTCAAAGGCTCGACATTTCGCTTGGAGGTGGGTCGGGAAAACAAGTTTCCCAAGCTTGCCGTCCATCCGAATTTGAAGCCCGCCCGGACTGGGTACAATCGCCAGGTCGATACCTCGTTGTCGGATGGAATGAACACCGTCGGGAGCGACAAACCATCGTACGGAAGTCGCAAAGCGTCGCCGTCGATCATTGAACCTACGAATAGACTCCATGTGGTTGCTGGCCGCTTCCGTGCAGGTGAGGTGGTCACAGCAAATCTCGCCGACTTCCATGGCGGGCCAGCGTGGATGATAGATGAGGAAGACGTGCCGGATCGAAGTCCCGCAAAGGTCGCAGGTCCCAATCAAATCTTCGAGGTCGTTGTGGCCCGCAAACTCCCATCCGAAGTTCGGCTGAATAATGCCGTGTTCCCGAGCGTGACAGCCCTTACAGAGCGTCTTGCAGAGGTCGAACGGGTGCTCCCACAATTCCAGGCCGGGAATATAGCGCTCGTGGTGAACCTGAAGGACCACCCCATCTTCGGGGCCTCGGCTGCAAGAGGTGCACCGTCCGCCATCTAGGCGGATCACCTCCAACCGGTAGGCTTGCCAATCAGCTTGGCTATATCCCCTCACCGAAGTCGCTCCCGACTCATGAGCCCAGCCTGTCCATGGAAATAATCCGACGCAATCCCGAAGCGCAGCACCTACGTCCGGTTCTGACGTAGGTACCCATCAAGTTGCCCTCGTGATCGATCAAGAATCGTTCCACATTCGTTCCCGTGTAGCCAGGAGGCTTTCATGAGCAAGGACCAAGACAGAACCATCTACCGTCGTGACGATGGAACGTGGGTGAACAAGCGAAATGACGCCGATCGAGCGTCCAGCCTTCACGACACCCAAGCCGAGGCGACCAAAGCTGGGAAGGGGATGCTCCAGAACCAAGGCGGCGGCGAACTGACCATCAAGGGTGTCGATGGCAAATTTCGGAGCAAGGACACCATTGCTCCGGGGAATGATCCGAATCCCCCCAAGGACAAAGAGCACTAGGGCAGCCACATGACCCACGGGCAGGTCGTCTTTGTATCCGGCAACCAAGGCATGATCGTAGTCCAGCATGACGACGGTTTCGCTCTAGTCGAATTGCTGGGAAGCGAAGGCATTTTCGAGCTTGGTGACGCCGTCCGAGGCGACTGGGATGCCCTGGGCGGAGAGCCAATCTTTCGGAGCGGTCGTGCACATGATGCCTACTTCCAAGGATCATGGGGGTCGCCTGCACCGGCAGTTGCGATGGCTCGACGTTCGGGTGGTGGTTAGCGTTGACGCTTGTTGCCTCGTCAGTCCTAGCCTCGAACATTGAGCGTTTGGCCGATTATACGGCAAGCCACCCGGAGCTGCGGGCCGCTCATCACTTCCTGTACGACCTCCGCTGCCCTCCGAAGGGCCAGCCCAAGTTCGTCGTCATGGGGATCAATCCAGGCGAGACGCCCAACGACTGGCTACTTTCCCCGACTCCGACTGAGGAGACGAGCCGCTACGACTTTCACGTCGAAGCCGGTCCAGGCCGCAGCGCCATACGATGGAGCAAGGCTGCTCAGTTTTTTCTCGATGGTGCCGACTACGTCTTAGCCGAAATCTTCTTCTGGAGTTCTCGGGACGGCCGCCACTTTCGAGAGCGCTTTGGCGAACTGAAATCCTCGCCGCACCTGCCGATGTGCACAGCGATGAACAAGGATTTGATAGAGGCCTATGCTCCTCGAGCGGTCATCGTTCCGGGCATTGGCTCGGCTCGGCTGTGTCAGTCGCTTTACGGCGTAAACCATTTGGGCGGCCTTGCCTCCACCAAGGGCCGTCTCGTCGAGCATTTTACCGATGGCCGCCGCCCTTGGATCTTCACAAAGCACTGGACCGGCTCGTTCGGGCTTTCCAACGAACAGCGAGTGCAAATCCGAGACTACATACGGGCAACGACGAAGGCGGAGTCGGAATCAGGCTAGGTTGATCCCCACATCAAGGGGATCGGCCATGGTTGATCTGACAGACCACCTAATTGCCCTGCACGGTCAGACGGAACACGACCTCGAACGAGGTATCGCCTTCCAGGCGATTGTCGAGGCGTCCGACTTCACGCTTGAGGAAGTCCAAGAAGGTTCGGCGAACCTTCATAGCCAAGGTTTGGCGTATCAAGACCCGGACGCAAACGCTCCAGGGGGCGTCGCTCAGCGAGTGAGGGTGACGGACCGGTTCTTCGAAATTTACCCGCAGGCGGCGAAGAAGTGGCCGCCTCGTTGAAGGTCAGTTCCCTGCTTTCGAGCGCTGCACTTCCTCTTGGAAGTAGGTCTCGGCCTCGCCCTCATTCCAGCACAGCTTTTCTTCAGGCGTCCGGTTGGAGGTAACCCGGTAGGATTCCATCTCAACTTGGCCGTCCGATCCCTTGAGGGTCACCTTCCACATCGTGACCCCACCCTCAGCCTTAACGATCTCGCCGGCCATTTGTCGGAACTCATTCGAAGGAGGAAGTGGTGCCGCTTACAGGACTCGAACCTGTGACTTTTGCATTACGAATGCAACGCTCTACCAGCTGAGCTAAAGCGGCACTTGTCCCGGGGGACGCTGGAATCCTTCACTCTCAACCCGGTCGGGTCGCTTCGGCCTCACTAGCAGAAAACCTACGCATTACGAATGCGCCGCTCTACCGGCTGAGCTAAGGCGGCCCAGTTCTGGGCTCCCCGCGTGGCGTGCGGGGAGGGCCGATTTACACGGGGCTTTCCCGCTTGCCAAGCGGCGACGCGCC
>JAIBBE010000246.1 GCA_019694835.1 Fimbriimonadaceae bacterium | reverse complement strand
CGATTGATGCTTGCCTTCAACAGCACGATGTTTCCCGAGATCCTCATCAGCAGCGCCGTCCTAGGGGAGGGCGTCGACCTGCACCGTTTCTGCCGCTACGTGATCCACCATGACCTGTGCTGGAATCCGAGCACGCTGGAACAGAGGACCGGGCGACTTGACAGGATCCGGTGCAAAGCCGAGATCGCGCGTATGCCCATAGTGATCTACGAGCCGTATCTCGGCGGAAGCGCCGACGAAAAGATGTTCCGAGTTGTGCAGGACAGAGAACGATGGTTCCAAATCGTAATGGGACAGAAGTTCGAGTTCGACGAGGCCACATCCGAAGCGCTTGCCAATCGCGTGCCGCTTCCGCCTGACCTTGCCAATGCATTGGTGTTTGACCTCCGTCGTTTTCGCCCAGCTTCGACAGTGCAGAATTCGTCTGAAGCTTTGTTGCTGTCGGGCTAAAGCGGAAGCGGGCACGCATGGGCGACTTCAAAGAGCAGTTGGCTGCGATTCGGTCGTTGGTGCCGAAAGCGCAGGCATCGGATGCGCCAACCGCAACGCCACCTCTGGCTGTCCCCAAGAAAACGAAAGCGCGTGCGGGGGAGGGGACGCCGCATCCACCCCCTGGCGACACCCTGTTGAGGAAATGCCTCGAACGTCTCCCGCTCCTTGGGCGTATCGAGAATTTTGACGTGAACCGAGGCTTTGGCTTTGTGGCCACGGTTGGCCGGAGCCTCTTCTTTCACGTCTCCGGAAGGCTTCCCCCCAGCACCGAAAGAGTTGCTGTCGATCTGAGCAACCGATCCCTTGCCTACGCGGTCGGATCCTCCGAAAAGGATGGGCGTCCATGTGCCGTACAGTGGGCTCTGGCTGATGACGTTGCCTGGCCGAACGGCCAAATACCCCAGAGCCAATCCCAGCTCGACGACATTCGGGCAAAGTGGTTCGAGCAGCAGGACCTCCCGCGCCTTTTAGCGTGCCTGCCTGCCAATTGGTACAAGGGATTCTTGAAGGACAGCAAACCGTCACCGGATCTGACCGATCCGGTGCTGGAGAGGGCGATTTTGGGTGGCTTGCTATCACTGTCTCCAGAAGAATGGCGGGTACGCAAGATTCGTGATGTTCTGCAAGTTGGCCGCTACTCGTTCCTGAGTAAATGGAATTGGATGGCCGATGAGCAAGTCCCCGTGGTTCTGTTGCGAACGTTTTCAGCCGACCAGTTGGTTACCCTGGGGCCACCGCGCTGCCAATGGCTGACCTCCGTCACTGAGGAATTGAAACCGAAGCTCGTCGAATGGGCGAACAGGGCATCGTTGGATGCAACGCAGGCACAGAGATGGAAAGCGGAGCTTCGTCGCGACTTTCCATGGGATGCCGATATCGCGTCCTCGCTTTTGGATTCGACCTGGCAGCCGACAGCGCTTGGCGTCGAGTGGATTCAGAGACTGATCGTTTCGAAGCGGCTCCCCGCCTCGCAAATCGAGAGCCGCTTGAGAGGAAATCCAGACGAGGCGCAAATCTGGATGAACTGTCTGCCGAGCGACACGCAGTTGGAATTCCTCATTGCCCGGTACCCGTCGGCCAGCGAGCTGGCACACCATATTGCGGCCAAGAACGACCCAGGCTTGGCGCGATTAGCGCTGCGCTCCTATGCACTTGCAATCGATATCGAATCGGATGGCGAGAAGGTATGGGAAGTCGGAACGGCCACATGGAAGGCGAAATCCCTGCTGTTGTCTCGTGACGACGCACCCGGCCGATCGCCCGATGCGATCCAGGTCCTCGCCCAGGAGATCGGGCGCTCAAAGGTTGTCGTCGGTCACAACATTCTTGCGTGGGATTGGCCGATTCTGTCGGCCCGGCTTCCAGAGACGGAACACCGGATCTTCTGGGACACATTGCTCGTGGCATTCATGCTGGACCCATGGAAGGCTTCTCATGCTTTGGGCGGATCCCACCGCGCGGATGAAGATGCGCAGGATGCTTTCCGGCTATTTGAATCCCAGATAGAGCGAATCGGCGGAGACATCGGACTCAGGCTGCTATCGGGCGAAATCCAGAGCACTTCGGTGCTGATGAAAGCGCTTGGCGAACTATTGCAGGCGGTGGCCTGGACACCCCCATCGTTCCCAGCGGACCTGGTTACGCATCGAAAGACGTGGAGCTCGTCCCGGACATTGATTGTCCATCAGCACTGGATTGAGCGCTTCGATTGGGTTTCCGGTGTGGAAATAGTTTCTGCCGATGATCAAGCTTCATTGAGGGTCGAACAGCTAGCCATAGACGAAACGGTTTTGAACGGTGCCACGCAGGCCGGGCTTGATGACGATCCCTTTGCTATCGCATTGACTGTTGTTCTGCGAAAAGCCTCCGCCAGCGATATTGCTGTCCGAGTATCAATGCTGCCGATGTGGCTGCGGGAAAGGCCGCAGTTGGGCGCCGCGATTCTCTCGGCGGCATCTGGCCCGGGAATTCACGGCAATTGGCTCGCGGTCGCGCCCTATCCACAACGGGCGGCGTGGTATGCGCAGACTCGTTTCGAAGACTTCGTCTTTTTGGATCCCCCGGAGTCATTTTTCTTGGCCGACGCAGGTTGGTCGAGAGCCAGCGAGCTGCCCCGGGCGGCCCAGCCGAACCTGCTGCTCGGAGGCGACGCCCCGCGATCAGGTGCCCAGTACCGAATATGCGTCGGAGAGAACCCGCTCGTCGACCTGTGGGTTTCGCTAGACCCGGCGGCCCAGCGGCTTTCCAAGTCAGGAATGTGCTTCCGCACCCTGAAGACCATCGACTCGCTCCGGAGCGGCACCCTTTCCATTGTTCGAACATCATCAAATCTGCAAGCACGGCCGCGCTTTCTGGTTCGCGACGACACAACCCTGTATCCGGGGGCGCAAGACCAGGCGAGCTATTGGAAGGATGTCATCAAGGGGCTTCGTGCGATCGCCGGCAAACAAACCCCGGGGACCGTTTGCATCCTTCTCGTCGGTAGCTCCGCATCGACGGAGCTTGTGGCCCTGATCGATCAATGCCTTTGCGAACTCTCCATGGCCGTGCCTTATGCCGATCATCATTCTCGAAGGGATCGGCTCCGCAAGGCGGCCTCGGTCCCGGGTGGATGCCTGGTTGATTTGGTGGATGCGTGGTCCGACTGGCATGCGCTTGCCTCAGAGTCCGGGGTTCCTCTTTGTGCGGTAGTCGAATATTTGCCGTTTTCCGACTGGTTCGCCGCAGGGCCGCGGGAATCGGTCAGCGAAGAGTTGCCTAGTGTTGGCGCTGCCGGTCTCGACGAACCGGACAACGAACGCGATGAGATCGATACCGCAGAGGACGATATCGAGAACGACGGAGACGATGTCTCCCTGAAAGCACCGCTGCTCGTTAGTGGCGCCGACATCGCGGCACGCACTCCCGAGCTCGTCAGAGCCAACCTAGCGCTCTGGTTGCACCAGGCTGGCATGGCGGAGTGTTCGCTGGCGTGCGTGATTCTGGACCCGCGAATCGCGCCGCGTCATCGGGACATTCGCCAGCTTTTCGAGTGCTTGGATTGGAAAGAACTGGCAATCTCCGAGGAGCAAGGGGAGTCGCTCGACCGCCTGCTGGAACCGCTGGATGTAAAGCGCGAAGACGCGCCGAGCGACTACGAATCGATGCGGGTGTTCCTGGAGAAGTACTGGAATGCAGGTAAACACCCGGGCGACCCCACCTGGATTGCAGACTTTCGCGAGAACACCCAACGTCCTGCGATCGAGGCAATTCGCGACCGCGCCGCAGATGTCCTCGTTACTCTTCCAACAGGCGAGGGAAAGTCCGTCCTCTTCCAGGTTCCGGCGCTTTGCAGGGGGCTTCGAACTCGCCGCCTGAGCATCGTCATTTCGCCCCTTCGTGCGTTGATGCGCGATCAGGTCCAGCGCCTTTGGCAAATTGGTTTCCATCAGTCCGTGGACTACCTCACGGCCGATCGCCCCATTCACGAGATAGACGACGTTTATCAGGGAGTCCTGGATCACCGGATCGTGCTGCTTTACGTGGCTCCTGAGCGGTTCAGAAGCAGACGCTTCATCGACGTCGTGGATCGGCGATTCGCTAGCGATGGCGCGTTCGAGTATGTCATCGTCGATGAGGCGCATTGCGTCAGTCAGTGGGGATACGAGTTCCGGCCGGATTATTTTTTCGCGCTCAACTCGATCTGCCTGAAGTACCGCTCGACCGATTCTGCCGAGAAGACCCCGTTGCTGCTCCTGTCGGCAACCGTCACGGCGGCCAACAGGGAACACCTTTCAGACCTGATAAGGGGCAAAGCGGATAGCCATGACGGGCGATATCTCGAATTCAAGGCGAGGCCTGCCCAGTACTTTCATCCGATTCGGAACCACATCGAGATTCGACCGGCGGCCGTTCCCGGGCGAATCAATTCCAGACCCAAGGCAGACTGGCCGATCGCCCCCCGGCTTGAAATCATCATCGGCCTCGTCAACGAAGCGCAGGAGAACAGGCGACGTACCGGACAGAGAAGTGCCCTAATTGTCTTCGTCTCCAGACGCGACCATGCCGAGGAGTTGTCCTTCCTGATCGGCAAAAAGGTCGCCGCTGCGGTCGATTATTTCCATGCTGGACTGGATTCGGAGACTCGGGAGGACGTCTATCAACGATTTCTCGACGGGTCCATTGACGTGCTGGTGGCCACCAAGGCGTTCGGAATGGGCATGGACATCCCGCATATTCACTGGGCCGTTCACCTTGCACCGCCAACGTTCTTGGAGGACTACCTGCAGGAGGTCGGGCGCATCGGCCGCGGGGAGAGGGAGCGGAAGGATGCCAACCTTGATCGTCTGACAGCCTCCTTGCTTTACTCTGCCGAGGATTTCGAGACCAATCGCACCTTCATACAGCGCAATCGTATCGAGCTGCGCCAGGTATCGGATCTATACGGCGCCATCCGGGACCACTCCAAGCTGTCGGAGGACGGCGTGCTTGTGACCATGATGCCGGACGCTGGCTTCGCCACGTTCGACACCGCCGGGAAGCGGCGTGCGGGGTGCGTTCAGGCAAGAAAGATGCTGTTTTGGCTTGAGCGTTTAGGGCGGGTGGAGATCCTGGCCATGATGCCTGGTCTGCTGCCCGTCAAGCTGAACTTCGATCAACTTTCCAAAATCGCCGAAACGGAACGCGGTCCGCTCGCCGACGTGGCGAAGCTTCTGCATTCCGTTTCTCAATCCCAGAGCCCGGCTGTAATCAGTGAACTCCCGGCGCGTGCATCTCCCGAACGGGAGGGCCGGTCGGTTCTCGACCGAATCATTGATGGTTTGACGAGTTTCGTCGGCATGCTTCTCGGGTCGCCAAGACGGCCTGAACCATCCAATCTAGTGCGACCGAGTCCAACGGCCTCAGCTCGGCAAACACCCGCGCGCGACGGGGAAGCGATCATCAACCTAGGCCAGATCTGGCGAGACACTTCCCTGCCGCACATCGACGACGTGCTCTCGACGGTAGCGGAACTGGAAGACCGCAAGGCCCTTGAAGTGACAAGGAAGATCGGTTTCAGCCGTCGGCGGTATTCACATGCCACATCATCAGAGATAGATCAACTCTTCGATGCTCTCAAAGATGTTGCGATTCAAATCGTCAAGGCGCTGCAGAAGGACTCTCAGTACATCATCGACTTCGAGTTGCTTGCCGAAGGCCTGCCCGCAACCGCGGTAGCCGGCGAACTTGTAGATGTTCGAGAAGCTTTCGAGCGTGCCGTGTGCTATCTCCTTCGCTCTACCGGCGTAAGAATCCGCGACCGCCTAAATGACGGCAATCGCGAGCTGGTCGCCACTCTGGGTCGGCGGCAGACAGGCAATGTCGCGGGAAGGGTAGGGGCGGCGGTAACGGCAACCCGCGACCTTTGGAAGGAGTTCGTTCCCCGACTGCACTCGGAAGAGCGCGTCATCGAAATTTCCAGGCTTCTCAGTGCAACACGCCTCCACGCGCCGAGTCGTCGGTTTCGGGAAAGCAGCCTTCGTCGCCACCTGGGGTTGCTCGGCGCGCTGAGATTGATCAGCGTGTCGGAGTCCCTCGTTCCCATGTCGTACGTGCTCTCCGTCCACAGGACCGAGGAGGCGCTCGACGAAAATGATCATCCGGAAGTGTGGGCGGAACTAGGCAAAGTCAATCGCCTGACGGAGCTGCGCAGCGACGCCATTGAAATCTTCGTACATTTGCCTGTCGAGGCCAGGGACCAATTCATCGAGGGCTACTTCCGGCAGACCAACCCGGACGAAATGGAATCGTTCCTTACCGAGCAGCTGGGTCAGATCGATGACGCCGACGCCGGCAAGTTCATCGAGGAAAAGCGCGAGCAGTTGCAGGCCAAGGCGGTAGACAAGTTCCTCGAGCGCTATACAGTCGAACCGGAGGAGCCGAACCAGTGGCTCGCCATAACCCATCCGTTCGACCGCAACCTCCTGGTGAATGCCGGTCCGGGTTCCGGAAAAACATCGGTTCTCATCGCGCGCCTCGCACACCTGATCCGGTTCCAGCACATTCGGCCAGAGGAGATATTGGTTCTTGCTTTCAACAGGGCGGTTGTCTTTGAGATTCGGGCACGGATTCGAGAGCTGTTCGGAAAACTTGGTTATGGCGCCTACGTTCGCCGCCTCGACGTGGCGACGTTCCACAGCTTTGCGACTCGCCACCTTGGAAGACTGGTCAAGGATACGGACGACTGGAACAAGGATCGAACGACGCTTCTCCATCGATTCGCCGATCGGTTGGAGACAGACGCTGTATTTCGAACTACCGTCGCCGGCGGCTTGCGCACTTTGTTGGTGGATGAGTTTCAGGACGTCAACGAAGAAATCTACCGAATCATACGGCTGCTATCGTCGCCTGCCGGCCGTCCGACCGGGGTAATGGTTATCGGCGATGACGATCAAGACATTCTCGGCTGGAATCGGTCTGGCGGAGAGTCGTCGGATGCGTATTTCCGACGCTTCATTCGGGATTACTCGCTCGCGGCGCAGGACATCCTCGCTTTGACGGTCAACTTCCGTTCCGGGCCGCAAATCGTGGCTCAGACACAAGAGTTTATTGGCCAATTCTTCAGCGACCGTGGCGACCGCTCTCCGCGTTTGAAGACCAGCGCCTTGCGTGCGGCAAGCTGGGCAAAGGCGTCGTCTGCCGAGTCAGTTGTCCTGGACGTGGGCGGCTTCGATATTGCCCTGGAGCGAGCGCGGAGAGAAATTGCGAAGGGTCCGGCAAACCGCTCTAACGCCGTTGCTATCTTGTGCCGGACCAACCACGAAGTGGCACTCGCCTATCACGCGCTCCTTCCGAGTTGCCCGGACCTGGTAGTTCAGAACAACGTCGGCTACCCGATCTCGCGCATGCGGCATCTCGGCCTGTGGCTTGATCTACTCAGAATGGATCTGGCTCAGCACGGCGATCGCCCACTTTCGGAGCCCATTTTTGATGCCGTCGAGGTTGCCTACAAGGCGTCAAATATTCCTGAGGTAAGGAGACCGAGGGCTGAGGACATCAGTCCTCGACAGTTGTGGGATTTGTGCGGTCGGGAATCGTCGTACCCCTATCTTTCCCACTTGATCGAGTTTGTGGAGAGCATCGACTCCGAGGACATTGTCCGCTTGCTGGGGCGAGAGGAACATCTGTCGCGGCCACCTGTGGTATCCACGATTCACAAGGTCAAGGGCTTGGAGTTCGACGAGGTGATTGTCTTGCCGTCATCGTCGGGATTCTTCGCGAGTTCTGGGAAATCGATGCTCGGCAGTGCGGCCGAAGAAGTCCGGCTTCAGTACGTGGCTATGACACGGGCCAAGACTAGGGTTCAATACTTTATAGGTCCGCGTGAACGCAGCTGGCTTGGTGTCCAGGCCTTTCCCGGCGAAATAGGAAGCGGGAAGCTCCTTGATGGCACGCCCAAAGAGATCGGGATAAGTTGGGCGTGGGAGACGACTGGAAGATATAACCCAGACGCCGAACAAACGCTGGCCTACATCCAAGAGCGAGTCCGGGTGGGCGACCAGTTATCGGTGGAGGGATACGACGGACGAAGCCTCATTCACCGTGACGAATCGGGCAAGGCACGACAGGTTGGCCGCATAGCGAAGGACTTTGGCTCGGGTGGCCAGAAGAGCGATCTCGCTGTCAGTGCCGTGCTTCGATGCGTATTCGATGGAAATCAGTACTTCGGGGGCACGACCGCAAGATCTGTTGCGGAGCAAGGTTGGGGATTGGTAGTTTTGGCGAGCGGCGTATTGCGAGCGGTCAGCAGAACCGACCCTCCGGTATTCGTTTCGCAGCAGCCCGATGCATCGGATGCGGCTGTGGAGACGATCAAGCAGGAAGACGCGCCTTCAGCTATCGATCCACCCGATGCCGAGGATAGATCTCAATCAGCCACCGGCGAGGCTGACGTGAATTCGGCGGGGGGCACGATTGGCTCCGGAAAGAGAACACTTGCCGACCTTGTCTTCGCCGAACATCGGGTCTCGATCGATGTAGGCCTTTCCAGGTTTAAGAGCGAAGGCTGGTTTGCTGTTGGCGACACTGCAGCAACATGTCCACAGTGCGGGGCGACTCCTCTGCCTGGCTATCGGAAACCGTACACGAACAGTCGCGGCGACCAGTACCACTATTGGGCGCTTGTATGCGTATCTTGCAAGAAGGTTTTCGATCCAGGATCGCTAGACCCGTTGTCGAAGAAGCAGCTAAAGGCGCACGCGATTCCAGTGACAAAAGTGCGTTGACCGGCTTGACGGTAAAAAATCTATCGAAAATTCTTTTTGCGACAAAAAGTTAGGCCATTTGATGGCCACGTTTTTGGTGTTTTCCGTGCCGCTGGTGCCTCTGGAGAGGCGCCGTGACGGTAAAAAAAATGATGAAAAAAAGTGTTGAGACAAGCAGTTAGGTTATTTGATGCCGGCACTCTTCTTGCACTATTTCGACCAGTAGCAGGGCTCGTTGACGCTGCCATGGAGCATCGCGGGAACCGACAGATCTCGATACATCTCGTAAGGTGACCCGCACGCGATCGTCGATTGATCTCGATACATCTCGATAGATGCTGAAAGCTTTTTTCGGGGATCAGATGAGATTGACGGTAAATCTGACGGTAAAAATGCTACTCGCAGAACGAACTTCTAAATGCGACAATGAGTTACATATGCCGTTAATGATCGAGTGGGAGTAGGAGGCGTTCGCGGACGATCAGGGTCTATCGAGATCGATCGGGGGCGTCTGCCACTCCGGGCTCTCCCTTGGGGAAGCGGAATTTCGCGGAAAAGTGTCGGGGCGCATGCCGGACCAGCCTTTACAAGTCGACGAGTGCGGCGGGCACGTTGACACTTGACCGGCTTTCGCGGGTCTGTTGGATGGCGTCACGGACGTGCGCGTGCATGGCCGCCTCCTGTTTGGACAGCGGTATCGGTCCGGCGAGATCGCGCGCGCCGGCGGGTAGGGCGGGCAGCGGCACCTTGCGGGTGGGGCGGCCGGCCTTGACCTTCGCCCAGTCGCCCCGCGGCGGCACCGGAATGCCGAGCTTCTTGCAGATCTTGACCAGGCCCACGTCGGACAGTCCGTAGCGGGGGGGGCGACGACCGTGACCGCGTCCGTCCAGACCTCTTCGTACAGCGCCTGCCGACTGACGGGGGTGCCTCGGCGTCTCATCGCATGTCTCCCGGTTCGGGCCGGAGGCGCGTGGCGGCGGCTCCCGGTGACTCTAAGATTTGCTGTTCAGTAAATATTGCCATAAGACCGAATCTTCGGTATGGTGCGCATATTTACTGCACAGCAAACCTAGGCGGTGACCATGCTTCATGCGCAGGCGAGCGAACGGGAGCTGATCGATCAGTTCCTCGCCGCACTTCGGTCGCTGCCTGA
>JAIBBE010000052.1 GCA_019694835.1 Fimbriimonadaceae bacterium | reverse complement strand
GTGCGTTCCTCGCCGAGGTAGATGGCAATTTGACCGTCTGGAAGGAGCGTAGCCAAGTAACGTTGCACTGGGCTGGAAAACTTCGTGGCCCTGACTTCGAACCGATCTCCTTCTCGATCGATCCGTGCGTCATCCAATCGGTCAGGGACGCAAAGGGACGGCAGGTGGTGAGCGTCGTCGCGAGCTGGAGCATGGGCGGCGCAGCATCGAGCGTGTCCGACGCGGCCGAGGTTGCGCTACTCCGAGCGATGTGCGCCGAGGCGAGCGGCAGCGTCGCGTCTTGGGCCAAGCGCTGCGGCTGGGTCAGTTCGGCGGGAGAGCCGCGGAAGTCCAAAGTGGCGCGACTGCTGCAACGTTTGGAGTCGAACCGATTGGTCGTGAAGGGGGCCGATGGGCGTTGGCACTCAACGGCCGAAGGTCAGGTGTTGGCGCACGGCGCTGAGGTCGCCGGGCCAAGCGACTTCTCGAAGTAGGCAATGGAGTTGAACCTGGTTTCGGTGACCATCGGTACGGTGCTTTGTGTTGGAACGAACGCAGTGAAACGCCACGGTCGGAGGGGTGTTCCACTGGAACGCAGCCTGGAACGGCAAGCCGCCGATGGCGTTCCGTTCCCACACCGCCCTTGGGTGTGGAACGTGAACGGCGCGAACGGGCAAGTTCAGGCCTCTTTTGCTTCGAGGCTCCGAACCAGGTCGGACAATCGTGGGTTGCGGCTGTCTAGAGCAGCCTGCGAGAGCGAGACCAGCCGCTCGCGACAGCTGCGTCCCGCGGCGACAACGAGCCGCTTTGCCATGTGGCGGGTCAGGGGAAGTCGCTCGACGACGGCCTGGGTCTCCGCTGGCAACTGCGAGAGGGACAAGAGCAGATGAACTTCCGTGTGTAGGCAGCCCACTGCTTCTGCAAGCCGGCGCTGCGAAGGAAAGAGGCCGATGTCGAGGGCGGTGCGCACTGCGTGTGCCAGGCGCCAGGGCCGCCACGAAGGCGCGTGCTGACACTCGGTGAAATAGTCGATGAAGGCAGTTCGTTCATCTACCGTCTCGACGAACGCACAGACAGGCAAACCCAGCTCGAGTGCAGCCTGAAGCCTTCCAGCCCCAAACACCAACTCATGCTGATTGTGCTCGCCGTCGGCGCTGCCGCCGAGAGGACGCAACTTGATCGGCTGGACGTTGCGGCCGATGCACTCGATACTCAACTTCAGGTCCTGGAACTGCTGTGCTTCAATTCGTGAGCGAGATGCAATCCAGCGCGGAATGCCGATCGTCAGCGGGTCAAACCGCCGGACCTCAACCTCATGGCGATGCGAGGCGGAAATGAAGAACTTTGAGATCGCTCCGACCTCAGCCTTGGGAAAATCGATGGACATGTTGTAGGGTGGTCACAATGTGGCCGGCTGGCAGGAAGCGCATGCCTCCGTCAAGCGCGACGAAGAGTGGGGCGCCGCTGCGCACCTGCCTTGCGGAGATGGAGCACCCCTTGCGGGGCACCCCATCACCTGGGCGGCGGGCTCTACGCGGCGAGGCCGAGAGACTTAGCCGACTGCGGCCGATCGGCGTCGAAAGCCTTCAGCAACTCCGCGAGATTGCCCTTCACGACGGGGCTGTCGCTCAGCCAATTCGTCGTGGCACCAAGCGCCCAGCGCAGCATCTCGAATCGGCCGATGACGCCCGCCACGTGTCGCGCGAACGCCTCGGCATCCTCGTTGGATGCCGCATAGGGCAGGCCCCACCAACCCGGGTCCACTGCCACTGCCGCTTCTGACGGGTAGAACACCTTGGGCATCGGCAGCGTAATCCCCGCTGCCCGCTGCATCACCAGGTGCGCAGCGAGGCGAGCCCACGGCCGAGCCAATTCCTCCGCCGCGTCGAACGCCATGAGGGCGACGAAGCGAGCGACGGTCGGGCCTGCGCCCATGTCGTCCTCGACCAGTGCGTCGTCGACGTTGATCGCGACGATGGAGTTGCCAGTCTCGGACAGGCACTCGTGCGTGCCCGCGTTCAGCAGCCGGCTGCCGCCGGCGTCGCCACTCAGGCGAAGGACATGCACATGCTGTGCATGAATGCACCTCGCGACAGCCGCCAACTCTGCCACGCCGGATGCCGGCGCCGCGAGTTCGAGCACTTCAGTCAGACGACGAGGCCCGCTGTAGCCGCTCATGTCGACGTTCGTCGGAATGCCGTCCTCGATGCAGAGCGCAAGGCCCGGGTCGAACTCGACGGCGGGAAGATCGGAAAAGGACTTCATCATGTACTCCTTGGAGGTTCACTTGGACACGGCTATCCGTTTACCGGTCACCATGACCGGGCGTTAGCCAAATGGAAAAGACGCGTGATTG
The DNA here is from genome assembly GCA_019694835.1 of Fimbriimonadaceae bacterium. The sequence goes on along the minus strand of JAIBBE010000052.1, from coordinate 7,600 downwards.
CCACGAGTCCTTTCAGCGTCAAACCACGTTGTGGTTCCTGCTCCAGGTGAGACCCTCCCGCGAATGCGGAAGTACAAGTCCCGAGTACAGAGTCTTCGCTGCGCGATGCGCTGCCGATCTGCGGCTGCGAATGTAGGGTGATACCGCGATCAAATCAAGAGGTTCTTGGGCGAAGCATTTCGATTGATTTGTCGTTACGACGAAACGACGGAACAGAGGCGGAGCGGGCGTTTTGGCCGCACGCTGGCAGACCGGTAGAGGTGCAGCAGTCGCCCTACTCCTTGCCGATCATGTTCAGCGTGACCGACGCGTAGGGGTGGAATTCCGGGAGCCTGCTGGCGATCTGTCCGTCTTGGAATCGATGGTGAGCGATTGTCGGGAACAGCTCTTCTGGCACGGGTCGCAGTGCGTTTGGGTTGTGAAACATTGACAGACCCTCAGCCCAGGTTTCCCGCGCCTCTTCATCGACGAGATACTTGAATGGCCTTGGGAGATGTGCGTTGGGGTCGTGATCGTGACGTGTGCCCATGCGAACCATCACAAGACCAGGCGCCTTGAAGCCTGCCTGCCGGCCAAGCCGATTGAATTTGGAGATGGTGCCGCTTGCCGAGAACAATACAGCGCTGACGTGCTCGGCCTCGGGTTGGAAGAAGAATCCAGACGGGATTTCCTTGTTGCCGACCTGATGCTTCTCGATCTTCAGCGGCGTGATGACGAGCTGGCCGCCATCGTCAAAGTGGAAATCATGCCTCACACCGTACAGGTAGTGCAGCAGCGCCGTCGAAGTCCACATCATCGACTGATCGTCGTGAAAGTCTGCGATTGCGAATACGAGGGGTAGGCCTTTGACGTGGTCGAGTTCCCAGTAGCGCTTTCGCAGTTTGCTGAAGAGCGGGCTTCCAAACCGTATAGGGATCTCGTTTTCGTGCTGGCGCTGAACCTCCTCGTGGTTGTCAGGTAGGCTTAGTTCAGTCTTGAAATAGGAGACCGGCTTGTCGGAACGGCGGCCGACGATGGTGGCCTCGATCGCGACAGACTTGCCGTACTTGGTTACCAGGAAGTCGGGTCGATCATGATCCCGGTCCATGAAGAGCTGCTCTTCCACTAGGTAGCAGTTGAGATACAGCTCCCACAGTCGAGCGTCGAAGCCGCCGGTCTGGAACTGTTCGACGAAATTGCCGTCCACGTCCACGTAGTGCGGCATGATCTCCGAGATGAGCTGCCGTGCTGGAGCGAAGGCGCGGATTTGGCAAAGCTTGGCGAAGCTCGGATGTAGTCGCTCCGGCGGAACTACCGGAGTGAAGAGATCGAGCGGCTTAGCCTGCTTCGTTGCATCGCCCTGCGGGAATACCTTTTGGCCGTCGCGCCCGTGCCAAGCCATCGCCCGTTCGATCCAGGCCGAGGCCTCTTCCGGCGTCGGAATGCCGGATGCCACGTCGATGCAGCGGAAGCGCCCGCCTTCGTCGCGACCAAGAATGATGCCGACAAAGTCATCATCTTCGGTGTCGAGCATCAGCGTCGCCAGCAGCGTCTCGGTTTCGTTGGCGAACCAGTCCATCTCTCGGCTGACGAATGCGGCTGCCGGGCTACGGGAGTGAGCCGCAAGCGCGTTGAACCGCTGGAGGTTGATGCGCACGATGGCCATAACCTCGATGCTAGCGAACGATCGGGTGTCGGGCCAGGTTGATGAGGGGCTGGAGTTGTCAACGAGGCCGCCCGCCGTCGACATGAGCCGATGCCACAGGGGGGGGGCTACGGCCGCCGAAGCCGCTACGGGGTGACAGGACGGCCTCAGTGGGGCACCCGATCCGGCCCGCGTTGCGCGCTTCGTGAGGTGCAAACGGTGACCCGTGGTGGCGCAACGGACGACCTAGGAGTCGTGTTTGAGCAAGTAAGATCGGGCAACAAAGCGCACAAGATCGGCGTACTGCTGCGGCCCCGACGCAGCATCGCGTCCAACCGAACAGCCAGCCTGACGCCAAGCCAAGCGAATGACGCGGACACTAAAAGCGGATCTTGTGGTCGCCGACCTGGCTGCATCGGACCGCGTTGATACGTCGCTGTTGCTTGAGGAACTGAAGGGCCGGTACCGGGCAACTGGTCGCCCGCTGGATGTCAGCTTTCGTGGCCTCGTTGGCTGGGTGAAGCCTGGTGATCGGCTTACGCACCTTGTTCATCCGTATCCCGCAAAGCTCCTCCCGCATATTGCCCACTTCTTTGCACACGCCAGCTCCTTGCGTCGCGTGGGACCGAACGTGCTGGACCCATTTGCCGGCTCAGGTACGGTTGCTCTTGAAGCATCGATCGCTGGCGCGAAGCCACTTGTCGCGGATGCGAACCCGCTTGCATTGCTAGTCGCAAAGGTGAAGACCACCCCGTACGACTCAGATGTTCTGGTGGATGAGGCGCGTCGCCTGAAAGATAGGATTCGCCGCCTACGAACGGCACCGTCGATCAAGGTGCTCAACGAGCATATCTGGTACTTCCCCGAGACCAAGCAGGCACTTGAGCGGATTCTTCGCGCAGTGCTTGAGGTAGAGGACGAGGACGTACGAGACTTTTTCCGAGTCTGCTTCTCGGTGGTGGCACGCAGGCTCAGCCGTGCGGACCCATCAATCAGTGTTCCTGTGCGGCTGGCGCCGAAGCCGCGCCTCTCTGCGGCTTCGAACAAGGCCATTCGCAGCCACCTCCGGTGGATTAAGGAAACGTCGCCTTCTGACGAGTTCTTGAAAGTCGTTCAGGCAAATATTGCGCGCGTATTGGCAACCAATCGTGCGTTTCGAGGCAGGCTGCCGTGCGTTGTGGTCGGCACGGACGCGCGGGTCCTCAAGGATGACCTTGATCGCAGACTCGAATCCGAATCCATCCACCTGACGATCACCTCCCCCCCGTACGGAAGTGCTCAGAAATACATTCGCTCTAGCAGCCTGTCACTGAATTGGCTTTCCCTTTGTTCTCCTGACGAGCTCGCGAACTTGGAGGGGCGGTCCATCGGAAGAGAGCATCTGCCGGCAAAGCTCTCGGCCCCGCTAGTTCCGCTGCTCCCCTCCGTAGCCGAGGTGCTGGGCTCGACTCTCGACAGAATTCGTGCGAAGAATAGTCATCGCGCCTCCATTACGGAGACATATCTATCTGAAATGACCGCGGCGCTAGGGGAAATGGTGCGCGTCACAGCTCCTGGCGGCAGCATTGCGCTTGTCGTGGGTAACAACACGGTCGCTGGGTTCGCTCTCCCAAACGATCAGGTCATATCAGCTGTTCTTGATCATCTGGGAATGCGGCTTGAACTGGCTCTCAAGGACACAATTCATTCCAGAGGTTTGCTGACCGCGCGTCACGCTACCGCTGGCGTAATCGGTGGCGAGACGATCCTTCTGTATCGGAAGTCTCTGAAATGAGTCCACGCGAAATCGAAGGCACGCTACGAACTCTCGTTGAGCATGCTTGGGATAGGGAAATAGCCTGGGGGCAGATTCAGGCTTGGGCGGACAACTTCAGCGGAACAACCGCGTCGAAGGAAGACGAGCGCGACCATGCCTTGATTGCGCTTTCTCGCTTCATCTATTTTGGGAAGCGATTGGTAAGGGAGATGCTTCGATCTCTTTACCGTGACCAATTCGAAGCTCCGCTTGTTCAGAGAATACGACGGCGCCTCCGGAATTCGCGCGACGAAGCGGTCATCCGGAGTCTGTTTGAGCGCGAGGTACTTTCGACAAGGTTTGTCGGACTTGGAAATCCGTCCGAAAGCGGCGCTCATTTACTGTACTACTTCCGGCAGATAAATCATCTGCCGAAGCGACTCTTCGCTGACTTCGGAGCGGCTTTCGTTGACTATCAGACTCAGGCGGGCCGTCCGTCAGTTCGCGCAATAGATACGACAGTTTGCAGGTATGTATTCTTCGATGATCTCGTGGGCTCGGCGCAGCAATCAACATCGTACCTTGCGCGCCGACTCAAAAGGGTGAGGAGAGATTATCCATCACTCGATCTTCGCTTCATGTCCCTATTTGCTACGTCAGAAGGCTTGGCGGTGCTCAATGGACCTGACTTCTTTGATGGTAAGGCTTCTTGCCTATTTGAACTGGATGACACTTATAAGGCGTTTCACCCAACACAAAGATACTTTTTGCCTTCATTGACGGGTTTTGATCAGGCAGTGTTTCAAGCCCTTGCGAGGCACTACGGAGCCCAACTGTTTCCGGGAGACCCGCTAGGATACCGAGACGGCCAACTGATGCTTGGATTCACGCATAATACGCCAGACAACACGCTGCCGATATTTTGGAATGAGGGGCGCAAGGTCCCTTGGAGTCCGATTTTCGTTCGATACGACAAGGTGTACTAGTGCATCCACTCGAAGATTCCAACCCCTTCGCGCCTATTCGGGCGGCCGACTACACCAATGAGCAGATCAATGGACTGTGGGTGGAGTTGGGGGCCGGCTGGATGGCGGCTGTACTAGAGCCTCGATCGATAGTCTCGAAGTACATCTTGGGTAGCAAGGGATCCGGCAAGACGCATTTGCTTAGGTACCACTCGTATCAGGTGTCCCGCCTTCGTGCGCCAAGCCGTTCTGGAATCTCATTGATTCAGGACTCAGGTTGCCTCGCGATATTCCTGCGAACAACCAATATGGATGCGGGTAGGTTCGAGTTTAAGACTGAGTCCGAGGCTGCATTGCAGCATCTATTTTCAGTCCATCTTGAACTGAAACTCGTAGATCTAGTTCTTAACGCCCTGCAGGACGTAAGAAAGTCAGCATCCGAGGTGGCATTTGACGATGCTGCGTTGATTGGGCATTTGAGTGAAGGAATCGCCGATCGGTCCTTCTCCGGGGTATCGGATCTGGGCGCGTTGCGCGCCTGGATATCCAAATGGCTTAAGGCAATAGACGATGCAACTAATGCGGCGGCCTTCACTGGAAAATTCGACCTTCGGCTTCCGTTTGCGCTCGGTAGTCTAGCGCTACCCATGGGTAGCGCTTTACGTAAATGGCACCCTTCTCTCAAGACCATCAATCTGATCTACATTCTGGACGAAATTGAAAATTTGTCGGTGAAACAACAAGAGGTTGTCAACACTTTGGTCCGCTACGCGGAAGGGCGTGCTGCATTCAGACTTACCGGTCGCCTATATGCACGAAAGACGTTCGCGACAATAGCGAATGGAGAGGAAAACAGAGAGGGGTCGGAGTTTACCGTGGTGCGTCTCGACGAGACGCTGCGCCGCATGAAGAACTACTCCGACTTTGCAACGCGATTCATCGCTAAGAGGATGGGCGGCTTTGTCGTCAAAGGGACGAGCCGAGATGTGTCCATTGGGTTTGATCCAAAATCTGCATTTGAAGATGTAGTGATCGAAGACTATGTGCGCCGATATGCGTTGCCTTCGGGAGAGTCGCGTTTCACAAGAGCTCTGAGAGATGCGTTGGCCAAGTCGGATATCCAAGTTGAATCTGAAGACGAAGTTGTCAATCTCCTAGTAGACGAAGTCCCAGAACTGCATCAGCGGCTTAACGTACTCCTGTTCTGCAAGAAATTTCGTCCAAAGCTACGGGCTAGCTTGCTGGCCTCAAGAATTCGGGAAGAGTGCGACAAATATTTGCAAAGCGGTGGAACTCTAAAAGGGGCGTACGCGAACGCGGTGGGGCACTGGAAGTGGGATCTGTTTGCCCAACTGTGTCGTGAGTCTAGGCGACGTGATGCTGCGGTCCCGTATGCCGGCTTTTCTACGTTCGTGGCAATGTCTTCGCATAATCCGAGAAATCTATTGGTGCTCCTTGGAAAGGTATATGAATTTGCCTCGTTTAAGGAGGTTGACTTCGCTCGTGGCGCTCGCCTATCACCGGAAATTCAAACTGCCGCAGCCGTTGAGGCGGCTCGCTTCTGTTTTGAAGGTGATTCCAACTATGGGATTCGTTCAGACCAAGCTCGAGAAGCAGTCAATCGGTTGTCCGAACTTCTTCGGACTGCGAGATATGCGCTCAATGTTCCGGAGGTCGCTCCGCTCGCAGTGAGCTTTGACAGCGAGGATCTAAGTGTGGAAGGGCGGCAGACACTGGAAAGCGCCTTCAATTATTCGCTGCTCTTCGAGATTGGCGATGGCCGGCGTGACCGTAACAATCAGCGCCGAAAGCGAAAAGTACAACTTAGCCCGATGTTGTCGCCACGATGGGGGCTGCCGATCGGTAGACGTGGTGACATCAGCGTCAACGCCCCAATGCTCAACGCTATCTTTGATCCGTCGGCTCGGCAAACTTTCGATGTCCTCTTGAAGCAGCAAGGGTTCAAGTGGAATTTCCCGTTCTCGTCATCGGCGAAGGACTTTGTGCAATCCAAGCTCTTTTAGCAGATGGACTACACCCTGTTCTTTCGGCGTGCGGTCGCGCCCGATCGATTTGCTAAGGAGTTGGAGCGGTTCGACATCTTCGTCTCAGCGTTCAATTCGAGTGACCGTGTCCGCAATGTCTTCCAAGGCGTTCGAGCGGATAAGAAGCTGTGGCTAGTTCACCCTGAGTACCAGTACGCCGAGATTGAACTTCCGACTGGCACCGACTGCGTCCAGCCGACATCGTTGGATGAGGTGGCGCAGATTGAAGCGCTCCTTGACGCTATGGGCCCCCTTGCCGGCAGGTCTATCTGTATCGACATTACTGGCTTCATGCGCCACGCGCTTGTCTTCTTGCTGCCTCGCCTTTCGTACGCTGGCGTCACATCGTTTACTGCTTTGTACTCCGAGCCTATGCGATACCTGAAGCAGGAGGCAACGAGCTTCAGTACAACCACGTCGGGAGTCGTACGCCCTGTCCGCGGGATGTATGGAACGCCTGGATCTGGCCAGGATCATCTTTTGATGGCTGTTGGCTACGACCACCAGCTAGTCAGTGAGGTATCGACCTACAAAGATGGGGTGACAGTGCATCCGCTGTTTGCTTTTCCCTCTTTGAGCCCGGATATGTACCAACAGAGCGCTCTCCGCGCCGAGAAGAGCGGTGAGGTCGTCTTGCGTCCAGAATGGGTCAGCAACCGCGTCTTCGCACCGGCGAATGACCCTTTCAGCACTGCAGGGGTGGTGAGTCAGACGGTCGCAGAAGTTGACTCCCGAGGACAAGAAGAGAACATCTTTTTGTCACCGCTGTCGACGAAAGTGCAAGCACTAGGCATGAGCTTGTACTGGTTCTTGGAGGGTCGAGCTCGCGGTCGGTGCTCTATCCTTCTTCCGGAGTGCGTCACCTACTCGCGAGAGACTTCCATCGGGCTGAAGCGATTGTGGCGCTACGAGGTGGAACTGACTTGAATGCGTTCGGACCCTCGTGGTTCGCCAGTTCGGAGCTTGGCCCCGGGGCTTCTGGCACAAAACTGGCACAGTGGCACAGCGAATCAGATCATCTCCGATCGCTTGCGGTCGACACGTAATCACTGTAAATTCAACAACTTACGGATCATCTCCAGTCAACGCTAGGCGTTGAAATTTGACTCTTAATCCGTTGGTCGAGTGTTCGAGTCACTCAGGGCCCACCAACAAGACAGACGGCCTGGCAGCGATGCCAGGCCGTTTTTCTTTGCTGCGCCGAAGGTGCTGCGCTCAGTGCGCGCCCGGA
>JAIBBE010000252.1 GCA_019694835.1 Fimbriimonadaceae bacterium | reverse complement strand
CGGGCCGCGGAGAAGCTGTACGCGGCGCTCGCTCGCAAGCGCCTTCTTCGAGATCGTTGGCTGTGGTGATCGGACGCCGCCAACGTCGTCACGTCATGGGAAGAGGAGGAACTGCTCGTCCTTCATGCCCGGCGAATGGGACTTGCGCGGGGCCGATTTCCGGCCTCGCTCAGGCCGTTGGTCGGCTTCCCGTGCGTCTGCGGATCGGTGTGGCACCGATTGCTGTGGGCCGACTTTGAAGATCTCCAGGCAGGCGTCGATGTCGCCGGCGGTCATGCGCCATTTCCGTCCGACCTTGCGGCCAGGGATCTTGCCGTCGCGCAGTTGAGCCGCGAGCCACCGTTCCGAGACTCCCCCGATTCGTTCGGCGGCCTCGGCCAGGTCGTACGTCAACGGTTGACCCGCGTGTTCGGTCATGAATCAACGGTAGGCACGCATGAGGGCCGATAGCCACCTCCCAAGCCGACTGAGTGCGTTTCAGTTCATTTCGATACCGCTCGCGCACGCTCGACATCGAGTATTCAGTCTCGTTGTTGCTCAGTTCATTTGGACCGATTTCACGTCGCGGCAGTGCGCAACCGGCGGTTTCGATACAGTTCGGTTCACGTCGGTACCGTCGGCGACATTTCGGACGCTGCCGTTGTCCACAAGTGCGGCGCTGTCCACAGGTCGCCCATTCGGCTGCGAAGTAATTTCCATGAGTGTTGTTGTGTCGCAGCGTCCATCGCATACTCGGCTTATCCACACATTCGCAAGTCGTCGAGCGTGATTCCCGACCTTCCCATTGATCGCACAGGACGCTCGAGAGGAGGTGATTGAACGTGAAGGATGAGTTCTTCGAGAACCTGCCGCTGCTGCTGGCGGTCCCGCACGCGGCCCGGATTCTGGGCATCAGCCGCGCGGCGGCCTACCGGCTGGTGAACAGCGGCGAGTTGCCCAACCGCCGGCTCGGCGGCCGGGTGTACGTCGTGACGGCGTCGCTCCGAGAGATCGGGGCAGCGTGAAAGGGTCGGTCTACCAACGGGGCTCGTCGTGGTACTACAAGTTTCGGATCTCGGAACGAGACCCCGGCACCGGAAAGTATCCGTGGGTCACCAAGGGCGGGTACCGAACCGAGAAGGAAGCATGGAAGGCCTGTCGTGACGCCATGCGGGTGGCGGACGAGGGACGCATCGTGCGCCCCGCCTCCCGCACGGTCGCCCAGTTCTTCGACGAGTGGTTCCCCGCGATCGAGCCGACTATCGAACCAACGACGTGGCAGGGCTGGAAGGACTACGCGGTGTACTACGTCGTTCCGCGCATCGGCGAACAGCGCCTGCAACGACTCGACGAGCCGCAGCTGCTCCGGCTCTACAGTGCGTTGTTGAGCGATGGACGGATCAAGAAGGACTCCAACGGCGCCATGTACGCCTACTGGTCCGAGTCGGTCGAGCGTGGCGAAAACCCCTCTGCTCGTCAGGTTTCCGAGAAGTGCGGAACGACCCTCAACTCCGCGCGGGCTGCGATCACCCGGTACAAGTCCGGGCGAATCCCGAAGCCTCACTCCCCCGGGCTGGCGCCGAAGACGATCCGCAACATCCACGCGATGATCCATCGCGCGCTGGCCGATGCCGTCGCGTGGAAATACCTCAGCCACAACCCGGCATCGAATGTGCGGCCGCCCAAGAGGGTCCGATCACGCCGGCCGGTCTGGGACCCGGAGCAGATCCAGGCGTTTCTGCGGTCGGTGCAGAAGGATCGCTTCGCGGCCCTGTTCCTGGTGGAGCTGATGACCGGTGTTCGGCGCGGCCAGCTCTGCGGGCTCAAGTGGGCCGACGTCGACCTCGACGCCCGGTTGCTCACCTTCCACGACAACCGCGTGGTGGTCGACGGACACGCGCGGGAGAAGGCCGGCGGCAAGACGGTCAACGCCGACCAGACGATCTCGATCGACCGGGTGACCGTTTCTGCGTTGCGTCACTGGCGGAAGCTGCAGGATGAGGAGCGCGCGTTCTTCGGCCGCGACTACAAGCCGGGCGACTACGTGTTCACCTTCGAGGACGGCCGCCCTCCGCATCCCGACACCATCCGACAGCGGTTCGACCGGCTCGCGGCGGCCGCGGGGTTGGAGCGGATCACCTTCCACGACCTGCGGCACTCGTATGCGACGGGAGCTTTGAAGGCCGGCGTGAGCGCGAATGTGATCGCCGAGCGGATCGGCCACGCCGACGTCGGGTTCTTCCTGCAGACGTATGCGCATGTGCTGCGCAACGACGACCGGGAGGCCGCCGACCAGGCGGCGGAGTTCCTGCTCGGGGATGGCTGGGATCTGGACGATCCCGACGACGAAGCTTGATCTGGATATAATCTGGAAGTTATATCGAGGAGGCGTCGAAGGAGGTTGCGGCGATGGCACGCAATTGGCGCGACATCCGTGCCGACGCGATCGCCCAGGGCCGCATCAACCCCGACCGCATCCGGGCCGCGAACAAGAAGATGCGCAACGCCACCCAGGCCGAACGCCTCGCTGACATCCGCCGGGCACACGGCCACGCGCGCCAAGCTGACGTCGCCACGATCATGGGCGTATCCCAAGCCCGGGTGTCCAAACTGGAAAGCGGCGACCTATCGCACACCGAACTGGGGACGTTGCAGTCCTACGTCGCCGCCCTCGACGGTGAACTACGCATCGTTGCCGAGTTCGCGGACGGTGCGATCGAGCTGCGCCCGTAGCTCGTCACCGTACGGTCTATACCTCACTGAATCGACCGCCTCACTGTTTTGTTGAGGTATGGGTATCTATTGAGGTATCGGCGGGCGACACTTGTGTGTAGGGCATCTTCCCAGCGTGTGCGGATGTAGCCGGCGCGGGCGGCGGCGAGGATGCGGCCAAAATCGATGGGTTGACGTAGTCGAAACGACTACACTTCTGCCGTGGGCAACCCACTCTCAGCTCGTCGTCATGCCGATTGAATCGTCGAGAAAGGGCTCCCCGATGGCTACGACGCCTGAACAGGAATACGCGCAATACGCGCACCCGGAGAACCAAGTGCCCCAAGGCCCACCAGTCCGCCGCCGCGCACGGATGTCCGATCCCATCCCCGTACGTCTTCCGCCCGAACTCCTCGAACGTGTCCGCAAAGCCGCCGAACGCGACGACCGCTCCATGTCCGCTTGGATCCGCCGCGCAATCGAACACGAACTTGCCGAGTGAGTTCGCACTGATCCTGCACATCGCAGATACACAATTATTCCGCTAACGGTATGATTGTGTCGTGAAGAACCTCATGAGCGGCCCCGAGGTCGCCAAACAACTCGGCATCAGTGAACGTCGCGTTCGCGCGATGATCGCCGAGGGCAGTCTCCCCGCACAGCGGATGATGGGCCGCTGGGTGATCCCCACCAATGCCGTGGCATCCTTCCGCGCCAAATCCGCCGGCCGGCCCATGGCCGAACAATCCGCATGGTCAGTACTGCGCCGCCTGGCGGGAGATCCCGACCCGATGCCACCTCGCCTTCGCCATCGCCTCGACGGACTTGCCGAGGATGCGGCGCCCGCGCAACGGTTGCGATCCTGGGTCGGTAACCGCGGCGAGTCCATCCGCCTCTGCGCGTTCAAACCCGCACTCGACGGGCTGCAGGATGATGACCGCATCGTCCTAAGCGGTGACCGCGTCGTCGATGATCTTGAGCCGTCTGGACAACTACGCCTGTACGCGAATGCCGCTGACATCGACGACGTGATCGCCGATCACGCGCTTCGCCGGGTGAATGGCGACCGCCTACCCAACGCGGTCATCTGGGCGGTATCGGATGTCGACGCCATCCCCCGGAAGCCTGCTGACCGACATGCTGCCGCCGAAGTGGTCGCAGCGATCGACCTGCTTGACGAGGGCGACCCGCGGGCAGTCGGTATCGCCGACAGGATCATCGAGCGCGCCCTGCAACGGCAGCAGGCGTGAAGATGGGCGGCCTTCGCGGGCAGACTGATCACTGGACAATCCCAAGGTGCTCTCACCGATGTCGTAGCGCACAGGTATGTTCACCGCGTGATCGCATGTGAGTTGACCCAGTTAGCTGGGAGGTAGGTCGCGCCTTGGGATTCTGGCACACCGGCTATCTGGAGTTTCACGAACCGGCAGAAGAGAGCCCTCTTGTCGCCTGGGTGCCTCGCCCCCCGAAATTTCCATGTCCGATTTGCGGACTTGTGTTCTCCAGCGAACCTGATCTGCGTATCCATACCTTTGAGGGCCACCCCGTCGAGCAGCCTGTCCTCGTTCTGAACGGCCGCGAATGTGGCCGCAGACGGCTGACTATCACGTACGAAACATCACCGGGCGACTGGGTCGTCAAGAACGCAGACGCGGCTTGGATCAATAATCGTCCGGTTGCCGTTGCTGATGTCGGCAAGTATCTCTCTGAGCACGGCAACGGCGTTCGCGACCTGATACTAGGAAATAAGCAGGTCAGGTCCGAGTTCCAGTTTGAGCTCGCACTCGCCGAGAAACCCGATCTTGAAGGCGTCGATTCAGCATTGCAACACCTGATTCTGGGGGCGGACCTAAGCCCACAAACGATAGACGCCTTCATCATGCGATCGCGGCAATACCCGACTGCCACACAGTATTGCGCTGGGCTTGCCGACTACCTCTACGGCGTTGTTGTCCGCGAGACGGATGGGGAAGGTATCCAGCACGGCGAGAAGCGACTCCGTACCACGTACGAAGACAGGTTCAACGGAGCGGTCGGTATCCTCGGCACCTTTGACCGACCGCCCGCGGAAGCAATCTGCGGCATCGTGGCGTTCCACTACAACCAATTTGAACGCGCAATGACCAAGACCAGGAGTCAGCGCGTCGCGAGAGTTTCGTTGCGCTTCAAGGCGATGTTGTCAGGTGAAGTGTGGGACCGAGGAGATCTCGCCCTAGCGCCCCATGCAAGTCTCGACTACGCCTTGAGCGACGCGATCATTGAGAACGTGTTGGCGTGGTGCGCAGTACCTCTCGACGGCACCGCAGACCCGCAAGCGGTCGCAGAGATGGTCACTCAGATCGACAATCAGCGACCATACGACCAATTCAAGTTGCACCTCATCGCTGCAGAACATTTCCTTGCTGCGGACAACCCTTCTGCTGCGGCGAGACATGCTGATCTGCTTCGGTACGGCCGAGCCAACCGTTGGTTCTCCGACTTTAGAAATCGACTTGAGGGATAGGAGGCGTTCAGTGTCGATTGGAGAAGGGACAACTGGCGATCCAGCGGAAAACTTGAATTGGAGTTCGGAGTTGAACACTGAGTCTGGCAATCAAAATCCGATGCCAACAACTGCACGCCAATCAGACCAGCCTGCGGATAAGTCTGTTCCAACCAAGCCCGCGTCACCGGGGGCGCCGAGTCGCATCACAAGACCGGACTCGGAACGAGAGATCGCACCGAGTGTCGCAGCCCCGAAAGCCGCACATGCGCGCGATGTGGCTGCCCAGAGACCGAAATCGTCTGCGCCTCAATCGGCGTCAGGGCCAATGAGGAAGTCAAAGAAGAAACCCGTTGAGAAACCTTCGACGATTGCCGACCTATTCAAGTACGCATACCGCGAAACGGCGGCAGGTCGGAAGGTCAACCTTGCTCGTGACCTGTGGGACTTGAGCACGACTCCTGATGCGTCATCACAGGAGATCGCTCTGGTTCGTGAACTAGCTGCGGCGGATCCTCTTCTCGACGCGCTGGCGAACATTCTGACGGATGTAGCAGATATCGACTTGAAGGATTCTGTTCGTGAACGCATCCTGGAGCTTGCGGTGGTCGCATTCGCCAGTCATAAGCTGTTCGAGAACAGGCTGGAACGATTGGTTGATCCGCGGGCCGAACCTCATCTAACAGCTGCCGAGATTAGCTCCGCAGCGAGGTCTTTCGCCTTCGAGGAGCTCGACAAAGAGGAATCGTTAGCAGTTAGCGGTACGAAGCGGGAGCGCCTCCGCATAAATGCGGTGATCGCCTTTGAACTCTTCCGCGTCCTGCGTGATAAGTGGCCCAAGAACCGATTTATTGCTGACCTGTGCGAGCTGGTATGGCGGGCTCCTAGTCGATTTCCACCGCCCCGACAGAAACCCGACACGTACGGGCTGAGAGATGGACAAAGGGATACGGAACATCGAGGCGACTGGCGGTCCATAGCGATGCTCGCCAACGCCAGGTCCGCAACGGACGCACTCAGTGAGCTAGTGAGACACTTCGAGACCAGGCTTCAAGATCAGGATAAGAAAATTCACGCCGCTCTGGATGAAGCCTCTGCGCAATCCCGTCGCGCCGAGAGGGAACGGGCAGAAGCGGACTCACTGAAGGCGGAACTGAAGGAAAAGAACACGCAAATCGACAGGCTGGAGTCGGGAGTCAGCGAGCTGAAGAGCCGTCTAGAAAAAGAACAGAGCGGCCGGTTTGCCGACGAGATTCACGCGGTAAATGACTACGAGACATTACGGGCGCAAGTTGTCAGACAGTTGTCCGGTCAAGTGAATCTGCTTAGCGACGGGCTGCACGCGTTACGAAATGGGAGTCCTGAAGTGGCAGATGAATTTGTCGATCGCGCACTCACCAAGATAGAGGCAGAAGTCAAGCGACTCAAAGAACTCGAAGGGCGGTCGGAATGATCGTCGGATTCGACTTCGGCACCACCAACAGCCTTGTGTCAGTCGTGGTGGGAGACGCCGTCATTGACGTCTTGGAAGAAGATCGCCCACACCCGTCGGTCATCCGCTACGAAGGTGAGGAAACCATCGTCGGGCGCGAAGCTAAGGACGCGTTGGAAGAGGTCGGCCTCGGGGTCTACGGAAATACAGTGCGATCCCCGAAAATGTACCTCGGCCAAACAGAAATCAGCGTCGGCGGTGTTAACCGCAGTCCGGAAGACATCGTTGCTGATGTCATCGCGCACGTCCGCAGCCGGTCCAAGCAGAGCTCCCAACGAAGAGCGTTGGGGGCTCTCGACCGGGCAGTCGTGACAATTCCGGTAAACATGACCGGACCCAGGCGTGCAGCCCTACGCCGGGCGTTCCGCAGAGCGGGCATCTCCATTGTTCACTTCGTCCATGAGCCATTTGCGGCCTTGTACGGCTATCTCCGTGGCGCACAGGATCCTGACAGTGCAACCCGAAAGTTGATGGGTCGGAATGTGCTAGTTGTCGACTGGGGCGGCGGCACCCTCGACTTGACACTGTGCCGGATTGAGCCCGGTCGCATCGTCCAGCTGCGAAATGGGGGCACCGATCAGGTCGGGGGCGACAAGTTCGATGAGGTGATCCGAGATGAGGTCGTCGCCAGATTCTCGAACACGAACGGAATCGCAGACACCGATCGTCCCATTCGTGAGGCACGACTCCGCCTGCTACACGACGCCGAAGAGAACAAGATCGCGTTATCCGAACGGCCTAGCGTCACCTTCTACCGACCGGCGTACTTTCCGGAGTCGGGCGCAACCCTCAATTACCCACTTAGTCGTCAGGAACTTGACGAGATCACGCGCCCGTTGGTTCGGGCGGGTATTCACGAAGTCGAATCTCTCCTCGACACAGTAGATATGGCACCAGCAGAGGTTTCGCTCTGCCTCCTAGCTGGCGGAATGGCTGCAATGCCTAGCATCCGCAGCCAGCTTCACCAGCTGTTTGGACCGCAGAAGGTGGAGATACCGGACAACAGCGGGACGCTCATCTCACAAGGCGCCGCGTGGATGGCACACGACACTCAACGCCTGGTCCTGGCCAAGCCTATTGAATTGGAGATGGCACGCGGTTACCGCCTGCCGATTCTGCGCGCCGGCACCGCCATGCCGACCGTTGGGAATGTGCACTCCGACCGGTTCCACCTTTACTGCACCGATCCCAGCGACGGGTCAGCGAAGTTTTCGATCGTGGCTCCAACCGAGCATCACGAGCAGCCGCAGGCAAGCGATCCTCGAACGTCCATCGGGATGTTCACTGTCGATGTCGATAAGACGGCACCGCCCCTTGTCGAGCGGCTGGAATTGGACGTCGAGATTAATGATGACCTGATTCTCACCGTTACTGCAGAGTCGAGTCAGCGAAAGGGGCGAGCGCGAGCGACCTACTTCGACCTTGAGTTCGGAATAGGCCTGCCCGGTAGCGAAGGGCCGCTTGAAGTGACCGAGGACTCGGAAGCTGCTCCTGCAACCGGTGGCCTTGCCGTTCGAGCAAACGTCGCCGATCGCAAGGATCAAAGTCTCGTCCCTGGCGATGTCCTCTACCAATACAAGCCAAGCGCCTTCGCGAGACTGAGTGGCCCGAAATACGCCACCGAGGAGCAAACGATGGAACGGCTGTACTACCAACCGTGTTCGGTCTGCAAGAAACCGTGGGGCGACCCATCTTGCAGGTGCGCTTCGGTCGCTTGAGCGATGGCCGCGCAACAGGTCGTTGTACAAATTGTGGACGGCTTATTAACGGTTGAGGCCGCGATCCGCCGCCCGGTGCGCCTGACGCCGAACGGATATGCGGGCATCGTCTATGCCGGCGCCGTCTACCCGTTATTCGCCGACAACATCGTCGATGTTGCCGGGCCATCCTGGGAAGTCGAGGATTGCAACCGATTTCTGTTGGCCGACAGAACAATTCCTTATGCGCCGCGTGAGGACGCGCCACGTCAACAGTTCATCGGCTTCGAAGGCGAATGGACTCTTGAATCAAACAGGTTCGGGCATTACGTGGTTTTCAACGCGCCCGAGCGCGAGGCCACTGAAGTGGTCGATGCGCTGGAGGCCGCTGGAGTTTCGATCCAACGATGGGACACCAGCCATCGCGCGGCCACTGACGGCAGGTTCTATGACTGGTTCGCCCGACTTCGCTTCAGAGGCACTCACGAGGACGCAATGGCCCTCGTCAAGGATGTGTTCACACCCCCAAGTCCATCCGCGGCCGAAACAGTCGTTGCTGCGCCCAAGCCGACGGCGCCAACCCGCCTCGAAGAGCTTGAGACGCAGGTTGAAGAGCTTGTAAACCAAGTGGTCGATCTTCGTGAGCGGATTCACAATGCCGAAAGTGAGTCGATCTTGTTGAAAGAGCGTCTCGCGGCAGCCAACTCACGTGAGGCCAAACTATCTCGCGACCTCGACCGCGCACTTGAGCATCAAAAATCTCTCCACGTCCAGATTGCAGATCTCAGTCGTTCAAGCGAACAGTCGGCAGAAACGAAGGCGCTGCTGGCTCAGCAATCTGACACCGAAGAGCTCCTCGAGTATGCCCTTGCCGAAAACTCCGACTTGCGCCACAAGATTTCGGTAGTTCGCGAACAGGCCGAAGAAAGCGAATCGCGCATTCTCACGTCGGAAGCCAAAGTTGAACGCCTACAACAACAGCTCGAAGAACTAGGACAACTTGAACAAGAACGCCGTCGGGCTACCCAGGCGCGGGTCGCGCCGCGCAGGGGTGTCATCGGCTTTCTAGACACGGCTTTCGCACGGCTGAACTTCGTCCTCGACAGCAGCGAAGTCCTCGCCAACCTAGACTCGCCATCGTCGATTATCCGCGCTCTCGTGCAGATCGACATGGGCGAGAACGTGGGTAGGGACCTGGAAAGCGCCAGCGGGTGGAGAGAGGTTTCAAAACTAGCTACCGGAATTATCGGCAGCGAAAGTATGGGACGGATCTACTACAAACCAGACGGCAATCAAGTTCTCGTGAGCGTCCATGTCAAGCAGAACGAAAAGGAACAGCGTCGGCACATCGAGCGGCTGCGATCGCTGTAGAGCTCCATGGATCCCGGGCTGCGCGCCACCACCACCACGGTTCTGCGCTAAGTGCCAACGTCCGCCACGGAGTTTGTTCCCACGAAAGTTAGTCGACTGGATGGCTCCCGCATTACTTAGCTCACCTAATGTTCCCAAAAGTGTTCCCACCCCCATAGAAAACGGCCCCCGGACTGACGTCCGGGAGCCGTTTTACCTGGTAGCGGGGACAGGATTCGAACCTGCGACCTCTGGGTTATGAGCCCAGCGAGCTACCGAGCTGCTCCACCCCGCGATGGGTGAACGCTAGGTTACCGGCCGCGCCACAGCGCC
>JAIBBE010000107.1 GCA_019694835.1 Fimbriimonadaceae bacterium | reverse complement strand
TGTTCTTCTGTCCTAAGGTGTTTTCGCTTTCGCGATGCACGTAGGACGGAAGGGCATTTGGCACGGCTCATCGGCAGGGCCTCGAGTCTCATATCGGGCGACAGGGGTCGATGGTGAGGGTGGCCGGGGTGATGAATTGTGCACCCCGGCGCTGTCATTATTCGATACGCTTTGACTTAGCCCACCTATGTCGAAACTAGGCGGTTGCTTTGAAAGGCTCCCCAGCGCGGGCAAGATGCCCGCGCCACGGTTTATCACTCTGCCTGCCCCCAAGCGCGGATCCAATTGCCGATCTGGTCGAAAGCCGTCGCGGCGGTGTGGAGTTCGGTGTGATCAATGTTGAAGGTTGGGCCGACTTCCCAGGTCGAGCTTTGCTGGTCGAGGACGTTGCTCTGAGCCGAATACTGGGCGACGAGGCCGTCGTTGACCGTGTGGAGTCCGACGCTCAGGTCATAGAGACCGTTGATAATGCTGCCTTCGGGAATGATGCCTTTGTACAGCGCCGAATAGTCGCTTCCGGACATCGTGAAGTAGCTTGCGGTGTTATAGTCGGGGCCTTGGGATGTCGTGTTTAGGTTGGTGAGGAAGTCTGTTTTGCCTGCACCGCCTTTGCCGTAGGTTACGAGGTCAAGAAGGCAATAGTAGCTGTCTCCGGCGAAGATCCACGCAAGGGTTTGCAGAGTGGGGATGTTTGCGAAAGGAACGCCCGCGTGGGGGCCGCCGAGGCCCACGAAGTGGTGAATCCACTGACCGAGACGATTCGACCCGAGCGATGTCGTTTCCATGGCGTAGCGCGACACGAGATTGCCCATGCTGTGGGCGAAAAGGTCGGACTGGCTGGTGGTGCTGACAATGGGGGCCAGGGATTCAGCGCACGCCTCACCGATGTTGGCAAGCGGATTGTTCGACGTGTACTGGAAGCCGATGACCGCATCGTAGTACGGCGTGCTGGACAGCGGCAGCTTGTAGCTCGCGATGAATTGGGCCAGGGTCGTCAGGTCGCTAAGGCTGGAATCGATGCCATGCACGAGCACCGCGACGCGCTTGCCGGTGAGGTCCGGCACGAGGCCGCCCCACGAGCCATTCACGAACGGTTGGACGCTGGTCTGAAGGACGGGAAGGGCCCGGGCCGACGTGCGTGTAGCGGTGAAGACCCGGAAGGACTCGAGGTTTCGGTCGCCATTGTCCGGAGTGGAGTCGAGCAGATCGAGCCGCCGAGAATCGAGATCGCCGATGATATAGCGGCCGTCGGCGGAAAGGCGGGAGTCGAGGGCGAAAACCAGACCGCTCGCGTTCTGCACCGCGATCATGGTTCCTTCTGGATCATAGGTGCCTGGGTAGGGCATCTCGATCTGAACGGACCGCCCAGCCTTAACCACATCGGGGTCAATCGTGATTCGAACGCCTCGATGGTGGACGAGCCAGCCTTCGCGATTGATGTCGGAGAACTGGGCCGCGTGGACGTCCACCCGGAAGTCACTCTGATAGAGGACCGTATTGGCGGGGACGACGATGCTCGCCATCTCGCGGCTTGAGCCAACACTGCCGCCATTGTCGAAGATGAGGCGGGTTTGGGTGTAGATCACGCCGTCATCGAGGAGCGGACCGCCTCCACCGCCGCAGCCGACGACACCAAGAGTGGTCGCCGCCGCGAGGAGCCCTGCCGTCAAACAATTCCGAGTGGTCAATATTCCTTTTCTCATAAACTCGTCCTGACTTGCCTTATGCACCTGACGCACTACCGTGCGCCCGTGTGCTGATTTGTTGCGCTATGTGATTTTGCCTTTGGTCGAACTGGGGCCATTGCGACGTTCCGAGCGCCGTGTTGCGTCGTGGAGGGCGCGGCCGAATCCCTTGAACATGGCCTCGGCGACATGATGGTCGTTCACGCCCGCTACCTTGTGAATGTGGATATTCATGCCCGAGTTTTGGGCCAGAGCCTGGAAGAACTCGCGGACGTTCTCGGTGGACATGGTCCCGATCTTCGCACTGCGGAAATCAGCTTCATAGTGCAACTGTCCGCGTCCACCCACAT
The DNA here is from genome assembly GCA_019694835.1 of Fimbriimonadaceae bacterium. The sequence goes on along the minus strand of JAIBBE010000107.1, from coordinate 146,313 downwards.
CGATCGCAACCAGCACGAGGGCATCATCCATCGGCGTGTGGTTGCTCGCGAAGCGCTCGATCGGTTCACTCTCGGTCAGGGCTGCGTTGATCGCCCTGCCCAGCACGATCCCCACATCCTCGACGGTGTGGTGATCGTCGACGTGCAAGTCGCCTTCGGCAGTGATACCGACGTTGAGCAGGCCGTGGAAGGCCATGAGCCCGAGCATGTGGTCGAAGAAGCCAATACCGGTTGAGATGTCTTGACGGGCTCCGCCGTCGAGATCGAGCACCACTTGAACCCGGGTTTCGCTCGTCTCACGTTCCAGTTCGGCGTATCGAACGCCCGCGGCACCCTTGCTCATGGGGTGTTTATACCTGCAAGCAGCCCCAGCCAAGTAAAATCACCTCTTCCATGACGATTGACGAACAGCTTGCCATCCTGCGCCGGGGAACGACCGAGATCATCAGCGAGGCCGACTTGGCCGAGAAGCTCAAGCTGGGACGGCCGTTGCGCGTCAAGCTCGGCCTCGACCCGACGGCGCGCGATGTAACGCTAGGGTGGGCGGTCGTGCTTCGCAAAATCCGAGACTTCCAACGGCTGGGGCACACCGGATGTATCATCGTCGGCGACTTCACCGCCCTCATTGGCGATCCTAGCGGGAAGAGCAAGACCCGACCGCAACTCACCCGTGAAGAAGTCGAGGCCAACGTCCGCGAGGTCGAAAAGCAGCTTTACAAGATCCTGATTCCCGAGCGAACAGAAATCTACTACAACAAGGATTGGCTGGGCAAGATGACATTCGAGGATGTCATACGACTCTGCTCGCGCTACACGGTAGCCCGCATTCTGGAACGCGATGATTTTACGAAACGGCTCGCGGAACATCGCCCGATCGCGATGCACGAAATCATGTATCCGCTTTGTCAAGGAATGGACTCCGTCGAGATCAATGCGGATGTCGAACTGGGCGGAAATGACCAGAAATTCAATAACTTGGTCGGGCGAGTCTTGATGGAACAGTATGGTCAAGCGGCACAAGTCGTGATGTTATGTCCCTTGCTGGTCGGTACTGACGGCAAAGAGAAGATGTCGCAATCGTTGGGGAACTACATAAGCATCGTCGATTCACCGAATGATATGTACGGTAAGACGATGTCGATCCCCGATGAATTGATGCTCAACTGGTTCGAACTTTGCTCCGACGTACCTCTCGACGAGGCGGCTGCATTGGTAAGAGATGCCGAGACGGGCGAACTGAATCCTCGCGACGTCAAGCGGCGCTTGGCGCGAGAAATCGTTGCCCTCTATCATGGTGACGATGAGGCGCAGAAGGCCGATGACTATTTCGTGGAAACCTTCAGCAAACGCGCTCAGCCCGTCGACGCGGAAGAGGTGGGGATTCCTGAAGCCGCGAAGCGTCAGCTATTCGATAGTGATGGCCTTGCTGCCGGAGGGATTGGGATCGCTACAGCCACACTCGTCGCTAGTCTCGGATTTTCAAAATCGGTTGGCGAAGCTAAGCGGTTGATTCAGGCCGGCGCGGTATCACTTGACGGCGTGAAAGTGTCCGATCCTCAGGCGGTCTTGCCACTGGAGGAGGTTCGTGGCAAGACCCTGAAAGTGGGTAAACACCAGTTTCGCAAGTTAGTCTAGGGTGCCCGTTATCTCGTAAAAATGACGATCTGGTCCTTCCATTCTGCAATCATCTCGAGGCCGTTGCGCTTAACGGTCGACGAGAGGTCTTTGACCTTGCCGTCAGCCAAACTCAAGACGCGTAAATTGAGCACGCCCTTGAGCAGCGGATGACGCACGACGAGCTTCTGACTTGGAGCGGCGGCCCGCACGCGCAGAATAAGAGTATTTCCATTGGCAGCCGCCAGGGCGGTGGCGTCGGGAGCGAGCGTGGTTGCTTCATATTGGGAAACATTGACCCAGTCGGCACCGTCGTTATCCACGACGACCACGTTATCGCCCGGCGAAAACGGCATTTCAAGGGTTTCGTTCACGTTGCGGTTCGAGGATGCTGCGTCCCATCGTTTTGTCGGTCCAGCCACGCCATTACAGGACAGCGAAACGGCCGCACCGCTTTGCGATACTTGGTTAATGATCGCGCGAAAGACCCCATTCTTACTGGCACTAAAGCGCAAGGTAAGCGGCTTTGGCTGCATCACTCGATTCGCACGGCCCTGGAGGAACGAGGAAAGTTTGCCGAGCTTTGAAGGGTTGGCATCCGTGGGCAGGTTGAAGTCCATCAGGTCGGACTTCTCCCAACCCCGTCCCGGACGCATGACCAGAGTGCCCGAACTCGCGACATCAACGGTGAGATTGGTCGGTCGAAACCCAGCCGGATTTCCGATCGTTCGCAGAGCTTTGGTCGAGTTGCGATACTCATCGAGCATGCCGGGCAGGTTCATTCGATCCCAGAACCAATACTGACCGGCCCCCGCTTGACCCGCGAAGAACCCACCCCAAATGCCGTCTCGAATCGCCATGCGCTCTTCCTGAGCGTTTCGACCCGATGAATTGCCCAGCCCGACTTCACCGAAGAAGAGTGGTTTTCGAGGGTCGGGTGAAGTCGAGCCCATGATCAGCCCTTCAATACTCGCTGGATAGCCATGGCCCTGTGCATAGTCCATTTTTCGCCAGATGGGTGCGCCAAGTTCGCTGCTTGTCGTAATCAGGTGTCCATAGCTGTCGACCGAGCGCATGTAGTCCGCCATTTCGTCGTGCCAAGCCGCGACCGTCTTCCAGTCACCGGAACGGGCGAGATCGGTGAACTGCACCTCGTTCCAAAGCTCCCAGGCCATGATGGCGGGCGAGGCTCCCCAGCGAGCGGCTGCGTAGCGCAAGAACATCCGCGCGCGGCGTTTGGCCTCGGGATCGGTAAAGAACGCCTTTGCATCGGGCAGGAATCCGCCGTTGGCTTTGTTCCATGGGTGGGTCGGCCAATTCGGGTTGACCTCGGTGCTGAACTGTCCGTGGTTGAAGAAGACGTACTGGAAGTACACCCCCGACTTCTCGGCAGCCCGGACAAGCTGATCCCAACGATTCAGGGCGACCTCGCTCATCCAGCCGTCCTTCGGGAGGGGTGTGTTCTGCGTCCAGAAGGGACTCTTGTCGTCCCAATTGCTCGCCCAAATGCGCGTCCAGTTGCCTCCCGCTTTGGCGAGGGTTGCGATCTGCTCGGTCATGTCGGGGAAGTTCGGTGACTGCCAGCCGAGGTTGGTGCCGACCGGCCAATACGGCTTGCCGCCAAGCTCGAATTTGGTGCCGCTTGTTCGGACGTGATGGATCCGCGTCTTCGGAACCTGAATCGACTTAGGGGACCCGACGACCTTCTTGCTGTTGCGCCACACTTCGACCGCATATCTGCCCGGCTCCGGGGTCGCGATTCGGGCACGCCACTTTCCATTGGCGAAGAACGCGAGGCGTTCGGTTGCTCGTCCACCCTTTGTGAGCCTCAGACGGACATCATTCTCCGCAGGATCGAACGGATTTCCCTCCACGGGAACCGCTAACTCCAGGTTGACGGGCCCGTACAAGGTCGGTGTTGCCAGGAGAGAAAGGATCGTGATCAGGTTCATTTGTGCCTCGCGATGTGTCGACCAGAATCCAAAACAGACCGCTTGTTTCGCATTTTCTCATAAAAGCGTTGCATTCTGCGATACATGTTGTATGATATAGCCGTGAGCACCAAGAAGAAATCTCTCGGTCGAGGTGAGCGGAACAGCTTTAAGCTGATCGCGGGTGCCCTGCAGGGCCGAGTCGAGTCCGGTGCGATTCCGCTCGGTCGATACTTGCCGACCGAGCGCGAACTTCAGGAAGAGTTTGGCGTCAGTCGAAGCACCGTGCGACGAGCTTTGGCGATGCTGGTGGAAGAGGGTTGGGCTCAAAACCTGCCCAATCGAGGGGTGATTGCTGGTGCAGGCGTCACGAAACCCAAGACCAACAACATCGCCTTGATCGACGACCAAACCTTCGTGCTGCGGGTTCTGTATCTCCGGATCAGCGAAATGCTGCGTGCAAGGGGCTATCACTTGGTGCACGTGGGTGGGCGGATCCACTATAAAGTCGAGGACGCCTTTCAACACGCCGTCGACTGTGGATTTGCCGGAGCGCTCGTGTGGTCGTTCCGCGGCTTTCCCGATGCCGAGGCGATTCGGGCCCTCTCTCGTCGGCTGCCGACCGTCGCCATGGACCACCGAATCAACGGTGTTGACACCGACCTCGTGACGTTCGACTACTTCAACGCTGCCTACCAAGCTACATCCCAATTGGCGAAGCAGGGCAGAACTCGAATTGCAGTAACCGGGATGCTCGACATGCTCGAAGTCACCCACCAGCGATTCAGCGGCTATATGAAGGCGATCTTTGACCACGGACTTCAACCGGTTAGTGCCGACTACCAATTCGTTACCACGAGCGGAATGGGGCGATGCGACACAACCAATCTTGCACGCCGACTCATGGACGAGGACCGCCCCGATGCCATTTTTGTCATGCAGGATTCGTATATTGCCGATGTCGTTGAGACTATTCTGGAATGTGGCCTCAAGGTTCCCGCTGACGTCGCCGTCACCACGATCGGCGACGACGTTGACCTTACCGTCGACGGAATCGGCATGACAACCGTCGCGGTCGACTGGGACGCTATGGCCGAGCTGTCGGTTCAGATGTTGCTTGACCGAATTGAACGCCCTGACCGACATCCCGAAATACAGTTTGCCCCGCAGGAACTCATCGTGCGAGGCCTTTGTGGTGCGCCCCCAAGTGATTGGACGGCGCGGGCCGGAGAAGTGACGGGCTTCCACGGCGAGCTTCCTTATCCCCGATCCCAATATCGTTTCGTAACTAGCCGAACCGGCGACGGTGCCGCCGCCGATTCAGCGACTCAAAGCGGAGGTTATTCCTAAATGAAGCGCATTCGTTCTGCGTTCACCCTTATCGAACTTCTCGTTGTCATTGCGATTATCGCGATTCTCGCCGCCATCTTGTTCCCGGTGTTCGCTCAAGCAAAAGAGGCCGCGAAGAAGACAGTTGCCATTTCTGGCATGAAGCAGTTTGCGCTCGCGATCATGATGTACATGCAGGATAACGACGACACCTATCCGATGGGATCTGGTGCTTGTTGGTGGATCCCACTCGACGGCGGTTGGACCTTGGACACCCAGCCGTACGTGAAGAGCCTCGAGCTCTTGCGCGATGGATCCGATCCCAAGTCTAAGCGGGGTTGGCCAGCGTGGCTCGTCACCCACGAGAACGGCATCAATATCAGTTATGTTTCGAATGGATACATCGCGTGGGACGGCCAGGGCAATTCGCTGCTTGGTGTGATGGGCTTAGTTCAGAATCTTCCTGACACACGCTGCGGTCCTCAGAACTGGATGCGCAACGCGATCCGACCAGCTGGCTCGGTTAACAATCCTTCGCAGACCATTATGTTTGCCGAGCGCTTTGGCAGTCAGATCACTTGGGGTGTCGGAACATTTATCGCGGGTCAAGATTGGTGGGATGTCCAAGGCTTCCCCGGAAACTTGCCCGATGGAAGTCGCAATGGTAATCCCTATACGGTAACGGCCAATGGCGCGACTTGGACCGTAAACAAGGACAATCGCAAGGGCGCGGTCAGCGCCCCGTATGCTGGAAAGGGCGTCTTTGCCATGTGTGACGGGAGTGCCAAGGTTATGGATCCAGCGAAGACGAACCCGAGCACCTCGCAGCGACCGAAGGAGAATATGTGGGACGCGACTCGAGATCAATGATGAAAATTCTGCCGCTTGCCGTTCTGGGAGCCGCTCTTGTCCTAGCTGGTTGTGGGGACATGGGTAAGCCGGAGGTGTCTGACGCAGAGCAGAAGCGCTTCGCGAACCCGATCAAGGAGCCCCCGCCCGAAGCGGGCGGTCCTCCGGCAGCCCCCAGTGATAAGGGTGGAGCCAGCGCCGGCTCGGGCGGATAGTCGTACCGCTGGCAACCTGCCGCCGAACCGTTCGGTCATGCCTTTCTTGGCACCCGCGCTTGTCGTCGGGATCAAGCAACAAGTGATCGGATCGCCGGCAGGTTGCCAGCGGTACGCTTCAAGTGCAACCTCTGGCTGGCACACAAGAAACCATGCATCAAACTCTACTGAACAACGGTTGGCGCCTCCGGAAGGCCAATGCCGATCCTAACTACCATCGCCCGCAGCTTTCGCCCGTAGGCTGGATTCCAGCTACTGTTCCTGGCAATGTGCACCTTGACCTCGTGGCGGCAGGGATAATTCCTGATCCCTTCGCGAGGCGATACGAAGTTGGGGCGCAGTGGATTGATGAGGCGGATTGGACCTATGAATGCGAGTTTTCCTGGGAACCTCGTGGCTCATCTGATCGGCGAGTGCTTCGATTCGAGGGACTCGATACCATCTGCCGACTTTTCCTCAATGATTACCTGATCGGCGAGAGCGACAATATGTTTGCTCCTCTGGACTTGGATGTTACCGAAACTCTAGTCAGAGGAACGAATACCCTGCGGGTGGAGTTCTCTTCTGCCGTTCGCGTCAGCAAGGACAGAAGAACGGCATGGTTTGCATCGCACGGATTGCCGCAGAACTTTGTCATGTTCGATGAACGTGCGTTTGTTCGAAAGGCAGGATATATGTCGGGGTGGGACTGGGGTCCCCGGTTGGTTGGAGCAGGAATCTGGAAGGAAGTTCGACTTCTTGAGTTTACGAATCGAATAGAAGATGTTGAGCTCATCGTCGAACCCCAAGAGGATGGTAGGTTCCGAGTTCGTTGTACAGTCGAGACCACGGTCCCGGAGCCAGTCAAGTTTGACTTCGGTTTAGGGTCCTCGGAAACCACCGTCCTAGGCACTGAAATCAGCGATCAGCACGCAGAATGGCTTCTCGAAGGTGGATTGTGGTGGCCACGGGGAATGGGCGAGCAAGTGCTGCACACCCTCGAAATTCGCCTCGAAAGTGGAGACGTGCAACGCCGAAAGTTTGGCTTGCGGACGGTTGAGTTCAAGCGCGAAGCCGACTCGGTAGGCGAGAGCTTCGAATTCTTCGTAAACGGCAAACCAGTGTGGGCACGCGGCGCGAACTGGATACCCAATGATTCATTCCCAGGGCGAATCCGCGATGGCGAGATCCATGATCAAATCGCACGCTTTGTCGAACTCAACATGAATATGCTCCGCGTTTGGGGAGGCGGGTTGTATGAGTCAGAAGCGTTTTACGATGCCTGCGATGAACTCGGTGTATTGGTATGGCAGGACTTCCCGTACGCGTGCATGTACTATCCCGATGACAAACCCTGGCAGGAAGTTGCAAGAGCTGAGGCAGAGCACCATATCAAACGCCTCCGCCATCGCGCTTCGCTCGCACTGTGGTGCGGGAACAACGAGAATCTAGTCATGTTCCAAACTCGCTGGGGCGGACCAGGCATCATTCCCGATACCTATTACGGTCAGAACATCTATGATCGAGTATTGCCCGATGCCGTCCAGCGATTGGATTCTGGCCGGAGTTACATCGCCAGCAGCCCAGTCGGCATGAGCCCTGAAGATTCTATCCCCATCGGACCGGAAAGGAACGCTAACATGGGGTACTACGGCGATAGTCACTATTGGGACGTCTGGCATGGCCGTGGGGACTGGACGTATTATCGAGATTCGACGACACGCTTCTCGTCGGAATTCGGTTTTGCATCGTCGTGTTCGCTGGCGGGCTGGAATCTGTGTTTGAGCGGCGAGGACTGGCACCCATTCCCGAATGCGGTGCACCATCATCACAACAAAACTGGGAAACCTTGGGATACATTTCTGGGCTATGTGACGTTGCACTATCCGAATCCGGAGACCCTCGAGGACTGGACGTACTACAGTCAACTTAACCAACGCGATGCGATGCGGTTTGGGGTCGAGTTCTTCCGCCGAAGCGAAATCTGTCGTGGCAGTCTCATCTGGCAAGCGAACGACTGTTGGCCGGTACAGAGCTGGGCTTTGCAGGATTACGCGAGAGTGCTCAAGCCTGCTGCTTTCGAAATGGCGCGCGCATATGCCGACGTCATGATCTCCATTGACTATGTGGCGGACGAGAGTGAAGCCCAGGTCTGGGTCGTCAATGACAGCCTCCAGCCTATTGAGAGTAGCCTCGAAATGGAAGTCGTCAACACGCTTGATGGTTCGATCGTCGATCTGATTCAACGATTCGTAAATCTGCAGGCCAACCAGCGGGAACTTGTCTATTCTCTCAATACCAAAGAGCTTGATCGATCCAAGACGGCGGTTCGCTTCAAACTATCCGGCTTCGACAACTCCGAACGATGGCTTCTTCTTGCGGAGCCCAAGGAAACTGAGGTTACGATGTCACCCATCGAAGTTCGCGAAACGGAGACAGGACTTGCACTCGATATCCGTGGCTTCGTGGCCGATCTCGTGGTGTGGGACCGGGAAAACTTAGCTGCAATCCAACATCCCAAGATACAGCAGCCTGGTTGGGCACCGATGACGGCCGTCAATGAGACTCTGCACTACCGAACGGTCAGTCCAATCCGCCACTTGCGTATCCGTTCGCTCGCCGGAGAGCATGAGGTCGTGTGGCTATCCGCCAGCCAGGTGCGAAACTTGGAGCCAAGTTCACGATAAGAAAAATCCCCCTCTACATAGATGCCGAGGGGGATTAAGTGTCCGATCTTAAGGAAGCGGGTCGCCCTCCAGTCCGAAGTTCGTACTCAGAACGGCGTAATCGGCGATATCAACCTCGCCGTCACCGTTAAGGTCGGCGCGATCAAGGTAGTCGCTATCGCCCAAGGTCGAACCATACGCCCCCGAGAGGACCGCGTAGTCCGCGATGTCGACAGCATTGTCTTGAGTGATATCACCCGATATCAGCACGACGTTCGGGAACGTGGCCATGCCGTTTACAAGCGTGAACTGAACACGCTTTACGAGATTGCTTCGTGATCGAAGGAAGAGGAAGTAGGTGCCATCGGAGAGATTGCACTCGAACGTCACGTTGCCTTCCGCATCCATCGGAGCCACCCCACCACCTATTGCGACACCGTTGTGGCAGAACACGGCACTGACGGGGATTCCAGCGGTAGACGCGCTGAACGCCTCCAGGCCCACGCGGCCGCTGATGCGTCCGTGCGCGGGGCAAGGAACTTCAACGTCACCGGGTGTGCCTTTGTCGGAAGTGCCTGAAACACCGTTGAGATCGATGAGGATGGAGTTGGCTTGGTTGCCACCGGAGAGCGGAATGCCCTGGATACCGTACCAGGGCGCCGAACTCATGTAGTCCGACGTAAACCAAAGCCTGTTCCCGAGGTTTGGACCGGCACAGCCGCGACTATCAAAGTCGAAGTCGACACCGCCGCACGCATTCGTACCACCTGGGTTTCCGAGTTGGAAGTACAGGGCGTTATTCGTGGCCGAACCGCCAACGAGCGCCCAAGTCTGCGTGGCAGGCTCACAGACGTATTCCAGCGCTCGTGCACGGTGCGGGTACATGCTGGTGAAAGGGGCATTCGCGCCCGTCGCGTGCTGGAACATGTGTTCCCAGGCGGGCGGATAGCCGAGAATGGTCCAGCCATTGCCCATGCCGCGCTCGGCGAGTACCATCTTTGCTCGGGCGGGATTGCCCTCGCTCGTGAAGGTGATGTCGCTGATCGGGGCGCTGCAGTTCACGATCGAGCCATTGCTGCCCGCAGGAAGGTCGGGAGTGGTGAGCTCGAGCTGAAGCGAGCCGGGTACGAAGTTGCCCGTGCCATTGATCGAAACGGACCAGACCTCGTTGAAGCCTGTGCTGACATTCGTCGTATCTTCGACCCAGCGCGAGAAGTAGGCACGTCCGCGGTGATACTTGAGCGCCCAGATCATCTCGCCCAATCCGGCAAAGCCGTTGCCGTGAGTCGGTCCGCCGTCAGCGGTCCATGGGTCGAATGATCCGAGTTTGGTGCCGCTCATGTCGAAGCGATAGATCTTGCCATCGTCCATGCAGGTGGCGAGGATCTGGCTGTTGTCGTAGTCGAACGTAATGTCGCCGACCTCGGGGAATCCCTGATCAGAGACGTCGACCCCGGCCGGGAACGGGCGAGGATAGCTGTTCGTGATGAGAGGGTCGTTGGCCGAAGGCATACCGTTCCACGTCGAGGTCGTGTCCTCATTGAAGATCGTGACCTTACCGGTGCCATTCGCTATCTTGAAGATGCGGCCATGGAGCCGCCGATCAGCGATTTCGTTGGGCGAAGGCACATGCTGTCGCCCAGGGGTTCCAGGAGCATTGAAATCCTGGACTCGCGGTGCGGAGTCGGAGTTGTAGCTCGAAGTCTGAGCAACGTAGAGGTTCCCCTGATCATCGAACGTGAGGGCGAAGACGGTTCCCATGTACTTCTTTGTCCATTGACAATCGGCTGGTACCGGACCTGACGGGTTACCGGTGTAACCGTTGTGAGTTCCGCGTGGATTGGGCGGATTCGCAGGATTCGGACCGACACCGTGAACACCCCAATCCCAGCCTCCGAAGAAGTTATTGCTGCCGTCAACCGGCATATTGCACTGATACTGCTCCAGGTTCATGTAGCCCAAAACGGGATCGTCGGGGAAGCTGGCAAAGCAGGTCACGGCGGCTACGGTCTTACCGGCGACCTGGCTCCATTCGGAGCCGTTGTAATTGACGCCTTGATCGTTGACCGCATCGTAATACGGCTTCACCGCATAGCAAACGGGCTCCCGGTCGTCGCAGGTCTGACAGAAGGGGAACTTGATGCATACTTGCTTCACGCAGCAGGCAACACCTCCGCTATAGAACATAACAGTCAGGCATACCGTCGTGCCTTCGAGTCCGACCCCACTCACCGTCCAGTTGCCGCTGTACACGCCCCCTTGGTTGAGATTGACGTTGGTGACCGTTGGCGTCACAGTTACCCCTGGAGGTCCGATGACCCAAATCTGGTTAACCGGTAGGGGCGTAAGACTCTGGAGGGCGAGGAAGACATTGAAGCCGCCGCCGGGCAGGCAGTCCACAAGGCTCTCGAGGACTTGGAAGCAGTCGCAGTCGGGCATCTTGAAACAGAACCGCTCTTGACAACAGATTGCCAAGTCGGAAGCGTGGAACGAGATGTCGAAGCAAACGACCGAATTCGGAGCAGCCCCCGTGAGCGTTACATTGACGTTCGCCGTGCCACCCGGAGGAATGGGAGTGGGGAAGAACACCGGATTGGGGTTCACGGTAATGCCGGGCGTCACTTGGTGGAAGTACACCCATGAGATCGGCCAGGCGTTGTTGTTGGTGACCGGTATGGACACGGTTGCGTTGCCTGTCGGGGCACCGTTCGCTCCGATTTGCCATAGTATCTTGGGTTCACCAAAGCGCACGCAGCGCTTGTGGTAGCCGAGTTCGATTCGGGTCACATTTCCAGGCTGAATCACGATGTCTTCGACACCGATCGGACTGGTTGAAGCGAGGGTGCCGTACGAATACAGATCGGCGATTACCTTGTATGTCCCGGCGATCAAACCGCCACGCTCGAGAATCCCCTGCGCGTTGGCCTCAATCTCAACGTAGTCGGAGGGCCCGACAAGAAGAACCTTTGCTCCCGGAATTCCGAGCTCACCAAAGTCATAGGCGCCGTTGTCGTTCGCGTCGTCGTAAATCAGTCCGGTGACGCCACCGACGCCTCCCTGGGCGAGGGCCGACCTCGGGACCATGAACAGGGCAGCCAGTACGAACAGGGCCGCCAAAACCTTTCCAAGCTGAGTCATCCTCAAATCCTCCTACAAACAGGCGCGCGTACGCGCAGTCCAATTCATTCTTACTATAGCGTCGAATCCGGGTCGCCAGAGTTTTTTTCCAATTCTTGAGCCAGTTCACTGTGATAAGCTCCGCCCGAGGTCTTCTATGTTGATTGCTCTTGCCGCTCTTGCCTTAACTCCACCCGTCATCCAGGACGCTCTCAAAGCGAGCTTCGTGAACCCGCCGCTGTCCGCCCGACCGCACACCTGGTGGCACTGGATGGACGGGAACGTGACCCGCGAAGGCATCACGGCAGACCTCGAAGCGATGAAGGAGGTTGGCATCGGCGGAGCCCAGATGTTCACGGTTTCCCAGAGCATCCCGTCGGGGCCTGTCGGCTACATGAGCCAGGCGTGGCGAGACATGACGCACCATGCGATCAAGGAAGCGAGCCGACTCGGCATCGAACTTTGCCTGCACAACTGCGCCGGATGGTCGAGCAGTGGGGCGCCTTGGGTGAAGCCCGAGCACGCGATGCAGGTCGTGGCCTGGTCGGAGGTCCAAGTCGAGGGGCCGAGGGAGTTCAATGAGGTCTTGCCCAAGGTCAAGGCTCCCCAGGTCTACGCCCCCGTCGATTACTCGCGCGATATCGCGGTTTTCGCGTTCCCCGCCGAATACACGCCCAAGCGAGACGGTGACTTCTTGGGCCGAACCGCAGTGAACCGGCAAGATGGATTGAAGCCGCTTACTCCCGAGGAAGGGAAGCGTGCGGGCATTCCGAAGTCAGGCGTTCAAGTGATTACAACCTCGCTCGATTTGAACGGCAGGTTGCGATGGACCGTTCCAGCAGGGAAGTGGACGATCCTCCGCGTCGGTCATGTCCCGACCGGCAAAGACAACCACCCCGCGCCGCCCGAAGGCGACGGTCTCGAAGTCGACAAGCTCAGCCGCGAGTCCCTCGACGCGTTTTGGGAAGGGGGCATGGCGAAGGTCATCTCCGACGCGGGGCCGCTGGCCGGGCCGATCCTCAACAACGCGCTCGTTGACAGCTACGAAGTCGGCAGCCAGAATTGGACGCCGCTGTTCCGACAAGAATTCCAGCGTCGTCGCGGTTACGACATGCTCCCTTATCTGCCGGTTGTGGCTGGTTTCACGGTCGAGAATGCCGATATCAGCGACCGGTTCCTATGGGACTACCGTCGGACGATTGCCGACCTCTATGCCGACAACTACTACGGCTACTTCGCCGAGAAATGCAAGCGCGCAGGTCTCCTGTTCTCGACCGAGCCTTACGGCAACGGCATGTTCGACAACATCCAAGCCGGTTCGACCGCCGACATCCCCATGGGCGAGTTTTGGATAGGGGGATTGGCCATCGAGTCCACCAAACTAGCAGCCTCCGTTGGCCACGTGTATGGCAAGCCGATTATCGGCGCGGAGTCCTTTACGGCTGATGACGTGAGGGGTCGCTGGCTTGAGGAGCCTTACGCCGCCAAGACCCTCGGCGACCTGATCTTCTGCAACGGCATCAACCGATACATCTTTCACCGCTACGCCCACCAGCCCTGGATGAATCTCGTCCCGGGAATGACCATGGGTCCTTGGGGCACGCACTTGGAAAGAACCCAGACTTGGTGGACCGAGGCAAAGCAATGGCTGCAGTATGTAGCCCGTTGCCAGTCGCTCCTTCAGCAAGGCCGATTCGTCGCTGATGTCGTTTATTACTATGGCGAAGGTGCCCCGGTCGACCTGCCGTACCGGACCGGCTTGAACCCGCGCATCCCGACCGGTTACGACTATGACGGGTGCGACACCAAGGCGCTGATGACCATGAAAGTGGTTAACGGAATGATCGTCTTGCCCAGCGGCATGGCCTACCGCGCGCTCATCCTCCCAAATCGAGATGACATGACACCAGAAGTGGCGGCACAGGTCCGGAAGTTGCTTGCCACAGGAGCCCAAGTGTTCGGCCCTCGACCCACACGAAGCCCCAGTCTAGTCAACTTTCCGAAAGCTGACGAAGAAGTGCGTACCATCGCGCGCGGCACCTGGGCTCGCGACGTCAGGTCCTTTGAGCAAATTCTTACCTGGGCTGGGCCCGACTTCCGATCTCGAACCCTCACCGGACGCGGCAAACTCGCCTATATTCATCGCCGAATTGGGCAGAACGAGGTCTATTTCGTCTCGAACCAATCCTATGAGCCAACCGAGGTCGCGGCGACCTTCCGCGTCCAGGGCTTGCGACCTGAGCTGTGGCAACCAGAGACCGGAATGACGCAGGAAGCCTCAATTTACCGCCCAACCCAACACGGAACCGAAGTGGACCTCCGCCTCGGCCCAGCCGAATCGATCTTCGTCGTCTTCCGCCCCGGATCTGGACCGCACCTGGCAAACTTCATCCCTCCTGATCGTCCCAAAGCAATCAAGTTGCCGAAGATCGTGATCAAGTCGGCGCGGTATGAGACGGCGGCAGGTGTTGGTGCCGACGTTACCGAGATCGTTTCAGGAGTGGTGCGTTCAGGCGAGACCGAAATCCCTGCCACTAACGGCCTCTTCGGCGACCCCGCCGTGAACGTGGTTAAACGCTTGGTCGTTCACTACGAGGTCGACGGCAAACCGGCGACGCAAACAGTGGCCGAAAACGAAACCGTTTATCTCGTGAACCAGCCTTCAATCGCACCCACGGCGGAGTTCCAACTTGAGAAGGCTGGCGCCGACTATGTGTTTGTACCGTGGTGCACGGGCAAGTACACCGCCGTAGCATCGAATGGAAGGCAAAAAGTCCTGTCGGTGAAGCGCGAGCCGGACTCCGCGCCGATCGCTGGTCCGTGGCGGGTTCAGTTTGCCCCGAATCTCGGTGCGCCGGGGCAAGCCGTGTTCAATGAACTGACATCGTGGTCCGAGAACGCCGAATCGGGAATCAAGTACTTCTCGGGTTCGGCAACCTACCACAAGAACTTCACCGTGAGTCCGGCAATGATTGGAGCGAACAGAGTCGTGGTCCTAGATATGGGCAAGGTAAAGAACTTCGCGACCATCACGATCAACGGCACCGAGTTGCCCCCCCTGTGGAAAGCACCCTTCCGAGCCGACGTCACCCGCTATCTAAAGAAGGGCATGAACATACTCGCGATCAAGGTCACGAACCTCTGGCCCAACCGCCTTATCGGCGATGAGCAGTTACCCGCCGATGTAACGTGGAAGGGAGTCGTCCTCGACGGGTGGCCAGACTGGATGAAGGAAAGAAAGCCAAGGCCAGATACGGGACGCGTTGCCTTCACGACCTGGAAGTTCTGGAACAAGGACTCGCCCCTCTTGGAGTCGGGTTTGCTCGGTCCGGTGATGTTGCGATCGAGCGAGCGAATCCGGTTCAGGCTCTAAGAGCCAAGTGCGAACAGAACGGGCGGCGGCGTATCATCTGATTATGCGGCTCCGTTTGATGTTGTTCCTTGCCACTGCGCTCGTCGCTGGGTGCGCGTTCGCGCAGAGCAAGATGGACCCGTTCGACTATGAAGTCGCCAATGTCGCGCTGCTCCAGGCTCAGCCGGTGAAGACCGAGCTCAAGGTAACGGAAGCGCAGAGAGCGGCGATGAACAAGGTGGCTTCGTCGTTCAACGACCAGATCAAGGTCCTCTATGAACAGGCTCGAAAGAGCAAGGACGGCAAGCCGCCGAAAGATGCCGATCCCAAGCTCAAAGCAGCTTACGAAAAGCTCAAGAAAGGTGTTTTGGCGCAGCTTTCCGCCATGCAGCTCAAGCGACTCCGGGAGATCACGCTTCAACAAGCCGGACTCCCAGCGCTTACCGACCAAATCGTCGCCACGAGAGTCGGGATCCCGCCGGCCCAGCTCAAGCAGATTCAGAAAATCTATGAACAGGCAGTGGGTGCAGCCGCTCAAATCGAGGACGCAGCCCTCAATGCCGCGCTCAAGGATCTGAAAGCTAAGAAGCCAAAGAGCGAGAAGGAAGCCAAGGAGATCATGGACGAGGCGAACAAGCGCGCGGAAGCGACCCAAAAGAAGATCGCACCTCAAATCGAGAAGCTGCGAAAGGGAGCCGAGGCCAAGGTCATCGCGAACTTGACGCCCGCTCAGAAAATCGCCTGGCAGAACCTGAAAGGCAAGCCCTTCAAAGCCTAGCTACTGGGTGGCAAACTTGGTAAAATAGACCTTCAACACCGGGCCTTCATCAGAGTCCCATTCGGGGTGCTCGAGTTCCTCGGGATCGGTGGCCGCGATCTTTCGCGCGTCCTCTTCATCATCCTCACCCTTCTTCTTCTTCTTTTTCTTCTTTTCCGTGTGACCTTCGGGAGGAGGAGTCAGGTCTTCGAGGGTCTTGTTGACGAACGCTGCGATTTCGCGTTTGAGCCTCGCTTTGGCGGGCTCGCTGCTGAGTTCGCTGATCGACTTGCTCGACAGCACCATGATCACCGCATCGCGCACCGCCGGCATGTTCTTGTCGAGTTCTTCCTTCTTGAATCCGTCTTTGAACTGAAGAGCCAACTCCGTCTGAAGGTAGTTGCTCCCGCCTTTGAGGTTCACGAGGAATTCGGTCAATGGCTCAATGGCGCCGAGCTTGATCTCGGGCTCCTTGGTCTTGCCCTTGCCCTTCATCATAAAGAAGCCGCCGCCGCCCAGCACGAGCGCCAGAATCAGGATGATCGGCAGCTTGCCCTTCTTCTTTCCCTCTTTCGGTTCGTCCGACATCAGGAGAATTGTCGGTGCGAAGAATTCGGAACTGGAGTCAGATCCAGCCGATTCGCACGAGGTATCCCCTCGTCCGGCCAGCATCAACTGTGTACCCATGGGCAGGTGGGGACCCAGCAGAGCGACTAGCCTTTCCACCGAATTTGTACGTGCTTTTGCCTTCGGAATTGACAAGTTGCTGTAGAGTTAGTGACAGTGCTGCGCCCAGATGCGTGGCCTAGAGGAGAGTCTTATGCGAATCATTAGACTGTGGGCCGTCGGTGCCCTGACGTTCATAGGTGTTTCTTCGTCGTTCGCTGTCAATTTGGTAGCCAATGGCAGCTTCGAAAATGGTACGTTGGTGAACGGCCAGAATCCGAGCAACGACTTCAACAGCATGCAGGTGTTTGCCGGTTCATCAAACATCACATCTTGGACCATTACAGCTGCCTCGGGCAATGACGTTCACTGGGCCCAAAATCCAAACGGATTCGGCTGGGTGACACCATTCGGGTCGAGGATGATCGACCTATCCGGTTGGTCAGACGTGTTCAATGGTGCGATCATGTCTCAAGACTTTGGTGCTGTCGCCGGGCAGCAATATCGTGTCGACTTCGAGATCGGAGTGGACTCGAACTTCACCATCGGCGGCGCAGTTCAAATCGCCGCCGGCATCGGCGGATCAAGTCAGTCCACCAACTTGAGTTTGCCCAGCGGCTGGTCGGGAGTTTATTGGGAGCATCGGACGATGTATTTCACCGCTGCGAATAACAACGATCCCGTCCACTTCCAAGGAATCTACAGTCCCTACTGCATCGGGCTGGACAATGTTTCAGTTGAACTTGTTCCGGAGCCATCCACGATATCTGGCTGTCTTCTCGGGGTCTTCTGGCTTGCGCGGCGTCGTCGCAAGGCGACTTGACTGACGGAACTAAAGAAGCCGCATCTATGAATCGTACACCGGCCTAGCAGACCTGAGGGGAGGGGTGGGGAGGCCCACCCCTCAAGCATTAGGCATCGGCAGTGTGCCGGTGCCCCTGTCAGTCCCCTGAGATACCGAAGTTGGAACTCAGGATCGCGTAGTCGGCGATGTCCACCGCCAGGTCGCCGTTGAAGTCGGCGGCCTCCAAGTAGTTTGCATCGCCGGGCTCCGAACCGTAGGAGAATGACAACATGGCGTAATCTCCGATTCCGACCTCGTTGTCGCCGTCCGCATCGCCGTTGATCAGCGAGAAGTCGACGTTCAGGACGTGGTCCGGGATCGTGGCGAAGACGCCTCGCCGCAGCCAATGGCTCCCTTTCGCTCCGACTTGCACGACCTCGCCGCTTGGCCGATTGGTCAGGAAGGCATACTCCCCACCACCAAGCGGCAGTTCGTGACTCTCAAGGGTATTGCCCAAGGTGTCGCGAACGTCGAGCATGGCCGTCTGTTCGTCGGCATCGCCGAGGTAGTCCTGGAGTTCGAGCTGACCCGAAACCAGCTTGAAGCCATCGCCTTGCTGACCAAGGTTGGAGAAGACGAGGTTCAGGTCCAGGAAATCGACATTCCCGTCCGCGTTCAGGTCTTCCGAGCCAATGGAAGTGGCGTCAGGTCCGCCGCTCCCCAAGGCCGCTTGCACCATCGTCGCATCGGCTGGATCAACCACGTCGTCACCGTTCACATC
The DNA here is from genome assembly GCA_019694835.1 of Fimbriimonadaceae bacterium. Next base: position 128,273 of record JAIBBE010000107.1, on the reverse strand, counting down.
GCCGTTCTGAAGCGGCATGATCGGAGCCGTGTGTCCGTCCATATTCGGCACCACCATCGAACGACTCAGGAACGTGTCGTACTTGAAGCCAATCCGAAGTTGTGGCGCCGTCGTCATGTCGTAGTTGTCGATCGGAATGTCGATTGCCCCCGACTCGCTCGGCACGACCACCATGCTGTCCAGGTGGTCGCCGGTTGCGGCGTTGGTGATGTGCAGGATGATTCCAGCGTCACTCAGGTGGGTAAGCCACCCAACTTGGCCGGGATCGATCTGCAACCGCACGTGCGGTCCCATCGCTACCGAGACAGCGTCGAAACTCGGATAGATGCGGTTGAACAGGGCGTAGAGGAACTCGTCCTCCTCCATCATCGTGGGGAATCCGCTTGCCACCATGTCGCGACACTTGCGGAATCCTTCCGCCATCGAGATCAGCTCGTTCTGAACATGGAGGTTACGTCCCGCCGGCATCAGCGCACCGAGACGTGTGGACAAGTCCTGCATCGCAATGCGGCAGTTTTCCCAGAGGAGCGAATCGGTGGGCAACACGCCGCTCAGGAACTGGTTGCCAATCCCGATGAAGCTGCTCTGCAGCATCTGGAGGTCATTGGCAATCGGAGGCAGGTCGGTGCCGGGTTCGGCCGCATTGACTTGGAGTACTTCATTCCGCAGCTGGCCAAAGATCGCTGCGGAGTCGATCCAGTTCTGACCATGAGCGACGAGTTTCTGCACGGTCGATTCGAGGTCCGGCGCTGTGTCGGGCTCGATGTTGATACCCATCGCAATCTGTGAGAATGCGCTTCGGAAGTCCATGCTCGACGACCAGGTCTGACCCTGATTGTCGGACTTGATGTTGCCGAAGCTGGACATGCCGGGCACGTTAAAGCCCGCACGTCGAATCAGCGGACCGTTGTGAATGGGTCCGTTGACGGGAATGATTTGGCCGCCCAGATCTGGCGGACGAATGGTTCGGAACTGCCAGCGGTACTTTTCTCGGGTCCGGAAGGAGAACTCCCAGTTGCTGATTGGGAAACAGATGCCTGTATTCACCAAGCGTCCCCGCCGCGTTACGAACCGACAAATCGCCAGGCGCGTGAAGTACCAAATTCTCGGTCGGCAACACCATCGTCGCCAGCATCCCCCACCCTCGGGCCTGCGCCAAGGCGTGTAAATGATAGGTCGAAGCGAGAAACACTTGGTTTGCCGAATGACTCCCCAAAACGGGCCACCACCGCCACCACCACCTCCGCCGCCCGGGTTCACGATGGGCGGAACTGCCGGGCCAATGTTCACTCCGTTCAAGGTCCAAAAGCCGGAACTGAAGGCCAGAGGCCCATTGTTGGTGAAGACCCAGAACCACACGGTGGCACCGGGAGCGACGCAGGGCACCCCCCAATCGATGACGACCGTGTTGGTCACTTGCCCGTTGGATGGAACGGCAGGTACCGGACACATCGGAGCGATGACCGATACCGGTGAGACGAACACGTGACCACCGGTGCCGGTAAAGGTGACATGAAGATCGGATGCAAACACCCCGGTGGTGTTCTTGATCTGAACAACTTTAAGGTCCGCCGCTCGAGTCAGGTTCGAAAGTGCGGCAAACGTGAGGACAAGCCCAAAACAAATGGCCCTTCTTAGGGCGTGCAAGGTCGACATAACCCCTCCGAGCCCAGCCCAACTGCCGGGAATCTTCATTCATCTTACAATGACTTTTGAGATTTCGGAAAGAAAATGTCGCAAAAAAGCAGTTATCGTGGCGGCTCAGGTTCAGGTTCTTCGTCGACGAACTCTTCTTCTTCGTCCTCCTCCATGTCCTCTTCGTAGTATTCGTCCTCCTCGCCCGTATCCTCGTACTCTTCATCGAGGATCTCTTCATCTTCGGCAAGGGATTGTGCAGCTCGACGCTTCGACAGAACCGCCCAGATGGGGAGGAGAAGAGCGCCGGATAGGGGAGCTATGAAGGCCGCGTAGTACAGATACTTCTTCTTCTCGATCATGTTGAGCATGATAAAGGTCTGGCCTTCTTCGCCCGTGACCTTTTTGAAGTAGTCCCAGCCCATGACCATGCCGATGACGAGGGCAACCATTCCGAGCCACTTGATCCCCGGTTTGACGACCCCCGCCCGCTCCCCCATCAATCCAAAGAAGAACATGAGCAGGCCGACGATAAGCGGCCCCAGGGCGACGCCCAGCAACTCGCCAACCCCTGCGCCGGCGTCGACTTGAGCGAGTCCAATTCGAGAAAAATCCATCACTTCCATAAGCTAATCGGTCGGAGTTCTCCCCAACATAAGACGGAGACGGAGCAAGATTTGCGCCAATCATCTTGCGTTCCGCCCGTAAGCGCTCAAAATCGGTCGCCAGCGACCCAAAATAGTAGAGTGCTCATAGAAATGACAGGATGTCGGATTGTTTCCTGAATGGACGTGGCTCGTTGGCCTGATGATCGGGGCGGCGATTGGCAGCTTTTTGAACGTGGTCATCTATCGGATGCCTCTGGGTCTCTCCCTGTCTGAACCTAAGAACAGCTTTTGCCCTTCCTGCAAGAACCAGTTGGGCGTGCCCGATCTCGTCCCGCTGTTCAGTTGGCTCGTGCTTCGAGGGCGGTGTCGGCAGTGCAAGGCAAAGATTCCCTCACGCTACTTCTTTGTCGAACTGTTCACGGGTGGAGTATGGGCGGCGTTTTGGTACCAGCACCTCATCGCGGGTTGGGATCCGGTGCGGGCCGTTGCTCTCATGCTGTTCTCGGCTGCCCTCGTCGCTGCCATCTTCATCGACCTGAAGTGGTTTATCATCCCCGACCAAGTCAACGCGTTCATGTGGATCGTTGGCATCGGTTACAACGCCGTCCTTTTTGCCCAGAACAGTCCGAACGCCATGACTTGGGGGATTCCCAGTGCCCTCGCTGGCTGGCTCGTGGGCGTTGGCGCGCTATGGGCCGTGACCTTCCTGGGGCGCATTCTCTTCGGCAAGGACGCGATGGGGCATGGCGACATCAAGATGGCGCGCGGAATCGGAGCGATGCTGTTCCCGATTACGGCCCTGATGAGCTTCGCGATGGCGGTTGCTCTGGGTGCCGTGCTCGGAGCCGTACAAATACTGGTTCGTGCCCGCTCAGGTTCAAATCAGGCGGGTGACGGGGAACAGGAGGAGGACGATGAGGATCAAAACTATCAACCGGAGTCCATCGGTTCGATCCTGAAGTGTGGGATCGGCTATGTGCTCTGTTTCGACATCATCGGGCTCTTTGTTCCGAAGTTCTACGAAAGCTGGTTCGGCGAGAACCCCTATGCGGTAGAGTCGGTGGCAGAAGAGTCTGAGGTAGAAACAACGATGATCCCGTTCGGGCCCTATTTGGCGCTGGGCGCGATCGCGGCGGCACTTTTCGAGGGTCCTTTGCGGGCGCTCGTTTCGTCCTATTGGCAGTGGGCAACCGGAGAGCGGCCCCACTAAGGAACATTGGCTGCATGAAGCCAGTCTGAACATTGGCTTAAACGGGTGAAGAACGATTTATGAAAAGGCGGCTTGGCTTTACGCTCATTGAACTGCTGACGGTTATTGCGATTATCGCGCTCCTGGCAGCAATTATCTTCCCGGTCTATGCGCGAGCCAAAGACAGTGCGTACCGAAGTTCGGATATCAGTTCGCTGAACGATCTTCGGTCTGCGCTTCAGCTCTATCGCATCGACCAAGGCGGCTATCCGCCGTCGCTGTTGGGGTACGTCAACCGATATCAATCCGGTCCGAACGCGGGGAATGTCATTCCGGCTGAGAACATCACCGGCTACCTCTATCCCAAGCGCGTGAATAGCCTCAACAGCTTCAAGCCGGCCTACAACCGAGCCCGCGGTGATGCCATCACGACTGCGGTTTGGCCGAATGCTTACACCGCCAACGTGGGTGCCGATCCCATTTTGGACCTCAACGGTGACGGCAACAAAACGCCGCTCGATGATACGCTGGGTTCGCGCCAGGCTTACGGTCCGAACACCTACGTCCTCCGCAATCCCGCCCTAGCCCAGAGTCCGACGAATCCGCGATTGGAGTTCTATCAAGTCAGCGGCTACGACGTCGCTGATGTTCCGCAGCCCGGCGGCGGTCGCCGCACAGAGCTCCGATATGCGCTCCTTTGGTCGAACTATGCGATCGGCACCGGCGATCCGACCTTTGGCGTCGGCTCGCCCTTCGATGACCCGCGCCAACTCGGCTACGACGATCCACCTGAGAGCACCGTCATTACGTGGGACAGCTGGTTCCGTGGATGGCAGGGTGCCGTGCCGGAAGGCGGTCGCCGAGACATCGTTCTTTTCCTTGGCGGTGGCGCTCGGACGTACGATTCCAAGCTGATCCACGAGCGATCTTGGCGCGTGATACCCTGAGCACCACGCCTCTCCTCTTTGTTTTTGATCTGACTTTACATTTGCGAGCGAACGAATTTTGATGAAGCGCTTTAACCGAAAAACTGGCGCATCGCTGATCGAGATTCTGGTGGTGATCGTGGTCTTCCTTGTCGGAATTCTTGCCATCGCCCAGATCTTTCCCGGCGGTCTGAACATCCTGCGCACGACGAGGAACAACACGGTCGCGACCAGCCTTATTCGGGCTGAAATGGAGCGACTGAAGAACCAAGCCGACCAGCTGCCGACCGCTATTCTCCCCACGCGATGGGAGTACGATGCTGGCAATGGCAAATTCCGTGTGGTCGCGGATCTGACGCGGCGGCCGGGGGACCTTGGGCCAGCCGGCGCAGTTGGTCTGGATATTAACGGCAACTTCCTCGATGCGGCTAACCAGCCCATGGGCAAATGGCAGTATCTCTCTGGTGCCAACGTCATGACCCGAGTCGTGGCAGAAACGCGCACGGTGCCTGCGCCCCGCTACCTGAGCCAGCCCACATCGACCGGCAACTCCTACGGTGGGCTCATGGCTTGCCAGTTTGCCCCGGTGATCTACGACCCGACGTACCCCGAGACGTTCTTGGTCTACGGCAACGACCTTCAGCTTCGCGTCGTCGAAAATGTCGATCCAAGCTTCCCAGTTCGCCAAGATTATGTTGCACTGGTCGATGAGGCTGGAGCCTTCTTGGCGCTGCCGCAAGGGCCGTACCGGGCCGACGTCACGAACTATGCGCGGACCTTCCGGCTGTCCTGCTCCGTTTACGTGAATCAAGGCGGCCAAACGGTTCAGAAGGACGTTATCGTCAAACTGTTGAGCGTTCCCTCACCGGCGCTGGGTCAGCGCCGAGGGTATGTCGTGTTTGACCTGAACTCCGAACTCGTGGGTCCAGGCGAAACCTTTATCCGGGCCGACATCGACACCATCCAAGTGGCGCGAGTATTCGACCAGATCGGCTCCACGATGGCCCCGCAATTCCTGACCGAAGCGGACGTACGGAACAATGCATCCCTTCGCGACGATGCCGCCTACCAATACGACTTCGTGGACGACAAACTGGGTCTGATGCTGTTCAACCCGCTCGGTTTCAACTACCAGGAGCGACGCGGGCGTGGCCGGGTGCCTTTGAACGCCCGCGTCGACTATGACGTCTTCGACTGGCGTCTCATTCGTGATGATTTCCGCGTGCCCAATCAGCTTCCGTTCGACCAGAAGCTCGTGCTGAACACGATCAAGGTCAAGAACAACAACTACGCCGACCAGCGCCGCTATTCGGGTGTTGGATTCAATGTTGCCGATCAGAACGGGCAGCCAGAGGAACGAGACTTCGTGCTCGTCGACACCGAAACCGGTGGCGTCTTCTTGCCGTCGTGCTACACCGTCGATAAGTCGGGCGGAGTCGTCCAGTTCATCGACGATCCGGCAGTCACGAACAATCCGGACGAGCTTGGTGCCCGCATCATGTACCCCCGCGCGACCGCACCGAACGCGATCCGCGATATCCGCGGCCGCAGCGTGCGCGCCATTTACCAAGGCGTCAATGAGTGGTCGATCCAGGTGGACAAGGCCGTTCGAGCCTACCAACTGGTCTGGGAATTGTCCCTCGGCTACAGGCAGGCCTATGTCGGCGGGTCGAACAACTTGATCAACGACGACGACGACACGCGCGTTTACTTCCCGGTTACGGAGATTGGCAAGCAGGTCATTCTCGGCGAAGTCTGGTACGAGAACGAACTCACGGGAGATCTTGAAGTCGCCTATGAGCAGCAGTTCATAGTTCAAGCGCCGAGGCCAGGCGAACCCGATCTGGGTTTCGTCGATATCAACGATTCGCTTCCCGCGCTCGCGCTGAGATTTGACAACGGCTATGCGGTGCGTCGTATCCGTGGAGCCTCGGTGGGTGTGCGAAGTCTGTGGAACCCACTCACGTTTACGCTTACCGCTGATCCGGCGGTCAACATGCAGCGATACGAAGCATGGCAACGTGGGTGGCGACGCAGCCGCACGGAGACTTTCCTCATGGGAGGGCTGAACAACTGATGCGACGTCGCCGAGGCTTTACACTCATCGAACTCATTACGGTGATGGCGATCACCGCGATCCTGCTCACGATCATCTCGATTCCGATGATCCAGAGCTTCAACCTGACGCGAGCGGCTCAGGCATTTGCCGACGCCCAAGATCGGGCGCGGGTCTTGATTGACCGCGTCTCACGCGAAATCGCGAATAGCGCCGGTGTCCGAGACAATACAGGACCGCGGGGTGCCCTCGATATTCGGATCCCCGGCCAGAACGGCGCCCAGGAGATCGTCCGGATCGAGAACGCCAAACTGGATATCATCAAGCCCGCACAAGGTGAGGAGAGCATCGACCCCAACAACCCGGGCGTCTTTACCAATCCCAATACGGGCCTCATCGATCCGACGCTGCACGCGCCTAAAGGTCAAGTGGTGCTGCCGGTCGCGGCGGGAACGACACTCGTTCGCTACTTTATCGGGCTCAAGCAACCCTTCCGCCTCCTGCTCAATGGGCAGCGCACGGACGAGCCTGGAACCTATAACAACGGCTATGACGGCATCCTGATGGCCCGCAACGGTCAGCCGGATAACCTGTACGTCCTTTGGCGCGCCGAGGCTCAGCCCTACATTTGGGTTAACGGCGTCCGCCAAGTCAATACCGACCTCTTCGAAGTTGATCCGAACACCAACGAACCGATCTACGACGACCCGCAGTTTTTCCTGCCGGACGGTACTCCGGCAAAGGCGCGCCGCGTTCAGGCGTGGATGAACCGGGCAAGCATCGTGACGGAATTCAGCCGGTACGACATGATCCAGGCGATCTTCAACAAGCAGAGCCGCCGCCCGATCTATGACGGCAACGTGCCGCGCATCTTCCCCCTGGTTCAGTTCACTCCCAAGCGACAGACCAGCGAGCCCCCCATGGGCATGATGGCCGTGCGCAGCGGAGAAGAGACCACTAACTCGGCTAAGATCGGTCCCGACGTCTACCGCACAAACTTCGGTGCCTGGACCGACACGTTCGTTCGGGCCTGGCCCGGGCTCTGGCCCGTCCAGTTCGGCGTCAATGGTCAAGTCACCCCGACCGACCCGAATCGCGATATCTTCGCTGGCCAGATTCGAGAGACGTGGCGACGCTCCGATACGCCGGGTGGAGCGCTCAACCCTTACGTCATTGCCGACCGTCGCAGACCGGGCGAGGAACCGACTTTGGCTCCGGGATACTCATTGTTCGCGTTTGATCCGACTCTGGGTGACGAGCGTGATATCGCGGCCCGGCGACATATCTTCAATCTCTCGGGTTACCGCACCGATGTTCGGTACGGAAATCCGTATCCGTTCACAACGAATCTTGGGAACACGGTGCTCAGTGACCAAGCCCTGCGCCGGCTGGCCGTGCTGTTCAACCTCGATCCGAAGTCGGGCGAGCTCATTTCCAGCTTCCCGATCGAAGAAGTCGGCGTGGACGCTCCGCCAGCCGGACTGGCGGACAACCGGCCGTTTGTCGGAACTGGGCCAGCTCTGACTCCCGCTAACGACAATACGATTGGGGGCGGTCAATTCTACACGTTCAACACGATCAATCAGAGATTCAATCGGCTCTGGAACGACTGGGATACGCTGCTGCTGAACTCACGGCAGGACGCTAGCCAACCGCCGATCGATCTGCCACGTGAGCGATTCTGTAAGCGCTTCATCGACCTTCGTGTTACGGCTCAGGCCGACGGAACGCCCAGTCCAATGCACCCGACGCTCGGTTTCCCCCGAACGTCGATCGTGCCCGGCAGCGACGTGGTCATCGGTCCGGACCAGAATCCCGGCCCGAACTACGGTCGCCCCGTGCGCTACCAGCGGGTCACCCAGCGTCCGGTAGGCCCCAACCAGTACCTGATCAACTACGTCGATCAGCAGGAGCCGCTGTGGGCAGATTTCGATGCGACTGGTGCCGGCACCCAGGGCTTCCAGCTCATCGCGAACGGCTACGACCCGACCGTTTACAACAACCAGGACTTCGTCTCGGCGGTGCTGCAGCCGCAGTTCCGTAAGGGATACGTTGAGTTCAACAGCCGATTCGGCGAACCGCTGCCGACGGGGAACATCTTCGTCTCCTACCGCTTCCAATTTACTGAGCCCAGCGATACGTTTGCGATCGATTACGACACGCGACAAGTGCTGGACATTAACCTGACGATTCGGAACTTCCCGCAGTCGAACTTGCCCAACGGCCAGTCGATTACCGTGCAAGGTTCCGCGAGCGTCCGTAATTTCATTCGATGAGGAATAGGCTGAACTCGATGCGATCGATTGCCCTTAGAACACAACGCCAATCTGGCCAGACTCTGATCATTGCGATCTTGGTCCTGGGCGTGCTGCTGATCCTGGGAGTTGCCTTTGCCAGCATCATCTCCAGGAACATCACTCAGTCTGGCCGGAGCCAGCAGCGAACCCTGGGTGGCGACCTTGCCGATGCTGGAATCCGCTATGCGCACTATCAGTTGCTCTACAGCGGCCTCGGCGCCGACTGGAAGCCTTCGATCACGCCTCTCACACCCGATCCGCAGGGATTCACCAAGGATCCGGACGCCCTCTATCTGCGACCGAGACCGGTGCCAGATCGCGGCCTCCGCGACGCCGCCGATCCTCAGGTCGACTTGGGTGGTCCGGACGGATTGGGTCCCTACAGCCGAGTTCTAAACGATCGTGGTCGCTACCTCGTGCGTGTGCGTTATGCGCCGTCCGACTTTGCAACCTTCCAGAATCCCGTCGGCAACCTTCGCCGACCGGGTCGTGCACGCAATTTCCTCATCATCGAATCGGTCGGGCGTCCTGGGCCCATCCGCCCGGGCGATCCTACGACCCTGTCCGATAAGTCCGTAAAGGTCGCCAACTATGCCGACGACAACGAGTACCGTTCGTCGCTGCAAGCCATGCGGCTGGCCGACACACGCAATGCCAACCAGCGACGCCTCGTTGCAATGGCTTCCATCGGCATCATCGAGAGTGCCCGGTTCATCACCGACAAGTACAAGGTGACTCGCCCGGCCGAGCTCGGCTATCCGACCGATGGCGACGTGTTTTACGAGGGCCAGCCTGTCAATGTGGTGACCAAGTGGGGCGGACCACTCCCGAATGGACCGAACACCATTCAGGGCACGGGTTCCATGTACAGCAATGCGGATGTCGTGCTTTACGGGCGGCATGACGTGCTTCTCAACCGTGAAATCGGGGACATGTTTGCGACCGCCGGCAAGTTCCGAGGTGCCGACGACAACTCGGGCCTTATTCTCCGTATCGACGGCGACGCCAACAGCCCGTACGACGTGCGGAACAACACGCCGGACAGTCTTGACAGTCGGAGCAACCGCTTCTCGACGATTCGCGGAAACCTTCGCGATGGCGAGGTGGACTCGGACCCGAGTGGCTACGCCCGTGGCGTGCCCTACAAGTCGCCTCCCTCGTTTCTTTCGAACGATCCCGCCACCAACCAGAACCGCTATGTCGTGATGACGCGCGAGAGTGGGGCGCTCGACGCCAATGGTGGCAACGAAGGTCGTTTTGGATACGGCAACGGCGTCTACGTGGATGCCGCCGAGCGTGGCAACGCCAACTCGGAAGATCAGCGCGAAGCAACCGAGGTCAGCAAAGCACTGCCCAACGACTGGCTCAACCCGAACAATCCGAATTCCATTGGTTGGCAGGGACCGTATTACATCCCGCTGGCCAGCTACATGCGCCTCCTTCCCGATGGCTTCGAAATCACTCGCGACAGCCGAAGCGCCCGCCGATACTGGCGGCAGCCGGATGGCGCGCCGACCAATATCTCGAAGGTCCGCTATCGGCTTCGCAATGTCGGGGGCCAGGTCTTCATCATCAACAGCATCGTCAGTGGCAATCGGATCGACCAGGTCAACCTGAGCGACACCGAGTTCACCCAGAACGGTCGGCCCTTTAATGGTGTGGTCTGTTTTGAAGGCGACGTGCGAGTCCGTGGCGTCATTCCCACCAATATTCAGTTGACGGTTGCTTGCCGTGGCTCGATCTATGTCGAAGGCTCGATCACCAAGGGGATCGTGGACGAGCGCGGCAACGTGATCTCAGAGCCGAGCCGTTCCATGCTCATGCTGATGGCCAAGGACTTCGTGGCACTCAACACGACGCAGTTCTTCGGGCCAGCCAATGGCGAAGTGCCTCGACCCAAGAATTCGGACATCCTGCCCGACACGCCTAGCCCGGTCGAATTGGACCTAAGCGAGGCTCCGAGCCTGACGCTGCAAGCCCAGTTCCTCCTTGATCCGGTCGGCAACGGCGCGAACCCACGCAACCCACAGACTTGGCTGCCTTACGCGTCGCACTACGTGACCTTCGGAACAGGCAACGGCGTCGCCTCATCCCTGCTGGTTTCCCACGCCGCGGATGACAATGGGCCGGCCTTCGTGACCCTGAACATCGCTCCGGGTACGTTCGCTGATTCGTCCGCCAACCCGTACGAAGTCTACGCCTTCGCTCGTCAGCTGAATTTCGGCGCAGCCGGATTCGTCGATCATAACGCGGCAGGGCCAATCTTTAGTGGAACCGGCAACGTGCCGATCTACGGTCTCGGCAACCCGGCGATCAACGCGTTCCCCAAGTTCGAGTCGCTTGCGCTTCCAATCGTGACTCCCACGTTCACTTTCGCCAACCGCCAACTCGTTCCACCCGCCAACAACGCGGAAGGGAACTACCGTCTGGCGACCCAGGACGAGAGCTATCTCAACCTGCGGCTGGCAAGTGCAGGAACGTTCTCGCCGAAGAACTACGCCCTGGCCCGAACTGCGGTAACGCCGCACGACATTCGCATTGAAGCGGCCCTGTTCGCCGAGGAAGGATCCTTCTTCGTGATCCCGGGTCCGAGTTTCAACTACAACCCCGACGACAGCCGCGCCGCCTTCGAGCAGCGGATTACCGATCTTGGCAGCCGTGACCTTGCCCTAAGGGATCGTTTCGAGCGATTTGGCGTGGCCCCCGAGTTCCCGTTCTACGGCGAGCCTCTGGACGTCCGCGTGCAGATCATCGGCGCGATCAGCGAGAACATGCCGCCACCGATCAGCCAGCAAACCGAGTGGCTGAAAAAGTGGGGCTGGATTCCGCGCAGCGTCGGTGGCACGGGTCGCCTCATCCCGGCTCAGCACGTCCCTGGCGGATACGACATCGCCAATAACGACCGTTTCGTACCGAATCTCATCGTTGCTTATGATCCGTCGCTGGCCACGGCGGGCGTTGAAGAGCTTCCTGGCCAATGGGCTCCGATCCGCGTCAACCGCGACGGCTGGCAGTTGCCGCCGATGCCGATGCTCCCGGTCAGCCCAACCTTGGTTTATTTCGGAGATAACAACCCATGATCGATCGTCGGCTTCTTTCCTGTGCCTTCGGGCTGTCCGTCGCGGCAATGGCCGTGGCCGGACCGCAGAACTACGCGCAGCGATCGACTCAGATCAACGCAGGCATCCTGCTGATCGAGAGCCAGCGGAGCGCAGCGTATCCCAACGGAACGCCGCTGAACGGGGCGCCTCACGTTTGGGGCAACCTGGATCAGAATTTCTCCGCCCGCCCGGCCTCCTGGACGTTCGTGAATCCGCGCGCGTCGACCAGCCTCAATGAGAGCCTTCAGCTTCGCTGGAGCACGCTGACCGGCAGCGCTCCCGCCCTCAACACCCGCCTGAGCAAGCGGTCTGCTCCCTACTGGGAGGTATCGCTCGCCAATTCGTCGGATAACGTCCTTGCCGACTTCGACATATTGCTTTTGCCGATTTCCGCAGGGCTTCAGCTGAACTCCATCGAACGCGAGCGGCTTCGCAAGTTTATCGACCAAGGCGGCGTGCTCTGGGTGGATATCCAGACGATGGCGAACTTCATCGACGTTGCCAACCCCACGCCGATGCCCTTCGCGCTCTGGCAGTCCAACGCCGACATTTCCGCGAACATGGGGCACCCCATCTTTAACAGCCCCACAACCGTTACGTTCGAAGACTTGTTCCTCATGCAGGCGGGCGGGTCGCGGCTGGTCCGTCCCGTCAACCTCGCGAACGAAGGCCTCAGCGGCATTTCGGCCCTGCTGGGTTGGGTACCAGGTGAGAGCTACCGCATGCAGCAACTTGCCGGCAACGGTCAAGGTGACTTTATTTCAGTCGGCCAAATCGGCCAGGGCTTCCTTGCTGTCACGACGCGTGGCGTATCGCAAATTCTGAATCGCGGCATCACCGGAGGTGCGATTTCTCCAAATCTTGGCTTCTATTCCACTGGCCCTGTGAGCGACGCAGCGACGGTGGCAGCTTCGAAGCTGGCGATCAACATCGTGAGCCTCGGCTCCTCGTTCCCCGGCGTGAATCGGGGCAGCCGACGCACGAACGCGTCGAATGTGGACCTCGCCGCACCGCTCTTCCAGCGGTGGAAGGGCGAGACCGCGACCCGACTTCAGCCCTCCATTTTCAAGGGTCGCTCGATCTGCATTTCCAACAATGCCCTTGTCGTGCTCGACTCGGATCCCTCGCGCGACTGGGATGGCGACGGCAATCCCGATGACGGCATCGCCGATCCGCCCGGCTCGACCTACGACATTCTTTGGCAAAGCGCCCCCATGGCAGGCCCGGTCGCGACACCCGTTTGCGTCGAAGTGCCCGATGCAACCTTAAACTCGACTCGACCTGGCTTCAAGTGTGTCGACCAGATTCTGGTGGCTGATGGGGCGGGGAATGTCCAGATTTTTGATCTCGACTCGGTCGGGAGTGCGGTGCCTTCGCTGAGAACCATCGCCCCGCCCGATGCGGCAACTCCTGGCTCCAGCGGGAACCCCTTCGCGCCGACGGTCCACGAAGGCATGGCCTTCATGGCCGATCTGCGCTCAACCGGCAACTCCGGCCGCGTTTGGATCATCGACCTCAAGAACTCGGCCCGCAAGACGACTGCCGATGACTGGTCGATCCAGGGTGCACCGCGACTTCCCGAACCGGCAGGCAGCCCGGTCGTCGGCTACATTCCGATTGCCGACAACTCAGGCGGCGTGGACCGTGTGGTCTACGTTCCGACCGCACCCGGCACCGGCATCACGGCGCGACCTTCCGGCATCACCAGCATCTGGCTGGGCGCCAAGGGCGAGAAGCCGCTCGGTTTCGATACCAATACGCCCGGGGTCCTGCGCATTACGACCCGCGCCAGTCTTCAGGGCTTGCCCATCGACGTGTCGTCGATCAAGCTCACGATCCTCGATGGGGAGGTTCCCCTATCGGGAACCCAGATGGCCGCGATCTTCACGAATTCGGTCACCCAAACGACCAACGGCGAGCTCCAGATCGGGATGCCAGGGGCATTGCCAATCAATGCGGGTGTTCGCGTCGACTACACGATTGACTGGGGCGAAGTCGGACCGACCGTTCCGGCTGAGATCTACATTCGCGGCGACCTCGGGCTGCCCGACCGCACCGACGGCGGCAAGCAGGTGCTTGGAATGGGCCTCTCGCCCTCCGGCAACCTCTTCGTGGTCGGCGGCGACGGATCGAACGGTGGCGCACTTTTCTGCCTCAAGGAAGAGGGGCGCGGTGACTTCAAGTTGCTCTATCGTTGGGACCTGTACGACCGCATGTCCTTCCGCATCAACGTCGGCGGCGGCACTCAGGAGACCATCGATCAAGCCCCCGCCATCATTGACGAGGATTACCTGGTCCAGAACTTCTTGAACTTCCTTAACCAAGAAGTTCGCAACCTGACTTTCCGTTCCGGTCCGACGATCCTCGGCGATACGGTCTACGTCTTGGCGCACGGAACGAAAACCGTATTTGGCTTCCCGTCGCCAGTGACGACCGTTTTGGCGTTCAACGCGAACCCATCTCCAGTCGAGATCGATGTCGAGAACCTGACGGCAGGCTTCCAGATCGTCCAGCCGGACGTGGCCCGAAGCACGACGCCGACCACGCCGGATGCCTTTAGCTCGCTGCCGAACTCGGTGTACACGTTCGAGCCGAACGTCGGCGGAAGCACTCGCGGCCGAATCCGCTTCTCGACCATGATGAGCGCTGGACGCGGTCGAGTTCGAGACTCGCTGACGACGAGCCTGCCAATCATCATTCGACGCGGTGGACAGGGCGACATTTTGGTCGAGCCGGAACTGTCTTTCGAAGACGGTGTCCGTGTTCCTGGATTCGCTCGGGGACGCTTCAGTCCGCTCAAGTGGTACACCTGTCTGAACGGATTCGACGGTCGTGGCCAGCCGTTTGCGGCAGGCGAGAACCTGTACATGGCGGGATCGAGCATCCTGCCGAGTCTGTTCTCCGCCCAGTTCCCGCCCATCCCGCGCGGGATCGTTTACGGCATGGATTCGAAGATCGCCACCAACGATCCGTATATGAAGCCGATCGCGAGCCGACCTTGGGTGCCGCAGCTCAACAATGTGAAACCCAGTTCGGGCCCGCTCGGGTTCTCAATCAACCCTGACTTCCGATGGCCACAGGTTAACGGAGTGCGCTCTTTTGACGACCTACGCGTTCGGTACCTGCAGGCCGCCGTGGATGACCCCAACTCACGATGCGAAGGCGTCGTGGGTGGGGAAGGCGTGCTCCTCACGTGGACGGCGAACCGAATCTACGCATTCACTCGGTCCGACATCTATGTTGCCGACGAAGGCCGCGTGTCGCGCTTCGATTCTGCCGGTAATCCGATTTGGGCCACCGACAGCACCGCCAAGGCAGGCCTCAACCTTCCCACCGGTACGGTCGGCAGCGACGTGCCTCTATCAAGACCGACTAAGGTCTACCCGGGTGGCGACAACACCTACTGGGTGGTCGATACGGGCAATGATCGCGTGGTCCGCGCGGATAACGCGGGGCGAGAGCTTCGCACGATCAAGGACTTCAAGCTCGATCCGAAGTACCGACCGGGCGGACTGACCGATAACGAGCCGCTGACGCTGCGACTCCCCCGCGACATCCTGGTGTTCCAGACGATCGAGACGACCAAGCAGCAAGCCCTCACGAATCCGCGACCGCGTGAGCTTTGGGTTCACTACGTCATTGCCGATGCGGGCAACTTCCGCCTACTTGAGATGATCGACCGGTATGAGATCGATCCGAGCAATGGCCGGATCGTTGGAGTCGTGCAGTACGTCGATCCGCAGGGCGTCCAGCAGCGAGCCTTGGGCATGCTTCTTTGGCACAGTCCTTCGGAGCTGACCGGCAAGCAATACGCCTACAACAGCATCGGCAGGACCTTCATCGATGACGGGGTTGGCAACCTCCGACCAATTCTGGCTTTCGGTTTCAGCAATGTCGAACCCGGCAAGACGTCATTCGGCTTGGATTCGCCTCAGCCGCAGAACGACCGTTCGAGCGGCCTCGGTGGAATCGTGGTCCTCGATCCGGCGCGTGGAGCGACGGAAGTAATCACCAAGATCCGAGTTCCCGCCATTCCGGCCAACGCGTTTTACGTGGACAGCGCGGGCACCTTTAGTTCGCCAGCGCGTCCACAGCGTGAGCAGAACATCGGCGGACTCTCGTCCGTAACCCTTTCGGTTCTTCCGAACGGTGCGACGGGCGAAGTGGCGGTGATGTTTACGGACAATACCGGCGTCTATGAAATCGTCAAGTCGGGTCAGGACTGGGTCGTCCGATGGATGCTTCCGAACGAGGCGTTCCGCGTGATGCGTCGCATGCCCAACAACGTCCCGATGGCCGACAGCAACCCGCAGAGCTTCCGAGCGTCGTCGGCACGTCGACTGGCTTCAGGCGAGGTCATCATCACGAGCAGTTATGTCGGACGCAAGCTCAACGGAGATCCCTACTTCGGAGAGGTCGTCCTTGTCGACGGCACCCTGGACACCGGGAACACCAACGGCCTTGGCTACAGTCTTAATAAGCCCAACCTCGGCTTCAACTCACTGAGCGTCAAGTTCGAACTCCCTCCGACGCAAGGCATTCGAGATATTCGAGTTCCGGTCTTCGCCGACCGCAGGTAACGAAAGGAAACACCACTAAACATGTTTCGCATGAGATCGTATCGACAAGCTGGACTTATTCTGAGCATCGTGTTGGCCCTCGTGGTGCCCCTGCTGCTCGTATTCGCCCAGTCGTATCCGACCCACCGGGGCAACAACCAGCGGACCGGCGTGAATGACGCCGATCCGAAGCTCAGCAACCCGGGTCGTTCCTTCCTGCGCTGGTGGGACCCGATCAAGAGTCTTCGGGACACTCTCGACAACTGGGAAGTGGGCACCACCGCCGTCCCGCCCGCTGAGTGGTTCGATCCGACGTCGCAGCAGGCCAGCAACGTCATTACCGAGCCCGGACAGCCGGTGACTGCCCCGGATTACCGGTATGCGCTCGCGGTGCCTTCTGCGCCGCTCGACAACACGACCCCGTTGCCGGGATACCAGCTACGCACGTTCACTTGGGCCTTCCCCCAGTTTGCGACGACAACTTCGTTCGCGCTCTACGTGAATATCCCGGTCGGTGCGACGGACATTGATCCGGGCGCGGGCGTTACCGAAGGCTTCCAGCAGCGCTATTTCGTGTACCTGATCGATGGTGTCGTCAACGTCGACAACCCTGGTCAGCCGATCGTTCAAGTGGTTGACACCTATGCGAACGGCGGTGGCATGGTTCGCTTGGGCAACAACGGCAACGCGACCGACGTGGTCTTCCAGGACGACAACTCCGGCCCAATCACGATCACTCTGCTCAACACGGTTCCGCGCGACAACCAGGGTCAATTGACGGACACCCGTCAGAACATCGTGGTTTATGCCGACGCGGCCGTCTTGACGCGCGGCTTCGGTGGCAACGGATCGTACGTCGCCTCTCCCGTCGTTGGCGAACTTACCGTCAACGCAGGGGCGCTGCGCCCGTGGAGGGTTGTCAGTGCTCGCAACGAGCCGATTACGACGCAGGTCAACAGCCGCGTTCTCGATTTCAACCTGGGCAACATTCGAAGCTACGGCCACAATGGTGCATTCCTGAACGTCGGAGACGACGGAACAGGCCGCGCCAATCGCGTTTGGACCTGGCCCGCCCGAGCACCTTGGGAAGATACGGCCGCCGAGCAAGACCGCTACGCTCAGGAAAAGCGAAACTTCATCCTTGGTCGAGCGACGACGACTTCGGTACCGCCGCTGCGCGCCTACCATAACATCTATGTTGACAACGAGAGCGTCGGCTTCACGTACAACGCTCTTGCATGGCAACTCAATCCGGGTGGCGCCAACAACAAGGGCATCAACTATTTGACGATGCCGACTCAGGCCACCACGGTAGGCGTCGAGCGGGCGATTTTCGCCCCGAACCTCGGCCTGCCTAAGAATGGCGAGGAAGAGTACGAGCTTTACCTTTGGGTCCCTGGCGACGGGGCCTTGGCTCAACAAGTCCGGGTCGAGGTCTACGAGGGTGGTATCGTCGATCCAGACCCCAATGCGGCGGCCGCAAACCGGACCCGCATCGACGTCGACCAATCAGTTTCTCGTGGCTGGGTCCGCCTCCGCTTGGCGAGCAAAGAGCGGTTCAAGCACCGAACCAACGCCCCGCTCTATGTCGCGATCACCAATTTCAGCCTCTTGGCCTCCGATGCAGGCAAGCTGGCTTATGCGGACATGGTCCGCTTCGTCAAGGTCTCCGATCTTTCAGTGACTTCGACCACGGTCATGACGAAGACCAAGGTTCGCGTCAATGGCAACCTCGTCGACCGCGATGTCGTGATCGCCGCTTACGAAAACGGCCGAATCTACTGCCTCGATGCAGAAGGCAATGCCGACGGCACCACCAACGTCTATTGGGTGTATCCGAGCGAAATGCCGGACGGCATTAACGATCCGAACTGGGTCAATGGCGAAGACGGTCCGGATGGCATCGCCGAAAATCCAATCGGGTTCGATATGACCTCGGCCCTCGTCCAGAGCGTCGAGACGTCGCCGGGCACCTTCGAGGACCTGCTTTACGTGGGTTCGCGCAATGGCCGTGTGTACTGCATCGAGATGGAAGGTCGCGGCGATGGCGTCGCGAACGTCCGGTACGGCACGACCCGCCGCCGCTGGAGCTATCCGAACGACTGGCCCTCGGCCACCCGTGTCCTGAGCGACCTCGGCCCCATCGTCGGCTCGGTCAGCTACAACAAGAACGCTGGCGGGCAGCAGACGATCTATGTTCCGACCGTCCAAGGCCGACTTTATGCGCTTGACGCGGTTGGCAACCCGGCCACAAAGACGACGACCGTCAATTGGTCCTACCCTCTGACCACCGACCCGACCATCGGACCCATCCGAACGTCCCCTGCGGTTCGCTTTGGACGTGTGTACTTCGGTACCGGGGAAGGAATCTCGGGTGGCAACAACACGTTCTACGCGGTCAATGAAACGACCCACACGCCGGACTGGACGTTCACGGGAACCGTCTCGAATCCGACACTGGCCTTCAATGAGTCGAGCCCAGCCGTGGTGCCGGCAACAGACGTCAACTACGTGGCCAGCCCAGGTGGGCCGATGAACGGCATGCCGAACACGGTCTTCGTGGCAAACACGAACGAAAGCGTCTATGCCCTGAACGCGGATACCGGCGCGTTGGTCTGGGAAACTCCGGAAATCAAGGCGACCGCGATCGGATCGCTCACGTTCACCTACATGCGCGTGTTCAACAAGACCGGTCTGGTTTTGAACCCGCCGGGAGCGCCGGTCGTTGTCGTCCCCTCGATCGATGGCCACTGGACAGCGCTCTTCGCCCATGTCGATGACCTGAACGTACGTGGCAATAATGACGGATACAGCCGAACCGCTTGGGGTTATGGTGCCGAGGGCGACAAGGTCATCTCGTCCGTCGCGGTTGGTGGCCAGTACGCGGCCGATAACTACGCCTGGATGTATGGCTGCGATAACTTGGGCTACCTGTACGCTTGGAACGATGATCCCGGCGTCATCACCCCCGGCGAGCCGCCCGGAATCGCCGACGTGCCGCCCAACGAGGCCGATACCGACGGAGCGCTCGACAGCATCGTGCGCAACGGCAAAATCGCCTTGCTTACCCCCAACGACTACGATGGGCTGGCTGGCAAGCTCCGCAACAATACGCTTCGCTACACGGACATCACGACCGCATTGTCGGCTCGACCCGTTCGACGCGTCAGCTATGAGTACGGCGAACAGCTCTACTACGTCGTGTACGACATCCCGTCGCCGACGGGGCTGCCCGCGCCGCTCAATACGTACAGTCTCGAGTTCACGTTCAATACGCCGAATTCGCCAAGTTCTCGACGACCCGTCAATGTCCAGCGCATCCCCATTACTCAGGGGGCTGAACCCAACGGCGTCGCCTTCATTTCGTACGCCCTGCTTGGGGCGGGCGGCAATGCCATGTCGCCTGGACGCTTCACGACCTCGGTCCGTGCCTTGGTTCAAAGCCGCAACATTAGTCGGCTCTTCCCGAACACTGCTTACAATCCGCAGTACGATCTTCGCCTGGCCAACCCCATGGCGCTGATCACACGGAAGAGTCGGTCGGGTGGCACGATCTTTACGGATGCAATCGGGACATCGCTCGATGCCGCCGATCCTGAGAACGTCAACAATGGCAATCTGGTCGGCTTGGTCAATCCAACGACGAAGACCCTGATTGAGTCGTTTGGACCTGACGTCAACAGCCCCGCCGATGATGTTTCGCACGGCCAAACCGCGTCCGCGAAACTGTTCGTCATCGACCGAAGCTGTATGACCCTTCTTTACGGCCCCGAACGGGGCTTGCAGAATGTTCGGTTTGCCGTCAACGACCTTTCGTGGAACGTGACCAACGAAGCCGATAACTACGGTGTCATCAAGCCGCTCGATCCCAACGGCGTGGCCGCACCCAACCTCTTCCCGAACATGGAGGAGCTTCCGGTCTTCTTCCCGAACATCAGTCTCGACTATCCTGACATCCGACGCGAATCGCTCAAGATCACGCGTGATGTGTTCGGAGGCGTCGATAACCCGATGTTCGCGGGCGTGGGCCTCGAGCCGCCGAAGGTGGCCGCAGCCAGCAAGACCGCCTATCGAGGCATTGCGTATAACAACCAACTCGTTCGCGTTCTGGAGAACACCGAGTTCTTGCTCAACCTCGATGTGGCCAAGTATCAGCCGCCGAGCCGTGCCGGATATACGGGACAGCAGGCTGTGTACGTCGATGCCAACCAGCCCGGTCGACAGTTCTCGGGCGGAGTTCCGAACGAGACCTATCGCGCCTTCGACCTCTATTCGGATGTCGGAGTGGATGAGCGGCTCCGCGTTGGTACGCCGACGATCGATCTCGGATCGCTGCCGGCTGGCGGTGGATACCTGCCGATCGCGCCGTTCGCGCTTGGAACCCCGTTCTCGCCTTGGATTCCGGCTTACCAGAACTTCTTCCAGCGGTTCTCGGTCTTCAATGAAGGCAACGTGAACATGCTGAACGTGCGCATGGCTCAGCGGCTGTTCGACCAGGATGGCAACGTCATGCGAACGATTCGCCTTGGCAGCCCCGGGCTCAACGAACTGGCGTGGCTGGATGCGACCCGCTTCCTCCACAGCGATCTCGACCCGCGCTTCGCCCCGGCACCCCTCAACGGTCATGTGATCCTTCAGAAGGCACGACCGGGAGGCACCGCGAGTCGACTCAGCGTCAACCCCGAGCGATTGGCCAACCCGAATCTCGGTGTCGTCGCCAGCAACCCTGATCCGCAGTTTCAGCCTGGTCCTTTGCTCAACCCTGCTCAGTTCGAACCAGGTGACCCGAAGGTCGGCGTCACCGCTCCGATCGGCGCTCCGGTCGGTGGTTATCAACAGCAGATGTACGTTTTCGAGGATCGCGACTACAACGAGCCCGCGCACCCTGCGCTTGGTCCAGATTCCGACTACGATCCAATCACGCCGGGCAACCAATTCGACGCAGGCACCTTCGAGCCGTGGGCCGAGCCTGGCTTCCTGCTCAAGTTCAATGTTCGCGAAACGCGATTGACGAACGTCCCGTCGAGCAAGTCGGCGGCGATGATCGACAACCTGCCGATTGGCAACAACGAGCAGTTCTATTGGCCGAACGCGCAGCCCGCTGGCTTGCGTGATGGAAACGGCAACCTGATCATCGCGTTCGCTTCGCCGCGACAAGACAATGCCGGTCCTGGCTGGGCTTCCAAGCTTCGCACCGAGGCCGACATGCGACAGCAGGAGCAGTGGCGCATCTACCTCGCGACGGTCGATGGCACGAACCCGAGCACGGTCGTGACCAACTTCGTCGAGAGCGCGATACGCGACCTCTATGACTTCACGCCATTCGACCAGACGCCGGGTACCGGTCGGTTCTTCCGACAGGAAATCGGACCGTTCCCGAACGCGGCGCTGCCCGCCCTGTTCAATCCGGGTCCGAACGCAACCATCGAGCCTAACTCGATGAACTTCGGTGGTCCGTCCTTCCCGACGCATGGCGTCTTCGACCCAAGCGACCCGGTCGGTGCCAACGGCAAACCCGCCAGCACGAGTGCTTATATGGCGTTCGTCGGCGAGGCCACCAAGCGAACGGCACGCGGTGACCGTGAGGTTGTCTCCGACATCTTCATCTCGAACGTGAACTTCGGTGCGAACGGCGCGCTGACGGTCACGCCCCCCGAGCCGATGGGCTGGGACACCAGCGTTCGCAAGAGCAAGCCGTCGATCATCCAAGTCGGCAACCGCGCTTACGTGTTCTTCACGTCAACCGCCAATGGTCTCGGCCAAATCAACTATGCCATCTGGACCGGCAGCGCTTGGTCGGGTCAGCCCCGCTCAATTAACCTCGGCAACGGCTTCGAGTCGGTCGGTGCACCGTCGGTTTCCGCTCGCCTGTATCGTGGAATCGCTGGTCCTGGCTTCACGCCCGGACGACTGGTGTTCGACTTCTCGTTCACGGCGAAACTGCGAGGCCGAGCCCAGGCTGAAGTCTTCTATGGCCGAATGAACAGTCAAGGTAACGGCGATCCGAACCAGGTTCAGCAGTTCGGCAGTGCCAACGCTCCCAAGGTGGACGGCTTGATCTACGATCCGGCCAACGGCACATACTGGGCACCCGGCGTCGATTGGGTTCTCGGCGGCCAGATCAACAATGAGATCGACATCCTCCAGCAGGCTCCGAATGGAACGACTTCTTCGGTAGTCGTCGCCAACTCGGGTCGCATCGACGAAAGCGCACGAACGATCAGCTTCGACACGATCTTCGGTGGCAAGGCCTACCTCGATGCAGCGAATGGGTCGATCAAGTTCACCGGTGGCTTAGTACCGCGCAGTGCCGTCTTCGGCATCCGCTACGTGCCTCGCTTCCTGCGGCTGAACAGCGGTCTCGGCGCGAACTATCGTGGCGCAGCCATGAACTTCGACGAGCACTTCATCAGCGAGTACGGATTCTGGGCAACCCCTGGACCTGGCCCCGTTGATGCCGCCCTCTCGTTCCCGGCGGCCGCCCGCAACGACCGCTTCGTGTTCACCTACGCCCGAACCTCGGGAGACGGCTCGACCGCGACAAGGCCGTTTATCCGAACCTACCGGTTCGGCGTACAATTGCCAACGGCGGTCCTGACGGATAACAATGGCGTGCTCACACGGTTCAAGGTGACCATCGCGGGTCAACCGGCTCCGATCTACTACCAGATCGACCCGGCCAACGGTCGGGTGTACTTCATGGGCGAAAGCGAGAACCGTCAGGTCTCGATCACCTATGACGGCGTCGATAACGCGGGTCGACCGACCGGCGCGATCACCGTCGCGGGCACGATCGAGGTTATCCCCGAAGGCGTTGAGACTGCGATCCCGATCGAGCAGGTGGCCAATGAGTCTGCCGTCGGCCTCGCCCTCGACCCGCTGAACCAGCCGTTCAACAGCCAGAACTTCCGACGACCGGACCTGTATTGGCTGTTCTGGACGAGCACGCGGGCCGGTGCCCCGGATCTGTACTTCCAGACCATCGCCCCGAGACACACCCCGTTGCCGCGCCGGTAGAGGAAACCAAACGTCCCCCTCTCTCCCGTGAGGGGGGCGGATCCGCTAGCTTCGTGGCCAGGCAGAGGTTGCGCGCGTCGCGCTAACGACTCCCTTTGGACCGCTCTCGTTGCAACTCTGCAACGGCATCGTGCTCCTCGTTCAGGGGCGTGGATCGGTCGACCAGGGGGGTCTTCTTAACGGGATCGACCTGAGCGGGCGCGGGTGCCGGGGAACAACCCCAACCCATCAACACGAGCAATCCAACAAGCAAAGCGGCATGGCGAGTGTTCATACCCGAATTGTTGGCAGAACCCGACACCGATTAGAGCGCTGACGAAAAAGGGCTCCCCGGAAACCGGGGAGCCCGCGGGGCGATGCGGTTCTGACTTAGTCGCCGCCCAGACCGTAGTTAGCGCTGAGGATCGCATAGTCGGCAATATCGACACTGTCGTCGCCGTTGAAGTCCGCTTCGGCATCGAAGAGGATGTCGCCGAGCGAACTGTTGTACGACGCTGAGAGGCGCGCATAGTCTCCGATTCCTACCTCGTTATCACCGTCCGCATCTCCGTTGATGAGCGAGAAGGAGACGGTCGAGGTCGACCCGGCATTCAGGCTGATCGCAGAGGACTGCTGGCGCAGCCAATGGCTGGCCTTGGCGGTCACAGCGGCGTTCCCGGTCAGCGAGGTCGTGAACGAGTACGCGCCATCAGCACCGAGAACAACGTTCTCGGTTTGGACCACGTTGCCGTTCTGGATGATCTCGAACATGACGGACCGGCCCTGTGCGTTCGGGATGTAGTCGTTGAGGATCACGCGTCCGTCGACGGTGGCTTGGCTCGCCGAGAGGCCCGGAGCCCAGGCGGCCGCGCAGAACGTGCCGCTGCCTGTGAACGGCGATGGCAGGGTTCCGACCTGGTTTCCAGCGAGGTCATACACATAGAAGAGCGCCTGGGTCGTGTTCGGACCATCGGTGACGTAGTAGGCTCGGCCGTTGCCAACGGCCAAGCCGTCGATGTCCGTTTCCGCGCCCGGGTAACCGGACAAGAACACCTGCGACACGTCGGACTCGATCCGATAGAGGCCCCGCACATTGCCCGCCGGGGCCGTGTCCGAGAGGCCATAGAGCTGACCGTCGCCGGGGTAATAGTCGAGTCCGCCGAAGTCGAACGTGGTCGGGTGGGCATGCAGGATCGTCGCGATGCCGGTGGCGGGATCAATCTCGTAGACGGACTCGGTCGCGATGTTACGGGTGCCGAGCAGTCTGCCGGTGGTGGGGTTGTAGCCCAAGCCCACGAAATTCACGTTGTTGCCCAGGTAGGTCATCGCGACGGTGTTGATGACCGGTATGCCCGAGAGCAAGCTGGCATAGGTGGCCGAATAGAGATTGCCACCGTTATTCCAATACAGGATGTTGTTGACGTTGTCGGCCGCCATGCCCCAGGGCTTGGCGTTGCTGGTCGAAGCTGCATAGAGCGGCGTTGCGACCCCGGTGTTGACGTCAACGTTCCAAATCGTAGCGGTGCCAGATTGGTCGTTGCCGACGATCAGTTGTCCGAAGGCTTGGCTGGCGAAAAGGCCCATCGCAGCCAGAAGAAAAGCTTTTTTCATCGATCACTCCTTCAAAAAATAGCGAGCGAACTCACTGTCTTATTCTAACACCACGTCCTTAAGGGTGGCCAGGAATCTGGTAGTGAATCTGGACGAGGCCACTGTCAAATGTGCGGGATTTCGCGAGGCTCCAGGAACTGAACGGGAGGGAGCCGTCGAACAGGGGTATGCCGGGGCCGAGGATGGTCGGGATCACGTTCAGCGTAAGGTCCGTGACGAGACCCTCTCGAAGTCCTTGGCATATCGCCTGCCCGCCATCGAGATAGACGCGGTCGGCTTGGAGATGCTGAAGCACGGGGAGCAGGTCACCTGCCGTGAATTCCTCGCCATGTCGCGGAGTAATGGGACGATGCGTCATGACGACGACTCGTTTGTCTGGGTACGGCCAGTCACCAAAGCCGAGCACCACATCGTACGTGTTGCGACCCATAACCACCACATCGACCGAAGAGGCGAATTCGGCAAATCCGTAGTCTTCGTCGGGCGAGTTGAACGGCTCCAGCCAGTCCAAACTGCCGTCCGCACGCGCGATCTTGCCGTCAAGACTGACGGCGATGAAAACCGAAACCCGACTCATTTGCGCAGCCGAATGACGGTCAGCGAGTTGGGCGGCGCGTGATAGGTGAACCTGTTGGAAACGCCGCCAAGCTCCAATCCCTTGGGAACCACGTTGTTCGGCTTCGACTGTGTGTTTTCAGCGGTGTCGTCCGAATGAGTGAGAACTTCGCCGCTTCCGAAATAGCTCCTTTGCCCACCTCGTAGGTCAATCTCAACGTCAAGCGCCCTCTTGGATGTGTTCACGATCTTGAGCACTGGCTGACCGGCTGCGTCGACACCGGCGATCGCGTGGACGTCTTGCATCTGAGCTGGCCTTTCATCGAAAACCTGCACCCCGCCTAAGTAACACCGGATCCGATCCGGCGCGTAGTCGACGCGTACATCGATCCACCTCCCGGTGTCCGCTTGATAGGGCTTATGTGATCCCAATCCCGACTTGCCGCCGCCACGCGCGACCTCGATGGCGTTCTCGCGATTGCCCCAACCGCCGACGTTAAACCAAAGGTACTCGTCCCTGCTCTTGTGCCCGACCGTGATGAGAAAGCCCTCGGCCCCCGAAATCCGCCGAGCCTTGAGGGTCAGGGTATATCGCGGCCAGCCCTGACCAAAGATCATGCGCGAGGGCTCGGCGTTGCTCGTCTGCCGAATGAACTCCTTCGCCTGATCCCAGGTGCCCGATTCCACCCGTCCGCCCTCGCCATTCTCGCTCTCGAACAGCACCTTGTCGCCGTCGGTCACGCGGATGTCCTTGAACTCGGCTTGAGTGTTCCAGGTCCCGATACCCACCGCGCCAGCCGGGAAGGGTTCCGATTCGACCACCGCTCCCGTCAGCTCGGAACGCACGACCCGCTCCGGGCGGTTCACCGAAAACAGCTTTTGGACGAAGTACGAAGGTGTCCCCCAAGAGTTGAGCGAGTCAAAGTAGATGAGGTCGGGGTTCCAGGCTTTGGCTTCGAGACGGGCGAACAGGGGGGCATAGGAGGCCATCGTGACGATGTCGCTGTTGCGCTCCATACCGATCATGAACGCGGCTTCTGCCAAAGCTCCACGCAGATTCCCGTTGCCACAGCCCTGCGTAACCGCGTACTCGCCGACATAGATCTTCGGTCCCTTCCGGTCGTAGTTGTCGTATCGAGTCGCATTGCGAAGGAAGAACGAGGGGTCGGAATAGTAATGCTCGTCGAGGATGTCGATGGGCGCACTCTTGGGCGTACCACCCCAGAGGTTCGCAATGAGGTGCATTTCCGGGTACTTGGCCTTGACGGCTCGATAGATCAAGCTGTACCGCTCGTCGTAAGCAGGGCCACCGTTTTCGTTGCCAATCTCCAGGTATTTCAGGTTGAAAGGCCTCGGATGCCCGTTCTTGGCCCGTTCGGCACCCCAGCGAGTAGACGTGTCGCCCTTCGCATATTCGATCGCGTCGAGGGCGTCCTGAACGAACTCGTCCATTTTGTCCATCGGTACGACTTCTCGATGCGACATGCCGCAGTTGATGACGAACAGCGCGTCTGAGCCGAGATCCTCGCAAAGCTGGAGGTACTCGTGGTAGCCGAGGCCGTTGGTCGACTGATAACCCCACAGGTTCGGCTGAGTACGGCGCTGACCAGCAGGGCCGATAGTTGTCTTCCAACGCAGGGCTTTCTCCATCGTGTCTCCCTCCACCCAGCAGCCACCCGGGAAGCGAACGAAGGCGGGCTTGAGGCTGGCAAGGAGATCGAACAGATCGCTGCGAAGGTCTGGGCTCGTACCCCCTGTTGGCATCAATGAGACGTGGTCCAGATAAGTCGTTCCGCTGCCCTCAATTCGGAACGCGAGTTGCCCCTTCGCGGTCGTTCGGTTCGGGGTAAGTGTTGCGGCTCCGTCCTTGATAGCGGCATCGGCAATGACCTCGCCTTTCTCGTCGAGGAGCTCGGCGCGCACGGATTGCGGGGTTCTCAAGTCCAGTCGGCATACATATTTTTCGCCTTTGCGCAGCCCCATCCCGAAGTAGCCGCCGTTAATGATTCGCGACGTACCGCTGGTCGTTACCTCGAGTTCCTGACGGTCAAAAGCCTCCGGCTTGGCTTTGGGAACGACCTGCAGGCTTCCCGACCCGGTGAGCGTCCAATGCTCGGGGCCTGAGGCATCCTCGAAACTCCGATTCCGCACGAGTTCGGCATAAAGCCCACCGTCACCCGCGCAGTTGATCTCCTCGAAGAAGATGCCGTACAGGTCGGGGCTGACACGAACCGTCGGTTGGTCGAGGTCAATCGTCCAGGTGAGTTTTGCAGCATCCATGAGGGTGAGAGAGGCCAGTAGGGCAAGCATCGAATAGGAGTATACGCAACGGTCCTGGGCCTTTCGCCCCACGAACCTCAATTGGGCCTTGGCTTTCGTGCCCGGTGGGTGTAGGCTGAAAGCAATCGTTCAAATGCCGCAAATTGGCGGCAAGGAGGATGACCTTGAATATCGGAGACGTCTTGGCAGTAGTGGCAGGAGCTTTGGCGATTTGCGGATCGGCGTGGGCTCTGCTCGTGATTTCGGCGGTGGTGTTCGGCACCCGGACCCAGCATGCGCAGGGTGCCATTGAGCGGCATCCGTGGCGTACCCTCGGCATCGGCCTCTTTGGGGTCGTCGTATTCGGCACGCTCTCGGTGATCATGGCGGCTCAGCCGCTTCCGTTGGTGAAGCTCGTCGGCACCATGATGTATCTGTCTCTCTTCGCGGTTGCGGTCGTGGGCGGCGGGGGAATCGCAGCGATGATCGGGCGCAGGCTTCAGCCGATGGACAGTTCGATGAGTCCGTTCCAGGCTCTCACCCGTGGTTCCGGCATTCTGGTTCTCGCGGGACTGTTCCCAATGCTCGGCTGGTTCGTGTTGGCACCGCTCACCCTCTTCATGTCGCTGGGCGCTGGAATTCAGGCCCTGGTCGCCAAGCCGCTCGCCCCGCCGATCTATAACGAGGTGATTTAGGTGTCGGTCAGCCGCCGCGAGCTCCTTCGCACGGGTCTGCTGGCGGGGGCGGCAGGAGCCTTGGCTGGCTGTGGACGAGAGGCGCGCGAACTCGTCGGGATGAAAGAGGCGGCCGAGTTCAAGCTGCCCAATGGTCCTCTTGAGCCGGGCGTTCGCCTGCTCGACCGCTTAGCCTTTGGGGCAACCGCCGTCGATCTCAAACGCCTGGATCAAATAGGTCGCGAAGCGTTCGTCCGCGAGCAGCTTCGCGCCGCACTACCTGAGCCGCTGCACCTGCAATCGCGGATTCGCAAGCTGGAAATCAACCAGTTTCAACCCGAAGACCTGGCGGGCTGGCCTGAGGAGTTCATCATGCGGCAGCTCCAGCAGGCGTCCATTCTCAACGCCGTCTACAGTCCAAATCAGCTACGCGAACGGATGGTCGATTTGTGGACCAATCACTTCAACATCTATGCGCGCAAGGGGCTCGCGATGTATCGCATCGCAAAGGACCAGAACGAGGTCATTCGCAAGCACGCGCTCGGCAAGTTCCGCGACTTGCTCCGAGCTTCGGCACGAAGCCCCGGAATGCTCGCCTACCTCGACAACACCGTCAACCGGAAGGGGGTCGCGAACGAGAATTACGCGCGGGAGTTGATGGAACTGCACTCGCTCGGCGTTCATGGCGGCTACAGCCAGCAAGACGTGCAAGAAGTCGCGCGGTGCTTCACGGGATGGGGGATCGAGAAGCGATTCCTTCGACCGAAGGGCCAATTCCGGTTCGATCCTGCCCTCCACGACGACGGCGAGAAGCTCGTCCTCGGCCAGCGCATTCCCGCCGGTGGAGGCGAGAAGGACGGTGACCGGGTCATCGACATCCTCGCCGCCCACCCGGCGTGTGCCCGCTTCGTGTCGGAGAAGCTCTGCCGCTACTTCCTCGGAACAACGGAAACGCCGTGGGTCGAGCGACTCGCCAAGCGCCATCAAGAAACAGAGGGTGATCTGCGCCTGATGCTGGAACCACTCTTGTTGAGTTCGGAACTGCTGGAAGCTCCACCGGTCGTCAAGCGCCCGTTCGACTTCGTTGTCTCGTCTCTGCGGTCCCTCAACGCGACCACAGACGGGGGCCAGAACCTTCAAGCGCACCTCGAAAAGATGGGGCAGCCACTGCATCAGTGGCCGATGCCGGATGGGTACCCCGACAAAGCTGCGGCTTGGACCGGCTCGTTGCTCGCGAGGTGGAACTACGCGCTGGCGCTGACCACTGACCGCATTCCCGGCACACGAATCGACCCCAAAGCCCTCGCTGAGAACGGCAGCCTAGCCCGATTGGTCCTCGCCGGGCGCACCGAGCCGAGCGTCAAGACCGTCGCGCGCCTGAGCCGCGAGCCGGACGAAGAGGCGGCGCTGGCCCTGATGACCCCTGAATTTCAATGGCGGTGAACATGAAGCGAAACTGGATGACCTGCAACGGCCTTGGCGACGATCCGTCGCGGGCGGTGACGCCCACCGAAACCGCCGAAGCCCCCGTGATGATGCCGACCCGCCGCAACCTGCTACTCGGAGCGGCGCTGGGCGCAGTCGGGTGGGCGACCTCCCGTTCGGCTCTCGCCCAGGTAGCGATTAGTCCGAAGTCGACCGAGCGGGATGTGCTGGTCGTCGTGTTCCTGCGCGGGGGGGCCGACGGGCTCAACGTCGTTGTGCCCTATGGCGAAGACGCCTACTACAGAAGTCGTCCGAGTCTGGCCCTCGCCGCTCCCGGCAAGCCGGGAGGCGTGCTCGATTTGGACGGCTTCTTCGGCCTGAATCCAGCGCTGGCACCGTTGCTGCCGCACTACCGCGAGGGGAAGTTGGCTGTCCTTCATGCCGTCGGCTCGAACGACCAGACGCGTTCGCACTTCGAGGCGATGAACGCGATGGAGCGGGGTTTGCCAGCAGCCGGATCGGGAACCGCAAGCGGATGGCTGGCGCGACACCTGCTGGCGACGCAAGGCACGACCGCCTCACCGCTGCGCGCCGTCTCGTTCGGCCCGATCATGCCCGATTCGCTGCGCGGGGGCACCGAGGCGATTGCGATCGAGTCGCTGGCCGACTTCCGCCTCGTCATCCCCGGGGCCGAGGCCGACGACCATGCGCGCCTCGTCCAAGCGCTGGCCGAACTCTACAAGGACGGCCAGGACGAGATGGCCCATGCCGGGCGCGAGACCCTCAAGGTGCTCGACACCCTCAATCGCCTCGACCCGGCCAAATACCAACCCGCCAGCGGGGCCGTCTACTCCAAGTCCGACCTCGGCGAAGGCCTGCGCCAAGTCGCCCTCCTCATCCGCTCGGGCCTGGGCCTCGAAGTCGCCGCCCTCGATAAAGGCGGTTGGGACACCCATGTCGCGCAAGGCTCGACCTCTGGCTGGCTGACCTCGCTGCTCGAAGACGTCGGACAATC
The DNA here is from genome assembly GCA_019694835.1 of Fimbriimonadaceae bacterium. The sequence goes on along the minus strand of JAIBBE010000107.1, from coordinate 97,367 downwards.
GATCGGCGCCTTCGCGACCGACCTGGGTTCGGAGATGAAGCGCGTCACGCTGGTCGTGATGACCGAATTCGGCCGTCGTGTCCAGGAGAACAGCGGCCTCGGCACCGACCACGGCCGCGCCAGCTTCATGATGGTCATGGGCGGTGGCGTGAAAGGAGGGAAGGTCCACGGCACCTGGCCCGGCCTCGCCCCCGACCAACTCGAAGGCCCCGGCGACCTGCGGGTCACGACCGACTACCGCCACGTCTTGGCCGAAGTCCTCACGAAGCGCGCGGGAGGGCGAGCGTTGGATCAGGTGTTTCCGGGTCTGGTGCAGGCTTCGATCGGCGTGGTTTGAAGGCCCAGATGCAATAGAATAGTGATGGAGATGTCTTATGAGATCGCTTTTCTTTTGCCTTGTCTTGTTCGTCACCTGCCTCGCCAATGCGGAACAGCCTGCCATTGTGGGCACATGGAGGGGGAGTTTGCTGGTCGAGAAGGTCAGCGTCGACTTCACCTTCGAGTTCCGGGCTGACCTGACCTATCGCTTCGATGCAAAAGCGGGGGATCAGGTCGTCACTCAGACCGGAACGTACGCGGTCACAGGAAATAGCCTCGTGCTCAAGGACAGCGCCGGCTCCACGACAACTTACGACCTCAGCGTAGCCGACGGGACGATGACGCTCAGCGGCGGCGATCTGAAGGATCGGCTCGTTCTCAAGCAAGCCCAAACTCCGGCGACCAAAGGCGATCAACGGCTTGTGGGCCAATGGGTTGGCGAAGTGAATGAGTTCCACAAAGTCATCGTTGTCTTTACGTCAAAAGGCGCGGTCACCATTGGCCAGAGTGTTGCCGACGTCGCTCAACCGAGCATCCGCGGTTCGTACCGAATCAAAGGCGATAAGATTGTATTCGAATTCGAAGGTAAGGAATCCGAAGAACCGCTAGCTTTGGACGGAGAGACCCTGCAACTTGAGTTCAAAGGCAGCGGAAAGATCACATTCCATCGTGAGCCCGGGAGCATCGAGAAAGTCGCTGCACTCGAAGCCAAACAGGACGAGGAAAATGCCGCATGGAGGCGGCGAATCAAGATCGAACCACTTACTCGATTGTTCGAAATCGCCTCTGCGGGCGAAGTTCCGCAAGATGGCGACTTCGAGAAAGCCAAGAAAGGAGCGAATGTCTTCGCCGAGATACAGCTGTATTTCCGAGATGGATTGCAGACCTATGTTTCCCGATCCAACCCGGAAGTGCCCAAACACAGTGCGTTCCACTATTACTTCTTGCCCAATGGCCGGTCCTTTGTAACGTCTGTGGTGTATTCGGGTTCTGAGAAAGTTCCCGATGACGATTCCTTTTGGGGAACGTACTACATTGGCAGCGAGAGCAAGGTACGCCAATGGGGGTCGTACGAAATCGTCGGCGACGAACTGAGGATTACATGGGACGACGATTCGGTCACGAAGGCAGCCCTGCTCGATGGCCGCCGCGTGCTCAAGGAAGGGAAGTCGGTGCTGGAGAATGTGCTCTGGGCGCAGGAATCCGTGAAGAAAGGCTCCAAGGGCGTCATGCCACCTCAACCTGAAGTTCAGAACGGGGTGGACGCCAGACATTGAGCGCGGAAGACTGGTGCCGCGATCTGCTCAGCGCCCGAGCGGTTTCAGCGGGTGCCTCCTTCGAGGGCGAGACGGAAGCGCTCGTAACGCTTGTCTCTTGCGGACGGGCGGTGCGGGTGGGATGGTTCGAATCCGAGCCGGTTGCCCGGGCCAGGAATCGCCACGTCCCGCTCCCTGCCATTCATCGGGTAGACGGGAGAGCGGGAATCGGATAAGCTCATGCCATGCCCCGCCTTACCGAGCGACTGCCTGCCCTGAGGCACGCGGGGTTTCGGGAGTATCTGGGCGGCGCGTTCGTGTCGCAGGTCGGGAATAACGTCCAGGCTTGGGCGATCGCTTGGCATGTGTACTACCTCACCGAAAGTTCGCTCATGGTCGGGCTGCTGGGGCTGGTGAGAGTTGGGCCGCTGTTGGCGCTGACGCTTTTCGGCGGCGTTCTGGCCGACCGAGCGGACCGGCGCAAGGTCATGCTCCTGACCCAGAGCGTGCTGGCCCTCGTCGCGCTGGTCGTCTTGCTCATCACCGCCAACGGGTCGGCGACGGTTGGGGCACTGTATGGGATCGTGGCGGCGACGGCGGTGGCGCGCGCGTTCGATGGTCCGGCGCGGCAGTCCATGGTGGTCGGGCTCGTGCCGATCCAGGACTTCCCGAACGCGGCCAGCCTCAACGGCATCACCTGGCGGCTGAGTGACGTGCTCGGTCCGATCATTGCCGGAGTGCTGATCGCGTCCGGCGGGCTCTTCGGGATGACGGGGCTTTCGCTTTGCTATGCTCTCAACTTCGTCTCGTTCGCGGCCGTTCTGATCGCGGTGTGGCGGCTGCCTCCGAAGCCCCCCGAGATGGGGCGGCCGCAGTCCATGAAGGAAGTGTTCGGCCTGATCGGCGAGGGCTTGCGATTTGTGAACCGGACGCCGGTGGTGCGCAGTGCGATGTGGATCGACTTCTGGGCGACGCTGTTTTCGGGCGCGGAAGCCTTGCTCCCGGCCTTTGCGGCGACGATTCTGAAGCTGGGTCCGGAAGGCTACGGCATCCTCGCGGCATCGACGGGTCTGGGCGCGCTGCTGGCGGCGAGCGGCATGGCCTGGTTCCCGACCGTGCACCGGCAGGGGCGAATGGTGGTGATGATGATTGGGAGCTTCGGGCTCTTCACCATCTGCTTCGGATTGGCCCCTAACCTATGGACCGCGTCGATCAGCCTGGCCCTGGTCGGAGCTTCCGACATGATCAGCACCGTTCTGCGTCAAACCATCCGCCAATTAGCCACGCCGGACGAGCTTCGGGGTCGAATGAGCGCAACGAGCAGTCTGTTCCACATCACGGGTCCGCAGCTTGGCGATTTCGAGGCCGGCGCGGTGGCGTCGGTGTGGGGCGAGCGCGCGTCGATCGTGATCGGCGGCGCGTTGTGCATGGTCGTGGCCGCGCATTGGTCTCGGGCAAAGGCGCTGGTCGGCTACATACACCACCCGCGATAGGCAGTTGTGCGAAACTAGGCGTGGATGTTGGTTCCATACCTTGCCCTCACCTTGGCCCAATCGAGGCCGCCGGTTGCGCTGCAGGATGTGTTTGGCCGCGACCTCGCCAAGCCAGGCGTAACGCTGATCGACTGGGAGGGGAGGATCGCCAATCCGGCGATTCGGCTCCGGCTGGTGCCGAGCGAGAAACTCTACCTGCCCGCCCGCGTCAAGTTGACAGCCAACCACCCGCGCATGATGTTCAACCTCTGGTCCGAGGTGTCCTCGACAGGACCGACCAAGATCCTCTACCTAGATCAGAAATCGAAGCCAGTCCCGTTCCTCATGTCGATCTTCCCGGACACAGACGGCATCAACGATCTTGCCACCCTCAAGGTCGAGATTACGGATGCGAACGAGTCCACGACGACTCTCGAGTTTCCGGTCAAAGTCCTCGACCAGGACCAGCCCGACCGCGCCATCGACTTCCCGATCGTCACCGACTTCAGTCAGGACCGAAGCGGGTTCTTCGCGGATCCGAAGGCCAAGGAACTCGCCGAGACCGCCGCGAAGGACTGGGCTTACTTCCTTGAAGCTCCGGTTTTCGATCCCGTTCCAGCAGGGGCCGAGACGTCGTTTATTTACGAACCAAACGGGTTCGAGCGCGGGCAAACCGTCACGAACGCGCAGCCATACACCGGCTTCCTCCTCTACTTTGTGGGTGTGACGGGTCCGGAGAAGCGCTCGGGGGCGGTCGCGTCGGATGTCGGGACATCACAGATGATCAAGGGGCGCAAGACGGGGCTGAGACGCTCCGGAACCGTCGCGATGGAGACGACCGGCAACTACAACGCGAAAGGCTGGCAGTTCCTGGCGCCCGATGAGGCGTGGTGGGAAGCGGGGAATATGAGCACGATGGTCGCTGACTTCTTCTCGATCGTTCACCATGAAATGGGCCACTCGCTCGTCAACCACCGCGTCCACCCGGCCTACAACGCGAAGATCAAGGAGGGCCGCTTCGTCGATCCGACCTTGCGCCGCTATTCCGGTAACGACGAAGACCCGAGAATCCTCGATGTCGAGCATTTCTTCGAGAGCATCGATTCGGTCAGTCGAGTTGGGGCGTTTGGCAACGAGTACGGCGGCGACATGCCTCGCAAACGCTGGCTGATCACCAAGTTCGACCTCCTCGTGATGCAGTCGATCGGCTATCGCCTCCGGGAGACGACCCCCTTTGAGCGGCTCAGTTTCGACGTCCCCACCGCCCCGGTGCGGCTTGCGGTCGGGGAAGCGGTGGACCTCGACCTGAGTCCGAGTGGTGGGATTCCGACTTACAACGTCAAGGTTTTCGACGGGAAACTCCCCGACGGCCTCACGCTCGACCCCTGGACGGGCCGCATCACCGGCACCCCCAAAACCCTCGGCGACACCTCCGCCACCGTCCAACTCCGTGACAACGACCCGACTCGACTGCCGATCTCAAAATCCCTGAAGTTCAGCGTCTTGCCTGTCGGCCAAGCGCGCGGTTAGGCCGTTTCGCATCTCCAATGGGGGTCAAGGGGAAAATGGAACAGGGTGATAGGACGTCATCTAGTGACGTTGCCCGAAATGCTTCCGCTCGCGAGCCCCCTCCCTGTCCCTCCCCCACCGGAGTGGGAGAGGGGAGTCGGCTAATCTCTCAAAAACGACCCGCTTGCAATCAACGACTGAGATTTCCAAACACGTCCCCTCTCCCACTCCGGTGGGGGAGGGACAGGGAGGGGGCTCGCGAGCGGCGAACTTCCAGACATGGCGCGGCTCGCCTCCTACCGCAATGCTGGGGCATCAGCTCTCGACGATCACCGTGACCGGGCCGTCGTTCTCCAGGCGAACCCGCATGTCTCCGCCAAACACGCCCGTCTCGACCGGCGCGCCGAATCCGCGCAGCGCGGCAACGAAGTCGGCGAAAAGCCTCTCGCCAACCTCATACGGCGCGGCCTCGACAAAGCTCGGGCGTCGGCTCTTGGCGCAGTCGCCGTAGACGGTGAAGTTCGACACGGCAAGGATCCGTGGCTCTTTGCTGGGCGGCAGGTCCTTGAGCGCCAGGTTCATCTTCCCGTTCGCGTCGTTGAAGATTCGGAGGCCGACGATGCGGTCGGCGAGCTTCTCGGCCTTCTTCGAATCATCCTCGCGATGGGCGGCGGCAAGCACGAGGAATCCGGGCCCGCACCTGCCGACTACCTCGCCTTCCACCTCCACCTCGGCCCACGCCACCCTCTGAACGATCGCTCGCACGCCGCCATTCTATCTACAATAGTGCCGATGGAACCCGACCCAGCCCTATTTCAGGAGAACGAGCGCTTGGCCCCGACGACCGACGAGCGCCAGTACTTCGATGCGGGCGAATTGCTTTGCGAGTCAGGCGCGGTCCTTGAGCAGGTGACCGTCGCCTACGAGACTTGGGGCACGTTGTCCGTTCGCGCCGACAACGCGATCGTCGTTTGCCATGCCCTGAGCGGAGATTCGCACGCGATTGGCTGGTGGGATCGGATCGTCGGGCCGGGAAAGCCGATCGACACGGAACAGTTCTTCGTCATCGGCACCAATGCGCTGGGAGGCTGCCAAGGCACGACGGGCCCCGTCTCGCTCGCACCGGATGGCAAGCGCTATGCGTCGAGGTTTCCGCAAGTCAGCGTCGCCGATATGGTCGAGGTGCAGATGCGACTCGTGCGAAGTCTGGGGATCGATCGCCTGCACGGCGTGGCTGGCGGGAGCATGGGCGGGATGATGGCCTTGGAATGGACGCTCCGTGAGCCGGGTTTGGTCGAGAAGGCCTGGATCACCGCCAGCTGCCGGGCTCATAGCGCGATGCAGATCGGCTACAACGAGACCGCGCGCCAAGCGATCATGCGCGACCCGAAGTGGCTCGGCGGCGAGTATCCCGCCGATGATCCTCCGGTCGGTGGCTTGGCCGTTGCGCGAATGCTCGGCCATTTGAGTTACTTGAGTGAATCGAGTTTCGAGCGCAAGTTCGGCCGGCGGTTGCAGCGGGAGGTTTTTGCGGATGCGCCATCTGATCAATTCCAGGTCGAGGGATATCTGGCGCATCAGGGCGAGAAATTCACGACCCGCTTCGACGCGAACAGCCTGATCGTCTTGACCCGGGCCATCGACCGATACGAAAGGCCCCACCTGCACGGTTCGCAAAGCGAGTATCTCTTCACCAGCTTTACCTCGGACACGCTCTACCCGACCCATCAGAGCGAAACCCTGCATGCCTTGGCTGCAGCCGCGGGATGCCGCTCGACCTGGCGCGAAATCGACTTGCCCTATGGTCACGACGCTTTCCTCCTCGATGGTGAAATCCAGGGCCAGCTGGTCCGGGAATTCTTCCTCGAGTAGAAAAGTCTGAAAACTGCTGTCCAAGCTGACATTTTCCGGGGCCGAGGGGTTAAACTGCGCGAATCGGGCGGAGACCCGGACAGGAGGCATGTGGATGCGAGGATATGGATGGTTTCGCCGGTCCCTCGGGGTCGGACTCGCGATAGTAGGGATGGGCACGCTGGCGACCGCAGATGAACTTCTTCTGAAGAGCGGCGAGAAGCTGAGCGGAACGGTGGTGTCGATCAAGGGCGGCAAGATGCAGTTCAAGTCGAGCAGCCTTGGGATGATCGAGGTCGAGCGGGCCAAGATCAAGTCGTTCTCGACTGATGGCGAGGTCAAAGTCAAGGACGGTAAGGGAGTCCTGCGGCGGGGACGCGCCGTGATTGCCGAGGATGGCTTGGTCAAGTTCGAGGCCGTCTTCGTTTCGGGCGAACCGGCAGTGAACAAGAGTCGGATCACGTCCTTCGCCTCGGGCGAAGAACTGAAGATCGCCGAAATCTCGGAACTGAACGTTGTGGCAGATGACCACAAAGGTGTTTGGAGCGGCGATCTCGATGCGAGCCTGACGGGAACGCGCTCCAACACGAATTCGAACGAAGTTGACGTCCATGCTCGTGCCGAGAGCGAAAGCGACACTGGTCGTCTCCGACTCTGGGGCTGGTATCAGTACAGCATCCACGACAAGGAGGGTTTCGACTCCATCACGAAGAACAACTATGGCGGTGGTGCGCAGTACGACTTCAAGTTGCCAAACACCATGTACTTCTTCGTGCGTGGAGAAGCCCTTCATGATTCGATTCGTGAGGTCGATCGCGAGCTGCGGTTCGCGGCGGGTGTCGGCAAAACGCTGTACGACATGAACGGAATCAACTTCCGTGGCGAAATCGGTGCCGCGAACACGGATACTCGGTTCACTGACGGCACGGAGAAGCGATCCGAATTTTCGGGTTACGTCGCGTACTACTTGAAGTGGCGGATGACGGATAAGCTCTATCTGGATCACGAATTCACGTGGTACCCCGCGTTCGGCTCGGACCGCGACAACTCGTTCGTCGCCTATCTGGGCATCAAGTATGAATTCGAGAAGAACTGGTCTCTTGGAATCCGACTGACGGACGAGTATCACTCGCTGCCAGCAGAATCGAGCACCAAGAACAAATTCACCTATGGTATTTACCTGGGTTACAAGTTCTGATTCTTCTTCGGGGACGCTTGCGCCACGCGTCCCCGAAACAAATTGATCGTTGTTTGAAACTACTGGCGTTGAAAGGCAGATGGAGTGCTGGGAATGAGTTTGAAGTGGTTGGCAGTGGGGGGAATCCTCGGGGGCGTGTTCCTCTTGCCTGGCTGTGGGGGTGGTGGCGGAGCCCCAGTGACGAAGGACAGGATACTTGTCTACCGATCTGCGTCGGGCCCTGTGTTCGACCTGCTCAGGAACGAGTTTCGCCAGGACAGCTACACCGGTCTCCAAGACCCCGGCAAATACAAACTGGTGGTCATTGATGGCGCATCGACTTCGCCCGCAGAACTTGAAACCGCTCCCTTGGTCAAGAATGCGCTTTCGAAGGGCACCTCCGTTATTATCTTGAACGCTATCGATGCCCACAAGCAGGCAACAACGAAGAGTAAATGTGTTCCGGGTTCGATCCGAGGACTCAGTGCGGCCTATCTCATCACACCACTGGGCGGGGGCAACCGGGTTCATCTCACGAACCTTCGTCCGCAACGCTTAACGTTCAAGACCAAGCGTCATGAGCATTCACCAAGCGGATTCCTGGTGGGTCAAGCATCGCAAGGCGACAAGCAAGTTCCTATCGATGGAGTACTGCTGGACACGTTCATGGGCAATCTCCATGACCGGTTAGCCGAACAGACCAGGGATGTGAGTGGAACACCAACTCCACCGAGTGATTATGCTTCCTCCAATTGGTTCCAGACCTCTGTCACCGAATCCTGGTCGACAGGGGCCGATTCAGCAATTGATGGCCAGTCCATTGGGCATAATATCACCTATACGTTCTATGGGTATTACGACAATGGCTCAACCCTTGATTCGCATGCCTTCCAGTGGATAGCCGCAAATTTCAATGGCACGGTTTCGACCTCGACGCCCGTGCACAATGACGAAGATCATCGCGGTTGGATTCATACGTTGTTTAGTGCTTACCTCGATCCACTTGACTCATCGACGGGCGCAGGTCTTGACCTAGCTCTTGTCAACGCCCAGCCTACCGGCGCCGTCGATACGCTGAACTCTTCCGTGGAATTTAACATTGGCTATAAGGGGGCCAATGGCAACACGGCCTGGCTCTGGCAGCAGTCCGCGAATCAGAATCCAAATGACTTCAGCAACTGGGCTGGATCTGCGCCACCACCCGTTCAAGGCAACATCAATGATGTGACCATACAGTTGATGCAAACGAGCCCATATTATGGAGATGGCAGCAACTGGACAGACGCTTTTTATACGGTATTCCAAGGCAAGCACATGCACGATTACAATCCCGTTTCGGGCGGGAATATGAACGTGCTTGGTCAAGCCGTATGGCGCACCCAGATCATTTCGAACGACACCATTCAAGTCGCGTGCTTCTCGTTTTCCAATCTCGATTACTTGTACGTGAAGAACGACATCTTCGAGTACCATGAACACTACAACACCATTGCTTTCGGTGGTGAGCCATTTATCGTTGACCTTGATATGAGTAGTATTAGCGGTGGCAACCCATGAAGGTAATCCGACTCTTTGTCTTGATTGCTCTCTTTCTCGTGCTTCTCGTACCCTACGGGTGCGGAGGCACGTCGGATGGGCGTGCGCGCATGGTGGTCTTCCGGAGTGCCTCCGGACCCATCTATCAGGAATTGCTGAAGACCTACGCTCGGCAAATGTATCGGCCAAACCAGAATTTTGCGAAGGTATCGCTCTTTGTGATTGATGGCACGACTGCTTCGGCAGCTGAGATTGAGGCACTAGATTCTATAGATGACGCAACAAAGGCTGGCGTGCCCATTCTCTTCTTGAATGTCAACGAGAATCATAAGCGAGGGGCAACGCTCGCTTCTCAAAAGATTGGTGCTTACTTGAAGGGAGATCACGACGGCTATCTCGTCACGCCGACGGCTCGTGGAATTGATATCCTGCATCTTGGCCACCAGAAGGGACAGCGCAAGGTCAAGTTCTCGCGATTACGACCAGACGGCGTGCTTGAAGGAAGCCATGCTGATTCTGCCTATGAGTTTGAGCCCGATGCAAACAGCGTAAGCAATTTCGTGGGCATGACGAATTTGAGGTTGCAGGGCCGTACTCCACAACAGCTCACCCGAGGAACCGATCCCCCTTCGTCGATCAAGAGCTATATAGTAACGGTCACGGACGCATTCACCTCGATCAACGGGAATGTCGTGCCTGGTCAGACGGTCACTACGAATGTAACATTCAGCTTTAATGTCTACTACAATGACGGCGGAACCGGAAACCAATACCAGTATCTGATTGCATATGCGACGGGTCTTACGGATCCGGGTACGCCAACAAACGATAGTGAGCGAACCAAGGGGTACTACCAGCGATATGCGATGGTGCAAATGGCGCCTAACCCAGGTGGCAATGGAAACGAACTCTTTCTCGTGCAGCAGGCTCCTATTTCGTCGGCCGGCTCTTACCAAGCGACGATTAGTGCCAATCTCCAATACAACGGAGGGCAGGCGTCCTATCCGTGGAGCTTAAGTCTGCCCGCGAACCCTCAGTCTATTCCAGGCTGGGGAGTCGATATCGACAATTTCTTTGCGAATCCAGCGAATGCTACGGGTTGGGAGTTCTTCCAAGAGAGTCCCTACAACGTGGTCGACGATAACTGGCATGATGGCTTCACCTATGTAGGCGGCCTGGTGCTCGATTACTACCCGAAGACTATGAATCCGACGAGTACGACTCAGTTTCCGGTAAATGTGGGCAGCGTCTGGCGAACATCGACACCTTTCGACAATGGCATTGAGATACAGTATGGGGTGGGAGCGCAATTCGAATTGCTGCACGCGCACGAAAGATCACCTGGCATCTACGATCGAGACCGAACCCAGCAAACCTTGACACCCGATTCCACCGTCATCAACTTGCTTTTTAATAGAGCGACGAGCAACTGAACGAGAGATTAATCTATGAGTGACCACAGTTCAAACCCTAATATCGGCGCCAGCCGCCGGGATTTTCTTCGCTTAGCGGCGGGCTCAATGGGAGGAGCACTCTTGGCGGGTGCTGGAGTCGGTTGCGGAGGCAGCACACCTGTCCTTGGGGGCGGCGGAGGGTTCGTTGGCGGACCAGGTAAGGCTCCGCCCTTACCGAGCAGTTTTGCATTCTACGGTGTGTACACACCTGGCGACTCTGTACTTCCTTCGATCTACGGCTTGGCTGGCGGCATCACGAACAATGACGGTACGCTGTTATTCAATGGCGTTGAGGTGAGCGACAGCGGGCCACAAGGCGTTTACACGATTGGTATTGGCTATTCCGGCTCAGGCATTCCTAGTGTCTCGAACGGTGCTACTCTACTACGAACTGGACAGCAGGGACCAGGATATATTGTCGATAAGATTTGGAACTCGGCGATCAACAACCAGGGAGTGAACTCCACGGACTGTCACATTGTGAGCCAACAAGGTGACCCTCCGCTTGTCCTTATGAATCCCCAGGGAACTGGATTGGCACCTTTTGTCGCGAATCTTACAAAGGGACCAAGCGGAATCACCTACGGTGGTCATTACACGGACGTCGATATCAACGATAACGGCGACTTACTCTTGACTGCTGACTATTCGACCAGCAACGTGAGTGTTCCTCCCAACTTTAACTCCTTGCCCGTAGCCCAAGCCACGATTGCTCAGGGCCTATTCCTGTTCCCTGGTGCCGCAAATAACGTCGACCCGACACAAGTGACGTTGCTCCAGTCCACCGGCAGCAACTTGCCGAATACGGATACGCCGATATCGCGCATGGGTTTGCTCGCCTTGGACAACAACCAGAATTACGTGGTTCAGGTGTTTTCGAACGACCAGACGGCGCAAAGTGCTGGACGGGGTGCTCGATCCGCAATGCGTGCGAGTGTCCTCGGAGGAAACGCCCGTTCGAGAGCACACTTGATCGCGGCTCCGCCAGCCGTGGGCCGAGCCACCAGTGGCGTGGGAGACACCTACATGGGCCCCCGTATCAACAGTGCCATCTCCTTGGTTTGCGTGAATACGTCGCCCACAACGACTCAGCTCAATTACACCGTCAACGGCGTAACAACGACTCTCGCTCAGTCGGGTGGAACATCTCCTTCAGGCAATACGATTCAGAATTGCGGAAACGGAATCGTGGACGATAACGGGCTTGCCTACTATGTCCTCGTCGTTGACAATGGGACAGAGCTAGTGGTGTCGAATGGGACACAGTCGAAGACGATTCTGAAAACAGGAGATTCTATACCAAATGTGTCGGGCAAGACGGTCTACACGATCGTCCAGGGTACACATTCGACGCAGAGCGACTCGCAGGGTCGCATCGCATTCGTCGTCGATTTCAATGACGGCTCGCAATCGATCATCGTGGGAATCCCCCTTTCGTAAAGGACAAGAGCATGGCAACAATTGCAAAGACGGAACTCGGAACAACTGATCCTCTGGACATCTGCTTTGGTATCGATATGATCCAAGGACTGTCGATTGACGTCGGCTACGAGAAGAACGGGAACATTTTCAGCGTCAGCATCGATCTCCTGGTCATAAAACTCAGTGCAAATGCCCAGTACGAGGTCTTCGTTGGATTGTGCGGCCCTCGCTATGCCATCAAAGTCTTTTTGGAAGGTAGCACAGCAAACACTTCGGGAGGCAGTTCCTTGGCCTTGTCCGCGACCAATGATGGTATGGATGCGGGCATGCTCTTCGGCATCGATGTCACGTTCGTAATCAATTTCAACATTGCCAATGCGGACTTCCACTGGGTATGGGATGGCTGGCATAGTCACATTTCGCGAAGCTGGAACAATCTGGTTAACTTCAATATCAATGCCACGATCGATCTCTTTTCTATTCTGATCGAGGTCATTAAGAAAGCACTCGATGACGACGAGGGGGTCTTATTCAAGACGGTGACCAATGTTATCCCGAATCTGGCACAGGCCTACGGCTTCTTCGCCACGAGCAACGACAACTTCAGTACGGGGCCATATGCCAACGCAACACCGGTCCTTACGTTACCCATCAACATCGTGCCCTTCCTGGAGGAGACTCCTCTAGCGCCGATCTATGCGCTCGACGAAGCGCTAAGCGCCATCTGGGGAGGCTTCGCGATTGGACCGCAAATCGGTCTCGGTACGCCCGTAAAGGTCCAAATGAAGACCATCTCAGTGGGTTCAGCGACATACTCGAACATAACGAATGTCAATGGTTCAATTACCGGGACTTCAAGTTCCGCTGCCGATGCCAATCCGACAACCATGGCGGTCGACTTCGAGAACACTACTGGATTTATCCTGACTGGGGGCTTCTTTGCCCAAGCCTGGGCTCTCAAGGTGTTTAGCATTGGCTTGTCAATCAACGTTGACCTCCTGGGTCTTTTTGGAATCCAGGTAAACGCCGGTCCGTTTGACAATACGAAATCGAACACGATTGGACAAAACCTAAGCAGCTCAGCTACGGGGGCTGGTGCCATGGAGCCTTCGAGGCTTGCCTTCGTCCTTGATCCGGAGTCCGTCGCTGTATGACGGATCAGCAGGAGGTGCCGATTGACCAAGTGAGGCTCCGGACTGCCGAAGACTTGCTGGTGGCACTGAGAAGCAGCAACCTGCAAACACGAGCGGCCGTGCTCGCGGCGGTCATGCAAGCTCCCGATAAAGCGGTGGCCTTCGGCTCGTATCAAGGTGTGGATTTGATCGACGAGTTGGTTGATCAACTGTTCCGCTCGGAAGTTCCGGTGTATCGACACCTCGTCGCATCCGCCCTTTCGGTGCTTGACGACCCGCGAGTTCCGCCTGCTATGCGAAGGATACTCGGCTATTATGGTGAACCCGATCTCGTCAGGGTTGCCGCTGATCGGTTATCACGTGAGCCTGTTCTCGACGGACTGCCCGTTTATAGAGCATTAGCAATGCAGACGGATTCCATGCTGCATGCTCAGATTGGTGCGGACTTGCTGATTAATGCGTCAGAACTGGACGATAAGACAGCGATTAGGGTGAGCGTCAGTAATAGCAAAGGGGTTTCTGTAGCACCTGAAGTTTCCGCGACTAATCTAAGGTTCTGGATCGATGAGTTAAACGGGCCGTACTTACGCGCCGCTACGCTGCTTCTCGAGGACCAAGGCTTGTCTACTTATAGAATGCTGGCAGATAACTGGTCATCCCTTGGAGAGGAGGCTCAGTGCTGGCTCCTTCGTTGGGGAGCACGTGCTTTTCCGCTGGAATCAGTAGGTCTTCTACGTCATGCCGTTAGAAGTGAGTACGACAGTGTCGTCCTCGAAAGCTTAAGGGGAATTGAATCGTTGGGCTCAGCGAAGAGCCTCTTCTCGGATGAGTTGGTTCCCTTGTTGTCTCATACGTCGGGTTCGGTGAGAACTCTCGCCCTTTCTGTCGGCACCCGGGTTGATGATGTTAGAGGGGCGCTAAGCCAGGAAGCGCACCCCCTTGTCGTGGCCGAATTGCTTATCCGACTGCGAGAGACTGAGGGGCCCGATGCGGTTGACGTCCTCGTGGAAGCACTAGGTCACGAAGACTATCGCGTCCGGGTGCAAGCACTGACGGAGTTGACGGCCCTTGGAACGGCGGTGCGAGAGAGAGCCCGGCAATTGGCCCAGAGTGAGGTGATGGACCAACGTGTAGCGGGTACGAACTTGTTACTCGCAATGGGTGAGCAGGAATGGTTGGAACAGCATCTTCTTGGCTGATTCCTCCGCTAGAGGGTTTGCGGCTCAACTGGATCGCAAACGCTGAAATCAGCAATTCCCCTTTGTCGCCGGACAATGTGGGCTTAAGCGTATTCCAGTACGATCCCTTTGAGTTCGGGGAATTTGCTAAAGGGCTTCCACTATCTGCTACCCAATTGGATCGTGAATTCCGATCCAGATTTGAACTCGATCCGCGCAGGTGGACAAAGTACTCCTTTGCTAGGGGTGTAAAGCGAGCGCTGTCGCAATACTTTGTGATCGATCCAAGGAACACCTATCCGATCTCGACCCTTCGCCTGGGTCTGAGACTCTTGGCAGAGAAATCCGGCTACCAAGTTGAGACGAGCCTTATCGAACCAGGTTTCGGCCCCGCCTTAAGCGACGCAGGATCCTTGTGGGCACTCATTGCGAAGTGGCAAGGCGATCGGCCAGTTCCGAGGATCTCGTGTCGAATACGGAGAGAACTTCTTCAGCCAACGCTGAGTTCAATGGCGAACTCGGGTCTTGTAGTTGAGGGGCTTTGCCGCCAGTACCTCGCCATAGCGGAACAATTTCCGTCAAGCGAGCATGTATTCGTCAGCTTAGATCCTTCTACGGCGGGCTCCATGGTGGTTGATTTCGAGCCCATGGTGGAAAGTGACATTCCGGATGTCTGTCGAGACTTGTGGAATAAGCCGACCGCATTAGGTGAAGGAAGGAGATACATAAAGTGCCGATTGAGTGACCCTGCAAAGGAGCCAACGTGGACGGTGTACCGGCCGCTCGCGGACGTACTTCCCAGGAAACTTCTTGACCAATTTACGGCGATTCCCCCCGTGTCGGTCGCTCGATCGCGCTCGTACTACGATTCGCATAACGACACGATTGTCAGCGCCCTCGGTGCAACATATCAGGCAGGGCTGATCGGCAAGTCTCCCGATGCGACCCAGACTCTGCTGAACCTTGTGAAAGCCTGCGGTGTCAAAGCAGGTGAAACCGTTCTCGATATGGGGTGTGGGACAGGGGGGCCAGCCATTGCTTTGGCGCAGGCAGTCGATGGTGTTGAAGTCATTGGGCTCACGATTTCGTCGCAACAGGCCGAGTCGACAAAGCAACATGTCGTCTCAACAGGGGGCAGCCCGAGGGTTACGATCCTTATGGCCGATTACCACAACTGTCCAATAGCAGATGAGTCCGTCGATCGGATTGTCTTCTTTGAGTCCCTGGGCTATGCCGTCGATATCGCTAGCGTCTTACGGGAAGCCTATCGGTGCTTACGTAAAGGAGGTGAGGTGTATATCAAGGACGTGGTCCGCAAGCCGGATTCGCTCTCGACGGCTGAGATCTTGGAACTGGCTGAGTTCGATCGTCTTTACGCTCAACGGACGCCGTCTCCTGAAGAGATCGCGAAGGGCCTTGTGCGTGCCGGATTTACGGAGCTGAAGTTCGAGCCCCTGAGCAAAGTGATGAACGTGACCGGGTTCTTTGCCGCAATGTTTGATCATCGATCCGAGGATGGCCTGTCAGAGTTTGGTCGACACCACTACCGTGCCTTTAGGCAGTTACCCGTAACGTTCGCCCATTTCTCGGCAAGAAAATGACCCCCTCCAAGCAAGAAGGGGGTCACGACTTCCGGTGCTCTTATCGAGTAGAAGGCCGGCTGCCCATGCGCTTGGCCGACGGCTGCCCGTATGCTTCCGGGTGGACATAGAGACCACGTTCAGATGCGGTCTTGTCAACCTCAGGCTGAACGCGATTCTGATTGGCATAGGGATCCTTTCGGACTCCGGTAACCTCCCAACTGACTTTCAGACCTGGTTTGCCACCGGCGATCGTAAAGGAATTTCCCTTGATCTCAGTAGCTACGTAGACGGTGGAGAAGCCTCCAATACAGGTGAGCTGATATCGAAACTCCTTGTTCAGTGCCTCGAAGTAGCTTGGCAGTTTCACAGTGGCGTTACCATTCTTGTCGCAGGTGATGGTACCGTTGTAGATATTCATCATATCGGGCGACTCAACGAAAGAATGATAGAGAATCTTGTTCTCGGGATCGACCGGATGATCGATCATGAAGGTGCCGCCGCCCTTGGACATGTTGCCACTGACCGTGACATCCCCCGTGATGAGGACATTGCCGACAATTGTAGCGGCATTGCCAGGACCCGGCTGTATGATCTCGACGACGCTTGCGTTGGATGCCGCGTTCGTATTCTCGAATCTTCCAGCGACGCTGTCATTCCCGGTGCTTCCGACCGAGGAGAACAACCCATAGTTACCCGAACCGTTGGTTCCCGTAACGATGCCATCTCCTGAAGCTGCCGAAGCGTTGATCGCACTCCCCGTGGAGGTGTTCGCGATGATGAACGCCGCAGTCGCCGAATTGACCGTGTTGGCCGCGTTCAAGCGCGCGAGATCGGTTGGAAGGTTACCGTTCGCGACGACGCCCTGCAAGTTGCTGGCCTGGAGATTGGTAACGAGCGTACCATCGCCGGCGAATGCACCCGTGAAGACACCGTTGAAGTTATTGCTGCCATTCGTGAACGCGTAAATGTTCGCGTAGGTGCCAGCAGCTAGACCGCTCGCGCTCACATTGGTGAGTCCGGCGCCGTTACCGGTGAATGAGTTACTGGCATTGTTGAAGGTATAAACATTGCCATACGTACCGGCAGCTAACGCACTGGCTGTCAGATTGAAGAGCCCTGCACCATCACCAGCGTAGGAGTTTGCGGCATTGTTGAACGAGTAGATATTCGCATACGTTCCGGAAGCGAGCCCCGAGGCTGTCACGCCAGTGAGATTCGAACCATTTCCGAAGTACGAATTCGCCGCATTGTCGAACGTGTAAGCATTGGAGTAAGTTCCTGCTGCAAGTCCGGTAGCCGAAACGTTTGTCAGCCCCGAGCCATCACCAACATAGGAGTTGGCCGCATTGGTGAAACTATATGCGTTGCCATAGGTACCGGCAAGCAAAGTGGCTGCCGCTACATTGGTGAGGCCGGCGCCATCACCGGTAAACGCGTTGCCCGCATTGTTGAAGGTGTAGACGTTCGCGTAGGTTCCGGTGGCGAGTGCACTGGCCGATACGTTGGTGAGTCCGGCACCGTCACCAATGAAGGAGTTGCCGACGTTGCTAAAGGTGTACGCATTGGCGTAAGTGCCAGCATCGAGGCCGCTTGCGCTCACGTTGGATAATCCGGCACCATTGCCCGTGAAGGAGTTGCCGGCGTTGCTAAAGGTGTACGCATTTGAATACGTTCCTGCTGCGAGATCACTGGCGACAATGCCTGTCAAGTTGGATCCGTCACCGAAGAACGTGTTCGCAGGGTTGGTGAAACTGTAGGCGTTGGCGTAAGTTCCTGCGCCGAGGCCACTGGCTACGATTCCAGTGAGGTTAGAGCCGTCGCCAAAGTAGACGTTGGCAGCATTTTGGAAGGTTAGTGCCTGCGAGTATGAGCCTGCAGCAATACCCTGAGCGATTACTCCGGTTAGGTGGGAACCATCACCATACCATGAATTCGCGGGGTTGTTGAATGTGTACTGCCCGGTGTAGGTGCCCGGATCGAGCGTTGCTGTGATTCCGGTCAGGCCACGGCCATCGCCAACGAAGCGACCCGCCTTGACGGTGCCGCTAACATTGATGTTGCCACTGTCCTGAACGCCGGGAGACGTACTCTGGAGTCGAACCGTACGCGCGGTGGGTCCAGCCGTTGCCTGAGAGGATAGAACGACGCCGCCGGCCATTGTCGACACGGCGAACATGCTAATCAAGAGAGTCTTGTTCATACGCATTTTCCTTGCATTAGGTCCCATAAGCGGAAGCTGTGCACGACCACAGCGTTTGCTACGGGTACCACTGGTATTCTCATCGGCTCAGGGGCACTGGAAGTTTAGGGGGTTGAGAAGCAATTGTGACAAAAATGCGTGAGGCAGGCTGGAAAGTCTGAGCGATTCAATCACGGATCGGTGTCTGTTCAGTGACTAGACATCGATAGACGCGACTCTCTAGAAGTACCGAACGGAGATGTGAAATCCGTGTCTAGACATGGAAGGGACTCAGATGGGAGAGCGTCTGTGTACACTCAAGACGGACCGGACATTCTGATTCGCAGGACTATAGACAATGCGCCATCTGACCGAAAATGAACTGGTGACCATTTGCAAGACGCATCCAAGAAAGCGCGCAAGACGATGTCGCGGCGCCCTTCTGATTGACCTACTCATTGCGGTGTTCGTACTTTCCGTAGCTTCGCTGAGTTTCTTCAGCCTCTTTCCCACGATCGCTCGGTCGCAGCGCATTGCGAGAGATGAGACAATCGCGCAGCAAATGTCGCAACGTCTAGTGGAGCAACTCAATCTCCTCAAACCCTCGGACATTACGCCCCAGGTTTTGACGGGCCTGAATCTCATCGATTCCGGCCAAACTCAGCCTCCCTACAGCTTCAGCAATATCCCCCTCGATCAAGCCTCTCGCTATAGCCCAAGCCAAGCGTTGCAAAACGGTACTGGGTCGCTCGCCGTGACTCAACTGGACGCGCAAAGCGTTCGGCTCGATGTGACGATCACCTGGAAGTCATCAAAAGGCAAGACAATGAGCGTAACGACCGGAACGATCTTGGGAGGTTACCGATGAGGACAAGGCGACAATGCGGCTTCACATTGATGGAATTGATGACGGGCATGGGAATCATGTCATTCACGCTCCTCGTCATTGTCAATCTCCTCATCTATGGACTACGCTCCTTTGGAAAGACGACGACGGATGTGTCGATCAGTCAGCAGAATGCACAGGGTATGCGTCGCGTGTCAGAGATGATCCGAGCCGCGCAGAGTATCTCGATCACCAATGAAGGAAAGAAGATCAGTTTTACGCTCCCAAAGCGGGCGAGCTCCGCAGATCCCGTGACAGGCGAGAAGGAATATGTTGTTCCGCTTGTCTCTGATGGCGTAACACGAACGTACACCGTTTCGGGCGGCAACCTGACCGACCAAACTGGCCGGATTCTGGTGCGCAAGATTGCCACCACGGACCCCGATCCAAACTCGAGTCAGTACAACCAAGCTTATGCCCCATTTCAGTTGACGACCATTGGTTCCCGTCGTGCCGTGACGATCAATTTCATCACGCAGGACCAAGTCAATGGAGCGCAGCGATGGGCGCGAATGAAGAGCACGGTGCTTATCCGGAACAGCCAATGAAACGAAAACAGCACGGATCAACGAGTATGATCGCCCTGATAACAATCATGGTGCTTCTTACGGTCAGCCTTGGCGTAAGTGGGCTCGTCATACAAAATATGACGAGAGCGAAGCGCGACCGGACGAATCTGGTAGCGTTCCAGGCTGCGCAGGCAGGACTCGATCTCCAGATTGCCCGGTCCTACGCCGCGCTTGCCGCAAACAACGGAGTCTTCGTCGCCTCAGAAAACACGATCTCGAACGATCTGAATGCACTGGCGCCGGGATGTACGGCAACAACGACGGTTAGCCCACAGGTCGATAATACTTACGCGTGGGTCACGGCGACGGTTACGTATGGTGGGATGTCCAAGAGCGTTCGAAGTATGATTCGCGCCCGAAACGTTGGAATCTGGAACAACGCGATCTTTGCCGGAACCGGTGCTTCCGGGCAGGCCATCAACGGCAACGTCGATATCCGTGGGTCGGTTCATATTCTTGGTGACGGCGAGGCCTATTCCGACCTCAATGGAAACGGCAGATGGGATGCAGCGGAGACATTCACCGATAGCAACCGTAACGGCGTCTGGGATCCCGGCGAGCCGTTTGCTGATGCCAACAACGACGGTGTGTGGAACAGTGCAGAGCCGTACAATGATTCGAATCAGAATGGTATATACGATCCTCCTCTAACGCAAACGGATCTCAATTCAACCCTTGGTGGCACCGCGTATATCGGAAACAACTACTCGGGAATGGACGCGACCTTGGAAGCGCGAGTTCCGGCTGCTCCGCAGATTGGCGGAATCGAAACGCTGGGAACAGAGGTGCGCTGCAAGCACGGACGAATCTCGATCAATGGGAATGCCAGTATCGGAACCAGCAGCGTGGTGGATGGAGGTTCGAGCAAGGCAACGATTGATGGCTCTTACGTGAGCGATGGATACACCGGCAACCAGGGTGCAAGTTCGGTCTTTAGCGATAACGGCACCAGCAATTCCTATGATCTTGGCAACCTCGGATTCAAGTTTCCACTGATCAGTGGTATCGGAGCAGAACAGTACGTCGACAAAACGGGAACAATATGGACGAACCAGGAAGCATACCTGGACGCGAAAAGCCTCACCGTAAACTTGTCTCTCATAAGAGCCAATACTGCGGCCTTTTCATATAGTGATGCTTCCGGAAACTCGATTTCGTTCGTGCCTGCATCTGGGAACGGAAATAACGCGACACCAGCCAAGCTGACGATCAACGGTATTGTTCGTGTTACGGGGGATATTCAAATTGGCGCATCACACGAGACCATAAACTATGCCGGTAACGGAACCCTTTTCAGTAAGGGAGATATCTCTGTCAGCTGCAATCTTCTGCCTGCTACTGGCTTGACGTTCCCGACGACGGCCCGCATCGGTTTGCTTGCCAAGGAAAACATGAACTTGGCTTGTGGTGGCGGCGACTCGCAATTGAAGTTAGCAGGGGCATTCTATGCTCAGGGGCGTATCAAAAGCGCCAAGCAGAACGAGATTCTGGGAACGTTCGTGGGTAACTTCTTCGACATGGGCACCAACGTCCCGAAGATCTATCAAGTGCCCGCGTTGCCGACGAACATGCCACCGGCAATGCCCGGTGACAAACTTTTCTTCACGCTTAAGGTCCAAAGCTGGCGCGAGCGCTGAAAACACGAGTTGGGCGGGGCGTCGCTATTTCTTGCGGCTCTAGCAGACGTCCCCGACCCGGCACCTTACGAACTAACCCGCCTGCGGAGGAATAGGCATCCCCCAAGAACGACGAGGAGAGTTGACGGCTCCGGAACGGCCTTGATACCCGTCCACTTATCGATTCGCTGAGCGAACTCCCTGTTGAAAGGGGAGTATTGGGTGTAGCTTCCATACGTCGAGCGTCCTCCCGTGCCGAGCCTTGTTGCGGCACTCGTCACGCCGATCATAACGGTTCGGTTGCCAATTTCGGTAAACAACCCTCCCCCGGAATCTCCCTCGTCTCCAGCTCCTTCCAGTCCCAGCCATGCCCGTTCCGACTTCTGGCCGGCCCAGAGGTTGGCGGCTGGGAAGTCGTCCTTGTCCAGCGTGTTGTTGGCCGCGTCATTCTTGTCGAAATCGGAAATGTAGCCATAGAGTTCGTCATTTCCTCGGTTGTAGGTCAGGTTGAGCGCATCGATGCGGTTCTGCATCGCGCGTTTGACCTTGTCCGTGGTGCGATCATTGGAATTGCCAACACCCGTCTGCCCAAACCCTACGACGGTGCCGGTGAGCCGGTCACCCAGCGCGTTTGGGATCGGCAAGGTCGAATTCCAAAAGCGAGCAGGCGCAACGGTGAGTGTATTGTCAGGATCTAGAATCCGAGCAACGGCGATGTCGTCGCGACCACTTTCATGTGAGGTCCACCATCGCATACTGCTGATTTCGACATCGTAGATCCGACCCCCAACTGTGAACTTGAGACTAGTTAGGTCTCTATCGAGGACATGGCCCGCCGTGACGAGCCACTTCTTGCCGCCGGTTCCCACACCAATGTAATTGCCGGTGCCGATGCCCCTTGCGTTTTCATTTTCGAACTCCAGGAGTCCCACCGCGGCGTATTTGGCGTTAGCTGCGAGTGTTCGATAGTCGGCATCGGCGACATCGTGCCGGATGACGATCGCCTGTGCGGGCATGACCGCTCCCAATAGAAAGGCCGTGGCGACTTTGGTCAAGTGCTTCATTCGTACGCTCCTCACGAGGTTCTTCCCCTTACATCATACAGGATGTTTGTCCATGGAGAGCACAATTCAGTCGGATTCTAGGAGACTTCGGGTTCACCGGGTATCCTCTCGGTTCCCATGAGTTTCGCGCAACGTACACATACGTGCGGTGAGCCCCGTGCCGCCGACGCTGGTCAGCAGATCGTCTTGAATGGTTGGGCCCACCGAGTCCGAGACCTGGGCGGCGTCTGCTTCATCGACTTGCGGGATCGGACTGGAATTGTGCAGCTCGTGCTCGATCCAGCCTCGCTTCCGAATCTGACAGAGATTCGCAGTGAAACGTGCCTGAGCGTCACGGGCATCATCCAGATGCGGGGTGAGCAGACGCGCAACCCCAATATGCCGACCGGCGATGTCGAAGTCATCGTCTCCGGCTATTCCGTCCTCGGCCCGGCGAAGCCCTTGCCTTTTCCAGTTAGCGATGAGGAACAGATGTCTAGCGTTAATGAGGAATTGAGGATTAAGTACCGATACCTCGACCTCAGGCGCCCTTCGATGCATCGCAAGTTTGCCCTTCGTGCGGCGGCAGTGAAGAAGATTAGAAGCTACCTTGACGAGAGGGGCTTTCTTGAAATTGAGACTCCGATCTTCACCAAGTCGACTCCCGAGGGGGCGCGAGACTATCTCGTGCCTTATCGCCTTGATCCGGGCCAGTTCTATGCGCTTCCTCAAAGCCCGCAGCAGTATAAGCAGCTGCTGATGGTCGCCGGTGTCGAGCGGTACTACCAGATTGCAAAGTGCTTCCGAGATGAAGCGCAACGCGCGGACCGTCAACCGGAGTTCACTCAATTGGATCTTGAGATGTCGTTCTGCACTCAAGAGGATGTTCTTCAACTGATCGAAGGGCTTTCGGTAGACGTCATCAATGGCCTAATCGATGAATTCGAGTTGCCCAAAGATCATGTCGAACCATTTGTCCGGCTAACCTACGATGAGTCGATGCACCTTTATGGGTGTGATAAGCCCGATCTACGATTTGGGTTGCAGCTCTTCGACGTCTCCGGAGCAGTGAAGGATTCAGGTTTCGGAGTGTTCAAGGCTTGTGTCGAAGGTGGTGGATTCGTGCGCGGCGTGCGATATCCTGGAGGAGCTTCGCTCTCGCGCAAAGAAGTGGGGATTCTTGAAGAGTTCTGTAAGGAATTTGGTGCAAAGGGAATGGCCTCGCTTGCAGTGGCCCATGATCCAGCGGATGCAGGCGAAGGAGCCATCATGCTTCCCGATGGAAGAGCTGTTAAGGGCTCAATCGCGAAGTTCTTCAAGGTGGAGGAACTTGAGGAGATTCTCTCTATTGCCAAGGCCGAGCCTGGCGACCTGCTCTGCTTTATCGCTGATGGCTATTCGGTGGGTAACAATGTACTGTATCGCCTAAGAGTTGAGGTCGGCGAACGATGCGGCCTGCGCGACAAGCGAAAGCTGGCATTCTGCTTTGTTTTGGACTTTCCGCTAGTCGAATGGAATCCCGAAGCTAATCGATGGGATGCAACTCACCATCCGTTTACGGCACCGAAGGCCGACGATCTCATTTATATCGAAACCGATCCAGGCCGGATCAGAGCAGACTGCTATGACGTTGTCTGCAACGGAACGGAATGGGCAAGTGGAAGCATCCGCATCCATCGCCCCGACATTCAAGAACGATGCTTCAAGCTTCTCGGTCTAAGCGAGGAAACGATAAAGTCCAGATTTGGACACATGATCGAGGCATTCGAGTATGGGGCACCTCCCCATGGTGGCATTGCTCCGGGCATTGACCGCCTTATCATGTTTCTGACCGACGATGATAACATTCGTGAAGTGATCGCCTTTCCCAAGATTGGTCAAGGTGCCGACCCGATGATGGGTGCCCCCAGCGAAATCGACGCCCAGCAGTGGGCGGAACTCGGCTTGCGACTCAGTAAGTAAGGATGACGGATTGCCCCTCCTAATGTACTTTTGCCGTCCAGGCGAATCCACATGTTGAGACCGTCGGCTTTACTGTGACGGGGATTCGCCGGGACGGCGAAAGTACATTCAAAGGGGCTACAGTTTGAAAGCCTTTCGCGAATGTGCGGATCGCCGGGATGTCGAAAGTACATTCGGTGTGGCTAGAGTTTGAGTGCTTTCTTCAACGTTAACTCCAATAGCTCGCCACGCAACGACCCGCCGGAAGCGATAACCTTTCCCGTATCTCCGTCAACTAGAAACGCCGCGGGAATGGAATTGACGACGTAGAGCTGAGCGAGTTCGGCTTTCCAGAACTTGCCGTCGTAGATCTGCGGCCACGGCATCTTCCAATCGACCAGAAACTTCTTGAGGTTGTCGGTCTGGTTTTCTTGGTCCAGGCTGATACCGACGATTTCGAAGCCCTTGCTGTGATAGGTTTCGTACGCCTTCACCAATCCGGGTAGTTCGCCTTTGCAAGGACCGCACCAGGTTGCCCAGAAGTCGAGCATCACGATCTTGCCCTTGTAGTCGCCGGGGAAGTTCAGAGGCTTGCCTTCCACGGTCGTTGCCGTGAAGGGGATTGCGGCCTTACCGGTGCTCAAGTCGGGTGGCGGCAGGATTTCGGCGACCGTCTGGTTGGATTTCTCGAAGGCCCAGCCGACTCCGGTTGAAGTCATGCCCTTGATTTCGTAGGTCGTACCGCCGATGTTGAACGGCTTGGCTGCATCGTAGCTCTCGCCCCGTGCATCAATCTTACCGTTGCCATTCACATCGATGAGCAGCTGAATGCCCGACGATTTGGCCTCCGCAGACTTGTCGCCAAGGAAGTTCGCCGTCGCGGTGTCGTCCACAATGGTCACGTCATAGGGCTTGCCTCCAAGCGTAGCCTTGCCCTTGTACCCGTAGTCACAGTAGTACAGGAGCATGCTGGCGAGCTGAGCGCGACGCGGATCGGTGGGATCGAAGCGGTACATGCCGAAGCGGATAGGATCGGCAAAGCCGTTCACCCTGATGCTCGCCCAACCCAGATAGGTGGCGTATTCCTTGCCGTCTTGGCCCTTGTCCAAGCGCTTTTTCCATTCGGCGGCCTTTCCATCATCGGTCAGGTCACCATTGCCATTGGCATCGACATAGAGCCGCCAATCTTCGTTTGGTGCTTCGTCCACCAGAACGAATACCTTTGCTGGGTTTTCCTTGGGTCCAAGTTCGAGGACGCCATAAACAGCTTTGCCAAGCAGCTTTGGCTCCAACCGGACTCCGTCGGGTTTGGTGGGGGCAAGCGTGAGGCGGTGAGGGACGTAGCCGCGCACGGCAGCAATTCCGCTCGGCGCGAGCTTAACGTCGACTTGGAGCGACAAGACGGCAAGAGTGAGGCTCAACATGTTCGGCAGTCTATCACGGGAAGCGGGTAAAAGCGCGCGGTGAGCGTATTTCGCGACCGATCCAGTTGGTATTACGGGGTCTCCGCGTACTGGTTTGCGACCAGCGCGAAGTGGTTCATCCTCCTGCAGGTCGTTCTTCCCGGCCAAATCGAGAAGATCGTGCCGGGCGGCGACAAGAACACGTATTGGGGTCTCGTCTTCGCGATCGGTGCCGCGTGGGCGATGATCGGGCCTTCGATCTTTGGCCATTTGAGTGACAGGCTGGGTCGGCGTCAGCCCTTCGTAGCCTTGGGTGCCGCGATGACGGTCATCGCGCTGATGGTTCTCATGCAGGCACCCTCGATCGTCGTGCTCGCGATCGGCTACTTGCTGCTTCAGGTCTCTGACGATGTGGGGACCGGGCCGTACAGCGCACTGATTCCCGACCTCGTACCCGAAGAGCGGCGCGGCAGAGCCTCGGGGATCATGGGCCTCATGACGCTGCTCGGCCAAGTTGCGGTCGGTGCCTACGCGTTTCTGGTTCATGGCAGTGTCGAGTCGATTTACGTCGGCATTGCAGTGGTAAACGTGCTTGCCGCGCTGTGGACGATTTCGTGCCTCCGAGGCGAGACGCCTCATCCCGTCGCAGAAGATCGGGCACCCTTCCTGAAGTCGTTTGTGCGAGGATGGATCGAACCGTGGAAGTACAAGGACTTCTTCTGGGTGTGGTTCACCCGCTTCCTGTTTTCGCTGGGCTTCTATCTCATTCAGCCTTACCTGCGTTTCTACTTGGGCGATGTCGTGAAGGACTTCTCCGTGTTTGGATTTTTCAAACTCGGCGACGCGGGGATGGCGACCAACGTCATCGCGTTGACGATCTCCCTCTTCGGCGCGATTGGCTCGGTTTGGGCGGCGAAGTCGAGCGATCGAATTGGAAGGAAACGTCTCATCTACATCGCTGGAACGGTGATGTCAGTCGTGCTCATTCCGTTTGCTCTCGTCCCGAACTTTGGACTGATCTGGGTCCTGTCGATGGTTTTTGGGGTCGGCTACGGCATGTACCTAGCTGCCGACTGGGCGCTCGTCAGTGACATATTGCCCAAGGGCGAAACGGCGGGCAAGGACATGGGTGTCTGGCAAATGAGCCAATCGAGTGTCCAGATATTCTCGGGAGCTGCCGGAGCGGCCGTCGATGCGCTCAACCGATCCACCTTCGGTCTCGGCTACCGTGCCATTTTCGGCCTCGGTGCGATCGCATTCTTCGTCAGTACGATTCTGATCAGAAGAGTCAGAGGCAGCCGATAACGCGAGCCCCCTCTCCACCGAAGTGGAGAGGGGGCCATGGGCTAGCGGCGAATCATGAAGTTTTGCATCATGCCCGTGTCCTCGTGAGGGAGGATGTGACAGTGATAGACCGTCTTGCCGGTCCATTGTTTGAAGCGCATGCGGATCACGACCGGTTCATTCGGTCGGATCCACTGGACGTCCTTGAACGTGCCAGGCGTCTGTTTGACCCCGCCAATCGACATTAACTCGAAGGAGTTGACATGGATATGGAACGGATGTCCCTCGCCGCTGACGTTCGTGAGCGTCCACTCCTCGACGTCACCGATGTGGGCGACATGATCGATGCGGAACTCGTCGTAAAGCAGGTTGTTCAGGAAGAACCCCACTCCGGTCGGGAGTTCGTTGTACGGGAACGTGACCTTAAATTGAACACTGTGATAGCCGTTAACCGGTGAGTCGCTGAGCAAGGGGTACTCGCGTACCGGTTTTGGAAGCGCGCTTGGAATCGCCATGTCGGTCGGCTCGCCCTCGACGACGATGTCCATGAGATGCTTCTCAGGGCTCGGCCCGAACTGCTCATTGTGAGCCGGCTGGTACAGCCGATACCGACCCGGCGCACTGCCCTTGATCAGGACTTCGCCACGATTGGCGGCGGCCAATTGAAGCTGTTGTTCGTTCGGATCGTAGTCGACGGGACGTGGGGCGAGGAAGTTGATGCCATCGAGGGCGATGACGTGCATCGTATGACCTTCGAGGTTCACCGGGATGTAGCTGTCGCTCGACCCGTTCAGAATTCTGAGTCTCACCACTTCTCCCGGTCGAATCGAGACCGAGGGAACCGGAAGTTGGACGTTCACCTGCTGGCCGGTCGAGAAGTCCTCCTCGAACACGGGCTGCCCATTCACGAGAAACATCTGGAGCATATAGTTGCCCAACATGTAGCCGTCGAGCGGCAGGCCAGTCTGTGAGTTGAAATACTTGCCCGGGGTCGGGTCGTTCTGCCAAAGATTGGGGTCCTCCGGCGAGGGGCAAAGTCCAAGGTCAGTAATGTAAATCGGAATTTCGCGGGCGGCAGCAATTTCAGGAACACGATCAATCGGGCCTTCGACAATGATCGCTCCGGCCATTCCGTTCACGACCTGCAGCAGCGTGGAGCCGTGGTAATGCGGGTGGTAGAAATAGAGCCCGGACGGGTGATCCTCCGGCAGCACGAACTTGTACTCAAAGGCCTCCCCCGGTTCGATCGCCAACAGTGGAGCCATCGGATCCGACGTGCCAAACGGTTCGAAGAGATGCGTGCTCACCTGAAGGCCATGAACATGAAGGTTCGTGGTGTTGAACGCATGCGGCGTGTTTTGTTCGAATACGCTTTCGCCGGGGTGAGCACGCCCCATCACATGCCCGCCACCACCCCCGCCCATTTGGGGATCCTTGTTAGGAGGCAGACCATTTTCAATGCGGACATGGAACCGATGCCCGGGAGCCGTGCGCATGGTTGGCCCGGGTACCTGGCCGTTGTAGCATCGCAGTCTGCAGCGTCGGCTGCCGACCATCAGCTCCCTAAACTGAACGTCGAGAACATAGCGATCGGTGATCAGGCCGATTCCGTCCGAGAAGCCTCCGCATCCTTGCAGTGCTCCCAAGACCGTGCTTCCGGCCAAGACCGAAGCGCCCGCTTTGAAGAAATCCCGACGGGTAATCGCCGATGGGTGAGGAATCCGTTCATTCGCCATGTCCCCATTATTCTTGACAGGCGGCAAAAATGTCGCTCCCTCCCCGCGATCCATTAGAATGAAACCATGGATATGCTGCGGCACGAGCCATTGCGCGCGCTTGCCCAGGCGACTCATGGCACAGAATTCGAGGGCAGCCTTTGGGTCGTGGGAGGAGCCGTGCGCGATGAGCTTCTAGGCCGGAGCACATCTCCCGACTTTGACATCGTGATCGGGCCGTCCCAGGGAGTCAATCGTCTGACGAGTGACGGCTTGGTTGCACTCTTGGTTCGACGCGGCCTTGCCGAGACGGCTCCAGCCCTGTATGAGCAGTTTGGAACCGCCATGCTTCACGTCGCGGGCTCGACCATGGAGTTTGTGGCGGCCCGAAAGGAATCGTACCGAGGGGATTCGAGGAAGCCCACTGTCGAACCCGCCACTCTGCTCGAAGATGCCAGAAGACGCGACTTCACATGCAATGCACTCCTGTTTGGCTTACACGGACAAGGAGTGGCCGATCCGCTTGGTGTCGGCTTGGCCGATCTGGAAGCCAGGACGCTCAGGACCCCCCTTGACCCCGCACAGACGTTTTCAGAGGATCCGCTCAGGATGCTGAGGGCTGTTCGATTTCGGCATCAGCTAGGCTTCGACTATGCGGTCGGCCTGGCGGAATCGATCCGGCAAGAGTCACACCGGCTCGCAATCATCAGTCGAGAGCGTATTCGGGATGAACTCCAGAAGATGCTCCTGCTCGCGGTCGCCGATCGGGCTCTTGCCGACCTGCTCCATCTTGGGCTCTTGATTCAGTTTGCACCCATATGCGTGGCGATGGCAGGAGTTCAGCAGGGCGGATATCACCACCTCGACGTTTGGGAGCACAGCCTGCTCGTCGTGCGCAACGCGGGCGTTGGCGACCTCATTCTCACACTCTCAGCCCTCCTTCACGATGTTGGAAAGCCCCCGACAGCAGTTCTCGATGAGCGAGGAGTCACCCGGTTCTTCAGTCACGAGGTGATTGGAGCCGAGATGAGCCACGCGTGGCTGCTGCAGATGCGCTTCTCCGGCGAGATCGCGGATCGGGTGGCTCGACTTGTCAAGAATCACATGCGACTTGGCAGTTCGCCCACCTTCACTCCAACCGCCGCCCGTCGCGTCATTCGCGACATGGGATCTGACCTCGAAAGACTCTTGGCCTTGGTTGAAGCCGATGCGGCCTCACTTCGGCCGGGGGTTCGACGACTTGACCTTACGCCGATCCGCCGACAGATCGAGGCCGTCCAGCGAGCGACCCCGCTTTCGACCCTGGTGAGCCCTCTTTCCGGCCGGGAGATCATGGACGCACTCGGCTTGGAGCCAGGCCCCGAGGTCGGAAGGGCAAAAGCCTGGCTCCTCGAGCAAGTGCTCGAAGGCAAATTGACCCCGGGGGACAAACAGGCCGCCGTCGCGTTGCTCAAAGGAACCGCATCTCCACCACGCTATCTTTGAAGTGGCAGTTGCTGCACGGTCTCCTGTTCATCCAGTCGCTTGGTGACATCGGTGAACTGCATCGGCTGACTCCAGGCAGAGAAGTACGATCGATTCGGCAGGATGGCCGAATTGGTGTCAAAGATTGCGTTCATCAGAATCCGGAAGATGTTCACTGGGGTCAAGTTCATCGGGACTTCTTGACGAAGGTCTTCGGGCACTTTGAGCGCCATCAAGTTTGCGAACGCCTCTCTCACGTCGGTTTGGGTAGCGGACTCTTGATCCAGCATCAGCTTGGAGCCATGGTCACCCTGCAGAATCAAGATCGGAGGAGGCTGCAATTTGCAGAGGGCCTCTAGCTGGGGAATCAGGGAGGAATTGAGCCACTCAAGCTGGTCCCGATAGCCCGAGCGATACGCATCCTCGGTTCCTCCATTCGCAAAAAAGTGTGATCCGTCTGCGTAGGAGTATTGCGTGTTGGGTCGCCTCTCCTCCCCGTTTGGACCAAAGACGAAAGGCGGATGAGGGGCAAGAATATGGGCGACCACGAATCTCGGCCGCGACCCACGTTTGCTCAATGCACCGAGCGTCTGGATCCCAGACTTTAAGAGTTTGCGGCGCTCGTCGAATTGCGACTGCACAAGCTTTCCACTCTCCCGCAACGGAGTGAGCTGCATCAAGGTTGCACCGAGCAACATAGAGTGCTTTTGAGCGGGTAGGGTGATGTCTGCCGTTTGGAATTCCAGCGCCGGGAATCCGGTTGTGACGGCCACGAAAACGTAACCTCTCTCTGAGAACTGGCGGGCAACGACGCTTGCGTCGATCATCCGATCGAGTGATGCACGATCTACCGCCGGAGTGCCAGAACTCTTGAACAGGTTCTCGACATAATCCAAGTTGAGTGACGAAGCCAAGGAAATCTCGGTCTGTACGTAATTCGCATAGCTGTCGGTGCATACGATGAATCCCAAGGATTCGAGTTGCTTCAGGAACGGTCTGTTATCGATTCCGAAGACCCTTTGGAGTTCGTCAGACCGACCATAACCATCAAGAATAATGTAGAAGACATCGGGCAGGGACTTGGCAGTCACGCGCGCCGTAGATGGGATGGCAGGTTTCGCGGACCGAGCAATGCGCTCCCGAATGCGCAGACCAGTTTGCAGGATGGAGGCTAGGCTTAACACGACGAGAATCACGGCAGTAGCGTTGAGGAAGCGTGTTATCAGACCCATTCCTTTCCAGGTCCTTGCACAAAGAAACACCGTAAGCAAGCTAGCCCCGATCCAGCCCCATAATCCTACTGTCTCGGTTACATCTCGGAAGAGAAAGATGCAGACGGTTATCCCAGTGGCGACCAGCGCGCCACGCAACCAAGAGCGCCCAAACAGAGCAGCAAGGGACCACAGACCAAGCGACGAGATGAGACTGACAAGAAGCGGCATCCACAATTCGGAGGAGGACCAGAGCGACATGTTCGCCGAATAGATTGCAAGTACCGGATAGACTGCAATGAGCGGCGGATGAATCGGCACCACGCTCCTTAGCTTTGGCGTTTCCATAGCGTGATCACCCGACCAGAATCAGTAATAGGTCGCCGTTCGACTCTTTCGAATCGACCGAGCAACGCCCGTTCCAAGGCTTCCTCTCCGTACCAGCTAAATTCCTCCGTTCTTCCCCGAAGAAGTCGTTGCACTTGCGGATCTTCACGCGGCACGAATTCAATGATGAGCCAGCGTCCCAAGCGTGCAAAGAAGTCAGCGATCATGTCGAAGGGCACTTGATTGCCGATCGCCAAGTGATGGATCACCGCAAGCGCGATGACAGCGTCGACGGGTCCCCGCTGCAAAAAAGAGCGCCGCTCTTCCAGCGCCCATCCTAAAGCTGGGCTAGGATTCGTCAAATCCACCACCAGTGGCAAGATCGAGGAATCGGGCCGTTCACGTAAAGCGAGATAGTGTTGGTCGACTGCCTCAGGATCGAGATCCCAAGCGACGACCGATGCACCCAGGCCAGCGGCAATTCGAGAGAAACGGCCGGCATTGGCTCCCAAGTCCCACACCGTATCGGGTTTCGCGATCAGGAGTAATGCCTCGACAATGGACGCCTTGTCTTCCCAAGCGGTCGGAGAATATCTGTGACGATTCTCATAGTCACCCCATTCGGTGGACCGGTTTCTGGGCTTGAGGCCATCGATAGTGCCTTCGAGACTTTCCAAGAGGGCAAGGTGGCCTGCCCTGGAAACGTTCTTGGCTTGACCAGGTTGTGCCGAAGCAGCTGATTGTCGATCAGCTTTGGCGTGCATGTGTATGTGAAGCTGAAGCCCCGGCTTGGAGAGTTTGGAAGGCAAGAGGCTGGACGCGAGATCGAGAGGAATACCATCCAGGTATTGCTTAGACATGGTGCCCAGCCGCAGATCGATAAGACTCATCATCGCGATTGGAGCAAGGAAATGCCGACAGAATTGCCGGTAGGCAATCCATGGCCGACAGTCGTCACATCGTTCGAAGGAAAGCGTGTCGATCCAAATCGGCCTATTGTCGAGAAACTGTATGTTATAGGCACTGCCATCCTTCAGCGTCATGCCAAAGGCGATAGCTCGTCTCTGGACTTGCAGTACCGTCTTGGCAGCGTCCTTGAGTTGGTGAAACGACCACTCATAGGGGTAGCTGACAAAGGGAATTCGTGTAGGCTCGATTACGGCATGAGCATTAGCATCGAGGCTGCTCTCCGCGGGAACATGATCCACAACGAGCCGGTCTTCTGAAAGCGATTGATGTAGTCCGCTCTCGATAAGGAACTGGTAGTCCTCTGCATAGGATTCGTTGATCGCTCGATAAACTGCACCGCTGCGATAAAAGACGCGGCCCGCAGGATCGCGGAACGACGCGGGATCACGAATCACAATTCAGACTGACTCTTCTGGTGGTCCGAGTTCTTTCGGCGCAGTGTCGACAGCACTGTGCCCCAACATGACTTAACTGCGAACGCCGCACCAAGAAGACCAGCGATTGCCGCCTGGAAGATCATACTTCCGGTGCCCCCGTCGATGTACGCGGAAGCGGGCGTTGTAAGAAAGACCATCGATAACACTAAGAGCATAAGTGACATACTTCTGTTGAAGAGTCTCATGCTTGGGTTGACGGAAGTCAATCTGGAAAAGTTCGGTCTGAAGCAGATATTTACTACTCAAGCACTAACTTGTTGATCTCCAAATGTTATAAGAAAATAGACGAGGATTGCAGGCCAATATGTGTGGCCGCAAATAACCCTCGTCATTCGACTCTTACTAATTAGGTGTCTGGCTGTAGATACCGTCCAGGCTTTCGCTAAAGTTCCAAGCCTGCCCAGTTGTGCTCGAATTGCCAACAAAGCAGTGCCTCCCCTGCTAGGGGAGGCACTCTCGCAGGGCACCGGCACGCCCCCTCTCAGGCAAGTAGGTGGGTTCAAGCGTTTGAGCTTGCCCCACCGCGCACCGGCGATGGCACCCTCTACGCGATGGTCACTCCATCACAGAGATACACGTCTTGGATAGCGTGAAGGATCTGGATGCCCTCCTCCATGGGCCGCTGGAATGCCTTTCGACCCGAGATGAGTCCCATCCCGCCAGCGCGCTTGTTGATGACGGCGGTCCGCACTGCGTCGGCGAAGTCGTTGGCCCCACTGGCGCCTCCCGAGTTGATGAGGCCGGCGCGGCCCATGTAGCAGTTCAAGACTTGGTAGCGCGTCAAGTCGATGGGGTTGTCGGTGGCGAGGTCGCTGTACATGCGCTTGTCCAGCTTGCCGTAGCTGCTGTCGCCTGAATTGAGGGCGAGATAGCCACCGTTGTTTTCCGGCAGCTTTTGCTTGATGATGTCGGCCTCGATCGTCACGCCGAGGTGGTTCGCCTGCCCCGTTAGGTCGGCCGCGACATGGTAGTCCTTGTCGGTCTTGAAGTCGTTGTTTCGGAGGTAGCACCAGAGGATCGTCGCCATGCCAAGCTCGTGTGCACGAGCAAAGGCTTGGCTCACTTCGACGATCTGGCGGGTTGCGTTGTCGCTGCCAAAGTAAATCGTGGCACCTACCGCAACGGCCCCGAGATTCCAAGCCTGGTCAACGTCGGCGAACATCACTTGGTCGAACTGATTGGGATAGGTCAGGAGTTCGTTGTGGTTCAGTTTGACTACGAACGGGATCTTGTGGGCATACTT
This sequence comes from Fimbriimonadaceae bacterium, assembly GCA_019694835.1. Next base: position 63,191 of record JAIBBE010000107.1, on the reverse strand, counting down.
TCTGCTGCAAGCTCCGAGCACACCGAGTGTCGACGCGACGCCATTGCATCCGCCTTCGATCGCCAGCTTGATGATGTTCTCCGGATCGAAGTAGATCGGATTCTTGGCAAAGCTTGCGCCGCCGCTGTGCTCGATCCCCTGGTCTACCGGAAAGATGCTGAGATAGCCCGTTCCGCCGAGTCGCCCAGCGTCGAACAGTGCCTGCAGGCTCCGGAGAGTCTGCGGACTGCGGTCGGTTTGAGCAAAGATGCGGTCGACGAAGTCCGATCCGGGCAGATGGAGGTGCGACCTGCTGACGATCGGCTTGTGATCGAGCAGTGCGGCGTCCTCTCCGAGAAGCTGAACGATGCGGTCGAGCGAGGTAGATGCGACTGTTGCCATGTGGTGTACTCCTACGGCCCGGCCACGCCGCCGAGCGCTATGGTTGTATTTTGGCTGATTTGAGTCGGATGACAAGGTATGACGAGCCCATGGTTGGGTCTCCTTAGCAGTCCGCTAGGCATTCTGCGATGGTCTTATCCAGATGCCCATGTGCATAGAGAATGGCGACGTAATCCGCAATTGTGTCCGTGCAATGAACTTTATGGCTTCGAAATCCATATTAGAAAGGAGCATGCGGTTATCTGAATACAAGGCCAAAGCGCCGTACACGGTCAACGAACTCCTGGCGGCGGTGAATAGCCTCATGGGTGATGAGGATATGACGGTCAGGACCATCCGCTACTATGTGGGGCAGGGTGTTCTCAGCCGACCCTACGGCGCACCGAAATTCGCCCGGTACGGCTATGAGCACCTGGTATGCATTCTCGGTGCAAGGATGTTGCAGGACAAGGGCTGGAAGCTCGATCGGATCACGCAAGAGCTTGCCGAGGCCCGCAACGGTTCGCCTGATGCTTACGCCAAGCGTATCGAGGAGTGGTTGCCCACCCGAGTCGTCCGCGAACGTCGGCGAGCCTACGCTGTCGGAAATGGCACCGCCCGCAACGGTAACGTCCACCGCTTCGTTCTGACCGAAAAGAGCGCCATCGAGATCGCCGCGAACAGCGAGCTCAAAAAGGAGCTTGTCGACGCGTCCAAGTCTCTACAGAAGCTCGTGAAGTCACTGGCCGAGTAGATAATTTTCGGGGTTCCGACAACACGAGTCGCACTTCAGGACACTCCGCGCGGGGTTTTCCGGGGTATAGAAGACTATGGTTTGTCGGTTGAGACTGGCGACGAAATGCTTCGCCGCGTTCTTTCTTGCGGGTCTTGCCTTGGTCGCAGGTGCCCAAACTCCTCCAGCCGCACCGGCGGCGCTGACCAAGGACCAAAAGGAAAGTGTCCTAAAGGAGTTGGAGGTCATCGTGACCACCAAGGCCTTTGTGCCGGGTATCGACTTTGCCAAATGGCCCGAGTTCCTCTCCAAGCAGCGAGAAGCCATCGACAAGGCTGAAGAAGCTGCGGCATTCGTCGGTGCAGTCAATCGAGCCTTGCGCGACTTCGGCCTGAGCCATATCCGGCTGCAAACCCCCCGAGCGGCGGCAGCCAGGGGGCGCACCACCACTGTCGGCCCTGGAATGCAGGTGAGCAAAGAAGACTCGGGCTTGCTCGTTCGAGCCGTGGCCGAGAAAGGACCGGCCAAGGAAGCAGGACTCGAAGCGGGAGACATCATCGTCAAGGTCGGCGGAAATGTGCCGGACAAGGCGGACGCGATTCAGGGCGAGAAAGGCTCCAAGCTCGAACTGGAAGTCAAAAAGGTGTCGGGGGAGACAAAAACCGTTACCTTAGAGTTGAAGGAGTATTCAACGGTTCGCCCCGAGACCCTGACTTGGGTTGACCCCGAAACGGCGATGATCCGGGTCGCGACCTTTTCAGCTGGCTACAACCGGGCCAATCTCGAAAAACTCGTTGGCGAGGCGGCCAAAGCCAAGCACCTCATCATCGATCTGCGCAGCAACGGTGGCGGAGCAGCCAACAACCTCAACCACCTCCTTAGCCTCCTGATGCCCGACGGAACCGCTTATGGGACGTTCATTTCGCGCAGGGTAGCCACGAAGTTTGCCGAGGAAGCAAAGGGTGATGCGAAGGATCCCATCGCCATTGCCAAGTGGTCCGACTCGAAAGCCAAGACCCGTAAGCGCGAGATCGAGCCTTACGCAGGCAAGATCGCCGTTCTCATTAATCGAGGTTCGGCGAGTGCTTCTGAGATTACGGCCGCCGCCCTCCAGGAACTGCGGGGTGCCGTGGTCGTCGGTACCAAATCTGCCGGAGCCGTGCTTGCCTCGGTCTTTGGTCGTCTCCCCGAAGGATTTGCTATTCAGTATCCCGTCAGCGACTACGTCACTGTCAAAGGCGTGCGACTAGAAAAGAATCCCGTGGTTCCAGACGTGGAAGTGACCGGGCCGCGTGACGGCGATAAAGACCCAGTCGTTGACAAAGCCGTCGAAGCGCTCAAGAAGACGACGTAGAGAGCTTATGAGTTTTCGACGGCAGCGACCAACTTGCCGATCGTGGACTTTGCATTGCCGAAGACCATGATCGTGTTGGGCTGGAGGAAGAGTTCGTTCTCGATACCGGCAAAACCGGGTGCCATGCCGCGTTTGCAGACGATGACGGTTTTAGCCTTGTCCACGTCGAGGATCGGCATCCCATAGATCGGGCTGGCCTTGTCATATCGAGCGGCGGGATTGACGACGTCGTTCGCGCCGATGACGAGCGCGACGTCAGTCTCCGGGAACTCGCCATTGATTTCGTCCAGGTCGAAAAGCTGTTCATAAGGGACATCGGCCTCGGCGAGGAGGACGTTCATGTGGCCCGGCATACGTCCCGCAACCGGATGAATCGCGTACTTGACGGTGATGCCTTTGTCCTGAAGCTTCTGGGCTAGTTCTTTCACCACGTGCTGGGCTTGGGCGACCGCCATGCCGTATCCGGGCACGATGACGACGCTGTCGGCGCTCGAAAAGATGATTGCAGCGTCCTCGACCGAGTAGCTGCGGACGGAACCGGTGATTGCCGACTGACTGCCGCCACCGGCTGTCACCGCGCCAAAAGCGCCAAAAATGACGTTGCTCAAGGGCCGGTTCATGGCCTTGCACATGTCGAGCGTGAGAATCAGGCCGCTCGCACCGACCAAGCCACCACCGATCAGCAGCGCGGTATTACCCAGCACGAAGCCAGCAAGTCCCGCCGCACAACCGGTGAAAGAGTTCAAAAGCGAGATGACGACCGGCATGTCCGCGCCGCCGATCGGTAGGACCAGCGTGACGCCCAGGACCAAAGCGACCGCCAAGAGGCCGTAGAAAAGCATGTCCTGCTGCCCGCCCGCGAGGAGGAACGCCATCACGACCACGACTCCCGTGAACAGGAGCAGGTTAAAAATCTTCTGGCCCGGCCACGTGATCGGGCGACCGGTAAGAAGTTCCTGGAGCTTTCCGTAGGCGATCATGCTCCCTGAGAAGCTGATGCAGCCGATCACGAGGCTGAGGACAGTCGTGGTCATCCGCACACCGAGCGGCATCGATTGCTCTGCTGAACCAGAAAACAGGTGCGGATACTCGACGAGCGCCACCAAAGCCACCGCACCGCCGCCCAAGCCGTTGAACAGCGCAACCATTTGCGGCATCGCCGTCATCTGTACCTTGCGTGCCGACCAGGCGCCTCCTATTGAACCGAGAACGAACGCGAGCGCGAGCAGCAGCAGATTCGTGGTCTTGAATTCGCCCTTCGCGTTCTGGAGAATCGTATGGTCGCCTTCCTGAAGAAAGAAGGTGGCCACGAGGGCGAGAGCCATTCCGGCGGCGGCAAGCAGATTGCCTTGCCGGGCCGTCTTTGGCCCGTTCATCAACTTCAGCGCGAGCATGAAGGTGACCGCGGTGATTAAGTAAGCGATGTTGACGAGGTCGCTGCTCATGGCTTAGCCTCCTTCTTGGGCTTGCGCTTGAACATTTCGAGCATGCGATCGGTAACCACGAAGCCGCCCACGACGTTGAGAACCCCGAAAAGCGCAGCGAAAAAGCCTAGCGCGAGTCCCAGCGTGGTCTCAGCCTGCAGCAAGACGATGACCCCGCCGACGAGGATGACGCCGTGGATAGCGTTGGTCGCCGACATCAGCGGAGTGTGAAGCGTTTGCGGGACCTTGGCGATGACCTCCAATCCCACAAAGACGGCCAGGATAAAGATGGTAACGACGGCGATCAGCGTCATGCTTGGGAACCCCCTTTTTCGATCGTCATGCGGATCACGTCGTGTACGATCTTGCCCTCGTGCGTGATCAGTGTCCCTTTGACGATCTCGTCTTCCATGTCGAGGGAGAGTTGGCCCTCCTTCAGCAGCACGCTGAGGAAGGCAGTGACGTTCTTGGAATACATCCGACTCGCGTCGGACGACATGCTTGCCAGGAGATCGGTCCGGCCCACGACCGTCACGCCGTTGGCCACGACGGTTTGACCCGGAACGGTGGCCTCGCAATTGCCCCCCGCCGGAGCGGCCAGGTCGACAACAACAGAACCGGGCCGCATATGGCTCAACATGTCGGAAGTGATGAGCAGCGGCGCACGCCGTCCCGGAATCAAGGCCGTGGTGATCACGGCATCGACGTGCGGCAAACGAGAGGCGATGAGTTCGAGCTCCCGGGCATGCGTGTCGGCTGTGACCTCCTTTGCGTATCCCCCCGCGTCCTCTGCCTCGTCGCTGATGAGGGAAAGGCCGACGAACTTGCCGCCCAGACTCTCGATCTGCTCTTTCACGGCGGGCCGAACGTCGAACGCTTCGACAATCGCACCGAGCCGCTTGCTGGTCGCAATGGCCTGCAATCCCGCGACACCCGCTCCAATAACGAAAACCCTGGCCGGGGGAAGGGTTCCCGCCGCGGTCATGAACATGGGGAAGAACTTGGGAAGGAGTTCGGCGGAGATAAGCGCGGCCTTGTACCCCGCAATCGTGCTCATCGAACTCAAGACATCCATGCTCTGCGCGCGGCTGATGCGGGGCATCATATCCATGGCGAAAGCATTGACGCCCTGCTTGCAGAGGGCTTGGACGATGTCTGGGTTCGAGGTCGGTTGAAGGAACGACGCGATCCAGGAGCCCGGCCTCATACGCCCAACTTCCTCGACGGTCGGCGGCAAAACCTTGAGGATCATTTCCGCCTGTCCCCATATTTCATGACACGAAGCAAGGACTGCTCCGGCGTCCGAGTAGCTTGCATCGGGGATGTATGCGCCGTCGCCCGCACCATTCTCCACTGCCACTTGGGCAGACTTTCCGATGAGTTCTTTGACTCCCTCAGGTGTAAGCGCTACCCTGCGTTCACCTAGAGCCGTTTCCTTCGGCGTCGCGATCTTCATGTCCGCGAAACCAGGTTACCCGCCAGGTTGACGAGAACGGTTGGGTGTGTGCTGGACGGTGCCAACGCAATCCTTTCGGAAACCCCTTGGTCGCCTCATGTCATTGGAGCCCTTGGATGCTCGGGGAGCTTGGACAATCGATAGTGCAGGACTTGCAAAGCGGCAAGAGTAATGAGCCCGGTGGTGATAAGCGTGGGCCACGACTTCCACACGAGCCAGGTAAACAGTACTGCAATGAGACACGGAATCGGGATGAGCAGGAGCAGGCTCATACGGCGATCGAGTTGTTTCTTGGCGGCGGTGTAATAGAGAAACTGCGAGCTGCTTAAGATGAAGGCGAAAAGCAGAAAGCCGGTCCATACGTAGGTCGCTCCCATGCTTATATCTTACACCGACCTCTCCCCCAACCCCTCTCCTCCGGGGCAGGAGCGGGGAGCCCGGATTCACGCAACACTCCGGTCCCCCTCTCCTGCGCCCACCGGTTCGCGAGTACGGAAGATTGGGCGGCGGAGGAGAGGGGTTAGGGGAGAGGTGACAGGCGGAAATCTGCAGCAAGCCAGCTACGCGTAAATGACACGCAGCACTTCGTCCACCGACGTCACACCCATGAGCACCTTCGTGACGGCGTCGACCTGCAGGGTTCGCATGCCGTTGTCGACCGCCAGCTTTCGGACGATATGGCTTGGCGACTTGTTGAGGATCTCGTCTCGGATTTCGTCATTCATGGCCATCAGTTCATGAACGCCGGTTCGGCCCTTGTATCCGGTGCCCTTGCACTGGTCGCAGCCAGCCCCTTTGAACAACGTGAGTTCGCCGTGCGTCTCCGCGCCGATCTCTTCCGGGAGGGGAAAGCCGTAGCGCAACAGGCTCTCGCGAGTCCCCGTGTACGATTCTTTGCAGTTCGGGCAGATTTGCCGGACGAGGCGCTGGGCAAGGACGCCGATGATCGAGGACGAGATCAGGAAGGGCTCGACTTCCATGTCGATGAGTCGAGTCGGGGCTGACGGTGCATCGTTGGTGTGCAGCGTGCTCAGCACCATGTGGCCGGTAAGGGCGGCCTCCATCGCGATCGTCGCGGTCTCGTTATCGCGCATTTCACCGATCATGATCACGTCGGGGTCTTGGCGAAGCATCGCGCGAAGGCCAGCGGCGAAGGTCATGCCCGCGCGGTTGTTCACGGAGCACTGATTGATCCCGCTTAACTCGTATTCGACCGGGTCTTCGATGGTGATGATGTTGTTCTCACCCGTATTCATCTTGTTGAGAATCGAATACAAGGTGGTCGATTTTCCCGAGCCAGTCGGACCGGTGACAAGGAGGATGCCGTAGGACCGATCCGCCATGTCCTCGATCATCTTGAGGTTGTGGGGGAGAAAACCGAGCTTCGACAAGCCGACGTTGATGCCGCCCTTGTCGAGGATGCGCATAACGATCTTCTCGCCATAGACGACGGGCAAGGTGCTTACTCGGAAGTCGAACTCCTTGCCGTTGATGACCGCACCGATACGGTTGTCCTGCGGTGCGCGCTTCTCGGCGATATCCATGTTCGCCATGATCTTGAAGCGGCTCGTTAGGGGAGCAACCACTTTCTTCGGGAGCTTCATCCCCTCGATCATCACGCCATCGACGCGGTAGCGCACGCAGATCCCGTCCTTGCGTGGTTCGATGTGGATGTCGCTGGCCTTGTCGTTGACGCCCTGGCTGACGATAAGGTTGGCGAGGCGAATGATGGGCGCATCTTCGCCCATCTCGCGCAGTTCGGCCTCGCTGAGCTCTTCTTCCTCGACCGCGCTGAGATTCAATTCACCGTCGAAGTCCTTCATCACTCCGGCGAGGGCGTCGTTGACGTTGACATCGACCTTGTAATGGGCGGCGAGGCTCGCCATCAGGTCTTCTTCGACCGCGATCATCGGCTCGATTTCATAGCCGGTGGTCATCCGAAGTTCGTCGACGACGAACACGTCGAGCGGATTCGCCATCGCGACAATCAGCTTCTTGTCCTGGATTTCAAGCGGAATGGCCTTGAAGCGCTTCGCGAGTTGTGCGCTGAGAAGGTGCATCGCTTCGTGGCTGGGCACGCGGTCGGCGATATCGGCGAAGCCGATGCCCCAGACTTTGCCGAGGCAGCGCACTCGATCACGCTCAGCGACGAGCCCCATGTTGACGAGCACGCGGGCGATCGGGTCGTTTCCGCCCAGTTCACGCTGTTTATCCTCAGCCAATTGGAGCTGGTCCTGGCTGATCAGCCCCTCTTGCACAAATACATCGCCGGTAAGCATCGCCTGTACAATCGTTCCACTCCCGGGCGGCATTCCGAGCAGGTAACTTTCTCATGGCGAACGAGATTCCTGCTCTCAGTTCGGGAATCCTCGCACAAACGGGCAGAGTAGAAGAGAGGGATGAGTTCTGGAGTTCAGTCTGTCGTCAGCGAGTTGATGCGCCAAGCCAAGTGGGCCGAGGCGGCGGCGCTGCTCCGCAATCAGCTTGAGCCTCAGCCCATCAATGCGCGGCTGCAAGCCCAGCTCGGGTACTGCTGCTTCCAAACGCGCGATTATGCCGCTGCCGAAGAGGCCTTTCGACGAGCGACGATGATCGACACCCACTTCTGGCAGGCCGGCCGTATGCACGCCGAGTGCCTGGACCGCCTTGGCCGCTACGAAGATGCTCTGCTCGTGGCCGAGCACTGGCGCGTGATCGAACCCAACGACCCGTTCCTGGAGCATCTCACCGAGGGACTTCGGCGCCAGGTCGGCAACAACAGCGGGGCGTGGACGAAGACCATCAACCCGAACTGGCACACGGTTCAGTTTGCGGACGAATGAGTGTTAGAGGCTAACAAGGCATCCACAGTGGAGTCGGATGTCGACCTGGTGAGTTCCCGCTTGCTGGTTGCATCAAAGTTAAGCACTTTCGTGGATTCGGGGTCGACCACAATCACGTCCTTCACGCCGTGTGAGAGGTAAAAGGGGACTCCAAACTCGAGGTCCTTCTTTTCGTATCCCGGGCTGAGAACCTCGATGACGGCCTCGGGCACGACACTCGCGACCTCCCGGGTTTCAGGTACGGGATCGCAAAAGATCGAGATATCGGGTCGCTTGAAGGACGTTTCCCCAAAGCGGATGTACATGTCAAGGTACACGTGACACCCACACGGCCCCTCAGACTTGTCGGCCTCGGTCCGGAGGCCGTAGGCGATGTCGAACAGTCGTTGCTGATGGATGGGGCTGGGGAATGCCTCCCAGGTCGGGATTCCGTCCATGAACTCCAGAATGACGCCCGCCTCCTCAGCACGCTCAATTTGCCGAGCCAGATCGTCAAGTGGATTCACGGCTCATTTTACAGGACTAGGCAGACAAGGACTTGACTGGGTCGCGGTTTGACCAAATGGGAACTGTCAACCATAATGAAAGCATGGCAGCCGATTCGTTGCTTGATAGGATTACGCAGGAACCCGGGAAAATGGGAGGAAAGCCGTGCATCCGAGGAATGCGAATCAGGGTCAGCGACGTACTGGAGCTACTCGCGAGTGACGTTTCCTTCGAGGAGATTCTTCAGGACTTTCCCGATTTGGAGAGAGATGACATTCTTGCGTGCCTGCAATTTGCCTCGGCAAGAACGAGCTATCCTAGAATTGCTTGATGCTCTTCATCGTAGACGCGCAGTTGCCTCCACAACTTGCTGGCTGGATTGATTCCGAGTTCGGCATTAAGGCTGTAGCGGTTCGGGACTTGGGTCAGCGCGACGCGTCCGACCTGGAAATCTTTGTTGCCGCCCAAGAACCAGGCAAGGTGATCGTGACCAAAGACGAGGACTTTCTCGATCTGGTCGGGCGACTTGGGCCGCCACCACAAGTGCTCCTGGTTACATGTGGTAACTCGACCAATCGCTTTCTTAAGTCCCTCTTTGAACTGCAGTTTTTTGCTGCGATTGACCAACTCAACAACGGTGAGCCGATTGTTGTCATCGGCTAACGCAACGCTCCCAGCGTCCCCAAGCGTCTAGAATAGCAACATGATCAGCGCATTGCTCCTGCTCCTCACCGGACCCAAGGTCGACCTCGATGTCGTGTACTCCAAGGTCGCCGGAGAAGAACTCAAGATGGACGTGTACTCCCCGGCGACGACCACCGGCAAGGCACCGTGCCTGATCGTCATCCACGGCGGCGCCTGGATCGCGGGGAATCGGCAGGATATGAAGGAGCTTTGCGAGGCCGCCGCCAGTAAGGGTTTCGTTGCCGCGACCGTGCAGTACCGCCTCGCCCCCAAGCACAAGTGGCCCGCAATGCTCGACGACGTCCAGACCGCAGTCCGCTACCTGCGCAAAAACGCGGACAAGTACATCATCGACCCCAACCGAATGGCGGCCAGCGGGGCCAGTGCGGGCGGGCACTTGTCGCTTTTGCTCGGCTACCGAGACACCCGCGACCCCAAGCCGTCAGAGTTTCCTGGGGTTTCCAGCCAGGTGAAAGCCGTCCTCGACATCTTCGGACCGACCGACCTCGCCAAGGACTACCCGCCGACCTTCGACTTCCTCTTCGCCAGCGTGCTCGGCAAGCCCAAGAAGGACTCGGCTGAGGACATCAAACAGGCCAGTCCGGTCACGTTCCTCTCGTCCAAGTCATCTCCGACCTTCATCATCCATGGCACGAACGACCAGGTGGTGCCGATCATGCAAAGCAAGCGGCTCGTCGATCTGCTGACCGCCGCCAACGTGCCGGTCGAAGCGGTCTACATCGAGGGCATGGGGCACGAAGACGGGGGCAAAGACGAAGGTCGTCGCAAGCAGTTCCGCGATGCGATCGAAAAGGGCCTTAACTTCGTGCTTTCTAAGCTGAAATAGGCTCAGCGCTCGGGTTTTTCGGGAATCTGTTGTATACTAGCTGAAACGGTTCAGCAAGATGTCCGACCGCGCAACGATCCAAGATGTGGCGAACCTCGCCAAGGTCAGCAAAGTGACCGTGAGCTACGTGCTCAACGGGCAGGACGCCAAGGCGCGCATCAGCTCCGAGACCAAAGACCGGGTCCTCAGCGCAGCCCGAGAACTCGGCTACCGGCGCAATGCCATCGCCCGAATGCTCGTGACCCGCAGGTCACAGACCATCGCCGTCGTCTTCCAATACGCCCAGTACTTCTCGATTTGGTCCAGCTTCACCAGCGATGTCATGCACGGCGTGTGCGAGGCGTCGGTCGCGGGGGGGTATGACCTTATGCTCCACACCCGGCCCTCGGAAGGATCGGTCAACGAGGTTGACCAGCTTACGGATGGCCGCGCGGATGGGGCGCTTGTCTTGCGCGACTCCGATGACCCCTTGATCAACGAGCTGTTGAGCCGCGACTTTCCGTGCGTGTTTTTCTTCACCCGGAGTTCGGTGCCGGGGGCGGCGTTCGTTGATTCCGACAACTATGCGGGCGGGCGGATGGCGACCAAGCACCTCCTTGACCTCGGGCACGAGCGAATCGGCATGGTGCGGGGAAGCGCACACTCGGTGTCGTCGAACGACCGCTACAACGGCTACCGTGATGCCTTGGAAAGCCACGGTTGTTCGGTCGATTCGCGCTATGTGGCGACCATCGAGTCGCCCGATCAGAGCCTGGACGCCTTTCGCGCCATGATGCGACTGCCCGATCGGCCGACCGCGCTGTTTGCCTGGTCCGACGATGTCGCCTTCAAACTGATGCAATGCCTGCGTGAGATGGGGTTGGACATCCCGCGCGACGTATCCTTAGTTGGGTTCGACTCGATCGAGGCCTGCAACCACACCGCGCCGCCGCTCACGAGTGTGAAGCAGCCGATCTTCGAGATGGCGCGCGATGCGACGCGCATCCTGATCGCCAAGATCAACGGTGAGCATCCCGAGCGTGACCAATTGATTTATCCGTTAACGCTAGACATCCGGGGCTCCACCGCCCCACCGCAATCATAACCCTGCAATCATTCAATGGAGAACCTGATGAAACAACGACGTTCCGCCTTCACCCTGATCGAACTCTTGGTCGTGATCGCCATCATCGCCATCCTCGCCGCGATCCTTTTCCCGGTTTTCGCTCAAGCGAAGGAGTCCGCGAAGCTGACGGTCACGATGTCGAACACGAATCAAATTGGCAAAGCCGTATACATGTACCTAAGCGATAACGACGACATTTTCTTCAAGATTCGACATGACGGGAGTGTTCGAAACTGGAAGCACGCCCTCGATCCGTACGTTAAGAGCGTTGACGTATGGCGTGATCCAACCAATCCAGCCGCGAAGCTGCCAGATGAGCAGGGGCAACCGTTTTACAATGGAGGAAACCCGGCAAAGCCTCAGTTCCCGCGTGGATACATCTATTATCGTGCATTCCACAAAACTGGAGCCTGGCAAGACGCGGCAGACTACACGTTTTCTGCCATCGAGCAACCGGCCAGCGCTTTGATCATCACCGAATCCAAGGACATCTTCCCTGACTATGGCCCTTGGATCAACTTCCTGTATCAGGGTAACAACGGCTGGGAAATCCCAAATTGGGGAGGCGGGCATCGCGGTGATAAGGCAATGATGGTCGTCTTCGCCGATTCGCACACCAAGTTCACGCCAATGCGCCAAACCTGTATCGATCAGGGCAACGGTGAAAACATGTGGCAGTACAACCGTTCTAACCTGAATTTCACGATCAACGGCACGGTCACGAATCTCGCCTGGATGGACTCCTTCTGCAGGACGTTGCCGTACTAAGGCACATCTTGGCTCCCTAAGACACACTTAGGGAGCCCAATCTCATGCTATCCGCTCTCTTCTCGCTCCTGGCCCCCCAGCAGGTGCCGACCGGACAGGCACTGCTCGACGATGTCTCCCGTCGAGCAGTGCGGTTCTTTGTCGAACAGTCCAACCCCGACACCGGACTGACCCGGGATCGGGCGACTAACTTCGAGGTCAAAGATCAGCGACGGATCGCGAGCATCGCCGCGACTGGGTTCGCCCTCCCGGCCTACGCGATCGGTGCCAAAAGGGGTTGGATCAGCCGTAGCGTCGCCCTCAAACGCACCCACGTCACCCTCGACACTCTCCTCAACGGCACGCCTCGCCACAAGGGCTGGTACTACCATTTCCTCGACTGGCAGACCGGGAAACGTGAGTGGAAGAGTGAGCTTTCCAGCATCGACACCGCGATCCTCGTCGGCGGGCTTGTGATGATCCGGCAAGCCTGGTCCGACCCCGCGATCTCCAAGAAGATCGACCGGATCATCGGCGGGATCGATTGGCAGTGGATGCTGACCGACGGCGGCGCGAAGCCCGATTCGCTCTTGTTTTGCCACGGCTGGAACCCCGAGAACGGCTTTTTGGAGCATCGCTGGCACGACTACAGCGAACAGATGATCCTTTACATCCTCGGCCTCGGCGCGGACCGACGCATTCCCGCCAAGGCGTGGGAAGCCTGGAAGCGCAACGCGATCAAGTATCAGGGGATCGACCTGCTGATGGGTGGGCCGCTGTTCATGCACCAGCTTTCACAAGGCTTCCTCGACTTCAAGGACAAACGCGACCGCCTCGGCTACAACTACTGGATCGCCTCCCGCCAAGCCACCCTCGCCAACCGCGCCTTTTGCATCGCCAACCCGAAGAAGTTCGAGGACTACGGGCCTGACCTCTGGGGCCTCTCGGCCGGCGACGGTCCGGACGGCTATAGCGCCTTCGGCGGCCCCGGCTGGGGCGACGACAACGGCACCCTGATCCCCACCAGCGCCATCGCCAGCATCATGTTCACGCCCGACCTAAGCCGCCGCGCCGCCGACAACTTCGCCCTCGATTATGAGGAGGCCTATGGTCGTTACGGCTTCGCCAACGGCATCAATCCCCAGCGCAACTGGCACTCCCCCGACGTCGTCGCCATCGACCTCGGCATGGTCCTGCTCGCGATCGAGAACGCCCGCGACGGCCTGCCCCATCGCTGGTCCATGTCCCACCCGATCGTGAAGAAGGGCTTCGAGCGGGCCGGGTTCAGGCGCTCGACGGGCGGCGCGTTGCGCAGGACGGGTGGCGGGTAGCGGGTAACGGGTTGCGGGTAACGGGTTGCGGGGGGATGTGGAACTGTTCTTAAGGTCATCCTGACCCTCCGTCACCCGATACCCGCCACCCGCCACCCGTTTCCCCGACGAACCGTGATTGACAGCCCCCTCCGCATGAAGTAGAATGAACCCAACCGACGTCGGTGGAAAAATTATGCCCCTCAAGATTCTTGTATGTGACGACGAGCGACATATCGTACGACTGATCCAAGTCAACCTCGAACGACAAGGCTACACTGTCGTCACCGCCTTCGACGGGAAGGAGGGGCTCGAGAAGATTCTCTCGGAGAAGCCCGACCTCGTTGTGCTGGACGTGATGATGCCGTACATGGACGGCTTCGAAGTGCTCAAGTCGCTTCGAAAGGAGCCCTCGACGCAGGACCTCCCCGTCATCATGCTCACCGCGAAGGCGCAGGACAAGGACGTGTTCGAGGGCTATCACTACGGCGCCGACATGTACCTCACCAAGCCCTTCAACCCGATGGAGCTGGTCACGTTCGTCAAGCGCATCGCGCAGGGCAAGCCGGATGCGGCAGGTCCTAAGCGGTATGACTTGGACTGAGGTTCGCCAAAGAAACCTTAGGCTTGGGCCGACAGAGTCAGTCGCTCGCGTGTAGCCAGACGACGGCGCATCCGCATGACTAAGGGTGCCCCGTAGCCGTGGCGTTGCTCAGCATCTCGGCAGGTCTCCAGAGCTAACCGGAGGCCTTCTCGATCACCGAGGCTCGCCATCATAGCGACCACGGCAACGTTGAGGTTGTATTGCTGCAGAGGTCCATCGGCTTGAGGCGCGAGACTCTCGAGTGCCTTCACGTGACTGGAAGAAACCTGCCACTGGAAGTCAATGGCAACCTGGTGGAGGTCGCAGAGGAACGCGAGCGAAGCGATCCCTTCATCCTCAGCCACCTTGCGCGGCATGCGAAGCATGTCCTCCGCTTCCGCTCGTTCACCCAGCAGGACTGCAGCCCGGCATAGGAGCAAGCCAGCCCCGGCATCCTCGTATCGAGGCGGACTGTCTGCAAACTGTCGCCGGCGCTTTTCATAGGCCCGAAACGCAGAGGAGCGATCCCGGGTGGTGTTAACCCGGGCAAGCATGAGCATTGACGCAACCGAGATCCGATCTTCCTGAGGCCAACTGGTGCGCTCGGCGAGTGGACTCATCATTTCCCAAACCTCGATGAGGCCCTGGTGGTCGCCCATGTTCGCAAAGCCATGAACAATGTGGCGAATGTCCCGTGAACTCGGTTGGCCACATCCGATGACTTGATCGAGATAGCGATACAGGTGCAGATGGGGTTGGCCGCCTTCGACTAGAAAGCGATTGATGACTTCCTGACCGGACTCACCCATTTCACAGGGATGAACGGACATCGCGTTGATGAGTCCCGAGGTGACCTCGGGCTGCAAGCCGCATGCGGCGGCGACCCGCCGAAGGACTTCAGGAGTGGGGGCCCGCTCACCGGTTTCGTACCGATGAAGTGAAGCTAGCGAGATCCCGGTCAGACTGCTGACGGTTTCCAAGGTGATGCCGTTGCGGCGGCGGGTTCCGCGCAAGAGGCGCTGGATTGGGCGCCCCGCGCTTTCCGGTCCCACCTCGATTCCAGGTGCCTGAGCCAGAAAGAGGGCAAGCGGAGATTCTGGGGCGGCCTCCAGATACTTGGCGTAATTTTCGATGTCTGCTGTCGACGGTCTCCCCTGGTTGGTCTCCCATCGCTTGAGGGTTGCGGGCGATACTCCGAGGTGTTGGCACGCCCGGGCGACGGACAGCCCGCGCGCTTTGCGCGCGCTTCGCAGGGCTGGACCGAGACCGGAGACGCTCATGACTTTACATTATAGAGGAGGACGGCGGACGAGTGAGCAGGAAAAGCATACAAAACCGATACTTTCCTCGCCGGGTAACCTCAATTCTATGGGCAACTTCCAAGGACCGCGAGACTGGGGACGACTGCTGACGGCGATGCTGACACCGTTCAAAGCTGACGGCAGTGTCAACTACCACGAGGTCGCTCGCATTGCCGATTACTTGGTCGCCACTCAAAAGAACGACGGCATCGTCGTCAACGGAACGACTGGTGAATCGCCGACGCTGACCGAGGAAGAAAAACTCCGGATTCTCGAGGTCACGCTCGAGACCGTAGGCGATCGGGCCGCCGTCCTTTTCGGAGCAGGCACCTACAGCACGACCGAATCAATTCACCTTGCGCGACAAGGGGAACGGCGTGGCGCGCACGGAATCATGTTGGTGAACCCCTATTACAATCGCCCCGGGCAGGCTGGTTTGTACGCCCACTTTGCGGCCGTGGCGGCTGAAACTTCGTTGCCGGTGATGCTCTACAATATCCAGCCGCGAAGCGCGATCAACCTCGACACGCCAACTTTGTTGGCCCTTGCCGAGATTCCCAATATCGTCGCCGTCAAGGAAGCAAGCGGCAACATTGGCCAGATCAGCGAAGTCTGTGCGAGCGTGCCCGAGGGATTCCGGGTCTACAGCGGCGACGACGGCATCACGCTTCCGATCATGAGCCTCGGTGGCTATGGCGTGGTCAGCGTCTGTGCTCACGTCGTCGGAACAGAGATGATGGCGATGCTCGACGCATTCCCAGGTCGGTTCGATGAGGCTTTGAAGCTCCATCAAAGTCTGATTCCGGTGTTCAAGGGTCTCTTCAAAGCCCCCAGCCCGGTGCCGGTCAAGTACGCGCTCAGCTTGCGAGGATTCGACTGCGAGGCCGTGCGATTGCCTCTCGTTGCCCTGACCGAGAGCGAGAAAGCGGACGTTCGTTCGATTTGCGGCGTTCCAGCCTGGGCTTAGGCTGTCATAATACGGTTGCTGAAACGTTTCAGCAGAGGCCTTATGAAGCAAGAAGTTCCAATGAAGTGGGTGCTGGTGGGTGCCTTGGCAGTGGCCGTTGTCATCGGCCTATTCATGGTCGTTCGTGGTGGAAGCGAGCCGAAGACTCCAAAGGAAGCCGGCCTCGGTGCCCCCGCGCTGCCCGGCGGCGGCACGATGCCCGTCGACCCCAAGACGAACCTCCCTTACCCTCCAGGCCAAGAGCCGAAGACCGATACGCCCGCTGGTCCTTCTGGGCCAAGCGGCAACTAGCTCCGCTCGACTTCGACCTTAAACGTGATCCCCACACCCGGCCCGGTCAGCGGGCCGGTATGCTCGTGCCCGTCGACCATGAGCCCCTGAATTGGCCCTTCGCCCCGAACTGCGATGTCGTAGGTGTCGCCCCGGAACTTGCGCACGACCCGATACTCCTCCCACGGTCCCGTCGCCTCGATCAGCAGCCCTTCGCGCTGAGCGCGGACCCCGCAGATCCAGTCCAGTGCGACCCGGTGCATCCACGCAGCGGAGCCGGTATACCACGTCCAACCCGCGCGGCCCTCGTGGGGTGAGTCGGGGCCGTCGACGTTGCCGGGCATGACGTA
The DNA here is from genome assembly GCA_019694835.1 of Fimbriimonadaceae bacterium. The sequence continues at coordinate 46,392 of JAIBBE010000107.1, read as the reverse complement.
CGGCTCGGCCCAATACCGATCGGGATCAGCCGCGCGATCCGGGGGGCACATGCTCTTGTAGACCTCGTAAGCCCGTTCGTGCTCGCCCATCATCGCGTAGGCTTGCACCGCCCAAGTCGAAGCGTGCATGTACACGCCGCCGTTCTCGCGCAGGCCCGGCGCATAACGGGTGATGTACCCGATGTACGGGTCGGGGCTGGAGTAGGCGGGGGTCAGCAGGAGCGCACCGTAGGGCTTCAGCAGGTTCCGCGAGACCGCATCGAGGGCCTGAGCCGCCCGGTCGTCCGGGGCGATGCCGGTGATGACGCTCCATGTCTGGGGATTGAGGAACAGGCGACCTTCCTGGCAGACCCGGCTCCCGAACGGCAAACCCTCGTCGCGCGTGCCCGCCAGGAACCACTCCCCATCCCAGCCGTGCTCATTGACGGCTTGCTGCAACTGCGCAGCCGCCGAAGCGAAGCTCTCGGCCCGCGCGGTTTCGCCGAGTTCAAGCAAGATCGGTCGCCATCGCTGCAGGATGCCGTAGAGGAACATTGCCAGCCAAACTGACTCACCTTTGCCATCGATTCCCGCGTGACTGAGGCCATCGTTCCAGTCGCCGGCTCCAATGAGCGGCAACCCGCGCGGCGACAGGCGACTCAGGGTCCGGTCGATGCCGCGCATGGCGTGCTCGAAGAGCGAGCCCTTGGCCCCGAACTGCTGGGTATCTCGGCGAAGGTAGCGGTGAATATCGAAGAGCCGCCCGAGGTCGTTGGTCTCATCCAGATATGCGAGGACTCCATAGGCGAGCCAGAGGCAGGTGTCGCTGTGATGGCTTTCGACGTAGATGTCGAATCCGGGATGCCACCAGTGCCGCACCCCGCCATCCTCGTACATCGCCTCGGCGTGCAGAGCAAGCTGGCCCAGGGTTCGCTTGGGGTCGTAAGTCAGGCAAAGCAGGCTATCCTGAAGCTGATCGCGGTAGCCGAATGCCCCGCCTTGCTGGTAGTAAGCACACCGCGCATTCATACGTCCGGCAATGGCTTGGTACTTGAGCCAGCGGTTGTTGAGGACATCGAACGAGGCGTCCGGCGTCTCGACCATCGTCTGCCCGCAGATCTTCGCCCAGTGCGATCGCACTTCGGCCAGTTTCTGGTCGATCTGCTCCATCGACAGGTTGCGAAACGCGGTGCGGGCCTTGTTCGCGTCATCGGCGGTGCCGAGGACGAAGGCGAATCGGCAGGTTTGGCCGGGTTCGAGGCGGAGTTCTGTCTGGGCGGCTGCGATTGGGTCGTCCCAGCGGCCCGTCGCTTTCTCAGTCGGTCTTTCGCGCAGGGCTTGGGGTTTGTCGAGGGTGCCCGCGTGGCCGACAAACGCGGCCTTGTCGCCGATCCAACTCTCGACTTCGGCATCGATCAGCCCGTGATAGGCGACAAAGGGAAGCTGATCGACTTCACGCGAACCTTCGCGCACGCCCGGATGCTTCCACGCGATCATCAGTCCGCGTTCGGTTTGGGTCTCCATGAAGAGCCGATGGAACTCACGGTGCCACTCGCCTTGACCGCCCAAATGCCATTCGAGGTAGCTGGCCACGCGCAGATTGACCGGCGTTTCTCGTCGGTTGGTGAGCTCAACGATCCAGATTTCGGCAGTGTCTTCAAGCGGCACGAACACGAGGTGGGAAGACTGGATTCCGTGAACGAGCCGCTCAAAGACCGAGTAGCCGAGGCCGTGGCGTATCTGCTCTGACTCTGCTTCGACCGAAGTCGGTCGGTAGGTCGTGGACCAGATGTCGTCCGGCTGGTCCATGTCTTGAACGAAAATGAAGCGTCCTTGGGCGTCAGCCGACATGTCCTGATCCCAGAGCGTGAGTCGCTGGAGCTGGCAGTTGTCGAGCCACGAGAATCCGCCCCCGGCCTGGCTGACGACCATCCCATACCGCTCGTTGCAGATCACATTGACCCACGGCCGCGGCGTGTGGACGTTCGTGATGATGAACTCCGAGCCGCAGTCCGAGAAGGAGCCGTAAGCGTTGCCGAGTCTGAGGTTCGTGTCGAGTGGTGTCATCGTGTTGGGTTCCAGAAAAACTGAACGGTAGCGGATTGGCTCTTGATGCAGACTCCGTCTGCGGTGATAGTGGCGGGCTTGCCGTCGACTGTTGCACGGATGGGGGGCGGGAGGTCGTAGGGGGGCCGAACACAAATGGTGCCCCCAATGTACTTTCGCCGTCCCGGCGAATCCGGGCCTGCTGTCGTTGGCCCGGAAATCGCCGGGACGGCGAAAGTACGTTGGGGGATTCGCCGGGACGGCGAAAGTACATTGGGGATCTCGGTGGTGGTTTGGAGGGTGTATCGGATTGTGTTTCTTCGTGGCGCGCTGATTTCCATCTTGAGCTGCGCCCCACTGGAGAGCGGGAGGTTGGCAATCTTGATGGGCTTGCTCAGCCAACTCCTCCGTAAGCCAAGCCCGAGGAAGACGGTCTCACCAAATTCAAGCGCAAGGAAATTGCGGAACGCCCGGATGTACTCCGAACCGACCCACGTATGCGGCATGTCGCCGACGAACTTGCCCAGGCGCGGGGCGTTCCACACGACCTCCGCCCAGTGGTTCCAGCCTTGGGGCCGGATGTGGCGACGGAAGAAAGACAGCATGCGATGCGCGCGATCGGTTTGGCCCAGGACGAGCATGGCGCTGATCGTCCGGAGTTCGTAAGGCGTGTAACCGGTCCAGCGTTCCTTGCCCGATTCGCGGTCGAGATGCCACTTCCAGTAGCGCTCGAAAGCGGCGACGATCGAGTCGTACGCCGGTTCGCCGCACGGGTAGATGCCGATCGCGGTGGATGTGGCGTCGAAGTCGCCGAGTTCGGCACAACCGGGGAAATAGGTGATTCCGTGAATTTTCATGCTGGCGTCGACCGAGGCATAAAAATCGCGACTGAATTCCGTAGCCGACCTAACGAAGCGGACGGCGTCCTTTTGTTGCCTCAGTCGGCCTGCCACCTCAGCCGCGTCACGGAAGCCCTTCAAAGTCCAGAAACAGTCCCAATAGGAGTGCATCGGCTTGGCGGAGTAGCCTTCGTGACTGATGGACTCGGGCACGAGTCCGGCGAAGGTCCCCTCGATCCCCGGCATGCCCCGGTACTTCTCAGTCTCCTTTCGGAGGCGGTCGAGGTAGTCGGCAACCCGTACGACGGTTGGGTAGAGACTTGTGACCGTCGCCTTATCCCCCGTGAACCGGAAGTACTCGGCCAACGCGTAGAGGAACTGACCGTGGCTGTCGTTCTCAATGACCGGATCGGCACCGCGATGGTCCACGACGCAGGGCACGTACCCGTCAGCGCGGACGTATTGGGCGTACCAAACAAGGAAGTCGCGGGCCTCCTTGAAGTGGCCCGTCCGCAACAGCGCCCCCATCTCCATCGAGCCGTCTCGAATCCACGAGCGTTCATAGACCCGCGAGCCGGGCTGGATGGAGGGGCCGTCTTGATTGACGAGGATGTAGCCGAGATTGGCTTTCCAGATGTTCGTCAGCTCTTGGAACTCGGGCGAGCCGCCGGTCATCTGAACCTTGTTTAACTGGGTGCTCCAGACCTTGGCGGCATGGGTGAATGAGGTCCTGACCGGTTTGCCCGTCTCCGAAATCGAGATGTCGACAGTCTTCGAAGCTCCGGGCGCTAAGTCGTAAGCGAACTCCCAACCGGCCGAGGCCATGCCATCCTCGTCTTGAACGTTTTGGGAACGAAGGAACCCACCGTGGGCGAATGCAGACAGTACGTCACCCTCCATCCGTCTACTCGCCCCTGATCGGATTGGGTCGACTGACGGCGAGAGGATGACGCCATCGGCGCTCAGGGTCGCTCCTTCCCACTTGACTGACCTCAGCGCGCCAAATCCTCCGGTCGTGCGGAGGTCCTGCCAAGGTGGATTGACCTGGAACGGCCTCAACGCCACCAAGAGACTCCCTTTCGCGCGGCTCTTCGAGAGGTTCGTAAGGCGATAGCGCACGGTGCCGCCATGGTCAGAAGGGCGGACTGCTGAAACGGTTAAGCATCGTCCGGGCCACTTCCATGTGACGGTCGGCAAGGGAAGGTGACTCTGCTCCAGCGACTGTGACTTTTGGACGTCGGCCCAGGTCACAAGGCGGCCCTTTTCGCGCAAGACGGGTTCAAGTGAGGGCCCTTCGCGGCGAAGTTCGACTCGTCCGTCTTCGTCGATCAGGAACTCACGCCGCCCCTGCGGGGCTCCGACGATGGTCCAATACACCATCTCGTCGTTGAACATGCGCGGATACCAGCCCTTGGGCGACTCCTTGGCTGCGGCTCGATACAAGCCGTTTGCGGTTGCTCCGAACGCGGCCCCGCGCAGCGAAGCCCCTGTTAACTTCGAGTCCAGCCGAACCGGGACGACGCGGAGGTATCGGGCTTCAAGTTCGCCCAGCTGAACTAAATCGCGTTGCCCCTTCGCGTTGACGACCTGTTTGGCAACGTCCCACTGATTGCCGTCTGCCGAAGAATCCACTTGGTAGCTGCGAGGGGCGGGCGACTGCCAATTGAGGGCCACTCCACCGATCTCGCACAGCGCCCCCGCGTCGAGGATAAGTCCTTCAGACGGTACGGTTGTTGGCGACGAAACTAATGGACGGAAGGGAAGGGGGCTCACCTTCGGAAGCGGAATGAACTCAAGGTCGTCGATCCAAACCGTGCCCCTACCGCCGGCGTAAGCCGCAATTGCGAACTGCAGCGAGGCTGCTTGGCCGATCTCCCCACCGCCGCGAGGTCCCCACGCGAAACGGATATTGCGCTTCCGTGAGGTCAGAGCCTGCCAGGAGACGGGGAACTGGAAGTTGATGCGATTCTGCCACCAGACATTGTCGCCAGAGGCGTCACTTAGCTTGAATTCGAGGTTGTTGCGCGGTCCTTCAGCGCGGACTTGATACCGAAAGGTGTAGTTCTCGGGGAACACCAGATCGACCTTTCGCTCGGCAATGACGTATCCGCCGCCGCCCTTAAAGTCGTAATCGATGCGCAGTGCCTCGCCATTGACCCCCTTATCAAGCGAGAGCTTGACTCCGGCGCCTTCCGAGTGGATCGGACGCCAGATCGAAAGGTCCTCGAAGCCGTCGAGGAGGGTGAGTCCGAGCGCGAGTGCGATCATGGCTGTTGGCAAAATCTTGCCTCCCTTCCCGAAGGGGTCGGGAGGCAAAGAGAGGAGGAAACGTGCAGACTAGTCGTCGCCGAACAGGGAGTAGTTCCCGGAGAGGATTGCGTAGTCGGCAATGTCTACTGCCGTATCGCAGTTAAGATCTGCGTTGGCTGCATAACCCGGGTCGCCGAGGTTCGTATTGTAGGCACCGGAGAGAACGGCGTAGTCGCCAATTCCCACTTCGTTGTCACCATCGCAATCGCCATTCTTCAGCGAAGCATTCACGTTACTCGCGCCGTCGTTCGTGATGGTCACGTTTGCGATCTTCTTGCGAAGATGGGTTGGTCCCTTGATCGCAATGTCGTAGTTGCCGTTCGGAACGTTTGGCTTGGCTGCGTACGTTCCATCGGCTCGCATAATGCCGGTGATCGTCTCGATCGGCGTGGTGCTGCCCACGTTGCGGATTTCGATGCTCAGTTCCTTCCCGGCAGGCGAGACAGCGAGATCCTCGAGCGTGACGTTGCCCTTGATCGCAGGGTATGGATCGATCGTGATGTTGCTGAACACCGCGGTTGCGCCATTGTTGGGGTTGCCGCCGTCGTTCACGACCTGCAGGTAGCCACCGATCTTCGTACCTGCACTGAGGCCGACGACTGAGAAGTCGATGTCCTGGTTCAAGTTCGTGTCGATCCAGCGCTCAAGGTTGAGAGCCGGGCTCTGGAAGCCATCGACGAAGTAGCGGAATCGGTACCGATTCGTGACCTTGTCTTTGTAATAGCGCAGGCCGAGGCGCCGGGTCGAGCCCTGGGTGTAGAACACGCCTTGCGAACCGTTGAACGAGTAGAACGGGCTTGGGAAACCGAAGATCACGACCTCGCCCGCATCGGAGTTGACGATGTACTGCCACTCGGACAGCGGCCAATGCGTCGGATGAACAACCGTGCTCATCAGGAAGCCAGCTTCCTTACGCGGCGAGATTGCGCCGGTAACCGTGAGGTCATAGAAGACTTCGAACGTGTCATCCGGACCGGTTGTCGTGTACTCGGTGATGCCGTCCTTCGAGGCGCGCCACACATGGCGATTCGCCCAGCCGCTTCCGGCAGAGACGTTGAGATCCGACAGGGTCACGTTCGTCGGGTAGTTGTTGACCGACGAGAAGTTCGACGTCGGAACATCGTTAAAAACTCGTGAGTTGATGATGACCGAATTGACGGTGTTCACCTGAGCATTCGCGGCGCCCACGGCGGCTAGCGCGAGAACTGTCCACACTGACTTCATGTTCATGGCATTTCTCCTATCCACATACGGGCCATGGCCCGGGTTCAAAAAGGGTTGCTGAACCGATTCAGCAACATCGTTCAAGGCCATTGTATCACGTTTTCTCCGCTCCGCGAGCGGAAATTCGGGCATTCTCCCGCAAGCCGGTAAAAAGGCTGGTCAGTCGTACAGTTTCGGCGCCTTTCTCCAGTCCTTGGCTTTGTCCCAGCCCATTTCCGCGACCCTGGGACGCCTCTCGCGAAGTCGCGCGGATTCGATTCCCAGGAAGTAGCCCTCCGACTTCGCGTTTTTCCCGACGCATTCGAGTTTTAGCTTGTAGGTGCCCGGCTCGGGCCAGAAGTCGAGGAGATGGATCTCTTTGTTCGCCACGTCGGCAGAATAGAGATCGAACGGCGCACCCAGTTTCACGCCATCCAGGAAAGCTTGATAGCGGCCAAAGTCGTAAGACGTGGTCATGTTCAGCACGAGCCGAAGGGGCTCCTTCTTCTTGACTTCGATCGGCAATTCGAGCCACGCGTCCTCGGTGCTCTTGGGCATGTAGAGCAGTTGAGCGCCGTCGTAAAGCGCGAGGTTCTGCTTTTGCGTCGTTCCCGCACCGTGCGTCTCGCCATCGCGGGCATAGACGGTGACCCGTTCAAGCGAGGGCAGCTTTCGTTCTGGCCCGCCGGGGGCGCGTGCGTTGAACGTCGATGGGCCTTGCTGGTACCAGTAGGCAACGCTGGAGATGTCGTCTTGCCGCTCGTTCCAACTGTTCGTCTTGTTGAGAGGATTCTCGTCAGCGGACATCCAGCCGAAATGCTCAAAGGTCAGCTTGATGCCTTTCTGGAAAACGATGGGGTCGTTGATGTGCCATCGGTAGGCGCTGGTGTGGCCTCCGACAATGCCCCACTGATCGAAGTAGGGAACACCAAAATACGGCGTGCTCGTCTTCTGGAGACCCCAAGCACTCAGGAAATAGTCCTCGGTGCCAGTTCCCCAGATGCTCGCCTCCTTTTCACCATCGATATAGATCTTCTCGTCACCTTCACCAAACCATGAAGGGCTGCGGCTGCGAACGGCAAGCACCGTGCCAACGACATGCCCTTTACCTTCGGTTTCGAGGACGACATAGTCCTTGCCTTGCGTCGCCGGGTACTCCTGTCGATATTGAGCATGGAAGTACGGGGTTGACGAGGGGATCCGATCTTTCTTGATCCAGTCGATGTTGTAATAGAGCAGGTTGATCGACTTGTCGCTCTGGTTGACGATCTCGACTTTCGCCCGTTTGCGGAAGGGCATGTGCCAGAAGCAGTTGTACGAGTCGGCGTCCTCGACGATGACGGGAACGCTGATCACGGTATCGCGCCGTCCAAAGCAGTTCGCAAAGAAGTCGCCCAGCGGTGCTTCGACAGCAGGCTTCTCCGCCCCATCCCAATACATGCGCAGCAGCATCTCCTGGTGGTTGGCGCTGCCCTTCGGTGCCCAGTTCTGGGGTTCCGGGCCAAGGAATGTAATCCAGATGTGGGTGATGACCCCCGGCCCCTCGCGGTCCATGAGGACGTGGGTTTGGCCCGGCTGGACGCGGAAGTTGTCGTAGTTGCTCTGCTCCTCAAGGTTGCCGAGCGGGCGGGCTTTAGGGTCGTACTTGCCATCCGCCCCGCGCCGGAAAGTGCTCGTCTCCCTCATGCTCTTGCCCTCTTGCGGCAGGGCGAGCCCTCCGAGCCCATTCGAGCCCTGTTGCATTGCCAATCCGACCAGTACGGGAATCAAAGCCATGGTGTGATCTTACTGCCAAGACTGGTCCGCCAACAAGCTTGGCCCGGAGAGTCTTCTCCGGGCCAATGTTCGAGCTAGTTCGTCGTCCTCACCTCGACTTCATTGCTCCATGCCGATGCACCAATCGAATTGTGAGCCCGGTTCCGGAATCGGTAGAGCGTATTGGCTCTCAGTCCGTCTCGTTGCGCACTCCGGAGATTCCCGGGTACGTTTTCGCCGTGTACCCAGCCGGTCCACGTACCGTCACTTTGCTTGTAACGTTGCTGGATTTCGAATCGGTCCGCTGGCCCAGGGTGAGTCCAGTTGAGCCGCACCCACTCCCTTCCTCGGCCTCCAAGCGAAAAGACGGGAGCCGGATTGACTGGAGCGTCGGTGCGCGCCGAAAGGTATCCAGACCAGACGGGTTCGCCCTCATAGTACGCCCCAACGCGGATAGCATATGTTGTATCTGGCTGCAATCCATCGAGGAGGTAGGAACGCCCGAATTCGTCTGCGTCGATCATCGTACCGTTAATGTCGATGACAAAACCCTCTGCCAAATCAGGGCTGGCCCAACCTGGGTGGTCCCACGCAATGGACAGCGAGTTGGTCGTTCGTCCGACGAGTCGCAAGTTCGCGGGAGCAGAAATGCCAAGCGTCATAGCAAAGACATTCGGGCTCCAATCGGATACATAGATCCCCCCGTTGACACCGAGGAGCGACCGAACGCGGATGTTGTAGCCGGTTCCTGGCGTCAGCCCTTCAAAGTAATAGAACGAATCCTCTGTGCCTCCCAGTTGGCCGCCAACAACTTCGACCTGATAGTACGTGGCCGCCTCAGAGTAGTCCCAAGACACCGAAATGTCTCTATATCCGACTGAATCAACCACCAGGCCTTGCGGTACTGGAACTGGCAGTGTGCGAGCCGTTACTTGATTGCTCCAAGGCGAATATGTGTAACTGCCTGGCGCGCCCATTCGAGCGCGAACCTTGAACGAATAGGTCGTCGCTGGTACCAAGTCTTCGAAGAGTACCGATTGTTCTTCGGTGTATTGCGTCAGCTCTGGTGCAACGCGTTGAACCTCGAAGCTCACGCCAAGTGCATCATAATCCCAAGCAACAGCCATGCTAAGTAGATCAACGTCTTCGATTCGAACCAGCGGAGCTACCAACTCAAGAGTTCGAGTCTCAACGTGATTCGATTCGTAGGATTCTCCATCCAGGTTAAAAGCCGTCACGAAGAACCGGTAGGGAGTGTCCGGGTTCAGGCCAGAGACAATCACGTTCGTCTCATCGTACGAGGTTTCGGCTACTTCAAAGAACTCGCCACTTCCTGAGGCCATGTAGACCTTGAAGCCGTATTCATTGTCGCTGTTATCGATCCAGTCAAGTTCAACTTGGTCAATTCCAGGCGTTGCAAGCAGGTCGCTGGGTGCCTCCAAGTCTGGAACCATGGTGAGCGACCCCATTCGCAGTTCGACTCCCACTCGGTTCAGGGTACCAATCGAACCTGCTCTACGATCATTAATGGTTAGCGTCCACTCTCCCTGAGGGTCCTCGCCCCAGAACGCCATCGAGGAGAACTCCCAATTGATGTTCGAAGTGCCATCCAATGTTGATCGGGTAAAGAGCTTGGATCGATAACCTCGAGGTGAAGTCAGGTAGGCCTCAAGGTCGCCGCGACGCGGATGCGTGATTTGGAGGCGAATCAACACATCTTCGAGAGGCAGATCGTCTGTAACCTGGAACGTCGTACGAAGTCCATTGGCGTTGTTGTCGGGAATCTGTCGATTAGGAGTTAGAGTCTGGGTGTGCACTTCCATATCACTCACGCTCTCAACCCGCGAAGCCATTTCGACGAACGCAGTGGCGTCGACTAGTCCATGTCCATAGTTTGGATTGAACGTGTATCCTGCGCCATTGGCACGCCATCCACCGTCACTCGAGGGCGATCGGTCATCTTCGTCAATGTCGATAGAGGTTTGGACCAGCAAATGCTTAGCCATGCGCGTGTCCATGTATGGATTGGCCTGCCGTCCAAGAGCAATCACTCCGCCGATGGCTGCTGCTGCAGCGGAAGTTCCAGTGAACTGATTCGTAAAAGCGCCGCCCGCCAGATTTCCACGACCAAGAACTGAGGTGCTCGTAATCACACGTGAACCTGCTCCGCCATTGGATGGCGCACAAACCGTGAGGTTCGATCCGAACGAACTGTAAGGGGAGAATTGGCCGGAGGATCCAACTGCTGCGACGGTGATGGAGCTCGGGTCATTCTCAATATCCCACTTGTTTGCATCTTCAGTGACCTTGCCGCGATCATTTCCGGCAGCGTGAATATGAATAACGCCCTGCTCCGATGAGTCACCTTGTGCCGCCGACGCTGCGCCAAAACTCATGAATGTTTTTGCAGCTTTACCGCCGTTGTTCAGTCCGTAGCCATGGAGTTTGATCGATACGGACTCAGAATCGTGCTCGATGGCCTGAACCACCTGCCACATGTCCGTGCGAAGTCCCAATCCAATTCGGATTCCGGCTATCTCAGCGTAAGGGGCGACGCCCGTGATGCCGAGGCCATTCCCGCCGCGGCCCGCGGCAAGGCCGGCCATCATCGTGCCGTGGATGTTGCCGATGGTCGGTGATGGGTCAACGTCATCGTTTGCATAGTCGTAGCTGAGAAATAGGTTGAAGTTCGGTCCAATATCCGGGTTTCTGAAATCGAATCCGTCGTCAATCACCCCAATCGTCGTTCCGTAGCCGGTGAAACCAGCCAGCCAGGCACCCTCGACATTGATGCTCGGCGCACCGAACAGATTCGAGAGGTTCCACTGGCCAGGGTGAGTACCTGACTGAACATAAAGTGGATCGTTGGGGGTGAACTGTCGCGGCTCGATGGCGATCCACTGGTTTGGCCACGCGCTGAGCACATTCGGACTCCCTTGAGCCCGACTCAATGCGGTTCTCGCATGAAAGTCGTCGGACGCCCGGTAGAGAACGGTTGTTCCGAGACGGTCTACCTCGATTAGCCCGGCCGGACGCTGGTTTGCAGACGGAGTAGACCCCGGCCGAAACTTCACGATGATCTCGGGTGCTCCGCTTTCAGCGTTTGATGCGAAGGGGACATCAGGGAAGGACTGTCCCGCAACCACTGATGCTTGGAGGGACATCACTATCAAAAGCCCCCAGCGATTGACGCATTTAGATCGCCTCTGATTGATCCTTGTTTTCATTCTCATCTCCTTGTCGGTAGGTAACCGACCTGGTAAGAAGCTTAGGGTGCCTGCCGTTAACTTGCCGTGATCGGCGTCACGATTCCAATTTGACTTGGATTTCAACTGGGCAAAAAACACACCCGAAGTTCGGGTAAGAGAGGGAATCCCAATCGTTCGATCGGCCGTAAGGTGAAGTAGTGCAGAACGACCAGCCCATTCCCTATCTGCAGGGCATGTCACTCGTGGCGTGTTCGCCCCTCAGCGAGAGTGAGCGTGGCGTCTTGCGCGGACGGGCAGCGAGCTATGCGAGGCGACTCGTCCCGATTGGGATCGCGGGCGCGATGGGTGGTTTGCTGCTCATCCAGCTAATTGTGAACTCGGTGGTCTACGCGGGAGTGTATTTTGTGGCGCTCCTCATCTTGGCGTTGGGACTGGCGATCGCTTGGGTTCACCACGATCACGTTCGACGACTCTATACGGATGCGGCGAGTGCTTCTCAGAGGCTCGTGTTTCGCGGGCAGCGGCGTCGACTCTGGATGTTTGGCCGACGAACCGACGAAGTCGTGGTGGTCACACCGGGGTGGATCGCCCTTCCCTCGAAGGGAGGCGGTGGAGTCCGAGCGTGTCGCATGGGTAGCGTCGCGTACACATCCCCGGCTCGTCGCGAGGCAAACGGCGGCCTGACAGCCAACGAGTACGATGAATTGCTGTTCCGAACCGATCGGCTACTTTCGCTCGGGGTGTGGCGGGCTCTTTTTGGCTGCGTCCTCTGCGGCTACCTCTTTTATGCGGCTTCGCAAATGTCCCTGGCGTGGTATGGCGTGATTCTTTTTGGGCTAGGCTCGCTATTCGGGCTGCATTCCCTTCGTGAGGGTTGGACGATGTTTCGGCTTGGGCTCAAAATGGATGCAGATTTGCAACGTGGAGCCGTGCTGACGACGATCTCGGCGACATCGCCGGGTTTAGCGCACGCGTCCCTGCGCTATCCGATCCTTGAGCGCAGCCTCTCCCGGGTTGAGTTCCTGCCCTGTGGGGTCGTTTGGAGCTTGGACGGCAAACCTGCTCCCTGGCGTCTTCGGGGAAGCGCACCCGATTTCGTACCACCGAATGCGCTGGTTCCGCCCGCCTTCCTGGTGAGGCGACCGTGAATCCCCTTCCTTACCTTCGCGGTGCGCCGCTCGTTGAGGTGCGCGGGTTACCTGAAGTGCAGCTCCAGAGCTTTCGAGACCGTGCACGCGCGTTAGAGAAGGGAATACACCTTTCGTGGCGAGTTTCGCTCTCGGTGATGCTGATCTTGGTGCTTCCGCTGTTGATGGGCGCGCTGGACATCGGCAGCTACTTCATAGCCATCGCCTTACTGACGCTGTTAACGTTATCCATGACGGCTCGAATGGAGTACATCGCCAAGATCGCGCGACGGGCATCGAATTCGGACCAGCGCTGGATCTTCCACGGTCGGACCCGCGCCGAACCCACCGAGTTGCTGATCCCGGGTTGGGTGACGGAATCGCCGACCGGTGACCTCCGTCCGCTCGATTCTCGGATGTTGGCGTGGGTGGACCCGCGTCGCGCGAGGATGGCGGGCAAAGCCGATACACTCGAATCCCAAGAACTCAAGTACCGGCATTCGAAGCTGGTGGGGCAGTCGGCTCTCCAGGTTCTGGGCATTGTGCCTCTCGTGATTGCGCTCGCGATGGCGGCCGGAAAGTGGCCGCTCAGTTGGCTCCAATGGCTCTGGGCTGCCGCCCTCTTCCTCGTCGGGATCGAGGCAACTCGTCGCGGGATCGCGGGTCTGTTTGCGGCATGGCGGCTCGCCCGTGACGCGGAGGCGACACCGATGGTCACTTTCGTCTCCGCGGCTGTGCCCGAAATGCAGGGGGCCAGTGGAAGGATTCCCGAACTCCTTGGGTGCCTGCACGGAATCGAGGTGCTTCCGTCCCGCCTGATCTGGAGCGTCGATGGCCGGCCAGCGCGCTGGCGTGTTCAGAACACGACCCCGACCTTCGCGCCCAAGTGGCTTCTCGTCCCGAAGAGTCAACATCGCAGCATTTTTGCCCGAATGAGGCTCTTGCCTAGGCGAGCCAGGCCCTAATTTGGAGCGCAAAAAAACCCCGCGCAAGCACGCGGGGCCGAATGGGTCATTGTCCGCCTTTGTACCGGACTACTATGTTTTCGGCAACTTTCATAATCAACATTAGGGGTCCTAGTCCTCACTTTCCATGACACGCCATTCGTGGACACCTACCGACCATTGCGGCTGAAGGTCAAGGATCAGCCTGAGAGCGGATGTCGTAACGGGCTCAAACTTCAGCGCGTTCCAACCATCCAGCTTCAAACCGCCGCCTTCTGCAACTTTGCGCCACTGACCGTCAGTGTCTTGAGCCTCGATATGCCATCGCACCGGAGGTCGACATTCGCCGAAGCCCGTGTCGTCGAACCAGTAGACCTCGACTCCCGAGGTTGTCACGGGCTGCTTCCAGGAGTACTGCACCCACTCTTTCGAACCCTTGTGGGGCCAAAAGTGGCAGAGCTGACCCGGGTGCTTGTTCGATGCTTCGATCGCCTTGCCGTCCTTGACCGCGTCGGGGGTGCAGATATCGCTCTTGTAAGACAGCGACACCGTCGCAAGCTGTTCGAGACCACCGGGGACCATCGGGGGTGGGGAAGTTCTCAGCCAAACCTCCATGCCTCCTGGATTACGGTTGTCCCAGGCATAGTAGGGAATGGCGGTCAGGTTGACGCTGGTTCCTACTTCGACCGGAACATAGAGCTTGCGCCGCCAGTCCCGGGGTTCGCTGAGGAAGCCCTGGCCGTGCAACGTCACGATGTTGCCAAGAGCCGCGTTTCGCTTGAGCGACCATTTCGACTCGAGCGGGACGAAGAGCCGCGTGAGGTCGACGTCGGGGTTGTCTGCGCCCTCGAGACAGTAGATCAGTGGCCCGCGCTGAACGGCTAGCCTTTCCGCGTTTTCCTTGACCGCCGGATGGGCTTCGATGCGCATGACATCGAGTGGCAGCCGGAACGTGAAGGTATCGCCGTTCTGGTAAGTCGGCGGGATGCGCAGGTAGCCATCGCGCAACTCCGCACGGGCCGAGCCGCCATTCTTCGACAACCGGGTCACCTGCGCCCAGCCGGGAACGCGGAGATTGATCCCCACTCTCGGGCCAGTCACGCGGGGCCGAAGGACCACGGTTCCGTCCCAGGGGTAATCCGTCTCGACATCGAGCACGACCGTTGACTCGCCAACCTTCGTTTTCACCGAACCCCCCACGAACAGGTTCACGTAGAGGGCGTCGTTTGACTTGGCGTAGACATAGTTGCCGAGGCTGGCCAAGGTTCGCGTCACATTCGGCGGGCAGCAAGCGCATCCGAACCACTCGGAGCGGTGATGGCCGCCGGTACTCGCGAGCGGATTGACATAGAAGAACCGATCTCCCTTGAGGGACACGCCGGAGAGGAAGCCGTTATAGAGCGCGCGCTCGACCCAATCCCAGTACTTCCCGTCCCCCTCCATCAGCCCCATGCGGTGATTCCACAGCACCATCGCAACCGACGCGCAGGTCTCCTGGTAGGCGGACATGTTGGGCAAGTCGTAGTCGACCGTGAAGCCCTCGTTGCTAGCGGATGGGCCGATCCCGCCGGTGACGAACACTCGCTTGAAAACCGTGTTTCGCCAAACGCGGTCCAACGAGTCGCGCAAAGCCTGGTCGCCGGTGACGCTGGCAAGGTCGGCAGCACCGCTGAGAAGGTACGCCGCTCGGACCGCGTGGCCTTTGATCTCCTTATGCTCGCGGATCGGCACATCGTCGAGCCAGTACGTGCCATCAAATTTGTCCTTGGGCACCTTTCGCTCCTCGGCAAAGAAGCGAGTTCCGCGATTGTCGAGGAAGAACTTAGCCAGGTCAAAGTACTCCTGTTTCCCCGTCGCCTTCCACAGCTTCATCAGTGCCAGTTCGGATTCGGGGTGTCCGCAATATCCCATGCGCTTGCCGGGGCCGTCGCCAAAGGTGCGCACCAGGAGGTCGGCGTACTTGGTGGCCACGTCGAGCAGCGTCTTCTTGCCGGTCGCTTGGTAATGGGCGACCGCCGCCTCGAAGAGATGGCCCGCGCAATACAGCTCGTGGTTGTCGGCGAGGTTCGTGAAGCGTTTGTCGGGTGCATTGATTTGGTACCACGTGTTGAGGTAGCCATCGGCCATTTGGGCAGCCGCGACACGGGCGATTATTT
Source organism: Fimbriimonadaceae bacterium (assembly GCA_019694835.1). The sequence goes on along the minus strand of JAIBBE010000107.1, from coordinate 30,824 downwards.
TGTCGGTCGCGGCTTCGAGCTTCGGATCACGCGCCTCGGCGAGGGCATAGGCGGCGGCTTCCAGCGATTTGTAGACATCCGAATCGTCGAAGATCAGGCCCTTGAAGCCGGTTCGGGCACCTTTGGCGGCGAGATCGAAGTTGGCGAGGCGGCCGGTAGTCTCGCATTCCTTGAACGTGTGCGGGATGGAGACCTCGCGGTTGGTTTTCTGGCGCGGTGCCCAGAACTTATCGGTGATCTTCACTTCGGTGAAGGGAACCTGCTGCAGGTTCACGATCGGCGTTTCTTGAGCGGGGATAAGGGCCATGGCGAGCAAGAGAGAATTCAACATCGCGATACTCCATTATTGCCCAACGCCCTTTTCGGCGCTATCATAGCGGTATGGGGCGACCTTCACCTGTCAATGGCCAACCGATGACCGAGATCGATTTCCTCGGCGTCACCCTCGATGTCTGTCCGGCAACCGGAGGAATCTGGTTCGATCAAGGCGAGCTGGGCCGGATTCGCGCGGCGTCTGCCGAGCACTTTGCGCATTTGGACGCCCTTGCGATTCCCAATCCAGACATCCTGGAGGTGCCCGAGGGGCTGGAGAAGCTCTGCCCCGAATGCGGCACCGCGCTCGAGCCCTACCGATTCATGGTGACCTCCTCGATCGTGCTTGACACGTGCAATCGCTGCGGCGGCGTGTTCGTCGAGGAGGGAGAGCTGGACGCGATGCATGATTTCATTGCCGCGAAGGCGGCCGGTCGAGGTTTGCCATGCGGGACCTCGAAAGAAGCCACCGAGCGGGCCGCCGCTGCTCTCGCCATGATCTCAACCCAGTCGGCGGACACCAAGAAGAAGTCGGAGGGCATCTGCGGCGTGTTCCGGATCCTCGCCAGCCCCGTCCCCTGGCTTCGCCGGATCATCTAAGGGGGCCGACGCTTTCCCGAGGATGCAAAACGTTGTCCGAGACAGAAAAAGGACCTAGCCACAAATGGCTAGGTCGAACTCAATGGTCTTGTGAGGTTCCTTAGCGGACCTGCTGCCCGTTTTGGTCGAGAACGGGAATTCCCTGAGCGCTGTACATGTTCTTGCCCCAAAGCCACTTATTCGGGTTGATCGTGGCTTCATAGTTGTAGAACTTGGCGTGGCCGTCTGCAAACGCATAGTTAGATCCGTTACCGAAGCGGCGCGGCTCGATGTAGGCGAACTGAACATAGTCGGGTCCGGGGTTAGTTCGGCAACCAAGGAAAGCTTCCTCGGCCTTAGCCTTCGTTACTGCATAAACCGCATTGGTGGTTGGAGGGAATTCTGTCGTTGCCTCACCTTTCCACTTGGTACCACCGGCAGTCAACATCACCGCATTAACGGATCGGTGCGACTTATTCTTGAATCCGGTGCTCTGCTGGTTCGACGTGTCGTTGACGCACTGCGGATTGTTGGAGAAGGGCGCAACGGCGATGGTGGCTGCCGTCTCGTCGACCATTGAGGCACCGACGACGTTGGCCGGGTCGATGGTTCGTCGCTTCCGGGGCATGATTGCAGCGTTGACCGTGTAAGAAAGCCTTGGAACCTGCGAGTCGCAAGGCGGATCGGTCGGCTGCGATTGACCGATGTTGGTACAAGGCGGGTTCGTCGGGACCAGTCCCTTGCTCGGGTCGCCAGGCGATACGAAGATGTCTGCGCTCTTCATGTAGGGCATGATGCCGCCCGTCCATTGCCAATAGCCGTTTAGGTCGCCCTGGTCGTTTTTGTACCAGTACGCCTGGGGATACACATCGTCGCTGTCGCCAAGGTACATCATGATCGCCATACCGATCTGCTTCATGTTGCTCAAGTCTTGCGACTTCTTGGCAGCCTGCTTCGCCTGAGCGAACACGGGGAAGAGAATCGCGGCGAGAATCGCGATGATCGCGATCACGACGAGGAGTTCAATGAGAGTAAAAGCCTTTTTAGTCACGGGTGTCCAATTCCTCCACGGGAATTCTGTCGGCCTTTTTCGAGGCTTATTGGTGTCTTAACGTATCTTAATCGTTGCTTAACGGCTCGATAAAGGATTCTTAACATTGGTGTCCGTCGAATTCCCGGAGCGGCCTGATGTACACTTGTCGCATGACGGTGAAGTTCCAGCTGGCCCTGCTGGCCCTAGGGTCATTTGGGCTCGTTGTCACGTGCGGCTGTGGCGGAGGGACGGCCCCGCTCACGCAAAGGAAGATGCTCGTGTTCGGCATCGCCGACAGTCCGGTTTTGAGCGAGTTGCGCAAAACCTACCGAGAAGATCGGTACACGGGAAGCCAAGACCCGGCTCGTTATGCTTTGGTCGTAGTGGACGGCGATTCGACCACGCCGAAGGAACTGGGCTCCCTACCCCTGGTTTCGGAAGCACTGGGTAAGCGCGTTGCGGTCATGCTCGTCGACGTCGGAGAGAACCACAAGGCAGCACTGACCGGCGCCAAACTCACTCAGGCCCACACCGGTGGCGACAGCGCAGCCTATTTGATCACCCCGTTGGGAGGCGGGCGGGTCACCCACCTGACCAATTTGAGGCGGCTGTCCCTAAAGCAAAAGAGAGTCAGGCAGGTGCTTGGCAAGGACGGCGTCCTTCAAGGAAGCCACCAGGACTCCTCCAGCGATGTGTCGATTGATGGTCCACACCTTGCGGCGTACATGCAAGAGATTGCATCTCGTTTGACGGTGCAACGGACGACGATTACGCCCCCTGCGCCCCCCAACGACTATCCATCGAGCCATTGGTTCCAGACGAGCATTACCGACATGTGGGCGAAGGTACCGCCGTTGATGCATGACCAAGCCGTCTCACACGTCATCACCTACAACTTCTATGTCTACTTGGATAGCGGTTCTACATTGCCGAGCCGGTACTTTCAGTGGTGCGCCATGTCGATGAACGGCTATGTTGGGCTCAGTGCGCCAGCCGTCAACACAAACTCCGAACGCGGATTCGCTCACACCCTTTTCGCAGCAGATATCGCTCCCGTGAACACCTCGGGTGGCAATGGGCTTCAATTGGATCTGTACGATGCACAGCCCACCCAGGTCACGAACAACTTAACTTCGACGATGGAGTTCAACATCGGCTACAAAGGTGGACCCAACTCAGCCTGGCTTTGGCAGCAGACCTTGACTCAACCAACGCCTGGTTTCAATGGATGGGAAGCGACGTCGCCGCCACCTCCTTCGCAGGAAATCAATGCCGTTCGTCTCCAAGCCACGCAGACAAACCCATGCAACGGCGACGCAAGCAACTGGCTCTTCGGCATTGATGGCAATACGGTCAAGCCGATGAATCCGGTGAGCACGGTCAATTTCGAGCCAGTGGGACAAGTGGTATGGCGGACGCAGGAAGTCTTCGACGGAATCGTGCAGGTTGGGTGCAGTTCGAGATCGTCGCTTATGGATTTGGCCGTGCCGGATTCGTACTCGCTCATCACCCTCTTTCCAGATGGCGTGACCATCAACATCGACTTCAGTCAGGCATCTGCGGATTGAGGCGAGATCCCGACTGGGATGATCCCGCACCGTACGAAAGTCTCCAGTCGGCCCAGCGTCGTGCAGAGTCTGCCATCTTGTGGCGGAATGTCAATAATCTTCGTACTGGAAGGCCCGCTGAAAGGCCACCTCCGCTATCACGACAACACAGCCCGCTGCTAGATCCCCGTGACCGTGCGTATCCAAGTCCGGTACGGAGCCAGGTAGACCGAGAAGCCTACTCCACCGAAGGCGTATGGGTTGTCGGTGCCCGAATTGGGCAGCGTTCCGGTGAGGCCATTGATCGCCACGACCTTGTACTCGCCAGCATTGTAGAAGAACATCGGACTGCCGGAGTCCTTGTCGGCGATGCCTCCCTCGCTGCCAACCGCTCGGCCGCCGAGGGGGCCGTTGGTTAGGCCGTTAGGATTGTCCAGATCGAAGATCAGGTACTGAGACTTCTTGACGTTCGGGTTGGTGTTGGAACCGATGTTGACGCTGATCGTTTGCTACTGGTCGACGACATTCTGGGCCCAACGCTTGGTACCGGTGGAGCCGCTTGTGAGGTTCCAGCCGACACTCGTCTTGACCCCCGTCAACCCGTAGCCCACGAGCCGCACCGTTTGGCCGCGCAGTGCCGTGAAACTCGGGGTGTAGATCTTGGAGAATGTCGTAACAGGAGTGCCCAGTTTCAGGGCGGCGAGGTCCGCATTGCCGCTGGACGCCGTATGGGTGATGCGCTGGATGATCGGGATGCGGCGGCCAGGGCTCGGCTCGAAGTGGGTGCCCGTCGTATGGGCGACGCAAAGAAGCCAGTTCGGCCCGATCGCGACCGCCGTTCCCATCGTCTCCCACCGACCATTTACGAGCGTCGTGAGACGTCCGACGCTGCCGAACCCGGTTTCACGGTTGTTCGGGAAGATCGCGTATGAGGCGCTGACAGCACCGAGGGCGAGGATCGAGAGTAGTCCTTTCATCGTGAGTTCACCGTTCGAATCTAAACAACCATGATACAACACGAATCGTGCCGGTTCAAGCCTTGTTGCCCGGCACTTCAACTGGCTTGCGGGTTTTCGACGACGGGAGCAAACAACACACGGAAGAACAGCGAGACCTTCGCTCTGACCCGACGCACGCATCCGAGGGTTAACAGAGTCGCCAGTGTCCAGACAATGAGACGGAGCACAGCACCGAGCCGGTTGAGGAGGAAACACGCGAACCGCGCGGCCCGTCCGTGATGAATGGAGAAATAGAGTTCTTTGCCTCGGTTGTAGCGAGCCACCGATTCCCAGCGGCGGGCACTGCTGCTCGCGCCCAACTCATGGACGAACTCGGCACCGGGGACATACAGGATCTTGCCGTGGGCTCGCAGACGGTGGCACAGCTCGGTGTCCTCGCAGTACAGAAAGAACCTCTCGTCAAACTCCTCGACCGGACGCAACATGAGGCAGGCTCCCATGACTTGCTCCGTCTCGCTCGGTCGGTCTGGGGGTAGCGAAGCGGTGGTCCAATAAGATCGGAAGAGGCGTTCGAGATAGAACTGCTCGCAGAACACCGCCCAAAGCGTGAGCCTGCGCGCCGTCGAGTTCTGCAGCGACCCATCAGGATTGAGCAGCCGGCCCCCCGCCGCGACAACGGTCGAATCCTCGAACACACTGGCAAGGGTGCGAATCGCGCCTGGCCGTGCATAGGCGTCGCTGTTCAGCAGGAGAACGAGATCGCCAATGGCGACGTCCATTCCCCGGTTGTTAGCCGCGCCAAATCCGAGGTTCTGGCCATTTCGGACGAGCTTCACAGACGGAAACTCGCGCTCGACCATTTCGGGGGAGCCATCGTGACTGGCATTGTCGACAACGATGACTTCAGCGGCCTCCGCCAAGCTCGCGAGGCAAGTGCGAAGGAAGTCGATCGTGTTGTACGAAACCACGATGACGCTGACGGTCATCTACGCGGCAGTCCGACCTTGGACCGTGTCGACGATGCCGAGAAGAAGCCGCTCAAGCGTCTCCATCGCTGTGTAATACGGCAAAGCCCCCTTCAGGCGGGAGTCGGCATCGGAAATGAGTTGGAAGCAGGCCTGAATCTGGTGCCGTGTCAGTTTCTTGGCGTGGCGCATGGCCCGGTCGCTGCTCCATTGCCCCTCGCTGGCCAAGTTGGGTCGATCGGGGAATTGGTCGCGTACGACGCCGATGCCGCCGCCTTCGATCGCGATTCGGGCTTGCCAAATGAGCCGAAATTGCCGTATCAGGGCGGGCAAAATCGCCCGCTGGGCGGCTTCCTCAGCCTTGGTTGCGCTTTCCGTCAAGATGCGAAGCTGGCGAATCGCATCACCGGTGTTCCCGCCGATGGCGGAATCCACCATGTTGTAGACGTTCCACTCGCGTGAAGGCGTGGCCACGAGGCGAATATCGGACTCCTTGATGGTATCGCGATCCCCCACGTACGCGGTTAGCTTCTCTATTTCTTCGAGCGCGCGAGTGAGGCTTCCGCCCGTGATTTCGACGAGCAGGGTGGCGGCCGGCATCGACATGTTCTTGCCGAGGAGCTTGGCCTCGTCCCGAATCAGGTTGGCGGTCGCTTTAGGGTCGGATGAGCCAATGAGGGTGGCGCCTTTGGCCTTCTCGACGAGGGTCTTCCAGTTCTTGTGGACGGTCGCGAGGCGCTTCTGCTTGTCATCGCCCCCTGATTCGTCATCGGCAACCAAAATGAGGCGAGCGGTCTCGGGGAGGTTGAAGGCCGGGAATTCTTTCGCGTCAACCCGAAGCACTTGCCTGACGACAACCGTCCGTCGGTCGCCCATGAACGGCGTGGTCGATGCGCTCGCGACCCAGTCCATGGGTGGCCGCGCATCGGCGAGAAACGACTCGTAGTCGAAATCTTCGGGCGTGATTTGGGCCAGATCGAGAAGCTGCTTGAGGTAGCGACGCCGCAGGAAGTCCTCATCGCCACCGATAAAGATGAGCTGTTTGGAGACTGCCTTCTCGACCTCACTCGCCACGCGTCAATTGTGGCGCGGAATCGGGCTAGGCCGCCTCAGGCTCATCCACGGTGACTCCCTTGGCAGGTTCGGCCGAGGAGTAATCCCAGTTGTCGCAGTCGAGCCGACGACAGTAGATCATCCGCTGGAGGGATCCGTCGTTCATCTCGACGTCCGCTTTATGAGCAAAGCGGCATTCCATACACATCTCAGGTTCTAAGAGCTTGACTACTTTTAATTGTCTTCGTGCCATCCACGCACTCCAACCCATTCCTTGGGTAAGGAAAGTTTCGGTCCCTCCATGAGACGCCATCGCGGTGAGAAATACGGGTTTCTGTAATCGTTCCGGCGAAGAACTCTGACGATAACTGGCCCGGGTGCGCCCTGTGAGAGGGGCGGAAGGCCTACGGATAGTCACTAGCCGCCGCGATTGTAAGCGAGGGTCGGCATTTCGTTTTGGGTTGTCAGTGAGTATTGGCCCCTAAGCCCGGGTTCGATTTCAAAACGGGTTCGAGCCAAGGTGAAGTTCAGGGCGTTTGAGACGAGATCCAATTCGGCAGATTTGAAGTGCCACCGGATCTGAGTCTTCACGTCACCGGCAGGAAGAGCAACCGAGAAGGTCCACGCGTGTTGGGCCGGCAAGAGGACCCGATGCCAACTGTTGCCGCATGTAATCTGGTGGTGGTATTCGACGGGTTTCCAGGTGCCGGATTTGTCCTTGGCCTCAAGGAATGCGGTCAAATTGCTATCGGCGGCGCGTAGCCACACTTCTGGTGGTCCTGCGTTGCCGAGTCTCAACAGAACCCCAGATTTTCCTTTCTCGAGGTTTGCCGTCAACCCGTTGCCCCTTTGGAAGAGGGCAGATGGAAGGTTGTTGGATGAGGCATATCCGCCCGTCGCTTCGGGGTCCGCAGGTGAGCCCGCGAAGTAACGCGCAGGTTGCATGTACCTGAGGTCCGGCGCGGTCGTCGCTTGGCCGACAACAAGGCTGGCGAGCAGCAGAGCATTCATCACCTGATAGACGCGCGAAGATGTGGGCTCGTTCTTGCGGTTCAGATTACCCCGCTTGGCCCCGCATTCCCGCTAGGGCTTTTGGCGGTAAGATACGTCCCTGGCATCGATCATGGGGTCGGGTCCGTCTGTTATGTCGAGTGATTCCCAACAGGACTCTTTGGCCGAAAAACGGTGGCTCAATGCGCTCGCGAAGGGTGATCCTTCCGCGCTCGGAGCGCTGTACGAGATCTATGGCGAGCGGATTTTCCGCTACGCCTTCCGGATGCTCGGCAACCGTAGCGACGCCGAAGATGCAACGGCAGAAACCTTCCTTCGTGTCTTGCGCCGCTCCAATGAACTGCGGGCAGACGCGGCTTTCCGCACCTGGCTCTTTCGCATCACGCGCAATCTCTGTATCGACAAGATGCGGCAGCACAAGCTGCTCGATTTGCCAAATGATGCCCACTACAGTAGCCCTGAGGACAGGACAGCGCTCAAAATTACGGTACAGCAGGCACTCAGCGATTTGCCTCAGGAATACCGTGAGCCCCTCATCTTGTGCGATCTGGAAGATATCTCCGCCAAGGAGGCTGCAGAGGTCCTGAAGATTAGCGTGCCCGCGCTCAAGTCCCGACTGTATCGGGGCCGACGAGCGTTGCGCGACAAACTGGGAGGCACGATGGAGAAGATGTCATGAACAACGAAATGTATGCCAAGTTAGTCGATCTTTACGCGGGCGACGAGTTGCCCGAAGAACTCCAGGCCGAACTGGAAGCCGAGGCGGCGGGTAACCCCTCACTGGCCCAGGACATGAGTTCGCTCCGCCAGACCATCAAGGCTGTGAAGCACCACGCCCCGAGCGTGGAGTTCACCGAAGAGTCGTTCCAGCGAATCCTGATGAAGATGTACGCCCGAGGCGTGGATGCGCAGACGAAGTCGCCGACACCCGCCCACATTCAATACCACTTGCCGATGAACGGCTAACTTAAGGAGACCAGACGTGAAAGCCGAATGCCAGCGCAGAGACCTGCTCGACGCCTTGAATCTCACTGGGGGCGCCTCTAGCCAGCGCTCTGCCTTGCCCATTTTGATGACGGTTCGTATCGAGGCGGCCGACAGCGGATTGACCCTGCTCGGCTGCGACGGCGAAATGTGGGCTCAACGCAAGGTCCTCGCCCACATCGAGAATCCGGGCGCGATCTGCGTCAGCGCTCAGCTTCTAAAAGACGTCGTGAGTAACCTCCCCGACGGTCAGGTGACGCTCGAAGTCGACGGCACGTCGGTTTACCTCCGGCAAGGCGCGAGCGAGTACAAGCTGATGATCCTGCCAGCCGACGAGTTTCCGAGGATTCCCGAAGTCGTCGAGAACTCGCAACTTTCTCTCAGCATGGGAGAGCTGCGCGCGGCCGTGGATTCCGTCATGTATGCCGTCGCTGAAGACCAGAGCCGCCCTCAACTCACGGGGGTTCTGTTCGTTTACGATGGGGCCGTTTTGACGCTCGTGGCCACCGACACGCACCGGCTTGCTGTCCGTCGCCTTCACCAGGAAGGTATCGGCTCCAAGATTCACGCCATCCTGCCCGCGAAGGCGCTGCGATCAATCAAGGCTCTGCCGCTCAACGACGAAGACACCGTCACCGTGCGTTTTGACGATACGCGGCTCGCGGTCGATGCAGGGGACTGCAAGGTCGTGTCACAGCTGCTTGCCGGGACATTCCCGGATTGGGAGCGCGTCGTTCCCAAAGAGCACACACGCGCATGGACGGTTGATCGCGCTGAGTTGCTCGACAACATCAAGCGAACGTTGATCATCGCCAAGGATTCTGCGAACCGCATCCGATTCTCCGGAAGCGGCGACCAAGTCCTCCTCTCAGCCCGAAGTGAAGATAAGGGCGAGGCCAAAGAAATGGTCTCGGTCGTCAGCAAAGACGGCGATATCGAAATCGCCTTCAATGGCCGGTTCGTTCAGGACGTTTTGGGCTCACTGAAGAGCGATGGTGTCCGGGCCGAGCTCACAGAGTCCTCTCGAGCCGCAGTCTTTCGCCCGATCGAAGGTGGCGACAATCAGTTCTGCGTCATTATGCCGATGGCGTTGGGCTAGCTAAGCTTCCCCACACGATTCGAATCAAGAGATGACGCCCAAACCCTTGGGCGTCATCTTGAGATTCAAAGCGAACTAGTCGTCGCCGATCTGGCCGTAGTTGGCGCTCAGAATGGCGTAGTCGCCGATGTCGACCACATTGTCGCCATTCAGGTCGGCCTCGAAGGACCAGCCTGCGTCGGGATTCGAGAATCCCACGTCGCCACCATAGGCGCCGTACGCACCCGACAGGATCGCGTAGTCGCCGATTCCGACTTCGTTATCGCCATCGCAGTCACCGTTCACGTTGGAAAAGGCACCAGCCGAGCCGGTACTCAAATCGACTCCGGTCTTGACGTGCCGCAGCCAGTGTGAACCCTTGAGGGCAATCGTCTTGACTCCGGTTTCCTTGGTGTGGAAGTAGACGTTACCCGCCGCATCGGGGCCTACCGCCATGCGGTCGAGGATGTTACCGCTTGCGTCGCGGACTTCCACGAAGATCTTCTGTCCGGCGACGTTGCCTCCGGCGAAGTCGCCGAGGTTGATCGTGGCGTGAATTCTGCTCACCGGCGTAATTTTGAAGTTGTCAACGACGAGGTACTCCGTGCCCGGATCGCCCTGCATGCCGGAAGCCCGGAAGCCGATTCGGTTCCACTGGTCGGTCCAGTTGGTGCCGTCGTTGTTGAAGAACCACTTGAGGCGCGGGTGGCCGAAAAGGGGGAGATAGGTGCCCATTTCCGTCGGCAAGCCGAGCGTACCGCTGTTGATGTCGGTGGTGCGGAAGTTGGTGATGGAGTGGTCGGACCAATCCATGTCGAACTCGAAACGGTACCAGGTGTCGGGGTAAAGATAGCCGCTGACCAGGTTGTAGCCAACGTAGCCAGAGATATCGAGTCCATCGATGTCGGCAAAGCCGTTCAAGGCACCGCCGGGACCGCCGCCGTTCTGGCCGTAGGGCTGAATGATCTGGTTAAGAGCCGCCACACCGACTCCGGAGTAGAGAAGTCCGCTGAGGAACAGGTTCGAAGCGGCGGGATTCGAGCGGCCGCTCATCATCAGGTCCCATTGAACGCGCACTGATCCACCGGTTACTGGCGCGTTCAGGTTGCGCTGAGCGCGCATGTCGGCACCGCCAGCCTGACCGATGATGCGCTGGAAAAGCAAAGCCTTTGTACTTCCATCGAGCGGGCTGACCTTGGTGCTCTGGATGATGGCTGAGCCCGAGGGCGGCGTGCTGCCAGCCGTGACGGCACCCCACGTATCTTGGCCGAGAATATCGCCAAGGCTCAGGCTCTCGAAGTCGTAGCTAAACTGGGCGGATGCGACCGAAGCGGTCGCCAAAGCAAGACAAGCAATTAACGTGCGGGTCATAGATTTCTCCTCATTGAACAAAGGCCCGAGGCTTCATCGCCTTGGGCAAACGACATCATTTCGATCCACCCGGACCTGGCGGTGGAGTCTCTCCAGGCCGCACGCCCGGGGGAAGGATCGGATTTTCAGCAGACTTATCGTAAAACGCATCGGAACCACCCTGACCGGCGAACTGATACACGATGCCGGCCGCCGCCAGGCAACCGACGACGGCAATCAAAACCAGCATGATCAGACGCTTTCGGTCGGGGACAGTCGGGTCTTGGCTCATTGGCTGGGCAGGTTCTCTTGATCGGGGTCGCAGTTCATGCCGCCCCAGTACGGCTCCACGATGCGACCACTAATGATCTTGCGGCGCTTCGAGTTCTCCATCTTCGCCGACTTGGCGTGCATGTCCGCTCCAATCATCGTCACGTTGGCGGAGATCGCTGGACGCCGGGCTTCGACCGTCGCGCCGGTCAAGTTTCGGTTCACGGACAGCTTTTGCACGTTGTGGTTCGCCCCTCGGTGCATGATCATGTCGGCGCAGGTCCAGTTGTTCCAGCCTTCGTCGCCGCTGAACCAGGTGAACCCCGAGGCTGTCTCTGCGACCATGATCGTCGTGGCCGGATGGGTAATAGCGCTCAGGTTTGCGGCGAGGCCGTCTTCATAATCGCCAATGATGTCGTAGCTGATGGCGTACGACGAATTCATGCGGCGGTCGACCCCCCAGTAATCCGGCACCGGGAACGGGCCCGCGTAGTTCGGGCACTTCTGGATTCCCTGTGATTTGGCGTAGGGCTGAATAAAGTCATACCAACACAGCCAACCGCCATCTTCCGGAGGTGCCCAGGGCCAGTTGTTGTCCGGTCGATTGACGACGTGGTCGTCATAGTCACCGGCATAAAGCGTCAAAGCCAGCCCGAGCTGACGAGCGTTCGAGATACACGCGGTTTTCTTGGCGGCTGCCTTTGCCTCAGCGAAGACAGGGAACAGAATCGCCGCCAAGATCGCGATGATCGCGATGACAACGAGCAGTTCGATGAGAGTGAAAGCACGACGTCTCAAAATGCCCCTCCTAAAAAGGCCTGCCAAGCCTTTACACTAGGATATATCACTCAGGACCCGAATAGTTTCGTGAACTTGTGCCTTTTTTGACCGACAAGCCCAAATTAGCCTCACCGGGAAGTTTTCTGGGAGATCGAAGACGCCTCCATCCAGGTGAGGATGGAGGCGTTGGCGCGGGAGGCTATTGTCCGGTTGGAGCCGGAACGGGGTTTGCTGGCTGCTCGAGCAGGCCTGGAGTAACGATGATCTCCGGTTCGTCCTTGATCTTCTTGGGCGGCTTGTAATTTGCCGTCTGCACGACGGGGACCTTGTCGGCCCATTCGCCACGCCGGAGCAATTGATCGCGAGTCAACTTCAGGGTGGCGAAGATGACCTTTGCGCCGGGCCGGATTTCGGTGTTCAGGAAGTTCTTATCCGTCATGCCCTCGCCATTCCAGCCGAACTTGTCCTGGATGTGGGGCGGGGCGCTTCGCGGATTGTAGTAGAACTCAAGGATGTATTCAGGCTTGGTGCACGAGTACATCGTCGCGTCGCGCGACATATCGAGCTTCCGATCGAAGCGGCGGTTGCGGACGAACAGGCCATCCTGCATGTAAGTGATGTTGCGCGGCGGATCGAGGCTGACCTCGTCGTCGGCGTCCCACTTGATGCCGCCTGGGGTGGCATTCGGGAAATCCGAATCTCGAAGAATGAACCGGATTCGGCTGCCGACGGGCTGGACTCCCCAGGTCCCTTGAACCCGCAGAATCTTCGCGTCTTCGACGGTTACTCGGGCGCTGAAACCGACGTCGAACGGTGGGTTCGTGTCGTACGAGCCTTCAGAGTAGTAGCCTCCCTTTTCCGCGAACCAACCGCGCTGCGACATGCGAACGAGCATGGTGTCGATGTTGTTCTCGATCGTGTCGCGGTTTTGTTGGTTGCCGTAGGCGGGATCGGCTTTGTAGAGCTTCTCCGCCGCCGACTCAAGGTCGAAGAACTTGTTCAACGCCTCGTCGACTTTGCCGTCGCGCTGAAGGGCCATCGTGAGGAGGTTGCGTCGAGCCGTGATCATGTCGGGCCGCTTATGTGCCTCTTCGAACCACTTGACCGCCTTTGCCGGCTCGTCGTCGATCTTGTGGTACCACATCCATCCGGTCTCGAAGAACATTTCGTACGTCTGTGGGTTCTTCTCGGCCCCTTCTTTCCCGAGTGCCAGGGCGCTGGGAATGTACCGACGGTCGGAGCGCTGCTCCTCGTCGGTGAAGTTGTAGCCAATGTGCCACATACCGGTTGCGTACACGTCGATCTGCTTGGGATCGAGCCACGTCACCAGCCGAATGATGGGCAAGATGGCGTCGTAGTTGCCGCTGTCGAAGAACGAGTCGGCGCGAACCCAAAGGATGCCCGCGACCATTTCGCGGAATCCGGCAAGGGCGACGAGAAGCTGGTCGGGCGCAAGTTCGCTGGCCACGCCTTGCTGGCCGGGGCTGTAGTTGCGCTTCCAGTCGGGGAAGATGACGGCGCGCTGGAGAGCGCCTTGGCCAATGACCAAGGCCGCCAGCGCACCGAACAAGAGCTGTTTCTGATTACCTTTCATCCGTTTAGACCTCTCGGCGATCGAAGATCAAGATGCCGCCGACAAGGAGGATCCCTATGTAGAGGACCCCGTAGAGGGTCACTCTCGTGTAGTAAATACTCTCGTTTTGGATGACCTGTCCGGGATTGATAATCGGATTTTGCACGTTGTAGTTCGCGAAGTTCGGCAGGATCGTGTTGACGAACGTGGCGAAGCCCTTCGCGATGGGAGGTGCACTCTGGTTGTTCGAAATCGTCTCGAAGAACGAGTTGAACAGGGAGCCCACCAGATACAAGCCGCCGCTCAGGAAGAAGTTCACGAGCGGGGAAACAAAGGTCGAGAAGAACATCGCGACCGCCGCCAGCAGACTCATTTGGATGAAGTACATGGCCGGAGCCTTGGCGAGCAAGCCGAGCTGATCGAACGACCACACACCTTGCTGCAGCGCGAAGACGAGGATCAAGACGATCGTCATCAGCGCCATCATGAGCCCCAAGGCAGCAACGGCACCGAGGTACTTGCCAACGAGGAACTGCCACCGTTGGACGGGCTTCGACAGGATCGTATAGATCGTGCGACGTTCGATCTCGTTCGGCAGCATGTACACGGTCAATACGATGGCAATGACTGCGCTGGTGAGCTGGATGACGCCGAGCGTCATGCCGATCAGAACCGTTCGCTCTTGACGAGCCGAGAGCACGTTCAGTCCGGGTGCGACAGCCAGGAAGAGGACGCCGACGAGGAGAATAATGAGCAAAACGCGACGGCGAATCGCTTCGCCGACCGTCGTGGATGCGATGCTTAAGATGACTCTCATTTGTCCTCGCTTTCCTCGTCTTTCTTGTTCTGTGCGCGTTTTTGGGGAGTGTCTTCGGCGATCGTCTCGACGAAGAGGTCCTCCAGGCGCTTGCGCCTGGGGATGATACTGACGACCGAGCCCTTCTGAGTTCGGACCTCATCCAGAAGCGCGTTGACGTCGTCCGTGTCGGGCACGTCAAGGATCAACCGCCCGTGACTGAAGGACACGGTCGAATGATGAAGTTTTTCGCGCAGACGCCCTACGAATTCCTCGGTCACGTCGTCGACCGTGACTTCATTGCGACCGCCAGCAAGAAGCTGATCAAGTGGGCCTTGGGCTGCGATACGACCTTTGTTGATGATGGCGACGCGGTCGCAGATGCGCTCGACGTCGCTGAGCTCGTGGCTCGAAATAAAGCAAGTTTTTCCTTCTTCACGGAACTGAAGAATCAGGTCGCGGATTTCGATGTGGGCGATGGGGTCGAGGCCGCCGGTGGGCTCGTCCAAGAACAGCAGTTTGGGATCGTTGAGCAGGCTCTGCGCAAGACCAATGCGCTGCTGCATACCCTTCGAGTACTGGGAAATCGTCTTCGAGGCGTCACTCGCCAGGTTGACTTTCTCCAGCAGCCGCTGACACTTTTCGTTGTCTTTGATACCGAAAAGCGAGGCATAGAATTTGAGAATCTCCATGCCGGTCATGTGCTCGTAGTAGTAGGGCTTCTCAGGCAAGTAGCTGATCAGCCGGTGGACGTCCATGTCTCCGATTTCTTTGCCAAGCACGTACCCTTCGCCGCCCGTCGGATAGATGATCCCCAGGAGCATCTTGATCGTCGTGGTCTTGCCGGCGCCGTTGGGGCCGAGGAAGCCGAAAATTTCGCCTTCCTCGACGTGCAGGTTCAAATTGTCGACAACATTCACCCGGCCACCCAGCCGGGATTTGTAAGTCTTCGTGAGATTGATTGTTTCGATGGCTTTGGCCAACCGGAACCTCCTCGTTGCTCGCGCGAGTATACCGCCAGGCTTGTTCAACGTCGGAATCAGGTTCAAAGTTCGCGACGAGCGATTGCACGCTTTCCCTCGGACAGTTCTCTATCCGAAGTGCATCGCTGCGCGGACCTCGTCCATGGTCTTGGCGGCGAATTCCCGGGCTTCCGTCGCACCCTTAGCCAGGATCGCGTCCAGATCCGAATCCGAAAGAGCCGCTCGGCGTTCGCGGATGGGGCGGAGGGTTTCGTTGAGAACTTCGGTCAGCTCAGCCTTGTTCTGCATGCAGCCGCGGATGCCGGCGCGGTCCTCGTTCCACTGGACTTCCCAGGTTGGCGAGTAGAGGCGCAGCAACTGACAGACCGCGCAGCCCTCAGGGATGCCGGGATCGGTCTTGCGCATCTTGGTCGGCGTCGTGAACGCGTCCTTGATCTTTTTCGCGGTCTCGTCGGGGGTGTCCTTGAGGAAGATGGCGTTGTTGTAGGACTTGCTCATCTTGCGCAGGCGGCCCTCGTCATCGGCATCGAGGCCGGGGACTTTGGCGCGAAGCTCGTCCTCGGGGATGATGTTCACGAACTCGGGGAAGACTTCGCCATACATCCGGTTGAATCGCCGACCAATCTCGCGGCTGAGCTCAAGGTGAGGCGCTTGGTCGCGCCCGACAGGAACGCCGTACGGCTTGTAAAGCAAGATGTCCGCCGCCTGGAGGACAGGGTAGCCAAGGAGGCCATAGGCTTCTCTTTCGGTCCCAACGGTGAGGAGCTTCTCTTTATACGTGGGCACTCGCTCAAGCCAGCCGAGGGGGGTGATCATACTGAGCAGAAGGTGCAATTCGGCGTGCTCTTTCACATGCGACTGAATGAAGACGCTGCTGATGTTCGGGTCAATGCCTGCGGCAAGGTAGTCCTTCGCGATCTCGCGCGAGTTGTAAGCGATCTTCTCCGGCTCTTCTGCCATCGTGGTGAGCGCGTGCCAGTCGACGACGCAGCAGTAGAGTTTGTAGGTCTCTTGCAGGTTGACCCAATTGTGGAGCGCTCCCTCGTAGTTACCGAGGTGGAGGCCGTCGTTGGTCGGCTGCATGCCGCTGAGAATACGCTTTCGCTCGCTCATGGGGAACGAGATTATGGCCTACATTGAGCGTGGGTCATGGAGAGTTCAGCCTCTCTCGGGTGGCCATTCGACGTTGCCGCGCACGACGCTTCCTTCGCGGATGACGCCCAACCTCCCTCCTCCATCCCAGTGAACCGATCCTCTACATTTCCCGGCGGTACTCAAGTGCGCTGAGGAGCGTGGCGCTGTCGGCGTAGTCCAGTTCACCGCCAACCGGCATCCCGTGGGCAAGGCGTGTGACTTTGACTCCGATCGGCTTGATGAGCTTGGCCAGGTACAGCGCGGTTGTGTCGCCTTCCACGGTCGGGTTCGTGGCGACGATGACCTCCTCGATGTCCTCGCGCAGCCGCTGGATAAGTTCGCGGACCTTGAGTTGCTCCGGACCGATACCGTCCATCGGGCTGAGCAGGCCGTGCAAGACGTGGTAAAGCCCCTTGAACTGGTTAATTCGCTCCACCGCCGCGATGTCGCGCGGCTCGGCGACCACGCAGATCACGGTCGCATCGCGGCGAGGATCAGAACAGATCTCGCACCTTACGTCAGCGCTGATGTTCTGGCAAAGCTCGCACAGCCGCAGTTCGGCTTTGGCCTTCAATAGCGCCTCGGCAAGTCGACGAACATCGTCCTCCGGCATTCGCAGGACGTGGTAGGCGAGTCGCTGAGCGCTCTTGGGCCCGACGCCCGGCAGCCGCTCCAATTGGGCGATAAGTTCGGCGAGAGGCTTGGCGAACAGCACTAGAAGCCGGGGATGTCGGGCATGATCTCGCCCATCTTCTTGGCGCGGATGTCGACGGCGGTTTGGAAGCCGTCACGAGCCGCGCTGATGATCAGGTCTTCAAGGGCCTCCACATCTTCGGGGTCGACGATCGATTTGTCGATCTTCAGGCCGACCATCTTGCCGGTGCCATCGAAGACGACTTTGACGGGTCCCTTATCGACGGGAATGCGGTCCTGCTCAAGTTCTTCTTCGAGGTGCTTCGCGCGTTCCATGGCCACCTTGGCCTGCTGCATCATGTTCCCGAAGCCCTGTCCGCCAAATCCTTTCGGTAGTTTCATCGCTTAACCTCTCACACCCCTTCGAAAACTTCTCGGCCAATCTCGGCCAACTTCGCGCCCTCGGCAGGCAATTCTACCGCCACGGTATCGATTACGTCAGTCGACGTCATTCCGTTTTTTTTTAGATCGAACGCCAGCTTCCACACCGGTTCACCGACAACCTCGAGAATCACGTCCATCAAGACCTTCTGCCGGTTCGCACTGTCCTTCAGCCAGTCCAGGTCCATCTCGCGCGTGAATTCAAGCGTCGCGATGCCGTCCTGAAACTTCGAGATCGTGACCTTGGCCAGACGAACGGCCGCCGAGTTCGACTTTTCTTGGATGAGGGTCATGATCTTGGCCCATTGCGCTCGGGCATTGTCCAAAACGGGATCGCCGGACGGCGCGGGCGGCGCGATCACGGGCCGCTCAGACTTCTCGGGCGGAACGGTCGCGGTCTGCTTTGTCGACGTCGGCTGGGGCTGGGGCGCGACGGGCTGGACGACTTGCTGCACCACCTGCTGAATCACGGTCGGTGCCGCTACCGGTGCCGGACCAGCAGCGAGCGAGACCAGTTCTGCTTCCAGCCAAAGCCGCGGTATCGACACGTCGCGAACCGCTTTGTGAGCTTCAGCCAAAACAACCCGGAAGCGATTCAAATGATCGCGGCCGATGCGGTTGGCCACCTCGTGCAATCCGGCCTCCATCGCCGCGTCGTCGCCTGCGCCGATGTCTACGCCGTACGAAGCGCGGGTGAGTTCGGAGAGGCGGTACAGCATGGACTCCAGCACGACGCGGGGGTCGCGGCCGAGGCGGTAGACCTCGTTCAGCAGCGTGACCAGTTTCTTGACATCGCCGTCGCGAATCGCGAGCATCATGTCGTCGACCGCTTCCTCACTGATCAGGCCAAGTTGGTCGTAGACCTGCTGGAGCGTGATGTTGCCCTCGCCGACGATCATTGCTTGTTCGAGCAGAGTCAGGGCATCTCGGTATCCGCCGTCAGCGAGGCGCGCGATGGCGGCGAGTGCGGCAGGCTCGACCTTGACCTCCTCGGCGTCGGCGACGAACTGCAGGCGCGCCATCAGGTTGCCGACCGTCGCGCGGTGGAAGTCGTGCTTCTGGCAGCGCGCCCGGATCGTGGCGGGGACTTTCGAGTACTCGGTCGTCGCGAGGATGAACACCAAGTGCGCGGGCGGCTCCTCAATCGTCTTGAGCAGTGCATCGAAGGCCTTGGGGGAGAGGTCGTGGACCTCGTCGATGATGAAGACTTTGTAGCGGCAGTAGGCGGGCTGGTACTCCGCAACTGCAACGATCTTATCGCGAACGTCGTCAACGCCCGACTGACTCGCCGCGTCCATTTCGACCACGTCGATACAGTTGCCGGCGGTAATCGAGACGCAGATCGCGCACTCGTTGCACGGCTCGGCGGCTGGGCCTTTCTCGCAGTTGAGGGCTTTGGCGAGGAGGCGGGCAGACGAGGTTTTTCCGGTTCCGCGCGGGCCTGTGAAGAGGAAAGCATGGGCAACCTTGCCCTGCGCGATCGAATTCTGGAGTGTGCGGACGACTTGTTCTTGGCCCACCAGATCGGAGAACGTCTGGCTCCGGTATTTGCGGTAGAGAGAAAGGTAGGCCACGGTGGAATTCCAGGCGCCGGGAAGATTGCATCGCCCAGAGATCCAGCTTACCGTTGCTACCTTCCGGTCCTGGCGGGGTTCACCGGCCAACTGCCGTGCAGTTCCCGGCGGGCTACCTCTTGGCAGCCCGCCCGAGGCGCCCGAGAGATTGTAGCAAAGAACCCCCCGTCCGCGCGGGTTCCGACCCCCGTTCATTGCTCATGAGGGTGACAGACCGTCGACTTGCCCGGGGGAATCTTTCGGTCAACTCCAAGTCCTCTGCCCCTCGGCCCCCTCCCTGTCCCTCCCCCACCGGAGTGGGAGAGGGGACGCTACCGAACTCTGGGACTCGATCCGTGCGCAATCAACGAGTGGTATTTCCAATCGCGTCCCCTCTCCCACTCCGGTGGGGGAGAGACAGGGAGGGGGCCGACATGGAAGCCTTTGGAGCAGCGTCCACGCCACGGCAGCGTAAAGTCTGGGGGATTCAACGGGTTACGCCAAGATCGCGTCCATCGCGTTCGAGGTGTTCGCAATCCTCACCATCGGATAATGCCGGTAGCACGGGATCATCTCGGCCACGAGCGGGCCGTCGTAGCCGATCTCTCGAATCGCGGACATCACCTCTGGCCAGTCCACGTCGCCCTCGAGCAGGTCGACAAAGCCGTCCAAATTGCCGACCGATTTGCGGAAGTCCTTGAAATGAATCCCAACGACGCGCTTGCCGAGGACACGCAGCCAGTCTTGGGCGTACCCGTAAGGGGCCAAGTTGGCGACGTCGACGTACGCCCCCACCCACGGGGACTGGAACTGGTCGATGAAGGCGGCCACTTCCATCGGACTGAGCAGGAATTTGTTCCAAACGTTCTCGATACCCATCCGAACCCCGCATCGCTCTGCGGTCGGCAGCGCTGCCCGGATGCCCTCGGTCGCATAGCGGTGAACGTGGTCGTACGGCAGCCGCTCGCGGTCGGGAAGGAAGAACACGTCCACCGCGCCAGGGATGGTGAGGAGCGTCTTGCAACCGAGCCAAGACGTGATCTGGAGCATCGTCTCGAGGTCCTTGAGCGCGGCAGCGCGGGCGGCTTCGGTCTTGTCGCCCAATGCCCGGGCCCAATACTGGCCGCTGGCCACGCTCGCCACCTTTACGCCCAGTCGCTCCGCCTCGGCGAGGATGGCTTGGCATCGGGCTTGGTCGGTATCGAATCCGAGCGCGCCCGTCTCCGAGATCGCGAGTTCGACAGCGGGGAAGCGGTGCTCTTTGGCGAGCCGGAGGAACTCGAACACGTCAAGGTTCCCCTCCAGGCCGCCTGGCATCGACCAGTAGTTGATGGACTTCAACAGCATGCCCCGAGGGTACCTTCCCGCTACCCGCCGATTCCGCTCATCAGCTCTTAGAACGCGTCGCTCTGCCGATACGCCTCGATGAGGGCCCGCTCGCCTTCTTTGCCTGGCTTCGCGTTGCCATGTTCCATCCCCATGATGCCGGTGAAGCCCTTGGCGTGGATGTGCTTGAAGATGTTGCGGTAGCCGATCTCGCCGGTCGTGGGCTCGTTTCGGCCGGGATTGTCGCCGATTTGGAAGTAGGCGATCTCGCTCCAACCGGCGTCCATGTTCGGGATCAGGTTGCCCTCTTGGATCTGCGAGTGGTAGAGGTCCATGAGCACCTTGCACGACGGGCTGTTGACGCCGCGGCAGATCGAGTAGCCCTGGCCGATGTCGGTCAGGAACAGGTTCGGATGGTCGCGGAAGTTGAGGGGTTCGAGGACCATGATCAGTCCATGTGGCTCAAAAATCTCAGCCCCTCGTCGCAAGGCGTCGATGACGTTGCCTAGCTGGA
Organism: Fimbriimonadaceae bacterium; assembly: GCA_019694835.1. The sequence goes on along the minus strand of JAIBBE010000107.1, from coordinate 9,950 downwards.
ATCCGGGATGCAACCGCGGCTCGACCGTGCCCGGCACCACCGTCATCCACTTTGCGTTCACGCGCTTGGCGACATCGACCGAGGCTTTGCACTCGGCGAGGAACTTGTCAAGGTGCTCCTTGTTGCCGGTCGACAGGGTCGGAGCCCAGGCAGTATCCAGATTCACGACGAAGACCCCCATGGTGATGTCGAGCGAGGTCATTGCCTTGGCGATTCGGTTCTGCTCCTCGACCGAGCGCCCCTTCATCCCGTTGTCTTCCCAACCACGGAATCCCTCATCCGCCGCGAACTTGAGCTGATCGACCGGGTCGGGGCCGGCGCTGTTCTGGAACATGCCGAAATGCGGCGCGTATTTGAGCTTGAACGTGGGTTTCTGCACGGTTGCGGACTCCTTGGTGGACGCCAAAAGAGGCCCGGCTGCAAGCGATGCGCCTGCGGCCAGACCTCCTTGAAGTACTTGTCGGCGCGAAATCTTCGCCATGCCGAAAGTATGGCTACTTGGGTCCGTTTTTGGCGCTGATGATTTCGAGCGCCTTGGCGAGTTGGGTGTCCGTCTTGGGGTCGCCGAGGTTGGTCATTTCGGTGAAGTCCAATCCGACCTTGATGTCGGGGATCAAGCCGCCACTGACGTACTGACCTTCTTCGTCGACCTTCCGGCTCATCTCGGTGTTGCTGGGCAGGTAGTAGCGAGCGATGGTGATCTTGGCACTCGATCCGTCCACGAGCATGAAGACGTTCTGGACCGACGCCTTGCCGTAGGTGTGGTCACCGACGAGAGTCGCGAGTTTATAATCGCGAAGAACGCCGGCGAAAATTTCTGCTGCGCTGGCCGAATCTTCGTTCACGAGGACCACGATCGGATAGCCGAAGTTTCGCTTGGCACCCGTGAAGGTCTTGACGAACTCCTCGCGGCCATCGCGCATCTTCATCTTGACAACTAGCTTGTTCTCGACGAACCGGGACAGCATTTCGGCTGCGGTTTCCAGCAGGCCACCGGGGTTGTTGCGAAGGTCAATGACGAGCCCTTCCATACCGGACTGCTCGAGTTCGCGGAGCGACTGGTCGAACTGATCGGTCGTCGGCTCGGCGAACTGCTGGACGGTCAAGAGGCCGACTTTGGTGCCGGGGATGATTATGCCGTCGGCGGTCGGCGGGTTGATCTTTCCACGCTTGATCGGGATCTTGATCGTATTGGAGGCGCCCGCTCGGAGCATCTCCAGGGTCACGGTGGTGCCGTCTTTGCCGCGAATCTTTTTCACGATGTCGTCGATGGGAACGCCGCCAACCGGGACGCCATCGACGCTGACGATGACATCGCCGTTGCGCACTCCGGAGTTCTTGGCGGGACCACCTTCAAAGACCGACATGATTTTCGCGCCGAGCGGATCTCGGCCGAGTCGAGCACCGACACCGACAAACTCGTTCTCGCCCTTGGTTTCCTTGTTGAACTCCTTCGCGGATACCGGCTCCATGAACATGGTGTGCGGGTCGCCGAGTGAGGCCAGAAGCCCTTCCATGCCGCTGTACTTGAGTTCTTTCGGATCAACCGGGCGGTAGTAGTTGTTCAGGATGTTGTTGAAGTTCTTCTTGAACACCTGAGTTGGAGTTTCCTTGGGTGCGTTCGTGCCCGCGACGAGGCCAGAGAGCGCCGCCGTCGAAGGCAACTTGCCGTTGCGCAGATCGCGCCATCCAAAGCCAATGCCGAACGCGAGTCCGACGACGCCGAGGAAAGCGAGGGTTTTGAGCAGTGCTTTCACGAGGCTTTCTCCTTGCCCAGCGGGGCATACTTCCCAACCGGAAGCAAGTAACCGGCACCGGTCGGAAGTTCCACGACCTGGATATCCACGGCTTCTCCGGACGTTTTGCCCGATAGCTTGGCTTGACCGTTTGCCGCCAGGGCGAGGGCAAAGATCTCCGCCGCTCCCCGAGTTGACCTGTCGACCAAAAGCGTGAACTGGGTCGGCGTCGCATCGCCCGTCTTGATCGCTAACGGCTTCGGTTTGGCCTGCCGCTCGACCTTAATCTCGCCAAGCGTTCCTGGTTTGGCGACGGCCTCCAAGACCTCCAGCATGGCTTCAAAGCTGCCCAGCGTGCTGTTGCGCAGGTCAATCGTGGCGGTTGGCCTGTCTTTAAGAACTTGGACCAGGCTCGTCGCAGCTCCTTCGAACATCCGTAGGTGAATGACGCCGTCGTCCTTAGTGGCCACTGCGGGCACCTCGACAACGTGCTTGGTCAAGCTTGCTTCCTTCATCCCGGTTGCACCTAGCCATCCGACCCGGATGTCGCCAGAAGTGCCCGTTACCGCCTTTTCGCGGGCATGAATCGGGGTCATCGCGTTCTTGGCGTCCTCGGAGAGTTCCTTGCGAAGGGAAGTTAAGTCTGCGGCTTTGGCCTCGCCTTTTCGAACCTTGCGCTGAAGGTCTTGAAACTTCCGGAAGATCTGGCTGTCGAGGACTTTCTTGCCATCGATCATCACGATCCGATCACCGATTTGGATGCCCGCTCGATCGGCCGGACCGCCGGGAGCGACGGCAGTGACCACTACCCCTGGAATCAGGACTCCAGGGGTAGTGATCGGACTCTCAGCAGCGGGATTGGCGCGAAGCGAGTCGAGGTCCTTCAGCCACTTCTTCTGCTCATCATCGTACTGAAGCTGAATCTCTACGCCAATGCCTTCGAACTGGCCGCGCTGCAGGTTCTTGAAAGCCTGGAATTGGTCCTTCTTAAGAAACTCGGCACTTGGATCGCCGAGGCCGGTGATCATGCCACGAACGGCTCCTTCGGCGAGCTTGTCATCGTCGGTGACGGAATCGACATACTCGCGCTTGACGAGCTGGCTGAGTTGCCAGAAGAAGTCGCTTTCGGGGACGGTTGGGTCTTCGTCCAGGGACGCAAACATGCTGCTGCGATTGGGCTGCTGCAGGATGTCGGGTCCCGCTTCGGCCCGCTCACGCAGGATACTGCCTGTCATGAGGGCCGAGATGACTACAATCACTCCACCCGCCGCCAGAAGGTTCTTTTTAGCGCCGTTCATAAGATAACTATAGGGATATACGCCAAGCTTAGCACGATGGTCGGGGTGAATCCAACTTTAGGACTCTCCTGCTGTGCCTCTCGGCTTGGTCCTCGCCCGTGCTCAGGAATGTACTTAGAATCAAAACGGCCTCGTTGGGTTCCGTCGTTCTACTCCCCAGACAGAGCACGTTGGCGTGGTTGTGAAGCCGGGCCAATTCCGCCATTTTTGTCGAGCAGCAGTTTGCGGCGCGAATATGGTCGTAGCGATTGGCCCGAATACTCACTCCTATTCCGGTTCCGCAAACCAGGACCCCGATCACCCCGTGATTCCGCAGGAGTTCGAGGGCAACCGCGTCCGAGGCGTCGGGATAGTCGTATGGCTGATCGCTCGTAGCACCGAATGAACTGACCTCGTGTCCCCGCTCAGTGGCCCAACCCTCGAGAATCCGGCGAAGGTCAAAGCCGGCGTGGTCCGAGCCAAAGGCGAGTCTCACGAGCCCAAGTCGCGCGCAATTCGCACGACCTCCTCGCTGATGCTGGATCTCAACTGGGTGAGGGCGGACTCAGGCAGCTTAAGACCCTTTGCCTTGGCCAGCGAGACCAGGGCCAACTGGACACGAGGGTCTTTGTCGGCAAACGTGTTCTCGATTTCGGCCAGCTCAACGACTCCGGGAAGGGCGGCAAACGCGGAGAGCGCCGCTGCCCGAACTTCCGCGCTCGCATCGGTGACGGCCAAGCGGAGCGCCGATCGATAGTTGGGGTCGGGCTTGGCGGTCATGGCGGCGAGCAACCCGAGCCGAATCGCTTTGCTTTCGTCGCGAACCCCCTTGAGAGCTTCGCTGCGATAGTCGGCGATGGGCGACTCGATGAGCCGCTGATAGGACGTCAGTCGGACAAACTCGCTGGGGTCGTTGACCGCGCTCCAGAGGAGTCGGCGGTTGACGAGCTCCAGCGCAACGTTCGCTCCTTCGACAACCGCCAGCCGGACGTTCGGGTCGGATTCCATCAGCATCGCCATGAGGATGATGCCCGCGTCTTTATCCTTGATCTTGCCCAGGGAACGGGCTGCGGTCTCGCGCGCCTGTGGCGAGCGGCAGGTCATCAAAGTACTCAGAGACGCAGCCGTGAGCGGCTCGGCCTTCGCCATAAGCTCGCGTGCGGCAAATTGGCGGTTGTGGTCGAACGGGCCTTTGACCGCAAGCTGAAGAAGTGCGGCCCAGGATTCGTCCGTGTCTTGGAAGGCGAGCCCACGCATCGCGAAGTCGGCGACGGCGGGAGTGGCGCTTCGGCTTTGATCGATGAGCAAGGGGATCGCCTCAGGCCACTTGAGCCGACTCATGGTGGCGGCTGCGTTCAAGCGTACGAGGTCGTTGGGGTCCTTCAGCCGTTCGAGGAGAACTGCTTTGTCAGCGTCGGTTGGCGTCGAAGAGATCTCTGCTGCCTGCTTGGCGCGATCCAAGACGGGGTTGGCGGGCAAGCCCTGCGCGGTGGATGCGTCGGAAGAGGCGGTCGCCACCAGCGTGAACCCGGTGACCAGCCACTTCGCCGGATCCATCAGTTGCCGCTCTCGATAGTACGAAACGGCGGTGGGTGCGAGGGCGAGGGATTCGAGTAGGCCCGGGGTAAGCGTGGACTTTCGCAAGTCGATCGAAACTTTCTGCCACGTATTGTCAGGTCGAACGAAGACGGACTGAGGATTGGCGGGTGGGCTAGACAACTCGGTCGGCCACGGCTCGGAAGGGTTGACTTCGGCGACGACCCCACGCGAGGACACGATCGCGAAGGGCTCGGCCGAGTTCGTCTTTATCCAAAACTCCAGGAATGGGGTCGAGGCCGGATCGCCGATGGGTTCATCGGTCACGACACCAACGCCTTGTCGGAACGCTCCAAGCTCCGAAACTTCGAGCACGTTGCCTTTTTCTACATCAGCAACCTTGGCGGTTCGGTAGTGACCAAAGGTCGTGAGTGGCTTCGAATTGTTTGGCAACGTGGTCGGCGGCGTAGCCCCCAGCATTGCAGCGACCGAACCTGATGACGAAGCGAAGACGATCAAGGGCGCGCTACCGGCAGGTTGCGTCCAGCCGAGAACCTTGGCACCCGTGCGCTTGGCGACCATGTCGGCCGCCCAAAGAGGAACGCCGACACCACCCGTCGTCGAGTCAAGCCGGGGAAGGGGAGCCCAGGTCGCCGCCCAGCCCGATTCGCCGTTCGTCGGTTTGAACCACTTTCGAGCGGCGAACTCGGCATCGGGCTCGGCATGGGACGTGAGCACCGGCCACATGGACGGCGTGATGAACGCCTCGATTCCCCCTGTCCCATTGGAAAGGGCCGGGAAACCACGATCTTGGGCTGTCCATAAAACCTGCTCGATCCAGGCTCGATAGAGGTTTTGGGCCAAGTCGAACGGGGGGCGAACGGATGAATAGTAAGGGACGCTCGCCGCAGGTGCCCCGCCGATCGTTGTGAGACCTGACGGGTCAACCAAACCGGGGTGAATGACGACGACCGAGTCGAACGGGCCACGGTAGACCTTGTCGTCTGCCTCAAACGCGGACTGATTGACATGGACCCGGAAACGCTCTCGAAGCCATTCCGGCCCGAAAACCTCACCGGGACCGGCTACCGTCGCGCGAATGGGATCGTCATCGATGGACGCGTCGATCTTCATCTGTACGGCACCGCCTGTTGCGGCTTCGGCCATCGCCTTGAATCGGGCAAGAGCTTCGAGGCCGCGCGTGACCTGACTCGGCTCAAGCGTGCCGCGCCTTGGCCGGTAAAGGCCATCACGACTTTTCTCCACGATCTCTGCTCGGGTAACCAAGAATGCTCGTACCCGCCAGGTTGGAATCTTGGGGTCGCCGGTGATGCGCGTGTTGGCCTGCGTCCACAGAGCGGCAAGATCGCCGCCGGCACCGTCAACGAGAAAACGTGAGCGCAGCGACCCGTCAGGGTTAAAGGTGTACCTCCAGCCCTCGAATTCTATGGCGCTGGGGTCTGACAGCGGGGAAGTCGGTTTGGGCAACTTGACGCCGATGTCGCGACCAGCGAGTTTCAGCGTTCCAACCGAGACGGTCTCGGCCTCAATCGGCTGCGACGTAGGCTGGCCGGGGGCGGGCGGTTGCGCGAGGACACGTCCGGCAACGAAAGTGCCGAAGGCGAGAAACCCGAATGCGCGCAAGACCCTACTGTTCAAAAAGTCGAATGTCCTCCTCGGTAATGACGTGTCCGTCACCCCGACTGTACTGTAAAGCTTCGCGCGCACCCAATTTGGACAAGTCCTCTGGCATGGAGCCGATCAAATCGAGAACCACCTGCCGGATTCCGTCGGCGTTCTTCTTGAAAACCTCCAGTACTCCAAGTGCGTTCACTTCTTCTACGTCCCCGACCACCCCACAGTCATAGTCCGTAATCAACGAGATGTTGACGACGGCCATGCCCAGTTCACGGCACAGATAGCCTTCGGGATACTGGGTCATGTTGATGACTTCCCAGCCCATTGAGGTGTACCACGCGGATTCGGCCTTGGTGGAGAACCGTGGACCCTGCACGACGACGACGGTTCCCTTCTCGACACAGGGGATGCCGTGCTTCTTGATCGCCGCAATCGCGAGGGCGCGAAGTTCCGGATGATAAGGTTCCGCGATCGAGACATGAGTCACGATCGAGCCATCGTAGAAGGTGTCGGCACGGCCGTTCGTTCGATCCACGAACTGGTCGCAGACGACGAAATCTCCCGGTCGAACGTGGGCTTGGAGCGATCCAGCGGCACAGGGGCTGATCACCGCGTGAACTCCCAGTTTTCTGAACGCCCAAACGTTGGCGCGATAGTTGATCTTGTGGGGCGGGATCGAGTGGTGTCGACCGTGGCGAGGCAGAAACGCCACCTTGCGTCCGTGCACGGTCGCCAAGGTGATCGTGTCGCTCGTTTGTCCGTAAGGTGTGTCGACCTTAATCTCGCGCGGGTCGTCGAGAAGGCTGTAAAGCCCTGAGCCACCAAAAACTCCGATTTCAGCTTGAGCCATAGTTATTGAGGTGCCATCGCGGCGGAGCGGGCGTTGGCAAGGGCCGTGAACTTTTCGATCATCTTGTCCACACGGACGCCGGCGCGAAGCAGAACATCACCTTTCAGGACTTCCACGGATTTGTCCTTGATGGCGCGAATCGATGCGAGTCGCGGGTCTTTGAGAATCGGGGACGCGTCATCGGCAACGACAATGAGGTCCGGATTGGCTTCAATCAGTGCCTCGACGGGCATGGTTTCGAACTTCGTGGACTTCGGACCAACGGGTTCGGCTCCCGCGGATCGAATCGCGTCGGCAAGGAACCCCTCGGTTCCGGCGACCATGTACTCGCCCCCGCCAGCCAGAAGAACGGCGAACTTGGGTTTCGGATCGGGTGGATTGCTCCGTCCTACCCGCGACTTGGCATAGACCTTGTCCAAGTATTCGGAGAATCGGGAGGCGGACTCGACCGCGACTCCCAGGCGGTATGCGGAGTCGATGTATTCATCGATTGAGTTTGCCTTGAACTCCAAGATGGTCGCTCCCGGTGCCGCTTGCTTCAGTTTGTCGATGTCCGATTGGCTGAATAGTGCCGCATCGTAAACGATGAGATCGGGCTTCATGGACGCAATTCGCTCGTAGTCGGGTTTGACCGAGCAAACGGCGGGGACATTCAGCATGTTGGGCGGGTAGTTGCACGACTGAGTGCGCCCCTTGAGAATCGTTGGGTTAAGGGCGTACTGACCGATAAATTCGGTTGTCGATGGACTCAAGCTGATGACGTTCTTGTTCGAGTGCTTGGGCGTCTCCCCCCCAATGGGTTCCGCCTTGTCGCATCCGATGGCAAGGGCAGCGACAAGTGCGAGCAGGGTAGCCCTGATGAAGCGCATGGGCCAATTTTGGCCGATTCGGGCGAATCTCGGCATACCGTCGTGTACGTTGGCGAATGAGCCGCCGTGACCGTCGTAGAGAAAAAAGCGGGAATCTTCGTCGAAGCCTTGGAAATCGGAGAATCCTGTGTTACAATAGGTTAAGAATTCGTATTCTCAGGCTTTGCCGCCTGGGTGCGAGGGTTCGTAGAGGAACCACATGGGCATCACTGAAGAGCTGACCTGGCAAACATGCCGTAGTCTCCACCTTCCGCCTTTGTATCCTCGAAGGAATTACCGCGGGCCTGTTTCGATTTGATTTTGAGGAGGAGACATTCCACATGAAAGTTAACCGATCTATGATCCTTTGCGCGGCAACCGCTGCCATGACCATGGCCGTGAACGCCGATCCGATCGTCGACGGAAGCTATGACGCTCAGTACGGCGCGCCTCTTGCGATCCAAGACACGCAGACTCAGTTCGGCGATGCCACGACCGGATTGATCGACTACTGCGGCGGTTCCGAACTCGACGGCATCTATGCCTACCGAACCGCGACTCACCTTTACGTTTTTCTGCCCGGCAACTTGGAGAGCAACTACAATAAGCTGGAGTTGTTCATCGATAGCCGGGCTGGCGGAGAGAATCGACTTGGCCTTGTCCAGCCGACCACCGACTTTGAGGCTCTGCTCCGCATGGCTGATTCCGGGTTCGGTGATGGTTTGACCTTCGATTCCGGATTCAACGCGGACTTCTGGTTCTCGCAGACCGGTGGCGACAACGGCGGCGTTTACGCGATGTACGCCAACTTCGGCGAGATCGGCACGACCAACGGGCAATACCTTGGTACGACCACCGCGACGGTCGGCACACTGACTGGCTCACTCGACCTTGGCTGTGAAGCCACGATTAACAACTCCAACGTCTTGGGTGTTGATGGCGGCACGGGCCTGTCCAGCGGAGCCGGTGTCACGACGGGCATGGAATGGAAAATCCCGCTGAGCCTCATCGGCAGTCCGACCGGTGCCATCAAGATCTGCGCCTTCATCAATGGCGGTGGTCATGACTACCTGTCCAACCAGGTTCTCGGCGGCATCGGAGGCGGCTCCAACTTCGGCGAGCCTCGCGCCGTGAACTTCGCCAACGTTCCCGGCGACCAGTTCGTCGTCGTTCCGGGCACAGCACCGACGATTTCAGGCACTGTGACCTTCAGCGACTTCGACGGCACGATTCCGTCTTCGGGCACGTTCGAAATCCGCGACGCGACCAATTCGACGCTGCTCAGCACGCAGACGGTGTCGTTCATTGGCGGTACGGGCTTGGACGGCGACTATACACTGAATGCTCCGGGGAACGGCAACTACATCGTGTCGTACAAGGGCGGTTTCTGGCTTCGCAAGAATGTCGCCGTGAACACGACCGGCGGCAATGCTACCGGAGCGAACTTGGTTCTCACCAATGGCGACCTCAACGACGACAATGAGATTGGCATCGGCGACTTCGGTATCCTCTCCGCCCTTTACGGGTCGGAGAATGCAGCCGGTGACATCAACGGCGACGGGTCGGTGGACATTGCCGACTACGCCATCCTCTCGTCGAACTACGGCGACGCTGGCGACGAGTAATCTCGCCACTTCGCGATCAAATCCCTCGGGCCGGGCGGCAACGTCCGGCCCATTTTCGTTTCCGGTTCATACTTGAACCATGTCCGACCGACGGCCCCTCGCCGACCGCATCCGGCCGACCAGCCTGGACGAAGTTGCCGGTCAGGCGCATCTCGTCGGACCTGGCGGCCCGCTACGACAGGCCATTGCCACCGGAAATATCCCGTCGATGGTTTTCTGGGGCCCACCGGGCGTCGGCAAGACAACCCTCGCTCGGCTGATCGCAAAAGAGAGCGGGCGGCGTTACTTCGAACTGTCGGCGGTGTCAGCGGGCAAGGATGAGCTGCGCGCGATTGTAGCCCAGGCATCGGGTTCGAAGTCGAATGGCGGACTCTTCGACGACGAGCCAGAAGGTGAAAAGGCCCCGATCCTCTTCCTCGACGAAATCCACCGCTTCAACA
>JAIBBE010000245.1 GCA_019694835.1 Fimbriimonadaceae bacterium | reverse complement strand
GACCCGCAATGTAACGCGACCGAGAGCTTCGGCATTCGGTCCGAGAGCATTGTAGAGGAGGGGAGATTCACCCTCGCCGATGCATACCTGAAGAAGCGCGCTGCGCGAGATATCGAGCTTGATTTCGGAGAGCGGTTTGAAGGCCGATTGACGATCCTTCCCGGTAATCGCGGCTTGAACTCAGTACCACTGAAGCTCGAATCCGAACTTCAGATCGCAATCGCAGATGGAGAGCGAACGACGCTCGATGCCGATGAAATGCGAAGTGAGCAGCGTCTTCGTTTGCGTCGCTCACTTGATACGCTTCGCGGACAACGCGACGTCATCGTCATCGACACACCGCCAAGCCTCGACTTCCTAATGGTCTCAACGCTTGTCGCCGCTGACTGGTTTATCATCCCGGTCTTTCCTTCCGGCTACGACCTGAAGGGACTTGAACTTCTGATGCGGACTGTTGCCAAGGTGCGCGAGCGCTACAACCCCGGCCTTCGCCTTGCAGGTGTGCTCCTTGGAAACTATGACAAGACGGCAACGCTCGACCGCGAGATTCACCAGATGCTGAGGAAACGATTCGGAGACGAAGTCGTTTTCAGTACCACCATTGGGCGAAGCGTTCGCATGCGAGATGCTACCGTTCGCGGCCTCACCATCTTCGAACTTCCAGAAGCTGAGAACCAGGCGCGCCAATTCGAGACGCTCGTTCACGAGATGTTGAATCGCGGCTCGAAGCGCAAAGACCAGACACTCAATCCGCTTCCTGATGAGAACGTCTTTGGGAAGGTAGCAAATGGCTAGACCGACAAACCGAGGCCTTCCGGCTGACTACTCGCTCGATCTTCCAGATGACACGCCGGTTCATATCGGCGATTTCCTGGACGAGGAGCCGTCTTTTACTGTGCCGCCGCCGCGCCCGCGCGTAGTGGAACGACCGGCAACTCCGCAGCCGGTCGAACATCGGCTTCAGCCAGAGATCATTCGGGAGCCGGTCGAGCGTCCGGTGGAGCGGATGCAACCGAAGCCGGTTCAGCGCAAAGCGCAACCGACGGTCATTCGCTATCAGCTGAACTTGTCGCCTCGGGCAAAGACAATGCTTGAAGAGCTTGTCGAATACGTTCAGACGTTCAGCCCTGAAAGTGATGCGCGAACAAGCGAGGTCTTCCAGGGCATCATGACGCTTCTTCATAACGCAAAAGAAGAACTCGAACTCGCGGAACTTCCCCGGCGCGGTGCCTGGGGCTCGGTAACCGCGAAGAACTTTCCGAATGTCTTGAGCGAGGCTTTTGAGAAGGCGATCTTGAAGGCGGCTCGGAAGAGAGGAGCCTTCGAGTAGAGTCTGACGTCAGACTGTATAGAGGCATACGACACTCGCCAACAGTCACGCGGCATCTTGAGCCGACAGCGGTTTCCTCATTTAGTCGGGCTGTCTGTGGGCGAAGGTCATTTACTTCCGTGGCGTAGATGGTGGGAGCGAGCTAAAGAGATTGGAGGCTTCACGGTGATGCGTTGAAACCTTTTAGAACGTTCTCTCCAAGCGGTGCCATTGCACAGCCCGGAAAACTCATTCTAAAACCGCGTTCTGCGGCCCGACTTCCTGATCGACTACTAGGAGCCTACTTCGCCGTGGGAAACCATAGGGTATGCAGAACTTCGGCGCGAAGTGCTCCTGAGAGCATCTCCACAATGGCCTTGTCCGCCTCTTCCCGCTTCGTGATGTGCGTTTCCGCCAGTCTTTTGTGATTTACCACAACAGACTGGCCACGCTGACTCCAATGGTCGAGTATATGGTAGCGAGGAAGGCTATCCTCGCCTTTGTTAACCAGGTTGGCCCCCCGATCCCAGCGGAAATAAAGGGCGGGATCATCCGCCTCCCCGATCGTTATCTCGAGGACATCGCCCTTGACTCCCATCGAGATGTCGTCGGTGTCATAGGAAAGCCATCCGCTTTCCTTGTCGAACTTGGGGTAGGTGTCGCGCGTGCACCCGTTTTGATACAGTTCAATCCACTCGCATACGCGATTAAACCATTCGTTGGCTGGAAGTTTTTCTTCCCCTCCGTCGGGAAGACAAGCAGTGCAAGGCCCCAGAGCGGCCCGAACCTTCTCGAACAGCTTTAGAAGCCTTCGGTCAAAAAACCCGTCTTTCATATCGCCTCTTTCAGCATTGCGACTAAACGCCCCTGCTGCCGGGAAATGAGTAATGCGGTCCGTTCCGCTCTCGTTCACAGACGACCAATGTCGCTGCGTTGAGTCGCCCAAACTGGCAACTCAAGGCAACGACGTAGGTCGTGTCTGAAAACATGTGGGTCGTAAAACATCTAAAGAACATCACCGTTCGCCTCCACATGACCCGCACAGTCAGGCAGAGACGAGCGATACCGTCTACCGAGCGAAGCGGAAGAAAGATCAAAAGGTTGCGGGCAAGAAGTAGGAGGAAGGACGATGCCTGAAACTACGAACCACCAAAACCGACACAACCCAACTTTGTTGTTATGGTGCCTGCTCTTCTTCCTGTGCCTCAAAGTGAACCCGTCCTGGCTGAGATTCTTCAAGGGCGGAACGATTCCCCGGCAATCACGCGGCATGTTGTGCCGACAGCGGTTTCCTCATTGAATCGGGCTGTCTGTTGGCGAAGGTCATTTACTTCCGTGGCGTAGATGGTGGGAGCGAGCCAAAAAAGATTGGAGGCTTCACGGTGATGCGTTGAAACCTTTTAGAACGTTCTCTCCAAGCGGTGCCACTGCACAGCCCGGAAAACTCATTCTAAAACCGCGTTGTGCGGCCAGTATCCTTTTTAGCGAGAAGCAATCCCTTCGTGGACGAGCTTCTCGATCGAACTTTCGTCGCCGGTGGCGATCTCGAAGATCACCTCGACCACCCCCTCCTAAACCATTGCGCTTAAACTCCGGCAGCCTCGGCAGAACCGGGAGCGTTGCCGTCGAGCGCTTGAAGGTAAGACGAGAGGCGTTCTTGCCAACCGTAACCGGCAGGGAACGACCGGACACAATCCATTATCTGTTGCGCCGAGAGGCGTGAGTCCCACTTCATCGAACCGGTAAAGTCGAACGAAGTGCCAGTCTCATCGACCAGATTCGTTTCAACGATTCCAGCTTTGATCGTGAACAGGGCGAATATTCGCCCGTCGAGATCAACCGTCAAAACTGTCGTTATTTCGCAGCTGAAGCCAAGGGCTTCTGCCGCATCTTTCAAATCGAGAAGCGATACCATCTTTTTCTCCAGTCTAGAATTCCAGCGGGCCACATCAGAAAACGGAGTTTTGTGATGTGGCCCGCCAGACGCTCTACTGTGAAACTTGGAGAACCTCGAAATAACCTATTGCATCACCGTTGCCTCCGATCCAATCCACTTCATTCGATCGAAGACTAACGGGTCTTCTACGCATCAACCGATTCGCCGCAGTCCGGCGAGAACGTGAAAGAACGACTTCTACGGACGAACGAGAGAGCGCGCAGAGGCACTGACCGGAAGGAGAACCACCCACACCCAACAAAACAACCGCATATGGTTGTTATGACGAACAGCTCTGAAGCGTAGCCCGGTATTTCGGGCTGAACAGAGATTCTAGTTCGGCTATTGCCCGCACAATTTGCCTCTCCATTCATGGACGGCTGGATGAATGTAACGAGGGGAGGTTGCCTCGATTCGGCCAACGGGAATTACAAGAGCCATGCTCTCAGTCCGCTTCGAGCAGGTCCGGCCCGATCATGTCCATCAGGAACAATTGGTGCTCAATTGCGGATTCCGTCAGCGGAAGCATCGGTTGCGCCAGCTTCAAGGCTGCGTTCTCGCAGTGTCGTTCGTCGATCTCGATTCCAACCGCGCGGCGTCCGAGTTTGCGAGCCGCGGCGAGGGTCGTTCCGCTCCCGGCAAAGGGATCGAGAATCAGCGAATCCTCCGAGGTGTACATCCCGACGATGCGGCAGATTGCATTGAAGGGCTTTTCGTTGGGATGAACTTGCGGACGTGGATGCTGCCATTCAAGGATGTCGGTCTCAGCTCGTGCCGGTCGCTTCGGGCTTCCCTTCGCAAGTAGGAATGCAAGCTCATGCTGTGAGCGAGTGAAGCGCCCAAGCCCGAACCGTTGCTTGATGAACACGAGCGAACTCACCGGGCGAAGCCCAGCGGCTCTCCAGGCGGAGAAGAATATATCCGTGTGCGGCCAGCCGTAGAAGGACAAACACAGCGAGTCTGGCTTCAGCACTCGCGAGATCTCCATGAACACCGGGTGGACCCACGACGGATCGGAATCACCTTCGATGATTCCCCAATCGCTTCCCCAACGTCCGGCGTAGGAAACGAGGTAAGGCGGATCGGTGATCACCATGTCGAAGGTTTCGGCGGCGAAACGCGGAAGGACGTTCCGGCAATCGTCGTGATAGAGCGAGATGCCATCACGGTCAAAAATTGGCATGCTGCAAGGCATTCGAAATTCACCTTTCTGCGAAGCTCTGGTCGGCCTCGCGGGCTAGGTGAGGAGTTCGATTTTCAGACCTTAGAACAGCTCCCGGCTCGTTACTGCGATTACTGCGTTAAGCTGGGCTCGCCTGCAAGTTGCTGAAACTGAATGGCCTTCATTTGTCAGGATGAACGCCATAGACGCACAAGTCTTTTATTTTCAATCGGCATTCGTGTTCCCAAGCTGAACGTCGCGGGTTCGAGTCCCGTCTCCCGCTCCATATTTTCAACAGCTTAGCCTGATTTGCTTCTATCCTGAAATCCCCTTAACGGAATAAAGCAACGCTTAGCGCACCGCAAGCCACTGAACTGGAACCACTTGTTTGAGAGACGTCCAGTCGTTCGGGCTGGCTGATAGTCGAACATAGCATTCATGCAAGCAAACAGAGTTAACCGGTGGTTACGATTGCCGGTCAGCGAAGGCACTGGCACGGGCGTGAGCGCATCGCTTACCGGGGAAGGAAGAGACCCTGCACGCCTCGCGGCCACTTCCGCCAGTGGCGCGCTGAGGCGGTGCCCGTAGCAGGCTCTCGCCAGGGGTGAGCCTTTGTGTGCCGGCCGCCTTTGCGGGATTCACCATAAGCGAACGCCGCTCACTGCAGCCGCTGTTCCCGCGCGGCAGCGGCACTCTCCTGCACCCTTCGCAGCATCGGATCCAGGTCGTTCCGTGAATGATACCGGCCTTCGCGCACTAAGGCCTCGATCTCCCGGGTGCCCGGATGTCCGACAGCGGGTTCGCGCGACGAAGGACAAGGTCGGCTACCTTTCCCCGCTAGACGCTGCCCTCGCGGCCTGCTGCCGCCCGCCACCGCGCCACGTTGACCGTTACCATGCGTAACACCTCAGCCGGTGCAAGAACAGCCTTCACAAGTGCCTGTAACTCCTCATGGATGGACCACCCGCAGAACATGTAGGAGTTATTGGCGCCGCAATCGGAGCCGGCGAGCATTGGGCCCCCGGCACGATAGGCCGCAAGCGTCGTCTGTTCACCGCGCCGCACTCGCTCGGCAAACAGTTCGCGCCGCCGAGGCTCCACCGGTCTGCGCCGTCCCAGTTGGGGATTCCAACTGCCCCAGATTGCCGGAACAATGTACTTCTGTCGAGGATCACTGCTGAAATCTCGCGTCCCGAGTTCCAGACCCAGGTGACGCTCGATGGCAAGCGTCGGCGTGAACCATACGCCCTTTGCTGCCATCCGCCTGTACAGTCGTTCAGACTCGGTTCGGTCTTCCGCATGCTCCACGCCGTCCTGCCCGAGTTCAACAACTCGCTGAATCGGTAGGTTCGCCGCCCAGTGACCCAACGCGCGCAAACCCAGTCCGTGCGCCTCATCGGTTGCAGCCTTGAGCACGTCGGGCCAGCCATCATTAAAGTTCACCTTAATGAAGTCCACGCCGGCGGCCTTCACCTGCCGGACCGCATCGCGCGCCTACCTGGTGTTGTCACTGCGAGTGACCCTGGCCATGTTGAGGGGGCGGAGTCAAGTTTCCCATCGGCGGTTAGTTAGGATTCGCGGCCCCTCGCGCTGACCAATCCGGATCTCTTCTCACCAGCGCAGCACAACGTCCGCCAAGTCTCCGCCCATTTCGCGAATACCGACGATGCCATACGGCAGAAAACGCCCAGCATAGCGGCATTCGCATCTTCCAACGGAGCGCCAGCTTCGACATTCAAAAGGCCAGAGGACCTGCCTTGCCAGCCGGGCCGTTCGACAGCGATCGGCGCAGCCAGTCCCTGCGACCGTCGATGTCGGGCGCTGGTTCAAGTCCCAGCAATTCCGCCACGAACGGATAGATGTGAACGCTCTCGAAGCTTGGAATCTCAGCATTCTTCCGGATGCCCGGCCCATCGCGACAAAGATGCCGTGCATCGTAGGAGACGCCGGGTTCCAGCCGTGCCAGCCGCCCAACGTGGTCATATCGCGAGTCCCACCCTTGGGCGGCAGGACGCGCCAAGGCTCCTCCATGACAATCACCACGTCTCCGATACGTGGATCGGAGCGATAGTGCAGCGAGGCTGGGATCTCCTCCCGGGTGTACGCCCGGCCGTGGTTGATCTTCGCGTTGATCTCGTCTCGCACCACCCTCGCTCGAGCCTGGCCTCCATCCACCCACACATTCATCTGACTTCCCGCGCCGTAAGTTCTCAGGCCCTCCACGCTGGTCAGGCTTTCCATCGGCACGGTAAGCTCTTTTGTCACCTTGGCCATTCCATGATAGGACACCAGTACAACGATCACGTTGTCAGCAAACGGCAATGACGCAATCCCATCGAGCAGGCGACCGAGCGCCTGATCCACTCGTAGCATCGCGGCCTCCACTTCGGGTGCATCGGGCCCAAAACGGTGACCGGCGCCATCCACGTCACCGAAGTAAAGCGTCACCAGGTGGGGCCGCCTTTCGGCAGGCAGCCGCAGCCATTCCATGACCGTGTCTACGCGGGCATCATTGGAGAGACTGGCATCGAACTTCTTCCAGAACGTCGGCCGAATTCCCTGGATGGCAGCCTCACTGCCGAACCAAAGACACGATCCCGACACCATGCCTTGCTTCTCCGCCCTCACCCAGATGGGTTCCCCGCGAAACCAGCTCCCATCCCGAACGCTAGCATCCTGAGGGGAGAACGTCTCACCGCGCGACGGGTCGAAGAAGGTCATCCCAACGATGCCGTGCCGGTCCGTGTACATCCCCGAGGCGATGGAGTAATGAGCCGGAAAAGTTAGCGAAGGGAACACCGGAATGAGCGACTTGGCGCGTGTGCCCTGCCGCATCACTCGATGGAAGTTCGGCGCTTCGAAACGGTCGAGAAAGTCCGCGCGGAGTCCATCAAACGAGACCAGAACAACGTACGGCTTCTGTTGTTGCCGCGGCTGGTTCACGCCTCCGGAGCCAGCGAGAGTCTGGCACTGCGCGGCGACCGCGAGAAGGCTCGCAATCGCGCAATTCCTTACGATCCTTTCCGTCCAATTCTGTACTCTCATTTGCCTTGCCGCCGGGCTAGTTTGAACTCCTTGAGGAACGCATCATGCCCTTCTGTGCTCACGATCTCCCATGCCCGGCGGTAGGTTGCCGAAGAGCGCGTTCGATATTGCTCATTCAGTTCACGTAATTTTTCCGCTTCTCCAAGCGTCGTAAGGACGAACTTCTCAAGTGCCGGCACATGCAAGTGGACGAGTGTCGCCTGAGCCTCAGACGCGTACTTCTTGTTGCGAAGCTCTGAGACAGGCCGCACGGGCAGAATATAGGTGTGCATGAGTTCGCGGAAAACAACAAAAGCGAACTGCCAGTCCGGCAGTGGGTTTTTCGCGGAACTCAGGTGCGGACGCACGTTCATGAACAGCGGGGCACTCATGGGCGTAACGGCGGGACATACGGTTAAGGTGGCCTGCACTTCGGTGTACGGATAAGGCAGCCCAATTTCCCGCATGGCAGTGGCAAGGTATCGGTTACCTTCTTTGTCCCACCATGCCTGGAACTCGGGTAGTCTGCGAACGGTCTCCGCGATGTCCTGTCTATGTCTGCCCAGGTCCACTTGCTCTTTGAGAAAGCCCGGGCAGGAGAGATCGAACGGTGTCCCGTTTGGATCAGTGTAGACCAAACGCACCTTCGGAAGGCGCTCCGCGGCGACTGTGCCTGCACCCAGCAGGAATAGCAAAGGCAGCAATGTTTTCATAGAGGTTTGCCGATCTTAAAGTGTTTTCAGGAAAGCAATCAACGCCGCCCGTTTGTCTTCCGCGGAAAGCCGTAATCCGAACTCGTGCCCTTTGACCGCTCTCGTTTTCACACCAGGGCCCACGAAGCCCGTCGGCACATAGTCGTCTTGCAAGCGCTTCGGATCGAACCAGTCTTCGAGCGTCATGACCGAGCCCTGGTGTTGGCCCGCGATACCAAACACCGCGCAGCGAAGGCACCTTGTAATAGCCAGTGCCGCGCAGGCTGTCGAGCGCCAGTTTGGGATCGGTGCCGACCGAAATGGACATAACATCGTACTTTGCCTTGTGGGTTTCGGGTACGGTAAAGCCGTCCACGGGCGTGAGCTTGTTGTTGGTGTAGAGCGGTGGCGTGTGGCAGCCCGACCAACCCTGTTGCTGGAACACCTTCTGCCCGCGCCGCGCCACTCCATCGAACTTGTGCGGATTTGCAGGCGGTTGGAGCGAGTACAGAAACAGCGCCAACGCGTAAAGCTGCGGGTCACTGAAGCGGTTCCGCCAGGTCGCCGCATCGGGCTGCGGTTCGGCCTTACGTCCTGTCCAGGTATAGCCGCGGAAGCTACTCAGCATATCCGTGTCCTGGTTCATTGAGGCGTAGCGCATCAGGTCCGCAATGCCCCGATGCAGTTGCAGCCCCGTGCGGTCAAGATACTTCCGGTTCTTGACGCCGATCAGATCGGGAAGCTGTATGACGCCGTTGGCGCGGTGCCGCCCGAATACGCCCGGAGGCGTAGTCCCGATGAGCGCAAGCAACTCTTCAAACGACGTGGCCCGATCCCGCTGGAACTCGGCCCACGGAAGCCGCGGACGAGGTCTGTTGATGTTCGCTTCGATCTGCCCGCGGCGCTTTTCGATGTCGAAGTTTTGCGCCTTCATGTGCGGAAAGTTGCTCTGCGCACCCTTGACCACCCTGCCATCGTCCAACACCCGCGTGTGGCAGTCGGCGCAAGCAAAGATCCGCAACTCCACCTTGCCCTTTTCCCGAATCACATAGCGCTGATACGGATTGACGCCTTCCTTGGTCAGACGAATGCCGAGCTTCTCGTAGTAGGCGGGATTGCGCACGGGGCTGTCCGCGGTGACAGGCAGCGCGCCGTCGGGATTCTCGAAGACCAGCTCGCCCGCGGCTATCCAATCGGCCTCGGTTTTCAGTTTGGCGGCGTCGAAGATAATCTCCGGCTCCTGTTTCTGCAGCCACTCGAAGTACCCGGCGGGTTCCCTGCCGGGCGCGTAGATCGGATACGTCTTGTAAACCGGCCGCTCACGGATGCGGTAGTAATAGTCGGCGCTCACGTGTTTGGGCGAGAACTCGGCTCTGGCCAGTGGGATCTCCAGATCGGCGATCTCGCTGTCCACCCAAGTGGTGGGGATGTTCGGTGGGGATGTTCGGCGTGAATGGCCGGGGGACTTGCCCGTAGCCTGGGCGACCCAGCAGGCTGAAAACGATCGCTAGAATCCTCAGCAACCCCATGGCGCTCCTCCTCAAATGAGACTCTGCTTCATCAGGGCTTCTCCGCGACAAAGCGAATGATCACCCGCTTGCGGCCTCGACCCCATTCCGGCTCCGCCTCCAACGTTTCGCTTCGCAGGATGCGCCAGCCCGTGAATGCCTTTTCAATCGCTTCCTGGCGAAGACGGGGAGGACCGAAGCCCTCCAGTACGAACAGTCCGCCCGGCCGCATTGCCTTCGCAATCCGCGCGAACGTGTCGGTTTTCGACCGGTAGTGCCAGTCCTGCATATAGAACGAGGTGATCAGGTCCCAGCGCGCCTCACCCACATCGTATTGATCCAGGTCGGAGGCTGCGAGATCCAGGTCAAGGCCACGCTCCGCCGCGGCTTTTCGCGCCGATTCCACAGCTACGCCCGATAGGTAGAATCCAGTCACTTTCCACTTCTCTGAAGCCAGGAACAGCGAATTTCGCCCTTG
>JAIBBE010000038.1 GCA_019694835.1 Fimbriimonadaceae bacterium | reverse complement strand
TCCATTCGAGCATCCCGCAACCTGTCCCTATTTGCAGTTGCGAAGTCTCGTGAGGCGATCGAGGTATGCGTTAAAACCGCTGCTGAACTCCGATCGCACTTCGCTCCAGTGGGCCTGCACGATCGGCGACTCGAAAGCGCGCTTCATGAATGCGCCCCATCCGTTCGTCAATCGATTGTCGGGGTAGTCGTCTAAACGCATCGTATGCCAGACTTCCTCGAGTACCTGCAGAAGCTGACAGACAAAATGGAACTCCGCAGCCTTCCGGTCCTTGGACGGCTCATCGTCGCCATCTTGGAACATTTGCGGGTATAGGGATCTCGAGAGTTGCTTAAGCCGCTGATCAGAACGGAGTGCGCTATGAACGGCAATGTACCCTGTCGTCGCGGCAGCGAAGCTTTTCGCAATGCCCGGCGGAAGCACCTGCCAGTCCTTGCTCAGCCGCTCAAACAGATCGGCGCAGATTGCACGGGTTTCCTCGTGCGACAGCGCCGGTTCTTGCGAATCTGACGCTCCGAGTTTCTCCTCAGCTCCCGTCGTATGTCCCTGCGCGGCGCCAAACACCTGGCCAATGATGTGCTCTCCCAGACCGCGATAGCTCTCGAATTGTGTCTCGCTGAAGAATTGGTCGCCGGTCGGTTGATGCGGAAACTGCGGGCAGCGCTCCCGGTAGCTCACAATATCGGGAGTCTCGTCGCCCGTGACAGATGCCTTCATATAGACAAGGATCCCGTCCGTCTGCCCCTCCCCAGCGTCCTGATGCACATCCGAGTAACGGACGCGGCCGACGGCACAATGTGCGGCGGTGCACCCCTCCGACCCGTTCTTCCGCAGAGAATCGATGTCGATTTCGATGCGAATGCCGAAGTCCACACGAACCTTCCGAATTGCAGCCGCCAGGTCGTCAAACGTGAACGCGGGATCCGCACTGGCATCGCACGCAATGATGTATTTGCATCGCCTTCGCACCAGTTCGTAGATGCCCAGATTCTCAAAATGGCCTCCATCTGACAGATAGACGTAAGAGCTTGATTCGTCGGTTAAGCCCAGTAGCTCATGAACGAGCCAAAGACCGAATCCCGGTCCTTGGGCGGCCCACTGCTTTCCAGTCGCGGGATTGCGCATCCACCATCCCAAGCGGACATTGAAGACGGCCATCAGCGCGGTCAGCGCAGACGACGAGTGGTATCCCATGTTGGGGCTCGCCGCGGCTCCAGAAATGGAAATGGCCCGACCGACCGTCAAGTTGGCGTCGGCCGATCGGCCTAGGTTCTGATATCCCGTACTTTCGCTGCCGCAGAATAGAGGAGTCAGAATGAAGGACTCCGCCTTGCGCTCCTGCCATGCCAGCTCTTTACCAGCGACGAGATTGAGTGCCGTGTTGATGACCGGGAAGGGGCCCCAGTATGTCGGAAGTGATTTTTGCTCAGTCGGCCCGATCGTCAATTCCCGAAGCGCAAAGTCGTCGGCAGAGTCCATGCCGGTCACTGGATTCTCATGCCGGATTGGCGGAGCGCTGCAGGTTGCCGCGCCGCGGCGTCGCTCAGCCGGCTCACCTACCAGCCAAGGCCGTGAAGCACCCAGGTAGCAACGGATCAGCCGATTGGCATACATCGCATTCAGGGAGAAGATGTTCACATCGATGCACAACGACAACAATGCCCCCCCGCCAACTGCGAGCACAACAATCGCTCTCAATCGACTCAGGCTGGGCGCGTTGTAGGTGGCCCAGATCGATTCAGATGGTTGCCTCACATACAGCGAGACAGCCCACGAGACCAGAATCGCGAGTCCCGCGATGAAGACATAGGGCGCGACCATACCGACCAGTTCAAAGATGCGATTCCCTCGTCCATCGCGCGTGGAGCGACTTCCGCCTGCGAGGGCGCCGCCCAGTGATGTGACGACCCAACCGAACGTCACCGTCGCGGCTAGTTGTTCTCCAAGCCAAAGCATCAGCGGGTGGCCGAAGAGCGATACTCCGAATGCCGCGACCCATACCACCGCGGCGATAAGGCACCAAGCCGAGACCCGCGACCACCATTCTCGCTCGGCCTCGTTGATGTCATTGCCGAGGAAACCGACTTCCAGGAAACCCGCAACGACAAACACTATCAGCAGCGAGGGCGGGCCGATTGTCACCATGAGCGCCGGCGAGTATTCGGCGACCGCAGCGGGCCACAAAATATAGTTGAGCACCAGAAAGAGGAGCAGTCCTCCCATTCCTCCCGAAGACGCACCGGCCAACATTGTTCTGAGCGAGCCTCGCCAGTCCTTGAAAGCCTTCCGCGGTCCCGACAGCAGGCAGACGACGAAATTGACGACGAAGTTGAGGCCGCCGAACACCACGACGAGCCAGATGGATTTCCACAATCCGAGATACTTCCTGCCGGTCGAAGCGCTGTTCACTTCCTGTGAGATGGGGAATCCGAGCCATTCCGGCAGCCGTAGCCCCTCCTGTGCCATCCCGCCGGTCTTGGAATCGAACCCTCCGGTGAATAGCCAAGTCGCCGTCCAGGCGCTCACCAGCAGCGGAAGGAGCACCAGCAAGTGCATTCTGGCGAGAGAAATTCCGCGACGTTCGCTCCGGGGATCATGCAGCTTGGCCAATTCGAAGGTGAATGTGATCATTGCACACGGCAAGCACATCGCGAGCAACAACAAGTAGATCGTCGACCTCACGGAATCGCCGGAAGATGCAAAGGCACAAACCACAAATCGCATCAGAACGATGAGGATCAGCGCCACGCAAAGCAAAAGCAGCTGATTGAGCAGCAGGTTGCGGAGATACGTCGCGATAAGCGTCCATGAGTCGGCCGACAGGAATCCCAGTTTGGGAGCGAGATAGTTGCTGTAGGCGCGAAGGTGGTGGATCGGCGCCGGTTCATCATCAGCAGGCGATTCGCGCGGCAACTGCTGTGTACTGATCGGATTCTCTGACGACTCTCTGCATGCTGAGTGCTGGTTGACCGTGTACCGCACGCGCTTCGCCGATGCCTGTTTGAGCCGACTCGGTGATAGTTGTCGCTCCACATTGGCAACGCTACCGCCTCGTATCGGCTCATGCGCGCCCTCGCGTGCAATCCAAGTGGCCAGCCAGGCTCCGATGTATCCGCCACCCGAGACCGTCGACAGATAGTCGACATGCTTGATCAGACCGAGACGCGCGAGCCCCTGCAGGACGCCTAGGTTGAACGTTGCACTTCGAATTCCGCCTCCCGAGAATGCCAATCCAACCAGGTTGGCGTTGAGCGCGTCCCGCTCGACGGTGGTTTCCGTCGTGAAATCTTCAATTGGGTTCCGTTCGGGCGGCGAGGTCCTGTGACGGCGCATGTGGACCTGCCTCAGCTCGGCACGCAGAACTTCCGAGAAAGCTGTCATCTGCGCTTTGCATCCTGTGGTCGCGACGTGCCGGCATGAGGAAGCGACATTGGGCTGGCTCCTAACGCCCGGCTGCGTTGGTCAGAGCGAAAAGCCCGGAACGGAGGCAAACAGGCCGCGGCTCATGAGTGCTGCCCGTTTGGACAGACAGAGGCCAAGGACACGTTCCCGCTGCAGCAATACGAGATTCTCGTAGACTCGACACCGCTCGATGTTCGGCCGTTACTGTTCTGCGTCTTGCAGAATGTCATTGCTGGCCTTCTCGGCCGCCATGTAGATCGAAGTAACCAGAAAGTAACCAGGGATCTCTGAGAAGATCGAGGCGTCAACCACGCGAAGGCCATTGACTTTGCGCACTCGGAACTGGCCGTCAACGACGGCATCGTCGTCATCCGATCGCCCCATCTTGCAGGTGCCGCAGGCGTGATGCCCCCACGCTTCAGATTTCGCGAAGTCCATAAGCGAGGCCGTGTCGTCAGCGGCTCGACCGGGACCGGGCCAGACCTCGGACTTCACTAGCGGCACGGTCAAATTCGGCGTGTTCATGATGTGCCGGACAAAGCGGATCCCGTCCACAAGCGCCGCGGCATCCTCATCGTGAGGGTCATTTGAGGGGTCAAAGTAGTTGAAGTCGATCTCGGGAGGATCGAGGGGGTCCGCCGTACGGAGACGCACCGTCCCGCGATTCTTGCTGTACGCCTTCAGAATGACCCACGTGAACTTGTTGTGGGGTGCTTCGAGAACGCGTTCCGAGTATTTGAGGGAGTAGCCCCGAAACTCCGACGGCGCTCCAAACAGGAACAAGTCAGGAGGAGCATCTTTCGGGCAGTTCGCTGACCTTCGCCGAATTGCCAGCAATCCGCCGTTGCTGGCGTAGACGGTGTGCTCCGGATGCGCTTTCCACTCCGTGTGGCCACGATCGCCGGGCTTGCCGTCGTAGCCATTCAGTAAAGCGAACTCCGCTCCCACCTCACTGACGATGCCGAGCTCCAACCGGTCGCGTAAGTTTTGACCGACGCCCGGCAACTCGGCGACTGGTTCGCTGAGTCCGAGCTTGGCGAGAATTCCCCTGTCCCTAAGCTGTTCCTTTGGCCCGATTCCCGAGAGCATCAGCAGCTGCGGAGTGTTGAATGCACCCGCCGCCAGGATCACCTCGCGCTTGGCTCGCACGGTCCGCGTCTCACCCGGGTCACCGATGTTGGCCGGGTCGCGGTCGGCTCGATAGATTCCTTTGTCTCCAGCGCCGCCTCTCGTCACATACTCAACACCCGTCGCGCGCGGCACGCGACCCTGGGTGTCGAAGAGTATTCGTGAGACGAGCGCGCCCGATTGAATCGTCAAATTACCTCCGGAATTGGATTGCGCGTCCTGCAATCTTGTCCGGGTGCTGACCCGACTTCCCCGCGATGTCGCCAGCGGTAATAGAAAAATGCCTTCGCCGTCGGATCGATCCCGGACATCGTTCGGATCCAATTGCCGCCACACCGCCTCACGAATGGCCCGTTCCGGACCACCGCTCCCGATAGATACAACCAGTTCGAGCGCGCTCGGAGCCGCAGCTGTTCGGATGCGACTCTTCAGGAAGCTCGCCGGATCTCCGAGATCTTCGGTGACCTCTTGTCCGTGAAATGCCAACACGGCCGCCGTCACGATCTTCAACAGCTGCGGATCCTTCGTGAGCAGCAGCGGATCGACCATCTCGGTTGACAGCCACCCACGGTGTCCATGCCCTGCGGGATCCACATCCTCGAGTGCACGCGGAACCGGGGCGTAATGGCAGGCCTCCAGCCTCCGAAAATATCCGCGCATCGATGCCGCGTTCCAAGAGTCGTCCCCAAGCCGCTTTGCGAGGCGATCCCAGTCCTGGTCGTCGCCATAAATTGTGATCATTGCGTTGTGAGCAGTGCAGCCGCCGACAGTGCTCGCTCGCGGATAATAGACTTTGCCGTCTTTGCACTTGCTGTCTTTGCGCTGCCGATCCGGGTCCGCCGTATGCGTGACGAAAAAATCCCACCGCATCGAGGGATGCTCGGTCGATCGCGCGTGGAACACCGGCACCTCATATACCGGCCCGGCGAAGTCTTCACCGGCCTCCAAGACCAGTACCCGCATTCCGTTGAGTGCCAGGTTTGCGGCCAACGGTCCTCCCCCGGCGCCTGAACCCACGACGACATAATCAAATTCTTCGGCCATGTGGCGATTTCCTGCGACAATTCGAACGCGATCAATGCATTGTGAGGGAACTTGATCGAAGCAAGCATTTCGTCATCGGCAATCAATTGACCATGCAGCGCGCGTGGGGCGGGATTCCAGTCGACGCCTGGACTGAGTAGTCCGGCTCTCATCGAAGCGTCAGACGGTTGAAGTCATTCACAAAAGCAAATCGCCCAGCACCGGGGGTGCGGCCAGACTTCGACTCTCCGGGAACAGCACCACGAGCGGCGGTGTGCTGGATCGGCCCAACCCAGTTCCGCATAGGCAAGGCGGCAGGCAGGCTCGGCTGCGGTCTGTCCGGCTCTGCACGAACTGTGCTAATCGGGCTTGGCCTAAGGGCTGGGAGCGGGTGCGGGATCGTGGCGGTATTGTCGGGCGATGAACTCGACGACTTCTGCGGTCTCGTTCGCCGTGCGTTGGGTGATCGTTGGAACCGCTGGACCCCCGCCGATGAACGGCGAAGGAGTGAACCAGCCCAGGTTACGAACGTTCCAATCGTCTTGCGGCATGACCTCCGGATTAATGGAGGGGGGCTGGCCATCCTGGCGAAACGCGAATGCGCCAGGTGCCAACCCCAAACGTATGCGCCGCCGCGTCTCCGTATGGCAGCTGAGGCAATCCGTGTTGAAAAAATGCGCCCTCGTCGGATCGGCAATCAGATCCGGAATGTCACCGTTTTTGAGTTTGTCATCGAGGACGTCGGCTCCATTCTCGTCCCTGCCGACCACTGCCAATGCGTCGAGTTCCGGTACCTCCTCGCCGAACAACGCCGCCGTCGCCACGCCACGACGGTCCTTCTCCTCTTTCGGCATCGGAATCCTGTTAGGGACCGGGTTCATATTGTTCACGGTGGGAGAGGGAATCACGCCGCCGCCAGACACGCGAAAACTCAGCATCTGGGCGGGCAAGAAGGGAACTGGACCGAAATGTTCTGCACCCTGTGGGAACTTGCTCAAAGCCAGAAAAATCCAAGGCTCAGGTGTATCCAAGCCCATCAGAGCCATGGCGTTCAGCTTCTCGGGGTGCAAGTGTTCCGACAGGAACGCCTCCACTTTGTCCCCAAGACTCGCCACCTCGGCCTTAAGCCCCGGATGGATGCCAAGCGGCACGCCGCTGGTCAACACTCCCGCGTCCTGAACATGCGCCTTCATGGCGTCCAGATCTTTGATGATCTCTCGAAACGCCTCCCGATCCGGCGCTTCAGTCCCATCCGCCCCTTGAGTAACAAAGCTGTACACGAGGTGGACTGCGATATCATGCACTTCAATCCGATTCCCATTGACCGTCACCGGTTGCACAATCAGTCGCAGTTGCGGCTTCTCGCCGAAAGTCTGGCGAACGATTTCGTGAGCTCCTGGAGCTGTCGGATCGACTCTGAACGCAGCAATTCTCCAGACGGCTTTCGTCCGGACGGCCTGCGGCAGTTTGATCCGGCTGCTGCCCACTCTCGCCGCGTCACTGTCCGCTGCGGTCAACACATCGTTGAACTGCTGATCGGACCACACCGGCGTACCGTCGCCGGATTTCAGCGAGTCGATTGAAATGACCTTGTCGAGTTCACTAGTCGAGTTCGGGGCCGGCCAAAGCCAGGTGACGTCGTTCGGAGCCAGTTTTGGCGGCGCCGCCGAGCCGGCGATTGGAGCCCACAGCACCACCGTAGCGATCACTACACCGCATCTGCCAAGCAATTTGTTACGCAATGCTAACAACGACATCCGTGAGACTCCTTATCGGGGCTTATTGCGGAACGCACGGTCGGAATGCGGTCGAGACGTCACGTCGGCGCAAATCCATCAGTGCTTCTAACTCACCAGATACTGGCGCTGACGAGCACGCGCAGTATTTTCATCAGACTGCATCGTCTAAGAATCCACCCGCAAAATGACCGGTGTTGCGTCACATCTCGACGCGGCGCCGCCTTGTATCCGGACCTCCGCAAGTGCGACCCAGACAACGGACCTTCGGATCAGAGAGACTTCAGGTATTCAATGAGATCAAGCTTCTGTTCCGACGAAAGGGCGGTGCCGTAGTCATGGCCCGAGTTCGAATTACCGGTTTTGCTCGGATCGAGTTGCGGGTACGCAGGGTCGCTGACGTATCCGACTCGTACTGGATCGAACTGACGGCTTCCGACATGAAACGGCTGGCGATCATCGGGGGCTGTCAACAGCTCCGCCAACGTTGCCACCGAACCATTATGGAGGTATGGGGCAGTCGCCCAGACGCCGTTCAGCGGACGCGCCTTATATCCCATCGTGACAGACGCATTCTGCGGCGGCACGGCTTCGGCCCCCTCACCGCCGACTGAAGAGAGTGATAACCCCTCAACTCCTTGCAGCTCCCGCTGCACGCTGTCCTTCTCGAATAGTCCAATCGAGCGCGCCCCCAGCGCGGAGCGGAGGATGTCCTGCAAATCGCTGGGGAGTGCCGAACTGCCCTGCGTCATCTCGTCGATTGTTCCTCCTTCGCCTACCTCAAGCGATTCCAGACGACCGACCAGCGTTTGATCTTTAAACCTCACGAACGCGGTAGATTCGTAGCCGGGGTTGAGCGAGTCCAGTCCGTCGCTCTGCAGTGCTCGACCCAGCTGAATGGGATCGATCACCGGTCGGAGAATCACACGCTCAACGACATGCTTTAGGATGAGTGCGACAGGTGCTTCTGCTCCAAAGTGATCCAGCTCAAGCAGCGTCTTTCGACGGCCCTCCAATCGACCGGTTTTGGCAGTGCGTTGCACAAAGTTGTCGATCATCGTGCTGTCGGTGTCGACGGCGGCCAACACGGCAGTCACTGTGCGGTTTTCATCGTCTCTGTCGATGCCCTGGTGGCATTCCCGGCAGTGGCTTCGGAACAGGGCCTCACCTCGTGTTCGTCGATCTTGATCGATCGCCCCAAGAGCTTCCGGCCAGACCGGCGACCAGAGCTCGGTCAGCGTCGCCTCCAGTCGCAAGAGGTGCTCTTTGTTGATGGTGGACTCGTACCTTCGGGGCAGTAGCAGCTCATCGGATTCGATCTCAGCATGGCCGAAGACACCGAGTACCTCTCCGGAATTGCGGCCCAGAGCTCCCACCTCTTTTGCTCCAAACAGCAGCAGCCCCAGTTCACTCGAGCGATTCTCCGCCGCTCCGTTCCATTGCACACGATCGTGGAGGGGCGCATCCCAGAGACACGGGTAGCTCACCGGCGCATTCGCTGGCCGGCGGTTTTCGGGGATTCCTAGAAACGTTGCTGAGACTTCATTGAAGATCGCTCCGAAGGCGTCAACGCGACCATGGCCAAACGGTGGAGCGTCAGCTTCTGGCAGGTTACGGTCGTTGTAGGCGGCGCGGGACGCCGCGACCGTTCGTAGCCCTGAACGCAAACCGGCACGCTCTTGCAACGTCGCATCGGTACCAAGAACGGCCGAAGCGAACCGATCGAATTTCTCGTCGCTGTCAGCCGTTTGGTGCATTGAGTCGACGAGTCGCCGCTGTAGCTTCTCAAAGTCAGCCAACGCCGGTCCGCCATCGACAATCCAGGCTCGTTCTTCGTACTGAATCATTGCGGTGTGGCACGCAGCGCAGGTCATTCCGACAGCGAACGTGCCATCCTCGTAAGTGGCATCGCGCGCGAATCCGATCGGAAGTCCGTCCGGGTTCTCCTCGGACGGTGATCTCGGGATGTAACCCAATTCCCGGATGTGGTCTGCATCCAGAAACTTCGCATCTGAATTCGGCTGTTCGAGGTGCAGAAACCAGTCATAGGGCAGTAAACGTGACCCCTGTGCCGCACCGTAGAACCATTCGGCTTCAGAATCCGACCAATTCTGATCCAGCGTTTGGACCTCTGAAGTACCGAGCGGCGGTACGATGTGCCGAGGGCTTTCTGCTGCCGTCAGCACAGTGCATTCGCAGTGAAAGACCGCGAGAAGCAACACGATGTGGCCTAGCTCACTAGCTTTGGGACCGAATCGAGGCGAAACAAAGTGCGTCATTTGTACGGCGTCCCAGGTTCAGGACCGATGATCAGCAGGTGGGCAGTGAATCGCCGCAGTGCGAGTCAGGATGACTCATCGCATGCCCTGGTCATCTGCCAACGACAATCCATTGAGTTGCGATCACGACATACTCTGACCAGGACACGCTCTCGTTCCGTCCTGACGAGCGATCACAGATCACGCAGGAAGTCACTCTCCCCCTGCCTTAAGGAGTTGGTCGATGCGAAAACCTCGACGCCCACGGCTCCATGGGCAGGAACGACGGCTTGTGCCACAACAAAATGCTGTTGACCGCTGCTGCCGGATTCGGGTGCATCGGCAACGAAATCAAATCGCAAGAAATTGTCTGCCGGATTCACCACGGGCGAATAGGGAATCAGGCGTCCGTTGGTCCAACCAGGCTCATCCGTCGCGGCCACGGCGATAACATTGAAACCGGCCAGGTGGTTGTCCGAGTCGAAGAGCGGCATGACGCGGAGTGCCTGGAGCGACTTGACCTTCGCCGTCCGATCCGTGATTTCCACATCCAAGTATGTTTCATCAGCGCGTGCAGTTTCGGAAGGAAGCGCTTCAGCCGTTGCCGATGCGATGGAATCGGCAGCACCCGTTGAGCCTGCAACGTTGGTCAGCATCGCCGCCA
>JAIBBE010000222.1 GCA_019694835.1 Fimbriimonadaceae bacterium | reverse complement strand
CGTTCTTGAAACGGTCGGCGATTAGCCGAACGATCTCGATCCGTGGTAAATGTCGTCTCACTCGTTCGGAGGATAGGGCTCTGCTGAGGAGCAACCCGAGCGCCGAACGGCGGACCGTGCGGAGTGCCGGGGCCGATACGCTCGAAAGAGCCTCTGTCGGCCCTGGCCCCGTCGGATGGTGGTTTACGTCCCGGGGTTCGCAAACATCGGTTCGGCTTTTCGCGTGGGTTTGTGCCAAGAACAAACCCGATTCTCCATCAGGCCGTTGCACCAGCTTCGGCAAGTTCTTGCCGTGCGCCGGTGCTGGCGTGCTTCGCCAGAATCCCCTCGATGTCTTTCGTGTCGAAGGAAACATCCCAAGCCCAATGCCCAAAGCCGCCGTGCTGATTGACCGCCTTCACCCATTCGTCGAGAAAATGCCGCTTGGCCTTGGCCTCCTCTGTGTCCTGGCCCTTCACCTCCAAAACCAGCATCGTGCCGTTGGATAGCCGAATTAGAAAATCGGGCCGGTGCTTGCGGACCACGCCGCGATAAACATACATGACCTCGAAGCCGAGACCGTCATTCTTAACCCATGCCTGCACGTGCTCTTGCCCCTGGCGGTCCAGCTCGAAGGCCTCCGTCGCCTCCCAAGTGCTGTCGAATACGCAAACGTTGATATGCGAGCGTTTCGTTCGCTCGCAGGGTTTACTTGTATCGCGGGGCCGCATGTCGGCGGTTCGAGCGATTGGCCTGTGCGTGTCAAAAACTGGCTCCAGACGCAGCGTATTCTCGAAGCGGATCGCCTCCCAAATATGCTGCACAATCTTGTTCATATTCAGGGTGAGCATAATCCGCCGGCGAAGCTCATCCTCGCCATAACTCGGGGGGCGAATGGCAATCCGGTCGGAACGCAGGAATTGCTCGACAAGTCGAATCACCTGGGCGAGCAGGAACTCCCGGGCGCCTTTCCAAGTCGGCTGCATTTGGTCGAACACGTCCCGCGCCGCTTCAAATGTGATCTTCTGCAAGCGGAAACGTTGGGCCAACTCCGCGAGGTCAATTTCCGTCAGCTTGGTGATGTCGGGCTTCCCCTCGACCACCGCCGCCATCTCCGCACGAATAGCCGTCTCGGAGGCTTTGAGTTCCAGCGCCGGAACGCGGTTGATGTCAAGCGTCAGGCGCGGCGAATATACGTGCTCTATCTTGATGATGTTCGGCCAAGCCAGGCCAAACTCGGCTTCCCGCTCCGGCAACGGCTCGACGCGGGTCTTCGGCTTGGGCGGGGGTGGGGGAGTGTCCTCGCCTCCCTCGTGCGGCAGGAACGTGAACGGAACGCCGAAGATGTTGACATATTCCGGCTCGAAAAGCCCTGTCTCCGGATTGATGTCGTAGCTCGTGCGGCGCAAACCCCGCCCGACAACCTGCTCGCAGAGAAGTTGGCTCGAAAAGGCCCGCAGGCCCATGACGTGGGTAACCGTCTTGGCATCCCAACCTTCGGAGAGCATGCCGACCGAGATTACGTTTTGAATTGCGGCCCCGGCCTGGCCGGGCTGTCCGACGGTGTCCACCATACGGCGCAGTTGCTCGGCCTGCTGTTGCTTGGTCAACGTCTTCGCCGGACGGTCGTCGTCCTGCTCGGCCTCATCTTCGCCGGCCTCGTCGGCCGCGCCATTGGTGAAGAATGGAACCGGCTCGTCTTGTGCCTCAGCTTTCTCCAGCACCTTGGAATCGATGTGTAGCGTCTTCTCGGGAGCGCTTAGCTCGTCGATGCGGATCTTGCCGTGGTCGAAGGCATACTTGATGCGGGCGGCGGTCTCCGTGCGGTTGGCGACCGTAATCATCACCGGCGGCACCGTTTGGCCGGCTTTCCGCCATTCCTGCAAGGCTTCGAGCCAGTCCTTGCCCAGCAGGTAGTATCCATTCACCACAAGGTCAGGCAGCGGCTCGTGAGGTTCGGCCCTCCGGTTAAGGTCGTCCTTCACCTCGTCATCGGCGTAGATGTGATAAAGCCGCGAGCGATACGTCGAAGCATCCAGCCTCGCGTCATCTCGAATTACCACGCGGGGAGTCTTCACCAGCCCCGCCTCGATGGCGTCGTTCAGGCCGAAGTCGCTCACGATCCAACTGAAGAGCGCCTCTTCCGAGCTTTTCTTGCCGGACGGCGCAAACGGCGTGGCCGAAAAGTCGTGGCAGCGAAGAATGCCTCGGGCACGGTTGATGCGGTCCAGGCCGCCTACCCACTTGGTGGCTTCCTCGATTTCTTCCTTCTTAACCCCGGCAATTTTGGATTCCGCCGGCACGCGCCAAGCGTGATGCGCCTCGTCGTTCAGCACGAGGATATTTCGGGCCGTGGCCATCTCGCCGAGCACTTCACGGACATAGGCTTCGTCGCTCTTGGCCCCGCGTTTATCGACGGTCTTCTTCTTGGCGAGTTCTTCGTCGGTTTGCCAATCGAGCTTGTGCCAGTTGATCACCTGCACCTGCCCCTGCCGCAATTTGTCGAACAGCCCGGCGGGCACAACACCGAATTCGTCGTAATAGTTTCCCGGCGCATCGGGAACCAGCACCGAAAGGCGGCTCTTCACGGTGAGCCCCGGTGCAACGGCGAGCACGTGCTTGCTAAATCGCTTATCCTGCGGATTGGTCACTTTGTTGAGCACCTGCCAGGCGATCACCATCGCCATGACCACGGTCTTACCGGTTCCGGTGGCAAGCTTCGTGCACCAGCGCGAGAAAGGCCCGCCATCTGACGGAATGTCGACTCCCTGCAACTCCGCCGGCGAGGCCTCGGTGAGCCAGATCAGCGTCTCGATGGCTTCAAGTTGGCAAAAGAAAAATCGTCGGCCTTCCCGTTCCTGTGCATCGCGCCAGTGTTCGAGCAAGCGCCGAGTGACGCCAGTTACACCGGGATAATTCGCCTCGCGCCAGGTCGTGACGCGCGGGCGAATCTGGTTCACCAGCGGCAACTCAACGAAAACGCCGGGGTCGTCAAACCCCTTCGATTCGCTCGACGCAATCAGATAACCCGCCGGCCTGCGGCCTTCGTCACGGGTAAACAGCCGATGCGTCCGGTCATAGCTCCAGTGTTCCGCCGGTTCTTCAAACGGCGAATTGATGATGAGCTGGTCAATGTGTCGCGTGCGTTTGGGCATCAGCCGAGTTCCACCAGCTTGAGGCTCTCGATTCCCCGGTCATCCACGATCTTGACCGCAACCCGCTTGTGCCTGCCTTCCTCGAAGGGCAGCGACTTGGTTCCCCGATAGGCTTCGATCTTGTCCTCGTCGATTTCCGCCTTCAGGCTCTTGGCAAGGCGTGCCCAACCGTCCTTGGGGCCGGCCATCGGAAAAAACACTTGCCGGGGCAGCAGGCTGCGGCCGTCGTAGTCAGTGTCCAAAAGCCACATGGCGATTTTCGACGAATCGCCCGATTCGATTTGGCCGCTCGTCGGGTTGTAGTAATCGAAGCCGCGAATCTCGACCTGCCATTTTCCCTTGTCGCCGCCGTTCTTCACACGGCGCAAGTCAACGTCGGGCTGGCCGATGAGCCAGAAGCTTTCGTTGCTCGATCGCTTCTTCTTGAGGTCTTCGGTCAACAGATCGGTATTCATTTGCGAGCGCAAGAACGTCATTCCAGTTTTCTGCGGATCAAGCTCGTCAATGTCCTTGGCCGCCTCCGGGTCGAAATGGAAAGCCGCAAAGACGACGATCTCAGGCCGCGGACTGAGGCCCCGTGCCTCTTCCCAAGCAAGTTCGACTTGCCGCTGCTCCAGCGGGGAATGCTCGGGGCCGAAGCTAACGGCGATCCGTTTGGAATTGCCGTTCTTGGTCTCGCCGATCGCGTGTAAGTAGCGAGCGCCGGCGAGCGGTTCCAGCCGGGTAAACTCGACTCGCTTGCCTCCCTGTGCCCGGACGCCGGTCCTTGCCATTTCGTCACGCCATTCGTCCTGGCGAAGCGTGACACCGCTACGCACTACGCTGACATCGCTGGCCGGGGACTCCTTAAAGTCATCGATAGGAAGGACGGTCAGAGCGGGAACGGCTTCGACGGTAAACGGGCCGGTCACGCGGACTTTGGCCCGATCCACGAATGGCTGATCGAAAAGGGTTTCTTGCTCTGCACAACGCGCGATTGCGGCGTCGATGTCGATACGATTCATAGCCTCTTTAACTTCGGGGTTATTGGCAATCGATCCCAACGTGACGTGCGAGGCTGTCCTGTATCGAAATCCACTTCCGATGCCTTCGGCGGGCTGGGCAAGGTCGAAGTATTCAAAGTCGGCAGTCATAAGTCGCTGTTTGGCGAGCGTTACGGCGACACGCGATGTATCACATGTGATCCATCGTCGCCCCCATCGTTCAGCGACAACCGCTGTCGTCCCTGAACCGCATGTAGGATCGATCACCAGATCCCCCGGATCGGTCGTCATGAGAATGCATCGCTGGACAATCTCTTCGTTTGTCTGAACAACATAGATCGGGCGTGAAGCGCCTCCGAAGCCGTCCCACCAGTTTGAAACTGGAACATAACCGAAATCATCGAAGTAACTCTTGAATCGAAGCTGGCCAGTGCCAGCAAGCAAACGACTTGCGAATTCAAGTCGCTTCATCCCCGGCGTATCGCCGCTGTCGCTACGGACAGTAGTTTTCCAGCAATTCCCCTTCCCTGGTGAATACACCTTGCCCTGGAACTCGTAAGGAAGGCTCTGGTTCTTACGCTCTCCGCCACTTGTCATTGGATTCGAGCGAAATAGGCGTGATCTCGGGAAGTCTTTCATGAGGCTGGTTGACGCACTGCGATAGTCCTTCGTCTCAGAATCGCCTATGGGGACACTTGACACTGGAAAGATCCGACCATCCTCCAATTCGAGAAACTTAAATTCCGACAGCGCTTCTTCATCGAGTTCCCGCCGTCGAAACAGCGGACGAAATGTGATTGATTGCGCCCCCTGATCCGTGCGTGGCGTCTTCGAGAACCAGACAAGGTAGTCATTGACTGGATCGAGCAGGCCGCTTTTTTGGCTTCCCTTTTTCTTCACGGGAATCGTGACGACTAGGCAATCCGCTCCAAAGACGTCGTCGAGGATGTTTCTGACCAGATGCAGATTCTCGTCGCTGATCTGCACAAAGCACGAACCGCTCGGCGCTAAAAGCTGATGAGCGAGAACGAGCCGATCACGAAGATACGCAAGATAAGAGTGAATGCCGAGTTCCCAAGTATCGCGAAATGCTTGAACAGTCTCCGGTTCTTGTGTGAGATCCTCGTCGCGATCCGATTCTCCTACCTCACGCCGGTTAACAAAGGGTTGAAAGTTTGATCGATAACGAATGCCGTAAGGCGGGTCGAGATAGACCATCTGCACTTTGCCGGCCATCCCCTCCTTTTCGAGGAGCGAGTTCATTACCAGCAGCGAATCACCGGCGATGAGGCGGTTACTCCACCCATGAGAGTGCTTGTAGAAGTCGATCGCTTCACGAAGCGGCGGATTCTCCGCCGGCTGATCGAAGAGCGAGCCTTGAATCATGCGGCCAGTGCCGCCCTGACCGTGGCCGTTTGTCTTCACGGCTTCGATGATCGTCTTGGGGTCGATCCGCTCGTGGACATGCAAGCTGACCGTCGGAACCTCGAAGCTGGTCCGCTCGGCTTTGCCGGCCCAAACTAGCTGCGGGTCAAGATGGGGGTCGTAGGCGTAGGTCTTCCTGGCGGTCTCGGGCGGATCGGTCGCGGGCGTCACTAAGCCGACGGGCGGATTGTTGGCCCGCTTCTTGTCCGTATGTGCATACTGCTCGATCGGCCTCTTCGCCGGCTTCTTGCTGCTGTCAGGCGCGGCCTTGCGTTTCGCCATGCAGGCTATCCCTCTCGTGATCCGCTGTTGGTCATCTGTCCCGCCACTGTTGCATTGGCGGGGAGCAATCGGCGGCCACGGAATTACAAACCTGCGGCCCCCAAATGCGTTACCGAGCTATATCCCAGACCGAGCGCAAGCGGTAAAGGCTTCCCTGGTCAGGGGAAAGATAAGAGTTTACGGCACGGCCTGGCGCGGTACCAGCGCCAACCCGACGAACCGGGGGCGAGGTTTGGGGGCTATTTGAATGGCGGAATCGCCGAGGGAAGGCCTACCCGCATGAAGAACCGGGCGAAAGCCTGCGAGAAATGTTCGAGGAAGGGGGAGTCTAGCCGCCAACGCTGGCCGAGATTCGCCGCGTGTCCGCGAACGTAGTCGATCGGCAAGCTGAAGATCATCCGAAAATCAACGACGAGAGCCTCACGATTGTTCGACGGATCGGACGGTGAGGCGAGCATATGCAGCCCCTCGAACCGCCCCTTACGAACCTCTTCCCAACGGCCGGCCTTCTTGAAGGCCTCGTTGATAGCCTCGAATTCCGGCAAGGAGTAGATCGGACAAAGTGCAACCAGGTGCACCTTCCCTTGTTCAAGGTCACAACTTTGGGTAACGACGATCAAGTCGGACTTGTCTAGTTTGACGGTGTCGTCCAGGTCAGTTGTGCCGCTCTTGATCTGAAAAACCGGGATACGGCAACCGGGCAACCAGTCTCCTTGAAAGACGGCCTCGCCGTTCACGCCTTGCCAATAGGCCGCTTGCGTCGTCATTCGTCGTCGACTGGATAGGGGAGCGGCGGAATCTTGCCGCCTTCGACATAACAAACACGCATCGTGCCTACGATGCGAAGGGGAACGGGCGCCAGGTCGAACTCATCCCCAGCAGCCTTTCCGACGATCCATTCAGATCGGTTGAACCAATGCTCAACCACATTCCTGAGATTTGCAGCGACAATGTTTCCGTCATCCCCTTGCGAGGTCGAAAGTTCGCCATAAATCCGAGCGAGCTGATTCTCCGCCGGTGCGGTGTATGCCGGTGGCGATTGATCGATTGCGAGCATCATTGGAATAGCTCCCTTGTTTTGTCTGTCAGGCATGCCTCGAAGACTTGATTCTTGCGGACATGCAATTCCTCAAAATACGCCCAAATCGATTCTTCGTCTTGCGGCACATCAGCAGTGCGAAACAAATCGAGGTCCAAAATGATTGCCACGCCGTCCCCCTTGTCCAAACGTCGCTCGTCTACGGTTTCGATAAGTGCCAATGCTCCCTTGAGTTCCGGCAGGGGCACCGTCACATGCATGAAGAACCCCGCCACCAACTTAGACACTCCTTCGGCTACTTCAGGATACGTTTTCAACCAATGGGAGATGTCGTCAATCGACGGCGGCAACTGAATTCGATTGATGTATCTGACCGCCAACCGCGTTATGGCGTTGGGTGACAAGCCTTTGCGGTATACGTCCCAGAGTCTTCGGGCTTCGCCGGAGAACGGTCCCCAACTTTCATAAGGCGTCAGCCGACTGAAGGTGAATCCGTTACGCCGGAATTGGGCAACCTGCTTTTCGTCCACCGAAGTGAAAGCAAAGCCAAGATCCTCTGTCGTCGCGGAAGACGAGATTCGCGGCCCAAACTCGAATTGCCCCATCCCTTGCTGCAAACGTTTGCGGCCCGGGTATTGCTCCTGCTCTTGGGAGAAGGCAGCCTCCAGGCGAGTCATCTCGATCGGCTCGGCGAATGAGACTCGCAAGTCGATGATGGCTTCGGTGATCGGTGCCTTCTCGTAGTGTGGTTGCTCGCCCATAGAATCATCGTATCAGGGAGCCCCGAAATCCTCCATTAGCCAAGTGCCGAAACCTGATTTCCGTAGGGATTCCAGCCTCCTCGGATGACAAGAGGTATACCGACCAGCACAGTTCTCCACAACTTCAGATGGTGATTCGTTCGACGATATTCCGCGTAATCCGCCGCTGGCGGCGGTCGTAGAGCCGCGTTGTGCGGGGGTCGGCGTGGCCGGCGAGGTGCTGCACGTCTTCGAGCGTGGCCCCGTGCGTCAATAAATCGGTGATCGTTGCAACCCTGAAACTGTGCGGCGACAAGTGCCCGGGCAAGCCCGCATCGGCCAGGCGGCGCTTGACCATCTGCCCCAGGTCGATAGCCGACATTGCGCGGGCCGATAACTGCCGCGTGCGGCGGATCGCTGTGCGGAACAATGGGCTCGCCGGCGCAGCGTCACGCAGTCCGGCGGCGTCGAGGTATTCGAGAAGATACGCTTCGAGGTCGGCGCGAACGGGGATCTCGCGGTGCTTGCCTCCCTTCTCGCGGAAGCGAAGCGACCATTGGCTACCGTCGGAGCGGAAATCCTGGATGCGAAGCCGGGCCACGGCCCCAACGCGGGCGGCGGTATAGATGAGAATGCCGATTGCCGCACGGTCGCGGAGGCCGACCACGTGCGAGGTGTCAATCGAACGAACGAGCTTCCGCGCCTGCTCGGGCGTGATCTCCGGCGTCTTGCCCTCGACGGTCGATTGCCGCGGCCCGCGAACGGATGCAGCGGGGTTCAGAATAATGACGTGGCGCAGAACGAGCCGGTCGAAGAATTTCCGTAGCCCGGCGAGGTGCAGCTTCTTGGTCGTCGGGCCGATTTCGAGCTGGTCGAGATAATCGCCGACCATGGCCGGCGTGATGGCGGGCAACGCGACGCCTCGCACGTCGGGCCATTCGAGAAACTGCCGCACGGCCTGGGCGTAGGCTTTGCGAGTGTGGGGATTTCTGATCTCGGCCCGGAAGAATTCGTCCCAAGCAAACCGGGCCGCATCGCCGGCGCGAGCGACGATCTCCGGCAAGTCCCCATGCCGGACATTTGCCGGCAAGTTGCCAGCAACCGCCGGAAGAGATGTCTTCGCCTGTCGCTCCATGCCTTCTTCTGGCACGGAAGTTAGCCGATGACAACGTCCTTTGTCATCGGCTAACAGGTAGGCGCTTCCTCGACGAAACCCAACAGAGTTGGCTGACAAAAGACAACGGCGCAAACACCACTCTAGATGTTAATCCGCTAGTCGCAACCGATACGGAAACGGCCCTGTTGTGAGATGCCTTAGGAAGAGATTCTTGATATTTCTGCTCGCTTATGGCAATTGGCTGCGCTGGATCGTCGCGAGGTAACCAAGCCAGTAGCAGAAAGGTTTACAATGAGTTTTGAAATGTTTCTAAATCTGTCTATGGCGTTTGTTGCAATCCCGCCAAGCATTGTCTCTGTAGTGCTATTTGTGTCTGAATTCAAAGACTAAACGCACGCGGATAGACTGGCCCGACGTGATCGCTCTGCCCCCTGTTGCTCCGGCGATCCGTCCTTCGAGTTTCGCAACAGATTCATTGGCCTGCGGTAGTCTCTCGGGGTTTGATGCGTTCTATATCCTCGTATCGCCGACGCAACTTCTCTGCAAGATCTTGGATGCGAAGTCTCGCAGTGTATTCCTCCTGAGCAACTATATCTACAATGTCTTCATCTCCATCGACAACACGATCAATAAGGTTGAAAAATGAACTGTCGCTACTCGTCGTCCGGTGGGTATCTCGATATTGAGCCCACGCAACTTTATAAGAAATGCCTGCTAACTCAAGATTCTTTTTGGCCTCGTGGCGACGGAACTCCATCCAACTGACGAACATGTCACGAGGAACAAGCTGATGCCGCAAGAGGTGAAATTGCTCCCGCTGCAATCCCCAGAACTGCATATAGAACGACTTGACGTCCTCTGGCGTAACGCGATCACTATTAAGGATCGCGATCCGCTGCTTGTTCCATATGTCGTGATATAGATTGTTCAACGAAAGAAGCACGGACACATCAGATTGACGAGGCAGACCGCGCTGCGATAGCTGATCGACGACTTTGCGGGAGAAAGACAATTCAGAATGAATTGTTTTAAATGCCAAAGCCATCTCAATCGAACACATCACCGACCCAACCAACAGCGAAAATACTGCGATCCCGAGAGGGAGTCTCACAACTTCCTCATCTGCGAGAGATGCGACGAATGTCGCGACTGCGGCGAGTAATGTCACGAATTGTAGGATAAGGGTAATATCGCTCAGTTCCATTCGGAGCCGGAACAGCACAAGCTGCTCTTTAATTGACTTCAGCCGGCTATTTGCCAAACCCTCTTCACAACGAGATTGTGCTAACCCCAACGCTTCAGATCCCAAGGAGCGAATTCTTTCGGAAATCGACGCATTCCTAGAAGACATCGCAAAAAGGATCGTTCCGGCTGCTACTGCAAACGGGGTGAATGCTTGCTGTAATACCGTTGCGTTCAGTGAGGCGTTGGGAATGCTTTTGCTGGCAAGATAGACAAGGCCGCCGATTGCCAACGCGGCAACGATTGATATCGATCGAATGAATATCGCCATGTTCTGAACTACCCCCCGAGCCGTAGCGGACAATGTAGGATTCGCTGAGCAGCAGTAACGAGGCATTCTAGGATTCCGAACTTAAGCCGCAAGGGCTATCGAAAATGGCCGCCGGTTTCACTCAATGGCAAGCTCACACCGACGAAGCATACGTCGCCAGTCCGTCAAGAGTTGTCAGGCGATGACCTCAGCCAAACCGCGCCAAAAACCCCAGCAGCACCGCGATATCGGCGGTGCTGCAATGCAGAATCGACGCTCGAAAAAGTTCAGCGCGTGTCGGTTTGCCCCGACTT
>JAIBBE010000040.1 GCA_019694835.1 Fimbriimonadaceae bacterium | reverse complement strand
TGTGTCGAAGCGCCCGCCATTTTGACTCCCGCGCGAGGAGCAGCTACCTACGGACGCTGGTTGACGGGCACCCTATCGGCGATGAAGCTCCATTCGCCCCGAGAGGTTACCTTTTGGCATCGGGGGATTGGTCAGTTGCTTGGGTCGACCGATAGAACGTCGCCTTGCTGCAACCTAGAATCCGGCACGCCTCTGCTACCGGCATGTTACGGTCGCCCCTCAGTCGCTGAGCAAGCTCAAGCTTCTTGCCGGTTAGCAGAGCACGTCGACCTCCCGAGCGCCCTCTTGCGCGGGCTGCTCGAAGACCGGCCTGAGTCCGTTCGATAATGAGTGACCGCTCAAACTCAGCCAGGGCGGCAAAGACATGAAACACCAGCTTGCCGCCTGAGGTGGTTGTATCAATGCTCTCCTGCAACGACCTGAATCCGACGCCCCTCGCATCTAGCTCGGCGACGATGTCGATGAGGTTGCGGATTGACCTGCCAAGTCGGTCGAGGCGCCAAACAACCAGACAGTCTCCAGGGCGAGCAAAAACCAGTGCCTCGGTAAGGCCCGGTCGGTCCTGCTTGGCACCTGAGGCATGGTCGGTGAAGATGCGCTCACATCCTGCCAGTTCGAGACTGTCACTTTGCAAATCAACTGATTGCAGTGTTGTCGACACGCGGATATAGCCAATGTTCATGAGGTTGCTCCTTGTCTCGATTCGCAACCTCAAGCAACTTCGTGAGGCGTTGATTTCGAGACGATGGTTTGAGACAAGGTCGCAGGCTCACCTCCGGGGCCGGGTGGTCCAAGGTCGGAGCGTCTTGAAAACGGTCGTTTGTGAGACGGGTAGTGTTCGTACGGTCGATGCTATTGGTTCCACCAGCCGTCAGCCGATGTGGGTCGGCGAACTCGACGAGTTGTTGGACTTCAGTTTGTTCCAAGCTAGCGAGCTAAAGGATGTGGACCAAACCAGATTGCACTGAGTATCGCGGCAAACCAGTAGCCGAGGGGGATACCGGCAGTTACGCCACCCCATAGACACGCTTCTCGGTCGTGTGAATCCTTCCCCCACATCAGGACCGTGGAGATACCCAACCAGAGCACGGGCAGGAGGAAACACGACCAGAAGTTGGCGCCCCATCGTTGGACTAGAACGGCAACAAGAATCACCAACGCAACTACCAGGGACCACAGAGCCCCGCGCCAGCCGTGCCCCACGCCTTGTTCCAAGCCCTCTTTCGTTGCATCGCTTCGCCATCCCCTGTCCCCAAACACTGGAAATTCGATTTTGGTTAGAAATCCAATCACAGCCAGACAAACGACGAGAGAGCCCACTCCAAATATGACACTGTAGAGCAGGAACCTTAGGATGCCCACTGCTGATGTACCGGCTGGTGAGCTGCCTTCAGTTGCTGGCTGAGAATCGTCCGAAACATCCCCTGACTCGCTGTCAGATGTCAGTTCATTCTGTTGCTGGGGAACCCCAACTTCAGGTTCAACCCGGTGCTCGACTGCCTGTTCCTGAACTGGTTGCCCTTCCAATCGTTCAGCATCCTTCCGATTCCGAAAGGCGTCTTCGAGCCCTGGAACTACGGCCGCTGGAACCTTCTTTGACCCTCCCACGAGAGAGATAGGCGTTGTTGAGACGACATCTCCAGCTTCAACCAGGCGACCCAGGTCCGCTATCGTGAGGGCATCCGTTGTGCCCGAGGGCAGGTGCGCTTGATACATCGGCTCGGCAGGCTGAGCCGTCGCCTGCCCCTGCTGTTCCGGCTCAAACAAACCGGGAACGACGGCAGCTGGGACCTTCCCGCCGTCGCCCTGGAGTGATAGGGCCGTGGTCCTCGTCACGATTCCTGCAGCAACCCACTCCCTGAGCATCGAGACATCTGCCGGACCAAAGGTCGTTCCGTCGGGTTGATGGACTATGTAGCTGGGGCCGTCAGACACGTCCCACCTGCCTGATTGAGTTCTGCCTCCACCAGCAGTAGACAGCGAAGGCAATCGGCACCAGCCACACTAGCACGGTGAACCCAATCTCAA
Organism: Fimbriimonadaceae bacterium; assembly: GCA_019694835.1. The sequence continues at coordinate 150,412 of JAIBBE010000040.1, read as the reverse complement.
TCCCGCCTTCCGATTTGCTTGGGCTCTCCAAAGCTCTTCCAACGATATTGGCGATTGTTCCCAGACTGCCTGCCACAATGCCGAGGGTCAACGCCCATCTGCGAGCACGAATCAACCCGATGAAGGCGGTGACCATCACGAAGTTGACAAGCCACATGAGGGCCCAGCTAGCTATATCACCGCCTGACATCGGCATGTCAATTTCGGAAACGCCAAGCTCCTCGTTGGTTTCTGGGTCGACGATTGTTATCCGTTCGCCCTCATGCTGGCGCAAGTATGGCCCCACGGTAAGGTCGATGGAAGATGTATCAATTCCGTGACGTTGAAGCCAAACCTCCATAGAGTCGGTGGTCGGGTCCTGATGGTAGAGAGCCAACAGCCAGGCGCTTTCCTTCGGATACACCTCGCCAGCTTGGGTCAGGATTTGCTTCCCCTCGACGTCACGTAGAACCTCGTCCTTGCTATCGACAAATGGAAGCAAGATTCCCATGAGGAAGACGAGAACACCGAGAACGACTCCAACCCATCCGACGACGGCGTCGGATTTTGTTCTTGTGAAGTTGGCCGTTGTGCTCGTGGCAGAAGCTTGAGACGACCTGGCGGGTGGTTGGGTGCCCTCGGCAATCGGCGACAAGGTTGGAGGTGGTGGTAGTGGCTGTTGAGGTTGAACAGTGGGCGGAGTCGCTGGCACGTCGGTGGCTCGACCGAACAGTCCTTGAACAGCCGCAGCGGGAATGCGAGCCTCAGTACCGACCAAGCTCAAGGCAGTGGTCTTGCCAATCACTCCCGCTGCGACCCAAGCACGAAGGTCTTCCAGCGAGGCTGGCCCCAACTCATTGCCATCAGGCAGGTGCACAAGGTAGGTTGCAGGGTGGTTACTCAATTTGTCTCCGTCCTAATCGTTCGGGTTCCACATCCTATCTGTCTCCTGCTGACGGTTATGGGCCGCGTCTGAACCCAGATACGGGTTGGAAGGCTTCCATACAAGTCCGCTCACTTCTTCTGGCGAAAACATCTTCACCGACCCGTCGGTCTTGGCAATCGGTGTCTTTCCGGAATAGGGGAATGTAACAGGCGGACAGGCGCCTTCAGCCCACATCCCCGTCCTAGCTGGTTCATCAAGCGATGTCGAGGGCATCCCCGTCAAGTTCCAGTTGAAGACAAACTCGCTGCTCCTCACCATCAGAGCATTGGAGACGTCTTCCTTGAGATACGGCAGAGCAAACTCATAAGGGCTGAAATCGCTATGGGAGGCAACTGGCGGGAAGCAGTCGTCCCAGTCCCCTTGATACATGGCGGTCGCGTCGGCTAGCGACTTGACAAGCCACACGGCGACTGTCGCCTTGTCGTCATCCGACTTCTTCGGCTCCCCTTTCGGGAGCAACGTCAAGACACCGCCAATGACGACAAGCCCAAGTCCTGCAAGGACAACCGGACCAATCCAACGATTGGGTTGTCGCGGTTTCTTGAGTGAGGGTGACGGCAAGCTCGGGCCAATCGAGGGTTGTCGATTCTCAGAAGTGGCTTGGCCCAATCTCGCTTGGACACTGTCCGTCGTTAGCGTCGTGCCTGTCGACCCATGGCTAGCCTCTACAACTTGGATTTCCCGTTCGTCGTCAACGTCCTCAGCTTCCTCAGCTTCCTCTAGAATAGCTTCGGAGCTGGATGCCGAAGAACTGAATATGCCCAAAACGGTCGCCGCAGGGATTCTGGTCTCAGTCCCAACCACTTGAACCGACGTCGTGCGTTCAATCACGCCTGCAGCAGCCCAGGCTCGAAGGTCATCAAGAGACGCTGGACCGAGTTCGGTCCCATCAGGAAGACGCACTAAATAGCTCGTGTCCGACTTGTCCATATCCCCCTCGAACGATATGTCTATTTTGGGCATGTCGAGGTTGGAAAGTCAATCTGCTTGCAGCGTTCAGCTGCATGCTCAAATCAATCTATGCACCGGAATACCGCACGATGGTTCGCCTCCTCCGCGAGGTGCGGGAAGGTCGTGGCATCACCCAGGAGCAGGTTGCCAAGTCGCTTGGAATCACGGCCAGCATGCTGAGCAAGTGGGAACTCGGCCAAGGGCGCATCGACCTACGGGAACTCGACCTTTACCTCCAAGCATGTGAGGTCGACCTGGTCGAGTTCGTCGCTTCCTGGCAGCAATCAATTCTGCAGAGCAAGGTAATCGCAGTCGAGGTCAAGCTGAAGAAGGGCCGACCGGTGGCCAAGATTCCATCCAACCCTTAGGTTCAATCGTTCGAAGCTGGACTTACCGGACTTTGATTTTTCTGGACAGAACGCGCGGCATCGAGGTTGTCAATTGCCTCTGCCAAGTCGTCTGAGCTGATGTCGTTATAGATTTGACGCACCATCTGGAAAGAGGTATGACGCGTCATCAGGACAATCTGGTCGACACTAACTCCAGCACGAATGAGCTCGGAAATCAGCCCATGCTTCAGCATGTAGATGGTCTTTTCTTCGCGACCTTCGATTTCGGCTAGAACTCGCAGCTTGGAAAAGCGCTCAGTGTATGTAGTCAGCGTCATGAAGGTCTTGCGGGAGCCAGGAAACGGTGACACGACATAGTCGCAACCTGGGGCACGATACTGCTCCAGCAGTTCCACAGTAGATTTGCTAAAGGTGACGTGCTCAGCCTCAGTGTCACCATCTGTGGTCTTGGTCCGTTCTACCCAGACCTCGCCGCGATTGCGGATGATGCTCCCAACAACCTTCCACTTGTTGGTGTCGCCAATGCGGTCCGACCACCGCAATGCCCGTGCTTCGCTCGGCCTAAATCCATGCCTGACGAGCGCCAGCAGGGGAACTAGCTGGGGCATGCCGTGCGATTCAGCGGCGGATACTAGCCGCTGAAACTCATCCCCCCGAAGAGCGATGCGTTTCGCCTTTCGAGGCTTTGGATACAGCCTGTCATAGGATTTCAGCGGGTTCTCCATGCCCCTGAACAACCCGATTTCGCTTTCGAAGACGACCCATTGCAAGGCTTGAGACAAGGTGTCAAGCACTTTGTAGCCGGTGCTCATCTTGCGACGCTTGGCTTGCACCTTCGGTGTCTGATTTCCAGCAAGGTAATCCTGAAATCCAATTGACTCGAAGCTAGTCCTTTCCCGCCGAAGCGACCGCTCAAGGTCTTGAAACACCTCTTTTGCCAACTGTCGGTCCTGAAGCTCGGCGAGCGTGTAGTCACCGATTGCCTTCTTCCCGAGTTCGAACGGAACAAGAACATAGTCGCTCATTAGCTGAACGTAGTAGGTTCGCGTCGGTGGATGCATGTTCTCATCTGCCGACAAGGTCAGAAGCCAATAGGAGACGGCCCAACCGACAGTTTGAGGTATCGACTCCTTTGCTTCAGCAAGCCGAAGAGCAACTTCTTCCTCTTCGCGACAGACTTCTTCATGCTCAGTATGAGTCTGCTGCAAACGCTGCAGTTCTGCAGAGTGCCTTGCGAGTTCTAATGCCTCCGCCCAGAGGCTCATATGCTTTACTTCGTCGCCGGGTTTGGGCTTTCTGGACCTTCGACCTTGCGTGAATTTCAGGATAGGCTCAGCAAGCTCTGGGCGAAGTGCTGATGCAATCTGAATCGCCAATCTTCTCTTGTTCTCAGCTTCTCCAACTCCGTTCACCCATGAGTTCAGCCGAGTCTCAAGCTCTAGCATCGTATCGGCTTCCAAGGCCGGTGTCCTTTGCATGTTGCCATCCCCGTCAAGGTAGTAGCGGTAACCACGAAGGACAGTCTTGGAGGTGATGGACTTTCCTTCAGAGTCAAGTGCATTCACCAGCCGCCCATCTACTCGAACGCGCTTGTACTTAGGCGCTGAAGTCACGCGAATTCTCAGCGGGTCATCTATCTTGCGGCTCGGCTTTCGATGGCTCACACTCCATGGTAGCACATCATAGTGAGTTCACAGTGGAGATATATGGTGAGTTCAGCAGTGAGAACAGGTAAGATGTAAGCTCAAACACTTCCTGATAACCTTCAACTTGGGTAAAAGATACAGGTTCAAGTCCTGTACCGCCCACCATCTTCAAATGAAGCCAGAGAGGTTCCAACGATTGGTTCCTAAACTGCCGACTTGTCCTAAGTCTACGCACCAGGATCGTCCGACTTCTGCGACCAGAATTCCTTGACCTTCTGGAAACGGATCACCCGTTTCTCGATCTTCAGAACTTCCTTGGGATAGAAGCTGAGCATCGCATCGCAAAGCTCTAGCATCCACTTCTTCCGAGAGAACTTATCCCGGATCGTTATAGAGTTGGCATTGGCGATCTGGATTTGACCCCAGCCGAGCGCACCCACGGTGAGGCATCCCCAATCTAAGAACTCGATCGGGACAAAGCGCACCTCTCGGACATCGGTCTTCGTTCCGTTCACAGCATACTTCACCATTAGGACGGCAAAGACATTCTTGTCGTCTTCATAGAACGTCGCGAGCCTTTCCACTGAAATGAGGTTCGGCATACTGAATGCGGTCCCAATGCGATGCGTCTTGACGTCCACCACGCAATAGAGGCCGTCCGCGTCAGCAAAGGCCAAGTCGGCCATCGCCCTTCGTGCAAACTCGGATGAGTAATCTGCGCCGAGTGGGCCTAGGATTTCCGCGAAATTCGCTGCGACGATTGCTTGAATGGCATCTCCGACAGCCCGCGTGCTCCCAGCGGTGGCATCGGAAAGGAAGTCCTGCTGCTCGTTCAGAGTCTTCATGATCGCCTTCTCGATCTCCTTGTACGCGTCGGAATAAAAGATCTTGCTTCGGCTCACTGGAACAGTCCTCCGTCGCGGTGATTCGACGATTTCTTCGTCTGAGCCGGAGCCGAGTTTCGCTCCCAAAACGTGCCCTCTGAATATCCCTGGATACTCCGATCACATTCAGCAGCCTCCAAACGACGAAGAGCCAAGAGAGCGAATTCCTCCTCGATTTCGATCCCGACAAATCTTCGACCTAGCTTGCTGGACACGACTGCGGATGTTCCAGAGCCAAGGAATGGGTCTAGAACGACTTCGCCTGGGCGACTGCTGGCAAGTATCAGCTTTGCAATCAGCTTCTCTGGCTTCTGAGTTGGATGGTCGGTGTTCTCAGGCATCGACCAAAATGGCACCGTAAGGTCCGTCCATAGATTGGAAGGATGAGTCAGCCTGTAACCATCTTCCCAGCCCTTTGGCTTGCCGCTCTGATCTGTGTATGGTGCGATGATCCGCTTCTTGAGCTTAACCGCCTCGACATCAAAGAAATACTCATTTGATGCCGTGAAGAACCAGATGTCTTCGGATGCATTCTTCCAATTCGCAGAAGCTCCACGCCCCTTCTCCCGTTCCCACGTAATGCGGTTTCGGACGATCAGGCGGCCTTCGCATGCAGCTTCAATAGCGGAACTAGACCGCCAATCACCGCAGAAGTAAAGAGAGCCCGTAGGTTTGAGCGTGCGCAAGAGCGATGGAAGCCACGTCAGAATCCACTGAGCATATTCCTCGCTCGAGCGCTTGCGAAATGCCTCCGACCCAAAAGACTTGTCAAGGTTGTAAGGCGGATCGAGCACGATCAGATCGGCGCAGTGTGCGGGCAGTTGGCAAACAATGTCCATCATGTCGGCATGAAAGACACCATCCATGTATGGATCCGGCCGTGTGTCGCCTAGCCTTGCCAACTTGCCTCGAAGGCGAATCCGGTCTTCTGCAGACAGGACGAGTGTCCGGTTGAGGGCAGACCGCTCCTTTTCTCTCGCGCTCATCGCGCTCAGTTTACTGGGCCGATCCTGCCAACAAGGCGAGAATCCCTAGACACGTCGCTCGCAGCAAGGCCATTTCGAGAACCTGCCGCCGCCGAAGCGGTCGGACGATTGTAGGGGTTATCCGTAGGTTCAATGAACTATGTGCTTGAACCTGAACTGATGCGTTTGGGAGGGCAGCCCGCTAACTGACACTGTAGGGGTCACAGGTTCAAGTCCTTGGACCTATCGCGACAGCACTCAGCGCTTCGGCAAGGGGCCGACGTCCATCCCGTCATAGCTCTCAATACCAAACCTGTCGGCGAGACGTTCGAGTTCCGTGTTTCGGTCGTCCAGTGATTCGGGCGTGTGGCGCTCCGTTCGCTCGACATGGAGGCAGAAGACATTGCCTTCCCGAGGCCCTACCTCCACCAATAGGTAGCCCTCTTGTCGCAGGTGCTCGCCTAGTTTATGCAGTTGGCTTTGGTCGCGGTCAACGAAGAAGTAACCCCATACGAGCGGTCCGTCGGTGTCAAGGTCCTTCTGCCCGCGCAGGCCTGCAAACATCTGGCGCAACTCTTCGATCGGAATATGGTGCTGAGTCGTGGACTTCCCCTGTACTACGGGGGCCGAGCTCTCGGTCCCCTCCTGCCGGTTGCAGGCCAAACACGAAGCAAGGATCATTCCCATCGCCAGGGAAAACAGGCGCATTTGAAGACATTACCGCGACGGCCCCCAAACATGTGATATACTGAACCGTATGGTTCAGTATCAGACTGCCTTTGATGCTTCGTTCGGCGCGCTCTCAGACGCCACCCGGCGCGGCATCCTGGAGCAGCTCGGACGGGCGGATGCTTCGGTCACCGCGCTGGCTCAGAGGTTTCACATGACCTTGACGGGCATGAAGAAGCACGTAGCCATTCTGGAACAGGCGGGGCTCGTGCGTACGGAGAAAGTTGGGCGGGTGCGGACCTGCAAGCTCGGACAGCGCGCGCTAGAAGAAGAAGCCGCTTGGATCGAAAGCCATCGGCAAATGTGGGCCGCGCGCTTCGACGCGTTGGACACGGTTGTTGAAGAATTGAAAACGGATGGAGGAAACCCATGAACGCCAGAAACAACAATGAGACTAAGATCGAGCGGAAATCCGACGTCGAACTGGTCGTCACCCGCATCGTCGATGCGCCTGCTCGCCTAGTCTTCGAGGCTTGGACCAACGCCGAACTCTTCAAAAGGTGGTGGGTGCCCAAGTCTTATGGGCTAAACCTGATCTCCTGCGAATTGGATGCTCGCGTCGGGGGCCAGTATCGGTTGGCGTTTCTTCACGAGGGTTCGACCATGGAGTTCTTCGGCACGTACATCGAAGTGACCCCGCACTCGCGCCTCGCTTGGACCAACGACGAAGGTGACTGCCAAACCATCACCACGGTGACCTTCTCCGAAAACGAGGGGAAGACGTTGCTGATGGTGAGCAATCTCTATCCTTCGAAGGAAGCGCTGGACGCTGACGGATCGACGGGCGCGATGCCCGAGTCGCTCGACCAACTCGACGAGCTTCTCGCCGGCCTGGGATCAAGTGCGGAGGCCACCTAACGCTGCCAAGCAAGTCAACACGTTCCGGAGCGTACCGAAGTGGTCTGGTGAGAGGCTTACGGATTCGCGTTTGAGCCGAAGCGATCGAGGCTTATCGAGTTGAAGCCGAACCTTTCAATGCGTACGCTGTACTGACCGAGGGGGCTGAAGTACTCCCGAAGGCGACCTGTAGCGGTGGCAACATGCCCGCCGAGGCGGTCTTCGGGAAGACTAAAGCTGCCCATCGACGCCCTTTGTACTACCCACCTTCGAGAAGAATGGGTCGCGTCAGTACGATTTGCCCGCCTTCATGGCTCGTCTTCGAATCGGAAGCCACACCCAACCAGAAAGACGTGGACGGCGTTGTCAACGAGACAATTGACTTCAAGTGGTGATAGTGGTCGGCCCAATAACGCGTGCAGTCGTGGCATTGATGCGACCATTTCGACAAACAGCTTTGCTGAAGAGTCAATATCCGCCAGCCTTGGTAACAACCCCGCCTCTTTCCAGCGCTGCAGCGGTTCTCGTACCAAGGCCGTAGCGCGATTGTGCAGCTCTAGGAAGAGATCGGCAAGCTCCGGGACTTGGAAGGCTTCGGCCATGATGAGCCGGTTCACGCCGGCCGTGGTCGGTGCCGCCGAAAGTTGCGCCAAATCGTGGCCGAGCTGCCGCAGCAAACCTAGTGGTTCGTCGGAGGCTATGGTGCCTTCTCCAAGTGTAGTCTTCACTGCTCGATCGAACATACGGCGCACTACCGCGCGCAAGACCGCTTCTTTGTTTGCATAACGGCTATAGACCGTCTTCGACGAAGCCCCTGCGAGCTTGGCAATTGACTCCATGCTGGTTCGGCTGTAACCCTGATGGGCAAAGAGCCAAGTCGCGGCATCGAGCAGACGCTCCGGCACTTGGTCGGCCTGGGCGGCGGTCGGGCGACCGCGAGGAGGAACGGCACCAGTTTTGTTCACGCTAGGACTTTAGCACTTGACGGTCCAGAAAAGAAATGCTATCATTTCTTTATTAACGGAACGACGTCGTTCCGTTAAGGAGGCCAACATGAACTCTCAATCAACCGCTATCCGAACCAACCTTACCGAAGCCCCACCGTCGAGCCCTCGTCCGCCGAGGCACTCGGCTCCTTGGACCTACCCGCACCTCGACGCCGCTCGAATTCAAGGCACGTGCGAGGCTCGCTTCGAACCCCTGAAAGAACTCATGGAGGAGTTGCTTGAGTCCGGCGAGGACATTGGCTCTTCGATCGCCGTCTTCATCGACGGGCAGCCTCAAGTGGACCTGTGGGGCGGCTTCTTCGATGCCGGCTACGTTCGGCCGTGGGAAGACAACACGATCATCACGACACATTCGGTCACCAAAACGATGTCGGCGATTTCGGCGCTACTGCTGGCCGACATGGGAGAACTCAACCTGGATGCGCCGGTCTCGCAGTACTGGCCTGAATTTGGCGTCAACGGCAAACGCGATATTCTGGTGCGGCAAGTCCTAGGCCATGCCTCTGGAGTGGCGGGTTGGGAGGCGGATATGACCTGGGAGGACGTCTACGATCTTGATCGGGCGACCGAACTCCTCGCAAGGCAAACGCCGTGGTGGGAGCCAGGAACCGCATCGGGATATCACGGAATGAACTACGGCCACTTGATCCATGGTTTTGTGAGCCGCATCACAGACATGTCCCTCGGCCAGTTCTTTGACAAGTACGTAGCCACTCCGTTGGGTGCGGACTATCACATCGGCACCGGTCCGGAGTGTGATCACCGCATCGCTTCGTTCATTCCTGCCACTTTCCGTCGGCTACCTCGGAACAACGCGATCGGAGAGCGGGTCGGGCTCAACCCCATTTTGACACCCCTCACTTCAACCACCACCAATTGGCGCCGCGCGGAAGTGGGTGCCGCGAATGGCCACGGCAACGCCCGCTCAATCGCAACCGTCCTTTCGGCACTGGCGAGCGGCGGTGCGAACGGCGTTACTCTTCTCTCGGAGCGAGGTAGAAATCGCGCGCTCGAAGTCCAGACCGATGGGGTCGATTTGCTTCTGGGCTTGCCTTGCCGCTGGGGCATGGGATTCTGCTTGGATGGCTGTGTGTTCCCCAACCCGAAACGCCATCGAATTGCGGCCTGGGGTGGACTTGGCGGTTTGCTTGGCTTTACCGACTTCGACGAGCGCATGTCCATTGGATATGCCATGAACCGCTGGCTCGACGGTCCATACGAGACGGTTCGCAACAACCGCATCGTCAACAAAATATACGAATGCCTCGGAAATTGATCGAAAGCTGGATTGACTGGAGGCGATGGCCGGGGTGCTCTACCAGCGCGACGAGTTCTCGCCAGCCGGTAGCTCAACCAAAGCCACAATAACGCTAGGAAGCAGATAACAAACGGTTGGGTGCAGTATCGCGGCGAACGGGCCTCGCCTTGGACGCCGCGATGATCAAAGGGGACGATTAAGGAGTAGCGTAACAGCCAAACCGATCGAGGCTTATCGTATTCACTCCGAAGCCACTGATCCGGACGCTGTACTGGTGCAGTGGGCTAAAGTAGTCCCTGAGAATTCCGGTTGCAATTGCCACATGCCCACCAAGGCGGTTCTCGGGCAACGTGAGCGTGCCCATCGAGACCCACTGGTTCGAGCGGTAATTGAAGATGGCGATATCGAATGGCGCGCGGCCGGTTCGCTTGCCATACAAGCCGATTTTCAGCTCACGGACTCGGCGCGGCGCCATCTGGATGTGGCCTTGGATGATGAAGGAGATGTTCGCTGGGTTTGAGCGGATTCCCAACAGGATATTGTCGACCGACCGCAGGCAACCCTCCGGACTGCCGACATTGCTCGTTCGCTTGCCTTGAAGGATCGTGACGCGATCGATCGAGCCAAGTTCGGCGTGAGCCGCCAGGGTCATGAGAGCGAAAGTGACGAGAGTGAAGGAGCGTTTCATGCTCCTTTCGACGAGTCCTCACTCGGGGTCGCAATTGCGCTGAGCCCCGAGTCTCATATCGGAAGACAGGTGTCTTTGGGCAGCCAATCGCTCCAACGTCTGAGACAAGGTTAGCCTAGGTTCCAAAGAACCGGCTCCGACGCATCACCATCTCTTCTGCGACCAGCGCGGATTCACCGCCTCGCTGATGAAGCCCTTTGATCGTCGACTCAAAGTCCTCCCGGCTCCGGTTCTGGCTCAGCTTGAATACGGCTTCCATCGAGGTGACTTCGATTTCAAAGCCTTCGATGGCCCGAATCAGCGAGGGCACGTAGTCGGGTGGCAGGAGGTCGAACTTGGCGGCGGGATCAACTTCATGGAGGTCCTTGAGATCTCTCAAAATGCCGACGAGGTCGTCTTCGGGCAGGAAGGTGAGGGCACCCCGAACATGAACCGCCATGTAGTTCCACGTTCCTCCGAAGCGAAGGTCTGCGTTCCAGCTTGCCAAGATCGGCGCGTCCGGGCCGGTGAAAGCGACCAGGACGTCCGACGACGCTCGCCTGAACGCCCTCCAATAGGGCGTATTGCGCATGACGTGGCCGCGGAGTTTGAGATCCGAACCATCGAAGTTCACCAGCAGAGGGACGTGGGTGGCCACCGGCGAGCCATCTTCCCCGACCGCCGTCAGCATGCCGAAGGGGTACTTTCTGATGAACTCGACGATTTGCGCAGGATCCGTTTCCCGGAACTCCGGCATCGGGTACATCAATCGAGTCTACCTACGGCCTCAGAGCATTAGAACCATTAGGCCTGGGGTGTAAGGCCGAGAACGATGTCGAAAATCGCTTGGAGTTCGCCAGTCCTCGAACCTTTCTTGGGCACGAATTTGGCCAAAACGAGTTCACGTAACTTAGGGTCTTTGACTGTGCGCAAGACAATATCGCGGTCTAGCTGAGGATAATCGGCAACGATACACTGAGTTGTCAGGAGTTCACGATCACCTTTCTTAATCTTATAGTGGACATGCGGGGCCCGGAATAAGTAGGGCACTGGTTTGATCGTGCGAAACTTGTAAGCACCGTTTTTGTCCGTTTCAAACTGGCCGAAGCCCTGGAACAAGCGATCGCGCTTACTGCCGTTGATACTCTTGGAGTGGATGTAGGCACCATGTTGATCTACCTGCCAGATCTCGACTGTAACCCCCTTCATCGGCTTCCCATCGGTGCCGAGGACTCGACCAGACAAGTGGGTGACTTCACCCAGTGCTTGCTCCCCTTTGCCAATGATGAGAAGGTCATTGTCGCAGTCGAGTGGCAGCTTGTCCGGGTAGTAGGGTCCCTCTTCAAGCGCGGGAGTGCGCGTAAGGTCGTCGGCATAGTCGCCCGACTCAACCCATCGCAGGTGCTCCTCCTTGAAGAGAGCCAACAAGGGCGTACTCACAATCCCAGCGGAAATCGTCTCCAAGAACCGTCGACGAGTGAACTTAGGTGAGTAATGCGTCATGGCAAGGAGAGCCTACCCAACTCCACCGGGAACCAAGCACATAACGGTTGTCGGCGGCCGCCCTTCACCTCAGGCGAGGTCTTAGCTGTCCCGGGCTGCGCTTTCGCCCTTCTGCCTCGCAGCTTCTAGCAACTCATCAGACGTGTCGTTACCCATGAGTTCCTTGATGAAGGCGATGTTGTCCTGACTAAGCAAGACGGACGGATCAAGGCACCAAATGTCAGCGGGCTGCGAGAAGTCTAGGCCTTCCCCGACCATACCCATCTCGGCTACCACTGGAATGCCCGCCTCTCGAAGAGCATCTTCATAGAAGCGGCCCGTCATACTGTTCGCCGCACTTCCGATCCTCGCTCTCTGTGCCACATCGAAAGAGTACCCGTCGGCCCACGATTACGCCGGACTGAGCCAAACTCTCGGCGGGTTAGCGATGCAAGCAAAGGCAAGTTCGGTGGACGAGTACCTTGCCCAGGTTGACTGGGCGGAGGGAAGGGCAATGGTTGCCAAGCGCAATGTTGGCTTGACCAAATGGTCAAGCCAACGCGCACCCCTTTTCGCTGGCGAGCCCTACTTCCGGCGTCGACATCGGCGTATCATCGCTAGTGCGCCGAGGCCGAGGCAGGCCATGGATGCCGGTTCCGGGACGACCTGCATGTTGAAGTTGCCCGCACCAGTCGTTGAGTCCCAGGTACCGTTCGCCAGTGTTCCGAACGTATGATCGACGTCGACGAGAGGAGTGTTGTGACGCCAATCAAAACGCCCCTGCGACAATCTGATTCGAAAGTCGAATGAGATACTGCTGCCGATGATGACGCCGTCCCGGGTGTGATAGGTCCAGGTCGTGCTGAAAGGGCCATTCCAAACCGTTCCGCTGTGCTCGTCTGGCTTGGGCTTTCCCGCCATGTTGGCGATCGAGTTGGTGTGCAAGTTGTCGGGGCCAACCGGGTCAAAGAAACTGCTGCCGTCCTGGGTCCACATGTCGGCACCCAAGGTGGATGTGCTGCTCCAGTTCCACTGATCGGATGCTGCGTCGAATTGACCGGCACAGGTCATGCTAAACGCAAGCCCTTGGTATGTCTGACCCGGCGCGGATTGAAATCCAAATGCATTCGACGTGGGATCGGCAACCATGTTGAAGTTCAGTACCGTATTGGAATCACTGCCGAAGTATCTCCCAAGTACCATGCTGTGCTGACCTTGGACATCCTTGACCACTTCAAGCAGCCTCTCGTCGGAGGCCATTTGGGCATTCGAGCTTAGTGCGGTGAAAAAGCCGAGGGCAACAAGATACGATCGATAACCATTAAGAAACATGTGAAACTATCTCCTTTCTTGAATTCGGAGCGCTCATTTTGCGCTCATCCGATGAATGGTGTCGGCCGTCAGGAGAACTGTTGCGGCCCGGCCAAATTGCCTCGATGGAGGCGAGATGGCATACTTCTCTCTGGAGTCTCAATGATGCAGATCAAGGCGAAAGCAGTCGACGAGTACCTTGCCCAAGTGGACTGGGCAGAGGGACGGGCAGCGCTGGAGCGGCTTCGGGCTATCGTGCGCGAGGAGGCGCCCGACGCCGAGGAGTGCATCAGCTATGGGATGCCGGGATACAAGCAGAACGGCTACCTCCTCGGATTCGCCGCCTTCAAGAACCACTGCTCATTCTTTCCGGGTGGCACGGCTCAGGACTTTGCCGATGAACTGATCGGGTTCAAGACGTCGAAGGGAACGATCCAGTTTTCGCCCGACTCGCCTATCCCCGAGCCGCTGGTGCGACGGATCATCAGGGCGCGCGTTGAGGCAAACCTTGCCAAGAAGGCATCGAAGACTAAGTCGAAGGCATAGCATAGCCTTCGACCGGCTGGGTTTAATGCTTGTTGACGCCTCGCGCAACAGGAATGCGCGGCCCCACCAGTGCCGATCCCGGACCCATCATAGGTAGGCTTCAGCTTGGTTGTCAAACCAATGAAACACGACCGAACACTTATCCCATTGCAGAACCCAGTTAGATCCCTATGCTGGCTTGGCGATGATTTAATTGACTGGGTTGGCGGAGGACTCGTGATCGGCCTCGACGGTAGGGTGTTCGATCCGCAAGTGCGGTGGGCCTATCGGTTCGATGCGGCCGTGCAGTCTCCCTCAGGAAGTTGCGCCGTTGTTTACGAACGACTCGGAACGAAGGGGCTGGTCATATCCCACGGAAAGCCTAGCCGAGAGCTGAATCGTAGTTTCTATCACGCCGATGCTTTTGAATATCCAGTCGTGCTCTTTGAGCACCGAAACGGGCGAACGCTGATCGCCCATTGTCCCGAGGAATACAACCAAATAGAGATCGAAGATGCACTCACGGGAGAACGACTCACCCGGTCAGTTGACCGTAAGCCCGCCGACTTCTTTCACTCTCGCTTAGCCGTCAGTCCGGGCGGCACAAGGCTCCTCAGCGCGGGTTGGATCTGGCATCCCGAGGATTCGGTCTCCACATGGTCCATTGACGACGCCCTCGCCGACAGCCGCACGCTCGACGCAATCGGTCCGCCCGACGACATGGGTCGTTGGCCCTTGAGCAGTGCGGTGTTTGTTGATGAAGACCGGATTGTAGTCAGCTCTGAACCGGATGAGGATGACTACAGTTACGTCGACAACCCCTCGTTCCGTCCGGGAAGTCTTGGCGTGTTCAATCTGAGGACCAACGCCTTCGAGTCCGTTACAAGAGCCGAGGAAACGGTCGGCAACATGCTTTGGCTTGGCGACGGACTAGTGGTTGGCTTTTTTCAGACGCCGAGGGTCTTCGATGTCACTACCGGTCGCATCATCTACAGGTGGCCGGACATATCGTCAGGGATCCAAACCAGCAGCATCATCCACCATTTGGGAAAGCAACCAGTGACAGCTTGCGATCATAAAGGAGTGAGATTCGCGGTAGCTGCTGATTCGGGGATAGAAGTTATTCAGTTCTAGTGCTCATTTTTACGGCACCTTGACGATCGGTAGCCGATCAATCTCCAGCCGACTCTTGAACACATCCTCTCGCGCGATCAGGAGGTTCTGCACCTTGACCACGCCGCTCGAATCTGTGAATCCGACTCCATTTGACAGAATCGCTCCCGTATCGGCTCGCTTTAACATCCAACGGAACGGATAGATCGCGGGAAGTTTGAACATCTGGGGCTTCCGAACCGCAATAGAAGCCCGCGCGGCCAAGGCTGGACAGTTGTCGACGGTCGTTAAAGAATTACCGATCAGCCATAGCGTGCACGCCCACTTCTTTTGAGAATCGACGATGGAAGCTGAATCCCAGTCGTAATACCCGCTCCACGTGCCCCACGTGTCGCCGTTCGTGGGTGTCCCATTCCCAGGATCAGGTTGTCTTCCAGCGGCGGTGATGTTCTGATCATCGTTGTAGAATCCTGGGAAGGATTGGTTGCTGCGGTAGCGCTGTGCGTAGCTCGCCGATCCCCGTTCTGTCCGAGACGGAACGCTCCATTCGGCGAGATAGGGCAATTGGCTCCATGCGGCGATCCCATGGACGCGAGAATCCCAATAGAGGTGAAAGCCCATGGCCGAGTTGTTTGCCTCGGTTAACTCATTGACAATCGGCGAAGTCCAACCGATAATCGGATCATTCTTCCCGCTGTAGATCCTCGTAAGGCACAGATCGCGTTGCGTCGTGGAAAGAGGCTGCGTCCAGTCGAAGATATCGGTCATGTGCATTACCGCTCCGCCGGGCCCGAGTACATTCGTTGCGAGGTTCTGAGCTTCGACGCCGTAAAAGGGATTCGTTGGTGTAACGTCTCGAAATGCAGGTGTGAACATGTGGCATGCGGAATAGCGCTCTGGGTTGCGCCGGGCAAAAATGGAGATGCCGCGCCCGCCCATGCTGTGACCGAGAAGCGAAATCCGGGTGGGATCGATGTTATAGTTCATATCTCCGCCACGCAGCAGCCATTGACGGATCCAGTTCACCTTTCGCTGTGTGAAGTCGCTGACGACGGCATTCGCGGGAGGATTCGTATTTGCGACAACATTGAACATATCAATGCCGGGCCAGTAGCCAAACCAGCCGGTTGTCACTTCTTCGACCGAACCGCCCGATTGATAAAAGAGCGTATCATGCGGTGCCACAAAGAGACCTGAAGTTATCGCTAGACCAATGTTGGGAAAGAGCCCTGGACGCCATAGATGGAAGTTCCCCTCGCCTCCGTGAAAACCGAACGTCATCGGATAAGGAGCGGTACCTGGGCCAGCCAGGGGTGAGTAAACGACGAACATATTCGGCGCCCCGTTCTTAGCAGCATTGCCTGTGATGGGATAGTCGGGTCTTGCGTCATCGATGTTGTCGCGGCCGTCGGTCCAATACGCGTAGGCACGGTAAAGATAACCTTCGGGTGTGACGCCAGAAATCTGAGGGTGTGCGGTTACCGGGTTGGTCAGCGGAGTGTAGGTTTGGACGACGGGGCTGGCCGTGCGATTGCTTGCCGTTACCGCCGTAGATCCTGTTTCGACCACGGCGAAATATTCCGTTGCAGCCGCATGAGGTGTATAAACGAAGAGCCCTCGGTCAACCGGCAATTGTACGGTTCCGCCCGTGCCGTTAGGAATCGTCCAAGTCGTTCCTGAGCCCGTAAGTGGCATCGCGATCTGATCGAGCGCGTCGCCTTCCCATTCGGGTCTGAAGATCCTTCCCACAAGCGTCGCCTGCGAGGTATCTGTAAATGCACTGGTTGACCGGTAGATTTCATAGGTCGTAGGAAGGGGCAGCTGCATTCTCCAGACCACGAATGTTTGGCCATTTGAATGCACGGCGGAGACGTTCGTTTGGGCCTGGGTTAGTTGGATGAGCCCGCAGAGCATGAAGATGACGACCGATGGGATGGTTTTCATGTGATTCAAGATCCCGATTCAAAACCCAAGGATATGCTTTTATTCTACAGCAGGTTCTTTCGAGGTCCTCTATTTCGCCTGGTTGGCCTGCCACCACTGTGGAAGTTTGGGATTCAGCCGCCGCCATCCGACACCGTGGTACGAAGGCTTGCGCAGCGCCAAGAGGGTGACCGTCAGCGTCGCGACGATTGCTGCCGCAAACACAGATGGCCAAGAAACGACTTCCAAGCGAGTCTTCACGAGGACCATGCCAACAAAGAATGCGGCCCAGACAAGCTCCAGCGGACGGGACATTCGGAGGACATTGCAGAAGAGAAAGAAGTGAAGCACGACGAAGGCCACGGCAATGGCGAACCATTGGTCTATGCGAAACAACGAAACTGACGCTCCCCTCCCAAGGAGGAGAACCACCACGTCGAGTACCGAGAGGCGGAATCCAGGTTGGAAGCTACGACGCCTAATCTTCAAGGACCCCTTCTACCTCACCGACCTTCTTTGCGCTTGACCATTTCCGGAATTGCAATCGGGGCGAAGGGTGAGACGCAGCCCTTGGAGACCGGGTAGTTACGAAACACGCCCAGTTTTTCACCGATTGCGATGGCGCGTTCCCGGAGTTCAGGGAATTGGACTCCGATTTCGATGAGACAAAAATCCATCGGCCATTGCTTGGACTCCGGTGCGCTGCCCATTTCGGACTCAATTCGGTCGAGGATGGCCGGAATGTCGAGCCCCTCGGGATTTTTGCCAACCCGCGCCGTCGTCAGGCTCCAGCCGATTCTCGAGGTCCATTCATGGTCCGAGTTCATCCAACGCTCACGCTGCCCTTCCCGATCAGGATGAGCCTTAATCACGTTCGTGACCAGCCAGTCGGCCACGTGATCAAAAGTTACCGATTCGACCAGCGAGTCCAACTCCTGCACCGAAAGCTGTTTGGGCTTCATCAGCAGTGTTGCCAGCAGCATGGCATCGATGTTTCCGCTGTCCCACAGCTCTTTTGCGAGTTCGGGATTGGCCTTGATTCGTTTGGCGAGGGCTCTAAGATTCGTCGTTGTGACGCCAAACTGATTTTCACCGGCTCCTCGTTTCGTGTTGTATTTGAACACGGCCTCGTTGCGGCTCGCTCTGAGTTCGGCCATTACGTCGTTGAAGGTCATGGCTAAATTGTATCCTCGTCCAGCCAAGCCACAGTCACGGGTCAACTCTGTTCAGGAGCAATATGGGAAACAGATTTTCGTTGTCGATGCAGGATCTCGCGCAGTTGTTCACCGGAGCCGGGCCACAATCCGTTCCTCCAGGAGGGTAATGATCTTGGCCTGCTGGTCCCGCGCCTGTGCCGACCCGCTGCCACCGCGACCAGTGGGGCGTGAGGCGATCTGAAGAGGGGTTGAACCAGATCCGTTGCGCAAGATCGGATCAGCACCGCCGTTGAGCAGGGCCTGGACCGCGGGCAGCGAGCGTGTTCGGACGGCCCTATGCAGCGGAGCCACTCCGGAACGATTGAACGCATTCGGATCGGCACCCGCGGAAACGAGGTACTCGATGGTGTCAGCTTGCGCGGTTGGGTCCCAGTGATTCGTGTCGGCTGCATAGTGCAATGGCTCGGCACCGTGTCGGTTTCTCGCCCGACAATCTGCGCCGTGTGCTACGAGAAGCTCCGCAATAGGACGGCGAAATGCAGCCGCGGCCATGTGGAGAGCTGTGTCCCCCGAGACCACATAGTGATTAATCTCGGCGACGAAGTGGTCTTGTGAGTCCTGCCTCGTTGCGCCCGTAGCCACTGCCACTGTGGCAAGGGACGGGGAAACCTTCAATCGGTCCGCGATGTCGTCGTGATTGGCGGTGACGACGAAGCGAAGAAACGCGTGCAGGTCAGATTCAGAATGCATAAAGATTCTCGCTAACCTCACTAAAGGCCGGGAGGTTACTCCTTGCGACTATCCGACACTGGCTCTGCCATCGGTGCCCGCATGCCAGTCACGAGGCCCGCACAGGCCTCCTGGATACGGGCTTTACGCACCACCTTGTCCTCGGACGCCTCAATCCAGTCGGAGAAGTCGCGCTTTTCGTTCGCCGAAAGTGTGCTCCATTGGGTCTTCGCCTCTGGCGATTCCCCGAGAGCTTTGTAGAAATCCATCGGTACGACGGCGTAGCAGCAGGGGCGCTTTTTGCCCTTCACCAAGTTCTCGCAGCAACGCTCGATCCGACGCGTGCGGGTCTCAGGCTGTTTGGCCTCGTTGATCCAACTGATGAAATCCCGTCGCCCGATCGCGGTGAGGCGGCTCCAGGCGGATTCGGCGGAGGGATCGGCGGTGAGGGCCGCACGGAGATCGGCGGGCAGGATGGCCTCCTGTTCGGAATGGTCTGCGGATTCCATTTGCTCTATTGTGCATGCCCACGGCGACCTTGCGATACGTCCCGGTCTCCCACTTCTAATTGTCCACCGTCTCATGTCCGAGCAGATGGCGCACCGAATAGATCTGTCCTGTGTGATAAGCCACGTGAAACGCCTGATACTCCACGGTCTGTCCCCATGTCCACCCCTCTCGAAACGGATTGGGCTCGTCGGAATCATGGGGATTCGCTTGGAAGGACGCTTTGCACAGGTCGTGTATTCGTTGGACCTCTTGCAGCGCCTCCGCCGCTCCCAACTGCAGCGCGAACGGCTCACGTTGATTCGTCGTGTAGTACCGGCCCGCTGCAACTGCAAGCGCGCTCTCCACCCCATCGCCCAAGAAGGACTGGGCTTCCCAGTAGGCAACGTGGGCGGCGAGTTCGCCCACACTCAGCAGCCGGGAATCTGGTCGACGCCACAACTCGCCATCCGCGAGCCCCTTGAATCCCTCGCTCATCTCCCAGTGAGCGGTGTCGAGTGCCTTCATGAGTAGGTCCAAATTCGCCATTTCGCGACTCTAGCACGAAACGGTTAGGCGGGACGTGCTTCACGGTTTGAGCGTTCTGCCGCCGCAAAGATCGGGCCGGGGGGGCGGACCTGCTCGATCTCGTTCCGGGCCATGGCGATCGCGTGATCGACTTCGGAAGAGTTGCATCCCCCGAGGGCCGCCAGCCTTCGAATTCGCTCGTCGAGCGACCGATAGCGATTCGACGAGTGGTCAAAAGTGCCTCCGTTGAGCAAAGTCGCCTTGGCCAGCGCGCCGATGAGGGCGGCCGCTCCGACGAATACCACGGCCGCTTCATCGGCCTCATCCTCTTGTCGTCGCTTCAGCCGAACGAGGCCCCGCAAGCAAGCAACGGAGACGAAGACGACAACGCTGATCGCAAAAACATCGCCAACCGTTTCCGGAAGTCGCTGGCCGAGCGCTTCGCACACCAAGCCGGAACAGACCACGGTGGCGGTCGACAGGGCGAGATACCGAATGGTCGAGCGAGCCTGACTCAGGTGGGCCATTTCATGGGCCATGACGGCTTTGAACTCTTCCATGGTGAGCGCCGCAAGCAGCGCGTCAGCAATTCCCACCCGGGAGCGACCCAAGCAATAGGCACCCGCGATCCGGCCACGACGAGTATGGGCGATGAACACGCTCACCGGCGACACGCCCATCTTGCGCGCGAGCCGCTGGAGTTCGGTCAACCATGCGCCCTCAGGAAACGGCAGCAAGCGGCCTGGTACCCGCATCTCCCGAACGGCCATCCACATCACCTTCCAAAGCAGCAGGAAGACGACCGCGGCAACGAGGATATCCAGCACCGACCCGGCAAGGGGGCGACCATCGCTGAGAGCGAACCCCAGCAACGCCAACACCAGCCCGGGAGGAGCCGTCATCAGGAGCGTGTTGCTGGCTTGGTAGCGGACGAATTCCCGTTTAGACCACCTTGCGGCGATCCGCGAACTTTCGCTGGCGGCCAAGGCAGCGGTAACCGCTTGGGCGGCAACTGGAAAAGCAGACAGACCCAAGCCAAACGCAACCCATCTCAGAGCAGCCGGCAGATCCAGGCCCGTGAAGCAAGCCAACCCCCAGCCCCCCGTGGGGACGATCAAGTTCAGGAGAAAGAGGATGCGGGGTGACTGTACGGGGAAGCGCCGAACCAGGAGGGCGGCAACCGCGGGCCAAAGCGCCGCAATCGCCAGACCGAGCCACCCCATAGGTGATGTATTCCACATTTGGGTTCCTGAGAAGCGAGTAACCTCACCGAATGCTCGGACCTGGCGTCTATCCCGCCTCGGTGACTCCCTTCGACGAAAAGGGGCGCATCGACAATGTCGCTATGGCCAAACTCCTCGCGTGGTTCGCGGCAGCGGGCTGCCGGGGTGTCGTTTTGGCCGGCACGAACGGTGAGGGCCCATCCCTTTCCGCCGTCGAGAAGCGCGATCTGATTCGCGATGCCAAACCCCTTGCTGGCAACCTCGAACTGATCCTGGGGATCGCCACGCCCAGCCTCGACGAGGCGATTTGGCTGAGCAAGCGGTCGGAGGAATTCGGGGCGTCGGCGGTGCTCGTCATGCCGCCGTACTACTTCAGGACGGCTTCCGAGGCAGGAATTCGAGATTGGTTTATGAGGTTCCTCGACGCCAGTCCCTCGCCGGTTCTGGCCTACAACTTCCCGAGAATGACCGGCATCACCTTGTCCGCCGAACTGCTCGGCGAACTGGGCGGGCACCCGCAATGCGCGGGCCTGAAGGACAGCAGCGGTGACCCCGGCAACCTCGTGCCGTTCCGCCAGGCGATGCCGAGCGAAAAGGTGCTGTTTGTCGGCGATGAGCGGCTCCTCTTGGATGCCTTGAGAGCGGGATGGACCGGGACGATCAGCGGAGCTGCCAATGTGGTGCCCGAGTGGCTTTCGGTCATCGTCGAGCGCTGGTACGGCGGCGCGAGGGAGGACGCCGAGGTCAAGTTCGAAATCCTCGCGCCCGTGATCGAGGCGATTCGAAGCTTGAGCCAGCCGCCCGCGAACAAGGCGGTGCTCCATAGGCTGGGTGTACTCGACCGGCGAACCATGCGCCCGCCGTTGACCGAATGCCCGGACGGGGCCCTGGAAGGCTTGATCGCCTTGATCCAGGATCGGCTGGGCACCAAATGCGGGTATCCTCCTGATCCGTCGAATGCGGATTAATTCTCAAAGCTGTTTACGGCCTGGTTATCATCTATGGATGAATGTAAATGATGATGAGGGCCGAGTTCGATGAACCTAGTCGAGCGAGAGGCCGCACGTCGACGTACATTCGCAATAATCTCCCACCCAGACGCGGGGAAAACGACGCTCACCGAGAAGTTGTTGCTCTACGGCGGTGCGATACAGCTTGCGGGTTCCGTTAAGGAGCGGCGAAGCCAGCGCAGCGCGACTTCCGACTGGATGGAACTCGAAAAGCAGCGTGGAATTTCGATCACTTCTACCGTACTGCAGTTTGAGTATGAGGGATTGGTGCTTAATCTTCTCGATACGCCCGGCCACGATGACTTTAGCGCGGACACGTATCGCACCTTAACGGCGGCAGACTGCGCCGTTATGCTCATCGATAATGCAAAAGGTGTCGAAACGCAAACGAAAAAGCTCTTTGCCGTTTGCCGTCAACGCGGAATTCCAATCTTTACGTTCGTGAACAAGATGGACCACCCCGGCAAGGGGCCGCTTGCGCTGCTTACAGAGGTTGAAGAGACCCTTGGCATTCGAAGTGTCCCCGTGAACTGGCCCATCGGACACGGACGTGAGTTCAAAGGCGTCCTCGATCGCGAATCGAATGCGATTCATCTCTTCGAACGGGTCAGCCGGGGTGCCACCCGAGCGGGACTGGACGTCATTCATCTCGATGATCCCAAAGTGATCGATACGTTGGGAACAGAAAGCTATGAAGCCCTCATCGAGGATCGCGATCTTTTGGATATTGCCGGTGAGAAACTCGACCTCGATGCCGTCATGGCAGGCGAGATGACTCCGGTGTTCTTTGGTTCCGCACTGACGAACTTCGGTGTCGAACTGTTCCTCAAGAGATTCCTCCAGATCGCACCGAAACCCGCACCACGGGAAGCCGGTGGAGTCGCCATCCAACCTTCAGCGCCCTTTAGCGGATTTGTGTTTAAGATTCAAGCAAACATGGATCCAAGACACCGCGATCGAATCGCGTTTCTTCGCGTGGTGAGTGGCCGATTCGAAAAGGATATGGAAGTCATTCATCTCCGTTCGGGTAAGAAGCTAAGACTGACGAGACCGCAACGACTTTTTGCCGAAGATCGCGAAACGGTTGAAGAAGCTTATCCAGGAGACATCGTTGGATTAACGAACCCTGGGGCTTTTCGCCTTGGCGATACTCTTAGTGTCGAGCCGATGGCGAGTTTTGAAGAGGTACCGCCGTTTCAGCCCGAGACCTTTGCCACGATCCGCAATCTCGATGTCTCGCGCCTGAAACACTTCGACAAGGGAATCATCCAACTCTGCGAAGAAGGCTTGGTGGACCTGTTCTTCGACCGCCGAGCCCAACGCCGCGAGCCGATCCTGGGCGCGGTCGGGCGATTGCAGTTCGAGGTTGTGCAGTACCGACTCCTCAGCGAGTACGGGGTGAATACCGCGCTGGAGCCCCTCGGATACGAGCATGTGCGTTGGATCAAAGGCGACCTCGACGAGGCCGCAACGCAATATTGGCACGGGGCGAAGCTCGTCGAAGACGCGGGCGGACACGTCGCTGTCCTGGTCACGAACGACTGGTCTCTCAAGTACCTCGAAGAGAAGAACCCAGACCTCCAGTTCCTAACCGGGGCGGCTGGATAATCCAAGTGTGACCACCATCACACGAGGGGTGTGACCGAGGTCACGAACGAAAGGTCCCGTTCGGCTATCATATAGTTCGCATGTGACGCGAAACGGGTGATGTCCCGATTTGCATGTTCTTCCAACTCTGACAAGGGCGGGCCAACTGGCCCGCCTATTCTTCGTATTCAGGGTCCTCTTCGAGCGACGACTCCTTCAGCACCTTCTGCCGACCGCCGAGAAGAAGCACGCTCAGCATCCCCGCGACGAACCCGCCCGCATGCGCCCAGTTGGCGACGCCTTCCTGGGGCAAGAAGACCTGCCAGAGGAACCAAAGCCCGAGGAGGAGCCAAGCAGGGAGGACAGTTTCGTAGAAAATAATCCAAATCGTGACCCGATTGGCGGGAAAGAGCAGCAGATAGCAGCCGAGGATGCCGCCAATAGCACCCGACGCACCCAGGGTTGGAACCGCCGATTGAGGGTCGACGAAGATGTGGGCCGCACTCGCGAATAACCCCCACAGAAGATACAGGACCGCAAATCGCAGTCCACCTAACGCGTGCTCGACGTTGGTACCGAACACCAAGAGGAAGATCATGTTTCCAAGGATGTGAGCAAGGCTGCCGTGCAAGAACATGCACGTAAACAGCGTGATCAACGGATGGTAATTGCCGCCTTTAATGGCTTGGACAACATCGTTCGGTCGCATCGCCAAGTCGCTGAAGACCGCTCCTGGGCCGAAGGGAAAACCATTGCGATCCCACAGGTAGATCGCGACATTCAGGGCGACGAGCGTGTACGTGACGTACGGCTTCTCGTCGGACTTCAAATTGTCGCGAACGGGGAACATCTGACCCGTGAGTCTACCAACCCGGCGGTCCGCACCAAATTCACCATAATCGCGTCAATCAGTCGAGAGGTGATTGCATGCTGACGCTCCTGGCCGCTTGTATTGGAATTCAGGGTGGGATTAATCCATCTACGGACGTGTTTCTTGATGGCGACAAAGCCTATCTCTTGACGCCGCCGCAAGTCATCTCGGACTACACCGAAAACGCACCAATCTGGTCCAGCGACGGGAAGTATGTCCTGTGCACGACGCTGGATTTCTCCCTCGCGGGTCTCGCCGAAGCGATCGAAAAGCAAGCTCCTCCGGCAGCGACGTGGGACTTGGTCCTTTGGTCTGCGTCGACGCGCAAGAGCACCGTCGTCGCGACGATCAAGTCCACCCTCGACCGAATGCCGCGATTTCGAGAGGCAGGCTGGCTGAAAGGCTCCCCGACGGCCTACGGAATCCTCGAAACGACCCAAGTCACGCCCGAGGGCAACCAGCAAGTGATTGAATTGGTTAGGGTTTCTCCGGGAGCCAAGGCGGTCCGAACCGAGATTCCTACGGATGGCCAACAGCCCTACCTGGCCTTCTCCCCGAATGCCGCCACCGCCCTCTTGGTTAATCCGCAACCGAATCCTCAGCCCACCAGCCCGATGCTCTGGAATGTTCGTCTTACCGCGCTCGGTGCCAATGGTCCGATCTCCTCCGAGGTCATCGCGAATTCTCTTACCTCGAGCGTCGCCTTCGCAAAAGACGGTCGACGGGCGATGATCCTCAAGGGCAGAGAATGGCGCAGTATGCAGGACATCGTGGTTTGGGAGCCAGGCCGAGGCGTCAGTCCAGCCACGGAATTGCCTGACTTTAAGCTCCCGCCTGAGCCCCGTCTCGTACTCTCGGAGGAGCCACTGCAACTCGGTAAGGAAGCTAACAAGACGGCGATCCCTGCCCTGTGGGTAGGGGCCAGACCGACGGATTCCACGCCGAAGGACGAGAAGACGGCGGCACTCGTCGGCACAGACGCTCCATTCCAATTAGCTTCTGTTTCACCCAAGGGTGATGCCGTGCTCTACGTGTCGAAGGGAGTGGCCATGGTACGGACCCTCGTCGAGGTGCCGAAATCACTATTGAATCAGGCAAAGGGCTCGGCGGACAAGACGAAGGCCATCAGCGATGCCAAGCAATGCGCCCTCGCCGCCATCATGTTCGCCGCCGATAACGACGACGAAATGCCCAAGCAGGGGGAGACGGAGAAGCTCTATCCCTATCTGAAGAACCGCGACATCATGGCGCGATTCGTATACACCTTTGGGGGCGGCAATCTAAAGGACATCCAGTCACCTTCAACGACCGAGATCGGATACGTCGAAGGTCCAGGTGGCCGGGCTGTAGCCTATGCAGACGGCCATGTGAAGTGGATTTCGAACTAATCTCAAGATTTTTCTACGAGATGTATCAGGCGCGCACGCCCTCCCTCTTAACCCCCATGAGGATTCCAATCCTCGAATTCTGGAGGTTAAAAGAAAAACCATGCGTACACTCTTCCTACTCGTTTTCGTTTTCTGCCTTTCGGCCATCGCCCTTTGCCAGGGTCGCGCTGAATTCCGGGCCGACCTGATCGGTTCTGGAAAGTCGAAAGTCGTCTACAAGACCCGTGGTGCCAACCAAGCCGAATTGGAGTTTGAGGCGGAGCGCCTTCCGCGCAACACAGAGTTCATCCTGAACATCGAAGGCGAGGAATGGACGGTCCGGACCAATGGTTTCGGTCGAGCCCGACTCACTCAGCGTTTCAACTCCGCGAGTGCACTTCCTGTCGCCGCTGGTGCGACCGCCACCCTTTACAATCTCGATGGCGACATCGTCTCCCAAGGCACATTCGTCCGACGACGCTAGGCCACGACTCAGCGTATCCTCGCAAGAAGATTATCGCCTCCACCCTTCGGGTGGGGGCATTTTTTCACGTCGGCTCTTTGTTTTCGCATTTCTGCGAAACATGCCTCCATCCTCCCACGGATGGAGGCTCGGACTCGGGATAAACTGTCAAAGGAGGATCCGTATGAACGTTGAAATCCGAAACCTGCCCAAGATGCGACTGGCGTGCATCCGCCACATCGGCCCGTACCCCGAAATCGGCCCCGTCTTCGAGCGGCTTGGCCAATGGGTGGGCGAGAACCAGGTGCCGGTCGAAGGAATGATTGGGGTTTGGCTCGACAATCCGAAGGACGTCCCTCCCGATCAGCTTCGGTCCGATGCGTGCGCCATCGTGCCGCTCGACTTCACCACCGACACATCCGGGATCACCCTTGTCGATGTGGAGCCGAACGAGTACGCGGTTGCGTCCTATTACGGGAGCTATGAGGGACTGGGAGAGGCGTGGAACAAGTTCACCTCGGAGCTGCTGCCCGCCATGGGGCGCCAGTTCGGCCCCGGCATCTGCTTCGAGAAGTATGTCGGGGATTGTTCGAAACTACCGCCAGAGCAGTTGCTAACCGAGCTTTACACACCAGTAGCGCCAGTGCCCGCCCAAGTCTAATCTGCCGAGGGGCGCGGGTTTCCGCCATAATCCAGCCGATGAGCACGGTCGTGCTGGATGCCGGAGATATGCGCCGCACGCTCGGGCGCATGGCGCACGAGGTTCTGGAGACGAATCAAGGTGCGACGGACTTGGTTGTCGTGGGAGTGCTCAGAAAGGGATGGCCGGTCGCCAAGAAACTCGCGTTCCTCATGACCCAGGTCGAAGGCACGACGGTGCCGTGTGGCAAGCTCGACATCAAGCGGTTCCGCGATGACCGCTCCGGTGATGTTATCCACGACGACAGTGAGATCCCCTTCTCGGTGGTCGGCAAGCGCGTGATCCTCGTCGACGAGGTCATCTTCACCGGTCGGACGATCCGGGCCGCGCTCGATGCGCTGGTCCAGCACGGTCGTCCCCAGAGTGTCCAACTTGCCGTTGTCATCGACAGAGGGCATCGCGAACTCCCGATCCAGCCGGACTACTGCGGCAAGACATTGGTCACCGATCGAGAAGACCGGGTGATCGTGATGACGACGGAGACCGACGGAGAAGATGGGGTGGTCCTTCAGTCGGCCGCCGAACGTGAAATCCTGGTCTAGCTACTTCGTTTTGGCCAGAACCATCTCGAACATTTGGACCCACTTGCCGTCCACTTCGTGCTCACCGATCTCCTTCCATTCCCCGGCAGGGGTTAGGGTCATGGTGTAGCGGACCTTGCCCATTTGGGGCATCTGGTTGAACCACGTGTAGCCCTTTCCGTTCGGCTTAAGCTCGAATTCGTTCTGAAGGCCATTCGCGAGGTGGGCCTTGAAGCGATAGGCCTTCAGCTCAGGATTCCAGTACATCATCGCGTAGGCGTCGTGGATGACGATTTCGCGTCCTCCCGCATCCATCGTGTGGAAGCCCTCAACGGCGAGCACGGTTCCGCCTGCCTTGTACGAGACCTTCTCCGAACACTTGACGTTGACCTTCCGTCCCCCCGCTTCGTACCAGCCGGTTCCTTTCCAGTCCCCAACGAGGAAGTCCATCGCCTTCATTTTCTCGACTTGGTCTTTGCCCCCAAAGTCCGGAGCCTGACCAAAGGCAGAGGTGACAGCACAAGCAAGCAAAACCAAACCGCAAAGTCGTCGCATGGCCATTACTATGCCCCACGGGCGAAATCGGTTGCGTCGCCGTCGTTCCGACGTACCGCTGGCAACCTGCCGGCGGTACTTTGGCTCCCCTCTCCTGCGCCCCTAAAGCCAGAGGCAACGGTAAGTCTTGGTGGCGGAGGAGAGGGGTCGGGGGGGAGGTCGCGGCGAGAACCTGCCAATACACGTCTACCGGATGCCGGCAAGTTGCCAGCGGTACAGACGGGGCACCGTTCCCACTAGGTAAAACCCCAGGCGTGAGGTGGATTGCTCAGTGCCTGGTTTCGTTCGTTGCCTTGTCGTTGGTGGGTGTTGCGTTGGCTGAGGTGCCGCGACCCGAGCACCCTCGCCCCGATCTTCTGCGTTCGGACTGGATAAATTTGAACGGGACATGGGAGTTTGGAGAGACCGATGATGGCAAAGACCAGTCTTTCCTGACCAAGTCCACCTATCCGGACAAGATCGTCGTGCCGTTCTGCCGCGAAAGCAAGCTGAGCGGCCTCGGACGGACGGGGTTCGTCAAGAACGTCTGGTACCGCCGGTCGTTTGAGATTCCGGCTTCCTGGCGCAGCGAGCGGACGATCTTGCACATCGGCGCATGCGATTGGCACACGACCGTTTGGGTCAATGGCGAACGGGTCGGAGAGCATGTCGGTGGCAACGTCGCATTCGGCTTCGATATCTCTCGCTACCTGAAAGCGGGCGAGAACACGCTCATCATTCACGCTCTGGACGACACGCTGAGCGGCATCCAAGCCCTCGGCAAGCAGGCGCGAACGCCGCAGAGCGAAGGCATCTTCTACACGCGCACCACCGGCATTTGGCAGACCGTCTGGCTGGAACGGGTTGGCACCGCCTACACGAAAGATCTGCGCATCGAGCCGGACTACGATGCCGACCGATTTCAGGTTACGGTGGGTGTTGACGGGGCAACCAAGGGGATGACGGTCAGAGTCCTTTGCGAAGCCGAGGGAAAGAAGGTCGCCGAAAGCGTGATTCCGGCCGAGCGGCGCGATGCGATCGCCATCCTGCCCGTCGGCATGTCGCGAGCCTGGAGCCCGCGTGATCCCTTCCTTTACGACTTCACGATTCAGGTGCTGCAAGAAGGCAAGGTCATCGACGAGGTCAAGAGCTATGCCGGGATGCGTAAAGTCAGCATCGACGGCCGACGCATTCTCCTCAACAACAAGCCGGTCTTCCAGCGCCTCGTACTCGATCAGGGCTTCTACCCCGACGGCGTGTGGACCGCGCCGTCGGACCAAGCACTCAAGGGCGATATCGCTATGTCTATGGCGGTAGGGTTTAACGGAGCCCGGCTTCACCAGAAGGTCTTCGAGCCGCGCTTCCTGTACTGGGCGGACAAACTCGGATACCTCGTGTGGGGCGAGTTCCCGAACTATGGGATGAACAACAAAGACGCGCGCGGCGAACGGCCCGTGATGGAAGAGTGGAACGCGATCGTCGCCCGCGACCGCAATCACCCTTCGATCATCGGCTGGTGCCCGTTCAACGAAACGCCACCGGAAGCGGGGCCACTTCAAAACAGCGTGGTCCGCATGACCTGGCAACTCGACCCGTCGCGGCCCGTCATCGATACCAGCGGCTGGACCCACAGCCTGCCCGAGGCCGAGGTCATGGACGCGCACGACTACGACCAGAATCCGGCCAGCTTCCGTGAGCGCTGGATCAAGTATTTCGGCCAGGGCTTCGACCTGCCCACTCGCTACTGTTCGTCGGCGTCGCGCAACCTGCCGTTCATGATCAGCGAGTTTGGGGGCATTGGCTGGAACACCGGCACCGGTTGGGGATATGGAAATCCGCCCAAGACCCTTGACGAGTTCTATGCTCGCCTGGACGGATTGGTCTCTGCTCTCACCGATAACGCCAACATGTTCGGCTATTGCTATACACAACTCACCGACGTTGAACAGGAGCGCAACGGCATTTTCCAGTTCGACCGAAAGCCTAAATTCGACCAAGCGAAGCTCAAAGCGATCCTCGGGCGTCCAGCCGCATACGAGAAGGGTTCTCCGCCCCTTAGCGCCATGCCGGTCATGGACTTCGCCGTCCTCGTCGGCTCGGCGCGCGATTCCGGGCTGGCGAAGCCCTGGCGGTCGACGACACAGCAACCGGCAGCGACCTGGAACCAGGCTACGTTTGACGACAGCAAATGGAAGTCAGCACCGGGAGGATTCGGCAACAAAGAGGGTTACGAAAAGGACATCCAAACCGAGTGGAAGACATCCGACATCTGGTTGAGGCAAGCGTTCGATTGGGATGGCAAGTCGTTCGACCAGGCGCTGCTCGCGATCCACTTCGACAACGCTATCGAGGTCTTCATCAACGGGACTGAAGTCTGGCGCTCAGCGCGTGGCGGCTGGAATGACGGCTATGAGGGCATGGACATCACCGACGCTGTCCGGAAGGCCTTGAAGAAGGGATCGAACCTGATTGCCGTGCACTGCCACCAAGATACCGGCGGCCAGTTCATCGACCTCGCCTTGCTCCTCGCCGCCAAGAAGTAAATGTCCGACCTGCTCGTTGCCCGAGGATTGGAAAAGCGTTTCCCGGGTGTCGTTGCGCTGGACGGGGTGGATTTCGCCGTGCAAGCCGGGGAAATCCACGCTCTGATGGGCGAGAACGGGGCCGGAAAGAGCACTCTGATCAAGGTGCTCACCGGCGTCTACTCGCCTGACGGAGGCGAAGTTCTTCTCAATGGTGAACCGATCCACCCGCGCTCACCTCTTGATGCGGTGAACCTGGGAATCAGCACCGTTTACCAGGAAGTCAATCTCGCGCCGAACCTGTCGATCGCCGAGAATGTCTGCCTGGGGCGAGAATCGCGGGGGCCGTTTGGCATCCAGTGGGGCGAGGTCCGGGAGCGGGCACGCGCAGCCCTCGCCCGCCTTGGTCTTGAGCTCGATGTCCGAGCTTCGCTCGGTTCGCAGTCGATCGCGATTCAGCAAATGGTCGCCCTGGCACGTGCCCTCGACGTGTCCGCCAAGATCCTCATCCTCGATGAACCCACCTCAAGCCTCGATCGCGACGAGGTCGTGCGGTTGTTTGAGGTCCTCCGACGATTGCGCGAAACCGGAATCGGGATCGTGTTTGTCACCCACTTTCTAGACCAAGTCTATGAGGTTTCCGACCGCATCACCATCCTCCGAAACGGGTCGTTGGTGGGCACGTACGCCGCCGCCGATCTCCAGAGGCGCGACCTCGTCAGCGCCATGATCGGGCGAGATGCCGCGACGCTCGTGGGACAGTCGGATTCGACGGAGCGCGGACTTCAGTCCGCCTCGGGGTCCGAGGACTTCAGTCCGACACATGCATCAGCCCCCTTGATCCGCGCCAGCAACGCGGGCCGCAGGCGTTCCGTTCAAGACGTCACCCTCACCCTCGCACCCGGAGAAGTCCTCGGGTTAGGAGGGTTGCTTGGTTCGGGCCGAACAGAAGTTCTTAGACTGCTGTACGGCTTGGACCACTCTGATCGAGGGACACTCCAAGGGCCTCCGCGCCGGGCCATGGGGTTTTGCCCCGAAGACCGGAAAGCCGAGGGCATTTTCGCCGATTTGAGCGTTCGCGAAAACCTGCTCATCGTCGCTCAGATTCGTCGCGGATGGTGGCGCAAGATCGGTGCGGCCATGGGCAATCGCCTCGGGGACGACTACATTGCCAAACTCGCCATCGCCACCTCGGACCCCGACAAGCCGATCCGGCTATTGAGCGGCGGCAATCAGCAGAAGGTCATCCTTGCCCGCTGGCTCGCTGCCAATCCCAAGCTCCTGCTCCTTGACGAGCCGACACGGGGCATCGATGTCGGCGCGAAGTTCGAAATAGAGGGACTCGTCGAGAGTTTACGTGAGTCAGGCATGGCGTTCGGCTTCGTGTCCAGCGAACTCGACGAAGTCGTGCGGTGGAGCACCAAAGTGGCGATCCTTCGCGACCGGAAGATGGTGGCGATGCTGGAGGGCGTCGACAAGTCCGAAGCCAATGCCCTTGAGGCGATTGCGGGATGAAGCGCAGCACCTTCATCTGGCCGCTGGTGGCGCTTGCGGCGGTCTTACTTTTCAATCTCATTCTTACGCCCGGCTTCTTCGCCATCGAGATACGCGACGGACGACTATTTGGCAGTCTGATCGACGTCTTGAATCGCGCCGTCCCCGTGCTGCTGCTCTCGATCGGGATGACGTTGGTGATCGCGACGGGAGGCGTCGACCTCTCGGTTGGCGCCGTCATGGCGATTGCGGGAGCGGTTGCGGCTTGTCTCATTGCGCGTCCGGAGGGGTGCATCCTCAATTCGATCCCGGTTCATGGCTCGGTGCCACTGATCCTCCTGGTTTCCCTCGGTTTCGCGCTGGTCTGCGGCCTCTTCAATGGCTTCCTTGTCGGGTTTCTTGGGCTGCAGCCGATTGTCGCGACCTTGCTGCTGATGGTCGCCGGGCGAGGGGTGGCCCAACTTCTGACCGACGGACAGATCGTGATCTTCACGAACAACGAGTTCGCCTCGCTCGGCAGGGGTGCCTGGTTGGGCTTCCCGATGCCCGTCTGGATTTTTCTTCTTACGCTTGGCGTGGTCGCGTTTCTGTTTCGCGGACTGGCGCTCGGAACTTACGTCGAGGCCACTGGCAACAACGCCCGCGCCGCCCAAATCTGCGGCATCGATGCCCGAGCCGTGAAGATACTGGTTTATACGATTTGCGCCCTATGTGCGGGATGGGCTGGACTGATCGGAACCGCCGACATCAAGGGGGCGGACGCCAACAATCTCGGCCTTTACCTCGAACTCGACGCCATCCTCGCCGTGTGCATCGGTGGCACCGCCATGACCGGCGGACGTTTCTCGCTTATCGGTTCCGTCATCGGTGCCCTGCTGATGCAAACCCTGACCACGACGATCCTCACTCGCGGCATTTCGCCGGAGGCGACGCTGGTGCTGAAGGCAGTCGTGGTGATCGTCGTCTGCCTGTTGCAATCACCGGTCTTGCGTGAGCGCTCGGCGAAGGAGGCTCCTGTGGAAGGAGGGCGAACCTTTGGTTAGCTCGTTCCTTGACGATGGTTCAGCCCAAAGGGTGGCCGGGGTGATGAATTGTGCACCCCGGTTCTGCCACTTGATGGCATCCTTCGGTATTTGGAAGAGCCGGGGTGCACAATTCATCACCCCGGCCACGCAACCTGGGATCCCAGGAGTCCTACGGTGAACCTGCGCGCCGTCTTCACCCAGGACCGCCTTCCCGTCCTCGCAACGTTCGGCGTCGCCATCGCGCTCTACATCATCGCGGGCACCCAGTTTCAGGGCTTTTTCTCCGCGCGAGTCTTTTTCAATTTCCTTTCCGACAATGCCTATCTCGGCATTATCGCGGTAGGGCTGACGTTCGTGATCCTCTCCGGCGGCATCGATCTTTCGGTTGGCTCGGTGGTCGGGTGCACCGGAATCATGCTGGCGGTGATGATCCAAAAACTCCATTGGCATCCTGCGTTGGGTTGTTTGGCCGTCCTTGGGTTCGGGCTGGTTCTTGGCTTGGGTCAAGGCTATCTGATTCAGGCTTATCGGCTGCCTCCCTTTCTCGTCACCCTGGTTGGCCTGTTTCTGTGCCGGGGCATCGGGTTATGGGTGAGCAAGGAATCGGTCCAGATTGCGCATCCTTGGTTCACCGATCTGACGCGCTTTAAGATCGGGGTCGTTTCTGGGGCTTCGCTGCCGCTGGTGTCACTGATCTTCCTCCTCGTGCTCGTGGCAGGCATCGTAGTGGCGCGTCAGACCCGGTTTGGGAGGACCGTTTACGCGATTGGCGGAAGCGAGGGTTCGGCGGTGCTGATGGGCCTTCCCGTCGCGCGGACTCAGGTTGCGATCTACGCCCTAAGCGGCTTCTGTGCGGCGCTGGCGGGCATCGTCTACGCCCTTTACACGTCGTCCGGCAACGCCATATCGGGCACCGGGATGGAACTGGACGCCATTGCCGCCGTGGTGATCGGCGGAACGCTCCTCAGCGGCGGCTACGGCTCCGTCTTCGGCTCGTTCCTGGGAGTTCTGATCCTCGGGATGATCCAGACCGCGATTACGTTCCAGGGGACGCTGAGTTCGTGGTGGACGAAGATCTTCATTGGCGTTCTGCTGCTGGCCTTCGTCCTGCTCCAGAAGGTGATTCAGCGCTCGCTCGACCGGTCATAAACAACGAAAGTCCGGTGCCATCGGCACCGGACTCTCGGGAGGCGACTTGCTTAGAACGGGCTCTGGCGGAGTTCGCGCAGGTCCTTCTTCTCGTAATCGTTCGGCTTGCCCGCTTGACCGACGGCACTGCGAGTATCAACGGTCAAGATCTGGCCGGGCATCACCCACGCGCTGGACTCGGGTTCGGGCATCGAAACCCGGACGCTGCCCGTCCCGCAAAGCACGGTGACCAAGTTCGGCTGCTTGAGAGGCTGACGCGTGGTCTTCATCATGAAGCTCGTGCCCTGGCCGGAAGTCATCTGGAGGGAAACGGGGCCAGAAGTGGCGATGAACTTGTACTGAGTCGGGTTGTACTTGGCCCAGCACATCATCGAGCCTTTTTCGAGAATCACGATCATCCGTGCGTTGGGCTTAGGAGTCGTGAGGAGACTGATCACGCTTTTGGGTTTGACTCGGATCATGCCGAGGCCGTCGATCATGACGTCGATATCGGCGCCGCCGTAGTTGTCGAGTTTGTCGCCGGTCTGAAGCACGGCCCCGTTCTGGAGATCAGACGCGGTACCGCCACGCACCAGCTTCGCCACCCGTGGCGCGTTGGGCACGTGAATGGTCGGAATTCCCATTTTCTGGGCATCCGAGCTTTGTGAATAGCCGCCCGCCACCACGAGCGAGGCTAATCCGATCATGCACATCCTCTTGATCACTGCAAACCCTCCTAGTTCTTGCCTCGTTTTACCCTAGTTGCCCCGGTCCGACATGATATCGGCCTGACGCTTGACCATCTTGGAACCCAGGGTGACCTTCTCGTAGAATCCGCGGGGAGTGCGGACTTCGAAATTCTGGAATCGAAGCTGCTGCCCGGGATTGACGAGATAATCGACCGGATAGTAGCGCTTGTAAGGCCCGGGTCGGACCACTGTCGCGGTGCCTTCGACCGGCGTGATCACCGTCATCGCGTTGTCGAGAGCCGACGATCGCTCAATCATCACGTGAGCCCCCGTCGGGGTGATCGTGCAGCCCGCTGACTGGACGACGAGACCATAACGCATGGTGTCCAGGCTGGCGTCGATGGTGCCGTAGTCGAGCGTCAGCCCGATGCCCCAGTTGCCACCCGCCATGCCGACCTGGCCGAGCGTGACGCCGGTCGAGTCGATCAGATAGATCGAACCGCACAGGTAGCCGCCGGCTGAGCGCACTTCGAGGAGAAGCGGCGTCGCGGAGCTGTTCATCACCTTGTCGCCCGCCATCAAGGGTGCGCCGACCTTCGGCGTGAACTCCTTCCCGCCGCGCGTGACCATGAAGCTGCCCTGGTTGATCGGCATGCTCAAGGTGAACGTGGGGACGTTCTTGTAGGTCGTGCGCCCCGAGTCGTCCGTGGCGAGTGCGGCAAGGCTCGCTCCAGCGAGTGCGAGAATCGTCAAGTTTCTGATGATCACGTGATGCGTCTCCATTTCGCGCAGCCTTCCTGGCGGCACGTTCCCCCGAATTATGACCGGTCGGACCGGTTCTAGGGAAGATTATCGGCGGTTTCGCGTGATTCTGTTGGCGAGAAAGCGATTGTGGTATCCTCTTTCGGCTAGACGAGGTGTCGAGTTGGACCGCGCCCGCCTGGACTCACACGTTTTGGAACACGAATAATATGCCGCTGGACAAGCAGGTTAAAGCTCAAACCGTACTCGACAATGCCCGCGTCGAAGGCGACACTGGTTCGCCCGAAGTGCAGATCGCGATCATGCAGGCCCGCATCCTCCAGATCACGGATCACCTTCGCACGCACAAGAAGGATTTTCACTCTCGCCGTGGCCTCATGGTGCTCGTCGGCAAGCGCCGCCGCCTCGAAGGCTACCTCCGACGCACCGACATCGCCCGCTACCGAGCCCTGATCCAGAAGCTCGGCATCCGCGAAGTCCGTCCTCGCTGACGTTTGCCGCCTATCAACAGGGCCACCCGTTAGCGGGTGGCCCTGTTTTCGTATCGCACCCGTACCGCTGGCATCCTGCCGGCAACCGCATACGGACCTGCCTGCGAACCCGACGCGGAACCTGTCCCCCAACCCCTCTCCTCCGCCGCCGAGTTTTCCCTACGCGAAGATCCTTGCGGGCGCAGGAGAGGGGAGTCGTGCAGCCGGTAACATGGTGTTGCCGCAATGAAGCGCAAACGTCTCGGCTACCTGTTCATCGCCCCCGCGACGATTCACCTTTTCCTGTTCGCGCTCTTTCCCCTGCTCTACACTCTGTACCTCTCGTTTTTCAAAGTCAACCTGATCAAGAGCGAAAGTACGTTCGTCGGGGTGGACAACTACACGTATAGCTTCAACGACGCCCTGTTCTGGAACGCGATGCTGAATTCGCTGCGCTATGCGCTCTTCAGCGTGCCGCTTGGGATGGCGGTCGCGCTGGGGATCGCGATCTTGGTGAATCAGAAGCTCAAGGGGATGACGTGGTTCCGCACGATCTACTACATCCCGGCGATTGCCTCGGGCGTTGCGATCGCGATGCTGTGGATCTACATCTATCTGCCCGAGACGGGGCTGCTGAATACGCTGCTGCGGTCAGTAGGATTCGGCGACAAGACCGACTTCCTCAAAGACCCCGCATGGGCGATGTGGGCGCTGGTGTTCATGTCGATTTGGGTAGGTTTGGGGCCGAAAATGGTCCTGTTTCTTGCAGGTCTGCTCGGAGTCCCGGCGTCGCTCTATGAGGCCGCCGAACTCGATGGAGCCGGGAAACTGCGCTCGTTCTGGAACATCACCCTCCCGATGCTCGCGCCGACCACGTTGTTCGTCCTCGTGACCTCGACCATCGGCGCGCTCCAAATCTTCACCCCCGTCTACGTCATGACCCAAGGCGGCCCTGGCGACGCCACCGACGTAGTCGGGTACCACATCTATGTCGAGGCGTGGAAGAAATTCCTTGTCGGCATCGCGGCCTCGAAGTCCTTCGTGCTGCTCCTCGTCATCCTCGCCGTCGCGATCCTGCAGATGCGGCTGATGAAGCGCCAGATGGAAGGCTACAGCGCGGGAGCTTGATACCCGTGCGAGTAAGCTCACGTGGTAGCCGCGGGATGGTTTGTGCCCGCGCCGCAACGATCAGTGGTCGTGGGGATTTCGCCGGCACGAGCCATCCGGCGGCTACCGGGCGACCGTTTTCCGGCATCCGTCGCCCATAATCCGATTGCCTTGCCACGCCTACTCGTAACCGGAGGAGCCGGATTTATTGGGAGCCACCTCGTCGACGCCCTTGTCGCCCGGGGGGACGCGGTTGTGGTGCTCGACGACCTCTCCACCGGCAGCATCGACAACCTCGCTGGAGTGCGCGACCAGATAGATCTCGTGCATGGCTCAGTGCAGGACCGCGAAGCGGTTCGACATCTGGTTCAGGAGGTCGACGCCGTCTGCCACCTCGCCGCGATTTCGAGCGTCCAAGTCTCCGTTCGCGAGCCGGAGCGGTCGGAAGCAGTCAACGTCGAGGGGACGCGGGTCGTGTGCGAAGAAGCGAGTGCGGCCGGTAAACCCGTGCTTTTCGCCTCCTCGTCCGCGATCTACGGCGACGGCCCGCCCGGCCTGCGCTCCGAGTCCGACGAACCTCGCCCAGCGACCCCATACGCGCGCCAAAAACTGACTGGGGAGGACATCGTTCGGGCCAGCGGCAACGGGCTTTCGCTGAGGTTCTTCAACGTGTACGGCGCGCGCCAAAACCCGGCCAGCGACTATGCCGCCGTCATCCCCAAGTTCCTCTCCGCGTGCCGCGAAGGTCGGCCCTTGACGATCTTTGGCGATGGCAGCCAGACCCGCGATTTCGTCCATATCTCCGATGTGGTGAGGGCAATGCTGGCAGCTCTGGATAAGGGAGTTTGGACCGGAGAAGCGCTCAACATCGCCACTGGACAGGCGGTCAGCGTTCTGGAACTGGGCGGTCTAATTCAGGAAGCCACGGGCGCTCGGGTTGGCGAGAACTTTGCCCCAGTCCGACCTGGCGATGTCCTACATTCATGTGGTGATCCCAGGCTAGCCGAATCAAAGCTCGGATTCCGGACCCGGGTTGACCTCAAAGAAGGTCTTCGCCAGATGGGATCAGGCTGAATCCGGCGACGTCCGCTTCTCTCGGGCGTAACCGCCCCAGTACAGCATCCACCCGGTAAACACCACGATCGCGAAGAGTGCTTTCGCCGCATCCGGAACCCTCGGGTTGAAACTGAAGAACCCCTCGACGGGCGCGGCAAGGAACATCATGATCATCGACATGACGAGGAGCACGAAGGCATCCTTGCCCGCCTCTTTCAGCGCATCGCCCCGCGACCGCCGACCCGGAGCGATCAGCGCCCAACCCAGAATGAACCCAGCCCCGCCGGAGACGATCGCGCCGCTGAGCTCTGTGGCACCATGCGGAGCAACCGACACCCAGAAGTAGCCGAGTTTGCCGACGCTCGCCATTTCGACCGAATACGCGCCAAGGATCGCACCGTTCTGCCACATGAGCAGGACCGTGCCCACCCCAAAGGTCGACGCGGCCACCGCACCCGCCATCATCGCGACCCGCGGGTTGTTCGAGCTATAGAAGCCTGTCATTGCAAGCGACTCGGAGATATCACGTTCGGTCTGCTCACCGCTCTTCCAATGCTGCAGATTCGGGTCGTTCTTGTCGACGAAGTGGTAGGCCAAATCGGGCCGCGTGAGCATGACTCCGGCAGTGAACCCTCCTGCCAGCACAAACACAAACAGGCTGGCGAGAACGAACCAGACGCGCCGTCTCATGGTCTGGGCACCGACTGCCAGAGCATTCATGACGACCTCTTGAAAGCGCTTTCGTGGCCGCTGATAGAGGACCCCATACGCCCGACCGACGAGGCTGTTGAGAAACGCGACGAGTTCCCAGTTGCCGGATTGAGTTCGCGCTTGGGCCAAGTCACTGGACGCACGGCGGTAGAGCCGGACGAACTCCATGAGCTCGTCTCCCTTCAGGCGCGCCGCTCCGTTGTCAGCCTTGTCGCAGAGCGCGGTCAAGGTCTGCCAGTCCTTTTCGCGGCTTGCCACGAAGGCGGCTTCGTTCATGGGTGCATGTTACCGAACGCGGTGGTGCGGAATCTCCTCTCCCGTTCTGATGGGGAATTGTCGCGATGGTTTGAGTCAACCTTGGTAAGCTACCGAGCCTGCTCTATTCCCATGAAACACCTCCTCATATTCCTTCTGGTACTGTTGCTGGCTCCCCTGGAGGCCCAGGGTGCCCCACCACAGCAGGCTGATGCCGATACAAAGACCTTGCGGGTCTTTATCTTCGCGGGTCAGTCGAACATGGTCGGTTCAGACTCCAGGGCAAAGGACATCAAACTCTTTCCGCCTTTTGCCGGATTGGACATGCCCCAAGAAAGGGTCCTCTTCTCTTACAATATCGGACGTGAGGATAAGCGAAGCTCGAATGGTTGGGCTGCCTTGCAACCGGTGGACGATATCGTCGGACCAGAACTTAGCTTTGCCAGAAAGGTATCGCGGGAAACCAAAGCGCCCGTCGCTATCATCAAGTGCGCCGCAGGCGGTACTCACTTGGGTGGAGACTGGAATCCTGACGAACCCAGCGGCTTTAAGCTGTATCCGCTGGCATTGCAATTGGTTCAAACATCACTGGCCGAACTAGATCGCAAGAAGGTGGCCTATCGGATCGAGGGCTTCATGTGGCATCAGGGCGAGAACGATATGTTCGACAATACGTTTAGGCCAAACTACGGCAAGAACCTTAAGAATTTCATAGCAAGTTGGCGGCGCGACCTGAAGACGCCTAAGCTGCACTTTTTCATTGGTGAACTTTGCACGAAGACAATTTGGGGCATGGACAACCGTGAGAATATGTATGCCATTCGTTCGGGGCAGAAAGCGGTCACCGAAGCCGATCCTCTGGCGACCTATGTCCCAACTTCACATGATGCGGTGGAAATTGGTGGCGGCGCAGGCTTGCACTATCATTACGGAACCCTTGGCCAGCTTCAGCACGGCATAAACTATGCGGACGCCTATCTGAGGACGATTGGCAAAAATCCGTTCAAGGACCGCCCGCTCAAAGTTTGGCCATACAAGAAGGCAAGTACGATCAAGCTTTTCATCCTTGCGGGTCATCGCAATATGGAAGGCGAGCGCGCATTCACCCAACAGCTGAAAGCGCTTCCGGGACATGAGGCGCTGGCGAAGGACAATGCCAAGATTGCTTACAAATATAGCATCGGTGGTGGCTACAAAAATTCAAGAGGATGGGAACCGCTCGGCCCCGCCGGATTCTATGACACGTTTGGCCCCGAACTTAGCTTTGGAAAGACACTACAAGGCAAGTTACCAGGAAACATCGCCATCGCGAAATTCACACAGAGCGGTTCACAGATAAATGATTGGACTCCCGAGGGAACGGAAGCGAAGGACCTGAACCTCTATCCGAAATTCATCAATTTCGTTCGACAGTCGATCAAAGAACTCCAAGCCAAGGGACATCGGGTCGAAATTGCCGGAATCTTCTATCACGTTGGCGAAAACGATATGTCCTATGGGCCGTATCGACGCGAGGCGGCTAAGTGGCTGCAATCACTCATTGCGAAAAGTCGACAAGACCTCTCTCTTCCATCGCTAAAATGGTATGTCAGCCAACAGCCTCCGACCGATGAGAAGGGTCTCAATGCCATCGACGTGACCGCTGACCTTGCAGCTCTTGCCGTTACTGATCCAGCATTCGTGCATATCAAGGCCTTCAATCTACCTCCCCAAGCAGAGAATCTGGTCATCACGACGGCTGGCATTGTTCAGTTAGGAGAATTGCTTGCCCAAAGCTACCTTCAAATGAGATGATGGGAGTAAGGGCAGTAAGCGTCCTTGTGAGCGCTCAAAGTGCGCAACTGCCCTAGCCTCCCTTCCACAAAAGGAGGCTCCTCAAGAAGCCCGGGGCGCTGCTTGTAGCGCCAAGACACTACCGCGAAGCGGTGGCCATGCCGAACGGCAGTATCTTCAATACCGTGCTCGATACGGTCGGCATGGCGACGGGCGCCAAATTCAGAGCGCAATGTAACCCGGACCCGGATGAATCGCCATCCGAAACGTGGGTTCGGTTTAGTCGAACGAGATTTCTGACTTATGGGCGGCGAGCCAGTCCTTCAGACGATGCAGTTTCGGATTCATCGCCCTTGTTCGCTCGATGTCGCGGGCACCTACGAACTGCTCGTTAAAGTCGTGCTTGAACTGATACATGTTGCCCATGTCGTCCGCACCAGGGAAGCCGAAGCCGCGATAGACCTCGAACGGAACCGGGTTGTAGACGACGGGCTCACCGAACGCTTCCGTGAACGCCTGGGCCATCTCGGTCCCGGTCAGGTGCTCGCCCGCGATACCGACGACCTTCCCGATCTGGCTCGGATCCTTAAAGATGCTAAAGGCGACCCGTCCAATGTCCTCAACCGCGATCCCCGGCAGCTTCTTATCACCCATCGGCATGGTGAGGGCAACCACGCCATCGGCTCCGCGCTTTGGGCCGGCGCCGAAGTGGATGAAATTATCCCAATAGAACGAAGTCAGCAAGAACGTCGTCGGTACCCCGAGATCGGTAAAGAAGTGGTCAGATTCACCTTTGCCATCGAAGTGCGGAACCTTGTACTTCTCTTGCAACGTTGGCATCCGATCATCGCTCAGAGGGACGAGCTTACGGGTGTCCTCCAGCGTCGACCAAATGACGTGCTGGGCTCCGGCCGCCTTGGCGGCTTCGGCGATGTTCTTGGCTTGGGCAATCTCCTTTTCGGGACTGAAGTGCTCCCAGAAGTTGGTGATGCCGAAGACGCCGTAAGCTCCAGCAAACGCCTTTTTGAGGCTTTCGACGTCGTCGAGATCGGCGGCGACGACCTCAGCACCCTGGGCGGCGAGAGCCTTGGCTTTGTCGGAATTCACGTCGCGTGTGATGGCGCGGGCGACGTACTGTCCTGAAGCATCTCCGAGAATCGCGCGGACGAGTCCCCCGCCTTGAGCACCCGTAGCACCAACGACCGCGATAACTTTCTTCTCAC
Organism: Fimbriimonadaceae bacterium; assembly: GCA_019694835.1. The sequence continues at coordinate 108,448 of JAIBBE010000040.1, read as the reverse complement.
TCATATCGCCTTGTTCTACGTCCCGGGACTGAAATTAACTACATCGCCCGAAGAAGGGTGGCGGACGCGACAGCCGCCGCCGCCGCTTCCCGGCCTTTGTTGCCCATTTTCAGCCCAGCCCTTTCCAAAGCCTGTTCAGCGGTGTCCGGGGTGAGGATGCCCCACGAAATCGGTACCCCAGACGACATCTGCAGACCCATCAACGCCGAGCCGACGTCCCCCGCCAGGAATGCCGCGTGCGGTGTGGCACCCTGAAGGATGCAACCCAGGGCCACCACGGCGTGAACCTGGCGCTTCTCGATCATCGACTTGACAGCGAGGGGGATTTCCCAGGCGCCGGGAACGTGGGCGACGAGCACCTCGGGATTGCCGTGGGCCTTGAGGGTCTCGAGCGCACCTTCGAGAAGCTGCTTCGTCACGAGCTCGTTCCACCGCCCCACGACGATGCCAAACCGCATCCCGCTCGCATCCATCGGTGCTTCGATCGCTTGCATACTGAGATTATGGCGGCAGGTACGGGGGGAACGTCGGCACGACCCATCCGACGGCTACCCAATATTCACTGGTTGATGGGTGGTAGTCGTCGGATGGTCGTGCCGACGTCACCCCGGCCACCCGAGGTTTGCCAACTTCACCGATTGTGCTCCACGCGTGCTGGCAGGACTCGGTAGACTAAAGCTACGATGCCTAAGAAGATCGAGACCGTCGTGTTGCACGACAGTTCCACACCCCAATTCGGTGACATCCAGAAAGGTGGGAGTGTGGTTTTGGCCTCGTCGCAAACCCTGCTCGACATGGCGATCAACCAGGCTCGCGCAAATGCGCTGTGGCCGTTGACGTTCGGTCTCGCCTGCTGCGCGATCGAGATGATGTCGACTGTCGCCAGCCGATTCGACCTTGCGCGATTTGGCTCGGAAGCCTTCCGCGCCACCCCGCGACAAGCCGACGTGATGATCATCGCCGGGCGGCTGAGCAAGAAGATGGCCCCGGTCCTGCGGCAGATTTACGACCAGATGCCCGAGCCCAAGTGGGTGATCAGCATGGGGGCGTGCGCGTCGTCAGGAGGCGTCTACAACAACTACGCGATCGTCCAGGGCGCTGACCAGGTTGTTCCTGTCGACGTGTACGTTCCTGGTTGTCCGCCATCTCCGGACGCATTGATCTACGGCATCATCAAGCTTCAGCAGAAGATCAAGGCGGGCAAGTTTGGCCGCCTTTGGGAGATCCAGGCGCGAACGCTTGAGAGCGAGGTGAAGGTTTGAACGAGCTGATTCGCGATGTCGCCAAACCGATCCTTGCCGGATTCGGCATCACGGCTCGGCGGCTGAAGAACAAGAAGGTCACCATCCAGTACCCGGATGAACTTCGCGAGCAGTTTCCCCGCACCCGCTGGCGTCACTATTTGACGCGCTACGACAATGGACTTGAGCGCTGTATCGGCTGCTCGCTTTGCGCCGGTGCCTGCCCGGCGAGGTGCATTTTCGTCGAGGCCGCCGAGAATACGGACGAAGCCCGCTTCTCGCCCGGTGAGCGCTACGCGACCCGGTACGAGATCAACATGATCCGCTGCATTTTCTGTGGCTACTGCCAAGACGCCTGCCCGACCGGTGCCATCGTTCTGCGCAAAGATTTCGAACTCGCCAACTACAAGCGCGACGACTTCATCTTCACGAAAGAAATGCTGCTCGAGGAGTATCCGGGCCAGTCGGACGAGGCATACAAGAGCAAAGTCGGCGGCGTGTACGTCAACGGGTAATCCGGGGAGTTTCCGAGCGCCAAACAACTTTTCGCCGCCCCGGACGAACCGGGACGGCGAAACAGCTTAGGCGGCGATTGGTTCTTATCGAAGCAGTGACAGAACCGACTGCGGAGCGCTGTTGGCCTGGGCAAGCATGGCCATACCGCTCTGCTGAAGGATCTGGAGCTTCGTAAAGTTGGTCATCTCCTGAGCAACGTCCACGTCGCGAATCGAAGATTCGGACGCCGCGAGGTTCTCGCGAGCGACGCCGAGCGAACGGTTGTTCGACTCGAGAACGTTGCGCTGGAAGTTGCCGATCTTACCGCGAGCGGCGGAGATGTCCTGGATCGCCCGGTCGATGACCTTCAGTGCGTCGTCCGCTCCGGACTGCGACGAAAGGTCGAGATTGCTCAAGTCCTTGCCAGAAACTGCGCCGAGACCCAAATTGCTGGCGGCGAAGTTGCCCAAGGAGAGACTCGTCGTTTGGCCCGCGTTCGCGCCGATCTGGAAGATCGACTGGCCGACGTTGACCTGGCCCCACGCACCACCAGCCGCGGTGCCGTTACCGGCGACGGTGAGGTTGATGCTGTTGCCATCCTTGTCCCGAAGGACGAGGCCGCTGCCCGCCGTGAACGACACGGTGGCCAAGGTACCGGCGCCGTCGACATCGATGGTGACGTCGGCGGAGGCGTCGGCTCCCGTGCTGGATTGCGTACCGGCTGCGGCCCGCAGAATCGCATTCGAGTCGATGAGATCGACATGCTGGTTCGAACCGTACTCGGAGGTCGTCAGGGTGACGCCTGCGTTGGCCGTCCAACTTGCGGTGACGCCTGTTTGCGTCGATGCGTTGTTGATCTTGGCGAGAACATCGTTAACCGTATCGGTGGTCGAGACGTTGAAGGTCACGCCATTGACGGTGAACGAGCCCGCATTCGACATCGTCGTCGTGCCGGCTGCGAAAGTTCGCGTTCCTGTCACGGAAGCTTTGGTGGCGGCGGAGACGTTCGAGAGCGTGACGACCGAGTTGGTGGTCACGGCTTGACCGTTGAAGACGCCGCTGAACGCGATACTGGCGACGTTGGCACCACTGGTGCTCGCGGCATAGGTTCCCGAGCTGCCATCGAGGAGCTTCTTGGAACCGTACTGGGTCGTGCTCGCAATTCTCGAAATCGAGGACACGATCGAGTTCAACTGCTGCTGGTTTGCCTGCTTCTGCTGGTCCGTCAGCGTGGCCTGGTTTCCGGATGAAATCGCGAGCGAACGAGCGTCACGAAGGAGGCGGTTCACTTCGTCGAGAGCGCCTTCGGCGGTCTTCGAGTAGTTCATCGCATCCTGGTTGTTCTTCATCGCCTGGTCGATGCCCGAGATTTGAGATCGAAGGCTCTCCGAGACGATCAAGCCGGCCGGGTCGTCGCCCGCGCCGTTGATTCGCAAACCGGTCGAGAGGCGCATCATCGAACTCGCAGCGTCGGCACCCGTGGTTTGCAGGTTGCGAAGCGAGTTCATCGCCTGGATGTTGGTATTGATTCGAAACGACATGAAATTTCCTCCATGAAATTCACCGACCGAGATCGGCTGTTCCGAACGGGGCACCCTGGGAGATGCCAGTCTTCCTCATCACCGTTCGTACTGACTTCATGCCGTGAAAGGCCACCAAAATCCCACGAATCCGGGTGTCGGAAGGTGAACTCTGGAGGAAATACCGTTGGCAGGAATACGGGGAAGCGATCCTCGATAAAAAAAAGAGGGGTGGGTCTAACAGAACCACCCGCTTCGGAAATTCAATAAAAAGGAATCTCCTTTTCGATCGCAATACGCAATGAGTTTGACCTCAAGAGGTAGGCCAATGTTCTGTAAGCAGTACCGGATTTAGCCGTTTGTTAATCTGGCGAATCCGAATCTGGCAAAACTACCAGGTCCAAGGCCTTCTCCAGCGAGAAGGTGGTCTGGCTGTTCGAGAGGATCTGGTCGCAGCCAGCTACGCGGCCCATTTCGCGAAGTTCGACCTCCTTGTGGCCAGCATGACCGATCACATAGCGCCCTTGAGCCTTGAGTGTTCGGATCAGACTCTCGACCTCCAGCCGCGAGGAAGACAGGTTGACGATGGCGACCTGCGCTTCCGGAAGCGCTTCGGGCACCCAGCTCAGCATGATGGGCTCATGCCCCAGTCCGGCCAGTGTCTGTCTGAGGCGCGGAGCCCACATGAGATTGTCATCGAACACGAGCACCTTCATTCGGCTGCCTTCTGCGGGAAGTTCAGGCCGAGCCAGTAGGTGCCGATCTGGCGTATTGCGTCCTGATACGACTCGTAACCAATCGGCTTTCGGATGTAGCTGTTCGCGCCCAGCGAGTAACTGCGGTCCACATCATGTTCCTCTCCAGAAGAACTCATGATCACCACCGGCACAAGCTTGAGACGGTCGTTCTGCCGGATAAGACGGAGGACTTCGAAGCCATCCAGTTTGGGCACCTTGAGGTCGAGCAGGATCAGATCGGGACGCGCACCTTGGCGGCCTTCCTCACCAAACAGCAGACCAACGGCTTCCTCGCCATCTCGCGCGACCACGACGGAGGTCAGGTTCAGCGCGCGTCGAAACGCCCGCAACGTGAACATCTCATCGTCGGCGCTGTCTTCCACGAGCAGCACGACCTTGGCTTTCATACTCCCTTCCGCATTATGAACTCCGGACCAAGGTACAGTTTTGTTATGGTTCTGCCGCGCGAAGCCGACCGTATCATTCAACTCCTTTCGGACACGCCCCAAGAAGGTCGGGCGTTGCGGGCATTCGCGATGGAGGTTCTCTCCCACATCGACGGGTACGACTGGGTTGGTGTCTACCGCCTGGAAGGCGATGAACTCGTTCTCGATGAATACGTCGGTGCAGCCACCGATCACACCCGAATTCCCGTTGGCACGGGAGTCTGCGGAACCGCTATCAGCGAGAACGAGAACCAAGTGATCGACGATGTGCGGAGCCTGAGCAACTACTTGGCCTGCAGCATCGACACACGAAGCGAGATCGTGGTCCTTATTCGCCGTGGCGGCAAGATCCTCGGCCAGATCGATGTCGACGGGCACAAGGTGGCCAGCTTCAACCGCACCGACGAAGAGTTTCTGCAGGCGGTTGGCGAGGTGCTCGCCGAAAAGTGGGACTGACCTTCGCGGTACCATCCTTGCATGCCCCTAACCGAAGCCGCCGTTCTTGACGCCCTGCGGCAGGTAATGGATCCCGACCTTCATCGCGACATCGTCACGCTCGGATTCGTGAAAGAAATCGCGATCGAGGGCGGGCGAGTCAGTTTCAAGGTCGAGCTCACGACCCCGGCGTGCCCGGTCAAGGAAATCCTCAAGCAGCAGTGCGAAGAAGTCGTCTCGGCCCTCGATGGCGTGGACTCGGTCGAGGTCGAGATGACCGCTGTCGTGCGCACGCGCCAAGCCCAGCAGGAAGACCTCGTCCCCAAGGTCCGCCAGATCATCGCGGTCGCTTCAGGCAAGGGCGGCGTCGGCAAGAGCACGGTCACCGTCAACCTCGCGATCGCCCTCGCCCAGACCGGCGCACGGGTCGGATTGATGGATGCCGATGTCTACGGCCCAAGCATCCCGCTCATGATGGGCTGCCCGGACGATCGTCCGTACACGCGCGAATCCAAGATCGTCCCGATCGAGCGGTTCGGGGTGAAGCTCATGTCGCTCGGCTTCCTCCTCGAAGAGGGGCAGGCGGTGCTGTGGCGCGGGCCGATGGTCGCGGGGACGGTCAAGCAGCTTCTCGCCGATGTGGATTGGGGCGAGTTGGACTACTTGCTTGTCGACTTGCCGCCCGGAACCGGCGATGCGCCGATGTCCCTCGCCCAACTCGTGCCGCTGACCGGCGTCGTCATTGTCACGACCCCCCACAACGTGGCCGGCAACATCGCGGGCAAAGCGGCTGCGCTGTTCAGGCGGTTGAATTCGCCCTTGCTGGGAGTCGTCGAGAACATGGGCACCTACATCTGCCCCGGGTGCGGCGAAGAGACCCGCATCTTCGCCGGAATGCCGGGTGAGAAGCTCGCTGAGATGCTCAAAATCCCCTTCCTCGGCTCTATCCCACTCGATCCGATGGTGAGCAAGGCCAACGACGACGGCACCCCCAGCCTCGTCGCCTACTCCGACCGTCCCCAAGCGGAGGCTTTTCGAGTCCTAGCCGGCCAACTTGCCGCTCAGTCGAGCGTCATGGCGATGGCGCGGCGTGATGTGATTCGCGGGAGCGACCTGCAGCCTGCGTAACTCCCGCGATTGGTTAGTCCCTTGAAATCATAGCCACCAGCAGGAACATCTCGTCGGTCGTTTCCTCACCCCAGCGGATGTCCTTCGGCGGATCGTTGGGGTTATTGGGATTGTCCTTCGAGTTGTCGTAGTAACCTTCGATGTGGACCTTCGAGCCTTTCGGCAGGCGCATCGGCTCCTTGAAGGCGTACGTGAACTGCCAGTTGAAGTCCCAGTCCTGAACCCACACCATCGGCTTGCGGGTGCCATCGGGGAGTTCGACTTCGGCTTTCATCGACTTGCCGAGCAGGTGCATGTGGGGCATGACGCCGTAGCACGTCACGTCGGCCGGGATCGGGATGGTGAGGTTCACCTTCGCGTTCGAATCACCCGCCTTGAGCCGGAAGAACGGATTGGCGAGCCACGCGATCTCCACCTCTTTCTTCACCGGCTTTTTGGAGAAGTAGAGGCCGAGTTTGGTTTGGTCGACTTCCTCCTTGCCGCTCATGTGATAGTGAACCTGCAGGACGACATCGGTGCCCGGCTTGAGCAGGAATCCGGCATCGGTCGGCAGGTGACGTGCGGCAACGCCTGGTGCCCAGCCGCCGAGTGAGCCGTCCGGCACGAAACCAGGTGTCCCGAATGCGTTGTAGCCGTCTTGGCCATCATCGTTCTTCTCATCCAGCTTCTGCCCGCGACCTTTGGAATCGAGGAACGCGATCACGTGGTGGACGACGGTCCGATTGCCGGGCTTGGCGTCCATTGCCGTGACCCACACCGGTTCCTTGAGATTCGTCTTGAGGACGAAGTGGCGGTAGATGTCACGGCCTTCTTTGGGCAATTTGAACGGCTTGGTTGGGGTCAAAACGAGGTCGGGCGTCCCGAGCGCCCAGTCCTTCGGGAACTTGGGAGCCTTCGGCTCGCTTTTGGCGTCGCCGCGCGGCGCACCGGCTTCCGCCCAGTTCTTGAGCGTCTCGATTTCGTTGTCGGAGAGTCGATTTTCGTCGTGGAATTCTCCGAACCCCTCAACCGCTTTCCAAGGCGGCATGATGCGCTTCTCGGTCACGCGGGCGATGTTCTTGGCCCACTTACGCGCGTCTTCGTAGCTGGAAAGGGTGAACGGCGCGACCTCGCCTTCGCGGTGACAGGCTGTGCATCGCTTGTAGATGATCGAGGCGACGTGGTCGGCGTAATTGACCTTGCTGACCGGAATGGCGTCTGGCCCGGCCATGAGGATGCAGCCGAACGCCTCGGTCTTGGCCGTCTTCGGGGTTCTTCCGGCGATGATCGCGGCGAGGGCGTCCTTGAGGTAATTCTGCTTGACGTTGGCGACTTGCTTGCTGTCGTCGATCGCGCCTGAGTAGAGGGTCTTGCCGGTTGGGTCAACGACGACTACGGTGGGAACGGACTTAACGCCCTTTTGGCGCGCGATCTTCCCGCCCGGATCCTGCGCCCAATCGAAGCGGTACTCGCGTTCGCGAACGTACTTCTCGACGGCCGCTTTTGACTCGCCCTCGTTGGGGAAATAGGCCTTGAACTCGACACCCTGAGGGGCGAATTCATCTGTCAGTCGTTGGATGCGCGGTGAGTATTGCGCGGCGACGGGGCAGTCGGTGCTGAGGAACAGCAGGACCGTTGCCTTGGTCGTCGGCTTTGTCGTCTTGGCCAGGCCACCTTGGTTTAGGGTCGTGAATCCGACCAATAGCCCCGCGATACCGAGCGTGCCCGCGACCCAGATGCCCTTCGAAGTAAGTTCCCTCATGATGTTGCCCTAACGTTGCAGGTGCCCAGCGGTTCGCTGGTCCCGGTTAAGTATACGACGAGTTGGTAGCGGTCGGGAGTTCTGTTCGCACTGAACCGTGGCGCGGCCGTCCCGCCCGCGCTATGGCCGAACTTAGGGAATCACCGCTGCACCTTGGTGTGCCCAGCCTGGCCAACCCATTCAGGCCGCCATTCGCCGCCGAGGAGATTGGTGTAACCCGATTCGATGAGCCAGTTTTCGTAATCGCAACATCCCCATAGCGGCTTGGGCCAGATGCTGTCAAACACATCGAAAATCTCGACCGCGTGATTGCCGATTGTCGAAATCCATGCGTTCCTGAGATTCTGCTCCACCAGAACCTGACCACAACAAATACACATAGCATACGTGTTTTCGAGCACTTCGTACTCTTGGGGATGCTCCCTCAACTGCCTTCTGGCGCACGCCGTAAGCACGACCTCCTTGACATTAGCGGACCATTTAGTCAAATGAAGCTGTCTAATAGCGCGACACGAGAACCACTTTGCGTCAATCCCTCGGCGAGTGCGAACGTGCTGGAACACGCCCTGGTCGCATGCCCTAACAATTCGAACCTCGCTCACTTCTTGAAACGCGACAATCACGGGAAAGGCAGACGACAGTGCCGACCAATCCCGTTTCGAAGACGCTGCCATTGCTAGTTCCTCAAGATAAGGATGATTGAAGCCAAGCACCACGTCGTTGCGGCCAATTCTCAAACTTGTCAGGGAAACATCGTTAAGGCTGAGTCCCGAATACCGAAAGAACGGTTCTTCCGTAGGAGGTTCAACGGTTGAGACTCCGCTTAGGACCGAAAATGACCCCTCGTCAAACCACGATCTCTCAAGCTGGGGCTCCCTGCCCAAGCGGGGCAGCTCCCGCAACCAGGAAAAAGGACTCGTCCGCAGTGGTCGTTTTGAGGGACGAGTTCGGATCATGATGGCCCAACTTGGTAGGTCTCCCAGCGCGGGCGGGACGGCCGCGCCACGGGGGAATCAGTCGGACGTAATCACATCCGTCCCTACATAAGACCGCAACGGCTCCGGCACCGCCACGCTTCCGTCCGCTTGCTGGCACTGCTCGCAGATCGCGGCGAACAGGCGGGGCGTCGCCAGACCTGAGCCGTTCAGGATGTGGACGTACTCGGGCTTCTCCCCCTGGGCACGGCGGAAGCGGATGTTCGCGCGACGGGCCTGGAACGACTCGAAGTTGCTGCACGATGAAATCTCTAGATACCGCCCGATGCCTGGCGACCAGACTTCGAGGTCGTAGCACTTGGCGTTCGAGAAGCTCATCTCGCCCGCGCAGAGGAGGCTGATGCGGTAGTGGAGGCCGAGGGCTTGGAGGATGCCTTCGGCATCGACAACCATGCTCTCAAGCTCGTCGTAGCTGGTCTCAGGGAGCGTGTACTTGACCAATTCGACCTTGTCGAATTGATGCATCCGCTGAATGCCCCGCGTGTCCTTGCCTGCCGCGCCAGCTTCCTTTCGGAAGCAGGCGCTGTAGGCGGCGAAGCGCATTGGAAGCTGCCACGCTTCGAGAATCTCGTCGCGGTACAAGTTCGTCACCGGCACCTCGGCGGTCGGGATCATGTAGAGGTCCTCGTCGGTCTTGTAGAGATCCTCCTCGAACTTGGGAAGCTGCCCCGTCCCCGTCAAGCTCGCGGTGTTGACCATGTACGGCGGGTAGATCTCGTGATAGCCGTTCGTCAGCGTCTGGTGGTCAATCATAAAGCTGATCAGGGCTCGCTGGAGCCGCGCACCCCAGCCGGTGTAGACCGCGAACCCGCTCCCGCTGATCTTGCTTGCCCGGGCAAAATCAACCAGCTTCAGGGCATCGGCGACGTCCCAGTGCGGCTTGACCTCGAAGTCGAACTGGGGAATATCGCCCCAGTCGCGGACGATCTCGTTCTTCTCCTCGCTGAACCCGTCCGGTACCGATTCGTGGGGGATGTTGGGGAATCCGAGGTCGAGTTGGTTGAGCCTATCCTCAAGGTCCCGTTGTTTGGCCTCACCCGCCGCGATCGCTTCCTTGAGCGCCTTCATTTCGTCTTTGGCCGCTTCCGCCTCGTCCTTCTTGCCCTGGCCCATCAGGGCCCCGATCGCTTTGCTCTTGGTGTTCGACTCGGCTTGCTTGGTCTGGAGGTCGGTCAGCAGGGCGCGGTACTCGCCGTCAAGGGCGAGGTAAGCGTCCACGTCCACCTGGATTCCCTTCCGGGCAGCCCCCGCGCGGACGGCTTCCGGCTGGGTGCGAATGAGGTTGCGATCAAGCATGAACCAGTTGTACCAGCATGGCTTGAACCTGAGTTTGGGACCATGGTCCCATTGGATTAACGATTGGGGTTCGCCAGTTGTCTAATGAGATAGCAACGTATTGAGCACAGCGAAGACTCCGGTCAAGAACCGGACGAGCGGCCAAGCGAAGCAACCAACTGAATAGTCCGACAGAGACGAAAACAGAACAGACGAACAAACACCTCTCGGGCCGTACCTGATCTCTCCCTACGGCCCGAATTTTTTCGTTTACGACCCCGGTCGGAGGTGAATCTGGTCCTCATCGGGCAGGATCGCGACCGTCTTCGGGAACGGCGACAGCTCCAACTCATCGAGCGCTTTGTCGATCGCTTCAAGCTGCAATTTAGCTTCGGTCAGCGACTCCAAGAACTCCTGCGACGACAGTTCGGGCCGCTTGCCGGTCAGTCGGTAGCCCAGCATCTTCATCCGCAGCGTATCGAGCGTGGTGGTGAAGACGACCGCCTGGGCCTCAGCCCGCTGAACCCCAGCCATCACGGCATGAAAGTGCTGCCGATACTCGGCGATGTTCTTGTCGGCGATCCGGTAGAGCTCTTGCGCTTGAGGGTCTCCGTGGCGCATAGGTGGGGGGGATGGTGTGTTGCCAGGAATCCAACCCTCGCTCTTGGTGATCTCCTGAAATACGAGGTCGGCGCGGCGCAGGGCTTGGTAAAGCGAAGCCGAAACCGCGTGAATCGTCTTCGGCATCTCCTCGAACTCCGCGATCTTGCTTCGCTTGGTCTGCTTGAGGGCTTCCTCGAACCGTTCGAGTCGGTCCTGGCAGGACTCCCAAAGCAGCAGGAACCGCCGGTTGAGGAAGCGCCTGGGGATGCTCTCGAAGTAGGCGGTTACGAACAGCGCGATGATCGGGATGATAATGAAGCCCTGCCAGAGCTTCAGAGCGCCGAGGATGAAGTAAGCGAGGACCGCGAGTCCGACCCAAAGGAAAAGGCGCGTGAAGCGAAAGATCTCCTTGACGTAGATCTTGCGGTCTTGCCTTCGAATGTCGTCCATGAGTCGCGGTCTTATTATGGGCAAGTCCTCCCCGAAGCAAGAGTCACTCGTCCCGATCCGAACTGTGCCCAGGAAACAGCTTGGCGGCGGGATCGAGCATTGTCTTGGCCACGCAGACGGCCGTTGCCGCTTCGCCGACCCCGGTGGCAATGAGCTTCAGCTTTCCTTCGAAGGAGCAGACGTCTCCAACCGCGAAGACTCCTGGGCGATTCGTCCGGTAGAGGCCGTCGACGACGATCTGGTTCTTCTCGATCTGCAAGCCCCAATCCTTGAGGGGGCCTAACGAGGATTTATAGCCGACGTTGACGATGACGGCGTCCGTCTCGATCCGCTCCTGATCCTTGGTTTGGGTGTTCTCCACCGTGACGGCGCACAGATGATCGTCGCCGTGGAGTTCCTTGACCACTTGCCAAAGCCGCATCTCGACCCGACTGGCCATGACCTGCTTCACCGTATCCTCGTGGGCGCGAAACTGGTCGCGGCGATGTACGAGACGGATCCGAGCCGCAATCGGTTCGAGGCTCAAGGCCCAGTCGAACGCGCTGTCTCCGCCCCCGACCACGGTAACGTCCTTCCCGGCGAAAATCGCTCTCTCCCGAACTCCGTACGATAGGCCCCTGCCGAGAAACTCCTCCTCGCGTTCGACCCCGAGTTTGGTTGGGCTGAAGGCACCTGCGCCGGCTGATATGATGACGGTCCGGGTTGGGAGTGACGTACCCACGCTGGTGACGATGGTGTGGCCCTCTTCGCCGTCATCGATCAGAGTGTCGGCGGTTTCGCCCAGCACGAGGTGGGCGCCGTATTGCACGCCTTGCTCGGCCATCGCCGCGGCCAGGTCCTTCGCGAGCACTTTTGGGAAGCCCGGCATGTCATAGACATACTTCTCGGGATAGAGCGCAGTAAGTTGCCCGCCGAGTTCGTGGAGGCTGTCTATGATTCGCACCGACATGCCACGCAGGCCCGCATAGAAGGCGGCAAAAAGCCCCACCGGACCTCCGCCGATGATCGTCACGTCCACTCGCTCCATCGTCTAACAGTGTCCCACATTGGAGCGTGAGCCGTCCCCCCTGTACCGCTGGCGTCCCGCCGGCTCGAGCTAGTGGGGCGGAAGGGATGCTGGCGGGACGCCAGCGGTACGGCATAATCACTCCAATGCCACCCGACATTCGAGCGTACCGACCCGGTGACGAGGACGGGATTGCCGCCGTCATCAAGTCGGTCTTCGATGAGTACGGCTGGCCGTGGGATCCTCTGACGGAAAACCGCGACATCTTCGATATTGGGACCTACTATCTCGAGCGTGGCGGCGGGTTCTGGGTGCTCGAATCCGACGAAGGCATCATTGGCACCGTCGGACTGCGCGGTTACGGGGTTGAGTGCACCCTTTATCGGCTATACCTGCCTAAATCGCAGAGAGGGAACGGTTACGGCAAGCGGCTGCTTCGGTTCGCGATCGAGGAAGCCCGTCAACGCGGCTATCAATCCATGGAAATCTGGTCCGACAAAACTCTCGATGTCTCGCACGTCATGTACAGGAAAGCTGGCGCGGAGCCGATTGGCGATCGCGAGGTGTTCGATCCAGACTACGGCGTTCCCTACGAAGAGTGGGGCTACCGACTCCAGCTTTAGACGGCAAGAAGAGCTTCGCGCCGCTCGGTAAACGTATGCTGGGTGGCCAGGACGTGGATTGGACCGTGGCAATCGTGCCACGCCGACTCGGTACGGTTCATGAAGGCGACGTACATCAGGGCACCGTCTCTCGACCGCGCCCACCGCGGCACACCGGCGCCCGTATGGAGGAGGACATAGACCCCGGGGGGAATGATGACGTCATCGGTGAAGAAGTGCATGTCGCGACTGGCGTCACCAGACTCCAGGGCATCCTCGCGTAGGATAGCGTGTCCGCGCAAACTCAAACGGAGCCCACCCTGATTCTGAAGAAGGGCGAACTCGGATGTTGGGTCTGGACTGCGCTGAATTCCGACGATTCTGATCATCGTGCTCACCTGGTGCGATTACCGGATGGACGATCTATCTTAGCGATTTGGTGCCCGCCATTTTGAGATTCTCGCCGCCCATGGTCAACACCTTTTCCACACTCGATGCTGGATTACGACACTTCCGCCCGAAATATCAGTCTCGCGTTGCCATCCTTTCGCGAGGTTGGCAATACTGAGAGTGTGGTTTTATGCACGTTGCTGGCCCTGAGCGGGATGACCCTGGCTGCGATCCAAGAGAAAAGGGAACCGGAGTACAAGATGGAGGTCGTCCAACTTGTCTTCTTGGTCGAAGGCGACATCAAGATCAAGATGTCGGCTGAGCAAGCGGAGAAGATGCAGGCCGAGCACCTCAAGTTGCTCGAGGGACTCTGGTCGGAACGAAAGGCGATCCTCGTTGGGCCGCTCACGGATGCCGGAAAATACCGAGGCTTGATCGCGCTGCATGTCAAGACCCGCGACGAAGCCCTCGACCTCCTCAAAAACGATCCGTTCATTAAGAGCGGAATCCTGGCTGTCGAGCCCTACGGCTGGTACACCGCAACAAACATCCCGCAGAAGGGATCGAAGTTCCTCGACCTAGAGACCTATTGGTTCGGCTTCTTGCGAACGCCGGCGAATGCACCAACCTTCGACGAGGCGAAATCCAAGGAGATCCAGGCCGGGCACATGGCGAATATCAACGCGATGGCCGCAACCGGTGACCTCGTGCTTGCGGGACCCATTGCCGAGAAGGGCGACTTTCGCGGCGTCTTCATCTTCCGCACCAAGGATAAAGCCAAGGTCGAGGAAATGGCGTCAAAGGACCCCGCGATCAAAGCGGGACGGCTGAAACTGGAACTCTTCCAGTGGCAGACCGCCAAAGGCACCTTCCCCAAAAAGCCGAAATAGTTGCACGGATCGCCCGCAGATGTGCGAGACTAGCGGAAGGAGAAAACGATGAGACGAAAGTGCTTGTTCTTGGCATTGGCCGTGCTCGCCGCAGGATGCGGCGGCGGTGGCAGCACCCCGGGAACCTCCAATCGCGCGCCAACCCAGCAGACCCGCGATAACGTTCAGAAGACCCACGACTTCGCGATCCGCTCGATTGGCCACAGTGGCGTGCCTCTCGGACCGAGATTTACACCGATGCCCGGCGGACATGCCGGGGAAGGTGGCCCGCAAGGGCTGCCGATGCTCGGCGGTTTCATCCGACATAACGCGCCGCCCACGATGGGTGGTCCCCACATCGGGCGAGGCGACGAAGGTGGCGGCGGCGGTTCGACCGACCCCGATCCCGGTCCGGGTGGCGGCGATCCGCCTCCGCCCCAGTTTGACGACTTCTACTTCGATGAGTGGCTTGGACTCTGGGTTCAGGTCAGTTTTGCCGACACCCGATTCCGGCAGGATTTCTACGTCGATGAAGCCAAGGCGCAGCCGGCGGGGTTCATGCTGTCTGTCTGGCCCTCGGATTGGACTTCCTACCCCGTCGCTTGGCGCACCGAATACCAGTTTTCCGCCGGAATCCTTAACGGATCGCGAGGCGTTTACGAGTCTTCGATGACCTCGGAGACGACCGGTTCGATGAACTACGACGCTACGTGGAGCGGAGATCGCTATCACGGGCGCAGTTCCTGGGACGCGGGAACCATGTCGTGGGCCAATCGTGTGGACGGTGCCAACGGATCGTGGTCTAACGACAGCGGCGACTATGCCGGTGACGGAACGTCGACGATCCGCTCCGAGAATTCGCTCGGCTACCGAACGCAGTACAACTGGAGTGCCGATGGAAGCGGCAACGGGCGCCTCGAAGGGCCCGATCCCGGCCTACCCGCCACCCTGCGGTGGGATGCCGAAGGCAACGGAACGATAACCTACGCCGATGGCACCACCGAGGAATTCAGTTGGTGGCGTATGATGGGCGGCGGAGGCGTAACCCCTCCTGGAGGTTAGACTCCCTCTCCCACTCCCGTAGGGGAGGGCTGGGCAGGGGGCCGCGAAGAGCAAAGTCTGCGGCGTCACCTCTCCCCCAGCCCCTCTCCTCCGCCACCATGTCGGGCGAAAACTGCGATTTTGCAGGGCGCAGGAGAGGGGAGCTTCCCTAATCTTCCTGATCGGTGGAGTCGGTTCCTTTAAGCCGACCCCGCTGGCGAAGCGCCTCGCGGAGGAGGAACTCGATCTGAGCATTCACGCTCCGGAGTTCCTCTCCCGCCATCCGCTGCACTTCTTCCCAAAGCTCCGGGCTGATGCGCAGCACTAACGCTTTGCGTTCCGCCATGGTTATGGGTACAGCGTCCCCGTGTTGAGCACGGGCTGAGCTGCGCTTTCACTGCACAGCACGACCATGAGGTTCGAAACCATGGCCGCCTTGCGCTCCTCGTCGAGGTGGACGACGTTCTTGGACTCGAGTCGCTCCAAGGCCATTTCCACCATGCCCACTGCTCCATCGACGATCTTCTGCCGAGCGGCAATGACGGCCGACGCCTGTTGGCGGCGAAGCATGACACCCGCGATTTCTGGCGCGTAAGCCAAATGCGAGAGACGCGCTTCAAGGATGCTCACGCCGGCCATCTGCAGCCGCTGTCGAAGCTCTTCGAGCAAGTGCTCCTGAATGTCGCTCGTGTTGTGACGTAGGGAAGGTACGTCGTCGTCACCGTCGTAGGGATAGGCGGATGCGGAGTGCCGCAAGGCCGTCTCACTCTGAAG
This sequence comes from Fimbriimonadaceae bacterium, assembly GCA_019694835.1. Next base: position 92,700 of record JAIBBE010000040.1, on the reverse strand, counting down.
GTTGACGAACTGGGCGTAATCGTCGACTTCGAAGCTGGCTCGATACGTGTCGTTGACCTGCCAGACAATGATCGCCGCGATCTCGACGGGGTTGCCGACGAGGTCATTGACTTTTAGCCGTTCGCCGTTGAGCGTTCGGACACGAAGCGATACCGAGCGCCGATTGGTGAAAGGATTCACCCAAAAGAACCCGCTGTCCTTGATCGTGCCGACATAGCGGCCGAAGAGCAGCACGACTTTGCTTCCGCCGGGTTCGACGACGGCAAAGCCGCCCGTCATGACGGAGGCTACGAGCCAGAGCGCGACATCCAGCGCGATAAACAAGCCGGGATTCGCCTCGTTTTGCTTGATGAGAAAGATGCCATAGACGGCGGCTGCGAAGAGGGCGATGACCACCAGCAGCATGAGCATGCCTGGTGCCGGTTTGATTGCTTTTTCGTTTGACATGGACCTTATGTCTCCTTGACACCATTATGATATCACATTGATGTCGAACGGTCCTGGGCCCTCCGGCTCCACTCTCCTGCGCCCGCAAGCCCTGGCCAACCCCAGACGTCGCGGCGGAGGAGAGGGGTTGAGGGAGAGGTCGAGGCGAAGAAGCCGCAGATTTGAGAGGCCTTGTGCCGGCGGGACGCCAGCGGTACAAAAGAAAAACCCGGACGCCGAAGCGTCCGGGCTCGTGATAGTGCGGAAACGACCTTAGAGGCCGCCGCCACCACCGCCGCCTCGGCGTCCGCCGGGCTGCTGGGTCGACTTGAACGGCTTGCCGCCCATTTCCTTCAGCTTGGTGGCCTGCTCAGCGGTGAGAACCTTGGCCATCTCTTCGTTCATCTTATCCTGAGACTTCTGCATGGCAGCCTGCATCGCTTCGCGATCCATCTGGCCGCCGGAATTGCGCATGTCTTCCATCATGTCGCGCATATCCTGCTGCTGCTTCTCCTGAATCTTTTTGATCTTGGACTTCTGATCAGCGGTCAGGCCGAGGTCCTTCTGGACTTCCTCATCCATGATTGCGCGGTTGCCCATGATCTGAACGCGAATCTCCTTCAGTCGCTTCTGCTGATCGGCCGTGAGGATCGCCTTGACCTTCTCGTCATTGGCCTTTCGCGACTTCTCCATCGCTGCGCGCATGGCTTCCATGTCGGGCTGGCCGCCGCCGGCTCGCATGTCTTCCATCATCTTCTGGCGCTCGGACTGTGCAGCCGTGTTCAGATCATCGATCTTCTTCTTCTGCTCGGCCGTAATCACCAGATCATCCTGGACATCTTTGCGGGTGAGAAGCTGAAGCGAACCTTGGCCGCCGCCCATCATGCCGCCACGCTGTCCGCCAAGTCCTCGTCCTTGTCCGCCACCGCCGCCTTGGGCGAAAGCCGATCCTACAACAAGAAGCATGGCCATAGCGACGCCAAGCTTCAGGGTCATCTTATTAAGCATTTCGAATACCTCCATCCGATGTACTGGCAACGACGCACAAAATGTCACATCGTTCAGCCAGTTTTTCGAATTTTGTGAGCCGAATCAGGGCTCGGGCTTCGCATCGCGTACGAAGAAGTTGCCGATTCGCCACTTTCCTTCGCTGCGCACGAGCTTGACTTCGATCACCGCCTTCCCTTTTTCGAAGGTGCCGGTCGCCTGGTAATCAACCACCATGAAGGGGCCTCCCTCGTTCTTGACGCTGGGAGAATGAACGTTTCCGGCTTCCGATTTGCCCAACGAGCGGAGCGGGCCGAGCCTCGCCTTGAGGTCGGCCATCATCTTCGCGATGTCCTGTTCGGAGTTGTTCTCCAAGAGCTGAGGCGCGGCTTGACCTCTTAACTCGGCCACGCTCCAATCCTCGAGGATGGGCGGGAGCATCTTGTCGCCCTCGCGGAGCGCACTCTCCCGGAAACGCGTTGTCGCGGTCAGGCCATTGCCAATGGACCAGATCGTAGCAAGCAAAATGGACGCCACGACCACGCCAAAAACGACCCAACCGGCCTTCACGCGTCTATGATACTCGGCGTGCTAGCTGCGGCTTTTGAGCAGATCGCGGATCTCCGTGAGAAGTACCTCCTCAGCCGAAGGAGTTGGGGCTGCTTCGGGCTCGGGTTCGGGTTGCCGCCGCATTTTGTTCACTCCCTTGACCACGAGGAAGACCGAGAAGGCGATGATCAAGAAGGTGACGATCGCGTTGATGAACACACCGTAATTCAGCGTGTTCGCGCCCGCTTTGGTTGCTGCATCGAGGCTGGCGTAGGGGCCAGCTGGGTTCCCTTCCTTCAGTACCGCGAATTGGCTGGAGAAGTCCTTCCCCCCCAAGAGCATCGCGATCGGAGGCATGATGATATCCTTGACCAGCGAGTCGATGATCTTGCCGAAAGCCGCGCCGATGATAACGCCCACGGCCAAGTCGAGCATGTTGCCCTTGAGTGCGAACTCTTTGAATTCCTTCAGCATAGGCTCCTCCGTACCTCCTAAGACTACCGTAGTTCAAAATGCTCGCATGGGTGACTTGATTCGGTTTCGGGGGAATGGACACGAATACGCCGGTTATCTCTCGCGTTCGGCTGCGGGCCAGGGACCCGGCGTCATCGTGATTCAGGAATGGTGGGGGTTGGTAGGGCATATCAAGGAAGTCGCGGATCGGTTCGCGGAGGCCGGGTTCACGGCTCTTGCCCCCGACCTCTACAACGGTCATGCGACGACCGAACCCGACGAGGCCGGATCGTTGATGATGGCTCTCAATATTCAAGAAGCGGAGAAAATCCTAAACGGAGCCGTCGACCGGTTGCTCGAAGACGAGGCAACTGTCGGGGATCGCGTCGGTGTCGTCGGGTTCTGCATGGGCGGACAACTGGCGATGTACGCGGCTGCCGTCAACCCCAAGATCGGGGCTTGCGTGAACTTCTATGGCATTCACCCAAACGTCCACCCGCCGTTCGAGAACCTACAGGGTCCAATGCTTGGGTTCTTCGCCGAGCACGACGCCTACGCGAATGCGGAGGCGGTCGAGGGGTTGCGCGACAAACTGACAGCCGCGGACAAAGCCCACGACTTCACCATCTTCCCCGGTACCCACCACGCTTTCTTCAACTCGGATCGACCTGAGGTCCATCACCCAGAAGCCAGCGCGACCTGCTGGGAGAAGATGAAGGCATTTTTCCAGAAGGAACTCGCATGAGCCAGGGACCACTGTCGAACATCCATCGCCTTGTCGACGCCCGCAGTCGGCGATTCTCCAGCTACGACCGAACCGGCGGCAACAGCGACAACATCAAGGTCCCGGCTGGAACGACCGCGACGCTTGCCGAGATCAAGGGCGCAGGGATCGTCAAGCACCTATGGTTCACGATCTCCAGCAAGGACACGCTCCACAAGCGCAACTTGATCCTGCGGATGTACTGGGACGGGCAGGAGCACCCGAGCGTCGAAGCCCCCATCGGCGACTTCTTCGGCCAGGGCTGGGGACTCGATTACGAGTTCATTTCCCTGCCCTTGGCGGCGGCTCCACGCGACGGCAAAGCCCTGGTCTGCTACTTTCCGATGCCGTTTGGCAAGGGTGCCCGGATGGCCATCGAGAACCAAGGACCCGAAGACGTCGACGCACTGTATTTCTACATCGATGTCGAGGAGCACGACACGATCCACGACGACGCCGGCCGATTCCACGCTTGGTACAACCAAGAAATCACCCAACCCGAGTCTGATTTCGGCGACCGCGAGAACGAGTGGGGAGTACTCGGGACGACGCCGAAAAACCCGACCGACGCCAACAACTATCTCTTCTGCGAGTGTGAAGGGCAGGGGCACTTCGTGGGGGTCAACTACTTCGTCAACTGCCCGAGCCCAATTTGGTACGGCGAAGGCGACGATATGTTCAGTGTTGACGGGGAACCCTGGCCATTTAGCGCGCACGGCACCGGCACCGAGGACTACTTTAACCAAAGCTGGAGCCCCGACAGCCCCTACAGCCATCCCTACTTCGGCACCGCCCGCGCGCCGGGTTTTGGCAACACCGATCCCCGGTTTGGCTGGCTCGGCCGGACGCACTGCTACCGCTTCCACCTCGAGGACCCGATTCGGTTCAAGAAGTCCCTACGGGCAAGCATCGAAGCCGGTCACGCGAACGTGCTGACCTTGGAAATCGCCAGCGTCGCCTACTGGTATCAGACCCTGCCCAGCCGCCCGTTCCCTGCTTTGCCTAGCGCTGAAGCACGGGTCCCGTTGCCGGTTATCGGGGTCGTCGACGTGCATCGCTGGCGCGATGCATGGCGCACGGCGAACGGCGGCGGGCAACTCTGGGGGAACGAGAAGCCGTGATGCTGCCACTGCTCGCTGGGCTCATTGCAGCCCCGATTACGATCACTCACGTCTCGCTCATCGACCTAGAGAAGGGCCGCGCGGTGCCGGACCAGACCATCGTCATCGACGGCGGACGCTTCGTTGCCATCGGCAACTCGGATGAGGTTCCCGTCTCGAAAGCCGCGCGGGTCGTAGACGGCAAAGGTCTCTATGCCATTCCCGGACTCTGGGACATGCACATCCACGCCGCCGACCCTCGGCACTTCAGCCTGTTCACGGCCAACGGCGTGACCGGCGTCCGGGATATGTTCGGCTCGCCGATCCACTTGGCGTGGCGGACTCAGTTCGACCAAGGCAGATCCATTGGCCCGAAGATGGTCGTTGCAGGGCCGATCGTGGACGGACCTACACCCATCTGGCCCGGCTCGATCGCGGTTGGCAACTACGAGGAAGGGCGAGAAGCGGTGAAGAAAATCGTCGCAGGCGGGTACGACTTCGTGAAGGTCTACTCGCTGTTGCCAGCTGACGGATACCGAGGCATCGTCGACGAGGCGAAGGCGTCCAAGATTCCCTTCGCCGGACACATCCCGAACAGCGTGTCCGTCGTCGACACCGCCCGCTCTGGCCAGCGATCCGGCGAGCATACGAACGGGCTGATCAAGCTTGCCGACAAACCCTACGAGTTTGCCCTCGCCATTAGCGAGATGAAGGCGCAGAAGATGGCGTGGTGCCCTACGCTAACCGTACTCAGAGCGATTGCCAACCTCAAGGACCCCAAATTCACGGCCGATCCGCGACTCAAGTACATGCCGAAATGGATGATTGATCGTTGGGATCCGGCCAATGACTTTCGTTTCAAATCGTGGACATCCGAGCAGTGGGCGAAGATGAAGCGCGATTATGGAACGGCACTTCGTCTGACCAAGCAGCTCCACCAAAGCGGCATTCTCCTTCTGGCCGGGACCGATTGCCTCAACCCTTACTGCTTCCCCGGATTCAGCTTGCACGATGAGCTCGAACTGCTGGTCGAAGCCGGCCTCTCGAACCGCGACGCGCTCCGAACCGCCACGTTCAATGTCGGCGATTACCTCCGCAGGCGCGTCGGCCGCATTCAGGTCGGATACGAAGCCGATTTGGTCCTTCTCGACGCCAATCCGCTTGAGAAGATCGGGAATACGAGGAAGGTTCGGCAGGTCGTCCAGCGGGGCATCTTGTTCGAGAGAAAGGAACTCGATGCGATGCTTGAGGCGGCGGTTGCCGCTGCCGGAAGCGCACCACCGGCGTCGGGAGGCTTCCTGCCGGACTGCGATTACTAAGCTACTTCGTAAGCGGCTTCAGAACGATATTCCGGAACTCAACCTCCGAGCCTTCGGCCTGAAGCGCGATTTGGCCTTTGCTGGCGGTCGCGTTGAAGCCGTCGTTCACCAAGGTGCCGTTCACCCAGACTTTGACGCCTTTGCCCTTGCACTCGATTTCCATCGTATTCCACTGACCCAGCGGCTTCTCGGAGCCGTCGGTCAGATTCACGATGCGTCGAGCTTTGTCGCCGTCAACCCCCCAATTCTCCTTCGGGCCACGGCGCTTCTCCATGTCCGGTACTTCGATGTTCTCGCCGATGCACCAAAAGTCACCGGCGTCACCGCTTTGCATCTGCACTTCGATCGACTGCGGGAACATGTCATACAGGCGGCGAGGCTTGGAGGCGTGCACGAGGACCCCACAGTTGCCGGGCTGAGCCGAGAAACGGTACTCGATAGTCAGGCGGTAGTCGTGGTAGGAATCGTTGGTGATCAGGTGACCGCCGGGCGAGCCCAGGCTGACGAGGACGCCATTGCGCACAATGAACGGCTTCTTCCCGTTCGGGTCTTTGTCCAGCGCCGGGACATCCATGTGCCAGCCAGCCAGGTCCTTGCCGTTGAAGAGCGAGATCGCTTCGCTCGAAGCAACCAAGACCACGAGAGCAGAGAGCACCATGGCGTCAGTGTATCACCTACACCCCGCGCTTACTCCATCGTCGTGCGAATGGCGTCGACGACTTGGTCCACGTCTGGCAGCGCAGCATATTCGTAGATCGGGTTGTAGCCGATGTGGACATCCTCGCGCGAGACCAGTTGGGGTGAGGCAAGGAAGAGATTGAACCTCTCCGACTTGCCAACCATTTCCGCGATCACGGTTTGACCGAAGCCTCCCGTGCGGGTGTCCTCCTGCACGACGACAAGGCGTCCCGTCCTCTCGACCGACGCGGTGATGGTCTCGTAGTCACAGGGCACGATCGAACGGAGGTCAATGATCTCCACGCTGCATTCGGCACCAAGCCGGGCGGCCGCTTCTTCGGCGATTTCGAGGGTATTGCCCCATGTCACGAGCGTGACGTCGGAGCCCTCGCGAACCAGGCGGGCCTTACCGAATGGTACGGGCTCAACCTTCTTGACATCGACCCGCTTTCGGAAAATGTGCTTCGGAATGAGAATGAAGCAGGGATCGTTGGAGTGAATCGCGGTCCAGAACAATCCGGCCGCATCCTCCGGCGTCGAGGGGATGGCGACCTTAATGCCGGGCGTATGGGCAAGATAGGCTTCGTTGGCTTGGCTGTGCCAGAGCGAGCCACCCGGCAGGTAGGCACCGTACGGGGCATAGATCACGAGTGGACAGGTCCAATCGCCGAAACTGCGCCATCGCAGAGTGCTCATGTTGGTCGTGATCTGGTTCCACCCGGGCGCCACGAAGTCGATGAATTGAAGCTCAAAGACCGGCTTCATCCCGGCTGCCGCCAACCCGACCGCCGCACCCATGATGGTGGCTTCTGCCAGCGGCGAGTTGAAGACCTGCTTTGGAAAGGCTTCGGACAGGCCCTTGGTGAGTCCAAAGACGCCACCCTTGGGGTCCTCGATATCTTCACCGAAGAAGATGACGCCGGGATCGTTCTCCAGGGCTTTGCGGAAGGTTTTGTTGATCGCTTCGACCATCGTCTGAGGCCCAACTTCGATCGGGGGAATCTCGGCGGGCTTGTCTTCGCCCCATGAGTGGGCGTAGACCTCGGCCGCAAGCGGGTCAGCCGCCTTCTCGGCCTTGAGGTAGTCGGCGTCGACTTCGGCCGCCACCTCTTCTTGCATGCGCGCGAAGTCTTCCTCGGTGATCTCGCCCGAAGCGATGAGTTCGTCCTTGAGGAGCTTGATGGGATCTCGGTCGGCCATCGCCTCGATGTCGGCAAGATCGCGATAGACCCGATGGTCATCGGACGAGGTGTGGCTGGATAGCCGGTCGAGGTCACACCACAGGATGGTGGGGCCGTCCCCGCGCCGAGCCTTTTCCACGGCAGCCTTCGTGCATCGATCGACATCGTCAATGAGCCGACCGTTGACCTTGACCAAGTGCTCTTCGCTGAGGATGCCGCCGATCTTGTAGGCGAAAAAGTGGTCGGTCGGCGTTGAAATGCCGTACTTGTTGTCTTCGATGACGAAGATCAGGGGAAGCTTTTCTTGCACAGCCCACGCGATGGCTTCGTAAAATTCTCCTTGGCGGCTGGCGGCATCGCCGACGCTGGCGATGCACACTCCGTCCTTGCCTGCCAGCTTCATCGCCCAGGCCGTACCGCATGCAGGAAGCAGCGAACCGCCGGTCGGCGTGCAGACGCTGAAGACGTTGAGCTTGCGATCCGAGTAGTGACCCGGCATTTGGCGCCCACCACTGCTCGACTCGCGCTTGGCAAAGTAAGCGAGGGCCAAGTCGTAACCGCTCATGCCGCGCGCCAACATCAAGGCTCGAGAGCGGTAGTAAGGGAAGATGTAGTCGTCTTCGCGAAGCGACATCTGCATTGCGGCCAGCGCCTCGTGTCCCATGCCGCTGACCTGGAACCAGCCTTTGCTTTGGCGCAACAGGATGCCTTCGCGGCGGTCGCCTTCTCGGCTCGTCATCATGAGCCTAAGGAAATCGAGCTTGGTCGTTGCTCTGTTGGCAGGAATTGCAGACATGCGGTGATAACCTCCGTTTCGCCGTTGAAACTGAATGATGGCGGTGGCCTATTATGACAGAGCTAAGGCGCCGCCTTCTCTACCGCAACTCGAACAGCAGCGAGCCCCCCTCGCGAACGAGAGGGGCTCGAACCCTACCACGGCTGCTGCTTCTAACTCTTACGGACGCCGTCCCAATTCACTCGAATGATCGAGCCCTTCTGAGATCCGCGCAATCGGACGGAATTGCCAGCGGAAAGGCGGGGCATCTGACGTCCGCCCATTCGACTGTGGAAGGCGCCATCGATAATGACCTGATAGTCCTTGCCGTCACGTCGGACTTCGAGGCGTTCGGTGATGCGCTTGCCCAATCGACCGGCGAAAGCTTCGTGCCGCGTAACCTCCGTAATCTCAAAGCGGCCCAGGTCACCTTGAGAGGGAACGCTGGCAACGGCGGAACTAACGAGTAACAGATTCAACATGGCTTGCATCCTTTGATCAACAAGACGGCAGGTTCCGTGCCAACAATCGCCAAGTCGGCGGCAAACCCGTAAGAGTAAGGTCAACTGGGCAGGATCGACTTGGGCGCGCGATGCTTTTCGACCCATTCAAGCGCGGGGAAGTCGGTGGCGCCGAGGGTCCATTCGAGGACCTTCCACTTGGTGCCGGACTTCTTGAGCAGCGCCATCACCTGCTCGTCAAAGACGCCTTCCTTGATGTCTTGTGCCCAAACAGTTTTGCTCCAGTCGATCGACTTGCCATTCGGTTTTAGCGGGCGGGCCGTAAGGAAGGCAAAGCCCTTCGAGGTCTTGAGGATCTGAACCTGGAAGATGATCTTCTGCTTGAGTTTCTTCTCGGCAAGGGGTCGGATGCCATCGAGGAAGGCCTTGCGCTCGGCGGAGCCCGTCTTGGGTGTAGTGGCGGGTTGGGAGAAGGTCTGGGATGCTGCAGAGATGAGCAAGAGTGCAAGAACCGCCCTCATGCTCAGTTCATATCCCAGCCATAGCTGACGAGATCGAAAATCGTTCCTCCCCAATCCGGACGAACGTCACAGCCACGAGTAAGACCTGAGAGAGTGAGCGAGCGAACACTTCCGTCGGCAAAGGCCACCGTGGCCCGTCCTCGATGCCAGGGATAAACGCCACCATATTTGGCCGGCCTGTTTCCCTCACTCGGCAGCCAACCCGCGTTCGCTTTGTAAACCTGAGAGTCGTTCAACGCAGGCATCATGAACGTGTCGTAACGTCCGATTCCGTCGCTGGTGTATCGGCACGGCGGTACCACGAGATAGCTGCCGCCGCCGCTGGGGCGTCCGCTCGAGTCGATCTCCCAGACCGAGTCCACATAGACGAAAGCTCGGCTCGGGTCACTGACCGTTGATGCACTGCGCGTAAAGGGACTCCATCGACCATTGCCGAGTCTGGCCATTGGCGAGAGGTAAACGTAGTTGTAGCCGATGTTGGAGCGCTGCGAAGCGCGGTAGTAGCGGGAATAGGCATCGCCAGCAACGAGATCCTCGTCGAAGGTGGCTTGCTCGTTCGGCTTAACGCCATGATCGCCCGGACACTTGAATACTCCGAACGACCTCACGTAGGGAAGCACCAGTTGCACCCAGGTGCGATCCGTGGTGGAAGTACCAACCTCTTGGGCCGTATAGCTGGCCGGAACGGTCCGCTCATCGTAGTCGGAGTAATAGAGCGTGGTGGCCAGATTCACTTGGCGGAAATTGCTGATGCACATCGTCTGGCGGGCGCTATCCCGAGCCGAGGCGAAGACAGGGAAGAGGATGCCTGCCAGAATCACCAAGATCGCAAGCACGACCAGAAGCTCTATCAACGTGAAGCCAAGTCGCTTCGGCATTACGGCCAACCTCTCCAATTCCCCATTATAGCCAAGGATTACCGGAAAAGCGCATACGATTCGACAATTCCGACAATTTTCATACCATGGTACGCATACCAATCCTCGAGGGTCGCTTCACATTGCAGTACGACCGGCAGATTGGCTTCGGCGGCCAGGGCCTGAATTGCCTTCACCACGCGACCGCCCAAGCCTCGCCCACGCAGATTCCGGCGCACACAGAGGTTATAGAGGCCGAGGCTGTCCGGGAGTCGAGAGGCCATCACCGCTGCCTCGATGGAGTCCCCGCTTCCCACACGGTAAATCTCGTGGCTTGAGGCAATCGTGGCGTCGAGGATTGCCTGGCGCATAGCCGAGGACTGACGCCAAAAGAACTGTTCGACCATGAACACCGCGATTTCTAGTCGCTCCGCCGGGTGGGTGCAGGGGTAAAGGTGTACGTCGGTGGTGGTCGACTCTGGACGCCATGCCATTTGGGCGAGCGTATGCTGGCGTCGCCAACCCGCGCTGACCAAGATGTCCGCAGTGGGGTCGTCCTCCTGAACGGGGATATGAAACGCCCTGAAGGCTTCCTTCCCGTCCATCGTCTGCCTCAAAGCGGCCATGACCCGCGCCGGATCCCGGTCTCGCAGATCGAAATCGAGGGCAAAGTTGCAGAACGACAGGCTGATCGGAGCCGTCACGGCAATGAACCCGTAGTGCCGCTCGACCTTGGCCCCCGGCACAGTCCGCGAGAGCTCGACATAGGTGTGGGCGACATTGCGCCGGCCGCACGCGGCGAGGTCGGGATCGATTACAGCACCACGCTCCAAAACGCACCCACCGTCGTCCGCTTGGGGAGTATCGAAATCCCGAAGGCGAGTCCGTTGCTGATGTTGTATCCCAGGAAGCCCTGGACTCCCTTCGGCGTAAGGAGTATTGACGCGAATCCGTCAGCGTTCCGACTCCAACGCCAGACATCGAATCCCACCGCGACCTGAAGCCCGCTCGACGGATTCACCTCCAGTCCAATCCGCACGGTTGGCGCGATGAGGCTCTTCGGTGAGTTGAACCCACGTCCGTCGAACGACGCATCGAAGAATGAGGCCATTTGGCGAGCGAGCTGACGTTCCACGAAGATCCCGCCATAGTGGCCGGAATCCAGCCAAAGGACCGAGGGTTCGGAGGTGCCTTCGTTGGCACGGGTGGCATGGGACGCCAATTTCCGAGGCTCTCCAATATCTGAAGCTTCAGTCCCGTGCGTCCCGCCCTGAGGTTCAGGTGCGGTGAGGGCATCGATGAGCTTGGTGACATCGGCCGGGGGGATGACCGTGTCGTGCTTCGCCCCGACAATGAAGACTTTCCGTTCGCTGGGCTTAAGCACCTGCAGCGGCTCGATGCACGTCAGTGCTTCCCGCATCCGCTCCTCGGTATAGCCGCGTTTTCGCAACGCTTCGCGCTCGCTAACGACCCTTGAACTGTTCCAGAGGATGTGGGCGAGGTCGCCTCCACCGAGCATGAAGCAACCGGCCACGATGCGCTGGTCGATACCGAAGGTTAATGATGCGACGATCGACCCCAGGCTCGTCCCGCTGATCCCGATCTTATTGGCGTTGAAGTCCCGGTTCGATTGAATCCAGTCGATGGTCCGGCGCACGTCCCAGACGCACTGGGCCATGGTCACGACGAGTTTGGCCGGGTCGGGCTGGATCGCGAGTTCACCCGAGCGGGTTCCTTTCGGGGTTCGTGCCATGTGATACGGGAGCGCGATGATCACGGCAGCAATCCCACGCCGGTTCAACTGCTCCGCCATCGACTGCTCGACGCTGCTGCTTGTCGCGCCCCAGTAGTGAAGCAGGATGACGACCGGAACCGGCCCGAGTCGGTCGGCGGGAAGGAATGCGCGGACCGGAACGCGGTTGTTCTCCGGGTACGCCGTCTCCATGGCAGTCGGAAAGCTCAGCTCGTACTCCTCAGCCTGGTCAGTCTGGCGGACGAGTTTCCAAGCCTCAAACTTGATCTCCGGCGGCGGGTTTCGGACTCCCGGGTCTTCGGGGATGGGAGGAGGCTCTTGCTGGCCTCCTCGTGGCGCGGCCATCTTGCCCGCGCTTGGCGACACTTCCACTGATATGGGAAACTCCGTTTTCGATTCGGAGGGATTTGAAGACCAGGCACCTGGGCAAAGGCTAGCGACGCGCGGGCAAGATGGCCGCGCCACGGGCAGGGCGGGTGCGTTCAGGGACATTCGTGCGTTAATATCCTCGGGCGTCTCGACGCCAAACGACCTCGTGGCGACGAGGCCGAGGAGGAACACGATCATTAATTTGGCTGCTCTCTGCACGATCGGACTGGTCACCGCTCAGGGTTCATACAGTTTAGACAACGATTTCGAAGTTGCGCTGGGAACGGCTTCGCTGTCGACGAAGACCGCGCGGTTCGATACCGGACTGCTGCGGTTCTTCCGCCAGAGCGAATTCGCAACTCCGTTTTTCGAAGCCGCCCACGAGAACCCGTGGCGCATGCCGTTCTATGCCGATATGTGGCGCAAGCAGTTTTCGGTTACCGGCGGCCAGCCCAGCGAGACGGTCTCCGCAGGCGGGCGGATGATCGGCGGAGGCAGTCGCCGTACCCTCCTCGGCAACCCGATCCAAGCTGCCATCGATCAGGCCAAAACCGCTGGTGCCCTCAAGATCGTGCTCGAGAAGATGCGCGGCAAGGGCGTCTTCCGTGGCGAAATCCCCGACCTCTCCAAGGTTCCACCCGAAGTCCAGGCCGCCGCATCGATCGTCCTCCAGGTCGCCCTCGACACCCTGCCCTATCGACGTGCCGCCTTTTCTAGCGTCGCAGACTTTGGCGCAGCATTCCAACGCACGCTGGAATCCAACCCCGAGAGCGACGATCCCGCGATCAACCAGCGGGATCTGCAGATGTACCGCTCACTCGACATCAACTACATCGTCGCCGGAGGCCATGACCTGACCCTCGCGGCTCAGCAGGCGATGTCGCTGGTGTCCTCAAGCGCTTCGTCGACCGCCTATGACTTCACCCTGAGCACCGATTGGGGCGTTATCGTCCTCACCGGCGGATCCAATTCGCAGCATCCCGACCGACCAACTCTACTCCTCATCGACACCGGCGGCGACGACACTTACCTCAACGTCCCCTCGAACCAGACCACGAACAATTGGGCAAGCATCGTCGTGGACTCCGCTGGCAACGACCGCTATCTCAGCGATCCCGGCCTCATGGGAACCTCGATCGACAAGTTCGTCGGACGGACCAAGAAGGGCAAATTCGGCCCCGGAAGCGCTTGCTTCGGGGTCACTGCGCTCTTTGATCTGGCCGGCGATGATCTCTACCGCTCGCATCGCCCCGGAATCGGCTCGGCGACGATGGGTGTCGCCGTCGTGTACGACCGCGAAGGCACCGACACCTACGACGTCTACGCCGACTCGCTCGGCTACGGCAAGTTCGGAATCGGGGTCGTTGAGGACGGCAAGGGCAAGGACTCGTACAGCGGCTTCAGCCAAGTCCAAGGCTGCGGCCAGACCGGCGGCTTTGGCATGCTGATCGACCGCGAGGGAGCCGATACCTACCTCGCCAACGACACCGTCCTCGACTTCGCCAGCCCCCAGAGCAAGGACCACAACGCGAACATGTCGCAGGGCTGTGGTAACGGTCGGCGCGCAGACTATCTGGATGGCCACAGCCTCAGCGGCGGCATCGGTGTGCTTTACGACACCGATGGAGACGACACCTACACCTGCGGAGTTTTCGGCCAGGGCGTCGGCTATTGGGAGGGCGTCGGCATGCTCTGGGACACGGCCGGCAATGACCGTTACATCGGCCAGTGGTATGTCCAGGGTGCGAGCGCCCACTTCGCCATCGGCTACCTCGAAGACGAGGCGGGTAACGACGAGTACAACGCACCGATGAATATGGCGATGGGCGCGGGACACGACTTTGGCTTCGGGATGCTGATTGAGCGCGCGGGCAACGACAAGTATCGCGCCCCCAACCTCAGCCTTGGGGCCGGAAACGCGAACGGCATCGGCTTCCTCCTCGACCGCCTCGGCGACGACAGCTACGACTCCAGCGGCCTCACCCTCGGCAAAGGCGCCGAAGCCCCCAAAGGCACCCTCCGCGAGCGCGCCCTTTGCCTTGGCCTGTTCATGGACCTCGCCGGCACCGACACCTTCCCGCCCAGCATCAATTGGGCGAAGAACGCAACGCGGCAGGCGAACTGGACCGACAAGGGGCCGAGCGCATCCGAGAGTCAGTTGGGGATTTTCTGGGACCGGTAAGTGGAGTAGCCCATAATTAGGCTATGGACCTGCAGGCTCTGCTCATCCGTGACCCGAAGATATGCGGCGGCCAAACCGTTTTCCGAGGCACGCGAGTTTTGTTGCGCTCCGTCCTGGCAAGTCTTGCGGAAGGGGATACCGTCGACGAAGTGCTCAGGGCTTTTCCCAGTCTCAGCCCTGATCACGTCCACGCTGCCGTTGCTTTCGCAGCACTGTCCGCACTCGAAGATCAGCCGAGTCCGGCCACACCGGCTTGGACATGACGTTTCACTGCAAGGCGTCCAGCACGGCTTGAACAGCACCTTCAGCTTCATCTGTCAGTTCGGCGACCGCAGCCTTCCGTTCCGTTCGATACTGACCAAGCCTCGCGGTGAGTTCGAAGGGGTCACCGAGCCGCACCAGGCATCGCTTTCGCATCCTCATCCGAACCTTGCCGAACACCTCGGCTTCCATGCGTCGAAGCGTATCGATAAAGCGCTCCACCGACGGATGCTCGGCCACATACGAGTCGCGGATGGCGACCCAGTTCGCGAGGCGCCGCATGTCATCGAAAAGCGGGCGAATGCGCCTTTGTTCTTCTTGGGCAAGCCGGGCTTCATAAGGGGTGTCCGGCTCGATTTCGCCTGACGTCACCGAATAAAGCGCGTGGTAAAGCGAGCGCATGCGCTCATGAAGAGGTCGGTTCCGGTCGCCGGGAGACGTGCCGAGACCCTCGGCGACGCGGTCGACGATCGCCTCTCGTACCGCGTCAATGCGGGCTTGGAAAATGCCTGGACCGATCTGTCCCTTGGCTGGCTTGAGGTGGTAGGCCGCTTCTGCCGAAGCAAGCAACTGATCAGCACAGGCGACCATCCGGTCGTAGCGGCTTGCCTGGGGCTGGTGTTTCACGCCCAGGGCTCGCTCCAAACGATAGAGAGAGTAGTTGATTTGCCAGTTGGCATCACCCAGGTATCGATACTTCAGGGCGACCGGCATGACCGTCAGCGTTTCGCCCTCGGAAAGATCGTCGGCCGCACCGAGGGCAAGATGAAAGACGCCTTCGTGAAACGGCAGAAGCGTATCGTTCTGGCTGTAAACCTCGCCCTCGGGGAAGATGACGAGTTTGGTTCGCGGTTCTCCGAGCAGCTTCCGGGTGAACTTGAACGACTCCCGATCGGGTGCGCCTCGGATGATCGAGTAGGCTCCGCATCCCTGCAGCAGCTTTCCGAAGAGGCCGAACGCGCGGTCGAACGCCTCGCGGTTCGACACGAAGAGAAAGCGTTGGCGCAGCCGCTGGCCCAGGTGAAACATGACCGCCGGCTCCGCATTCGTGGGATGGTTCGGAACGAACAGAACTCGCTCGCCACGCATCGACGCGAGGAGGTCGAGGTCCTCGCGGCGATACTCGATCCCAACGATCCCGTAGAGCAGGAGAAGCGCTGGCCGCGTGGCGATCCGACACAACGTCAGCACGAGAGGATGCGGTTTCGGCGGGCGAAAACCGGACGGCATGGCTGATTATGGAGTTTCTTGCACCTTGCACCCAGGTGGCCAACGCGCCAAATTGGGCAACCGTATCGTCTGAACCCATGGCCGTGCCACAATGAACCTATGACCGACGAACGCCTCGCGATGCCAATTCCACCCAGGGAGAAGTCGCTCGACATCCTCAAGATGCTCGATCAGCTTCACGAGACTGTCGTGGACCGGCCCAAGCGCGTCGTCGCCAAGCAGCTTCTCTGGGGCCTCGATCCTGACGAAGCGTCGATCCAGATCGCCAAGATCCGCGCGTCGCTGCCGACCGAACTCAAGCAGGCCGTCACCGTCACCCGCGAGTCCGAGCGCATCGTTGAATCCGCCCGCGAAGACGCCTCGCTAACCATCGAAGGGGCGAAGCGAGAAGCCGAGCGCGTTGTCGCCGATGCCCGTCGCGAGGCGGAGCGCCTCGTGGAGCAAGCCCGGATTCAGCAGCAGCAGATGATCTCCGAAAGCGAGATTCTCAAACTGACCAAAGCGCAGTGCGAGGAGATCCGAAACGCCGCCGAGCGCGAAGCGAACCAGCTTAAGCGCGGTGCTGAGAAGTACGCCTTCGACGTCCTCTCTCAACTCGAAAACGTGGCCGTCAAGGTCATGACGAATATCGACCGTGGGAAGTCCGAACTTCAACGGGCCGACCAGGCCGCACAAACTGCTCGCGAACGCACTAGGGTCTGAACCTCCCCAATGTATAAATGGGTACTCCTCATTCAAGGAGTACCCACTGGGACTAATCTTCCCGTCGATGGAAGAACGGGTCGTGAGGCGGGGTGCTGTGGCACACGGAGCAGGTATCGATCTTGCCCGCGTGACCTTGCAGGGCGATCGACTGGACGTTGTCGTTCGGCTGAACCGTTGGGTAGAGCGAATGTGGGCTCCCATGGCACGCCTCGCACTTGACGCCGCCGTGGCCGCGTGAATCGCGATAGCGTTTGCCGGGCTCCTCGTACTCGTGGTTAGCAACGCTGTGACAGGTGCCGCACTTGGGCAGGTCAACCCAGGGCCGGCGCGTGGGGTCGCCGACGGCGGCCATGTCACCATGGCAGCGAATGCAGCTTGATCCTGCACGATGCATGTCCCGCTCACACTGGGTTTTGAATCCGGGGTGGCAGAAATAGCACTTGTTTGCGTACTGGTCCCGAGTCATACCCTTGGGCATCGTTTTGGGCCAACGAGCTGCGTGTGATCCATGCATTGCGGCGGATAGGTTGGGCAGGTTGGGATCGCCAGGGGCGCCCAAAGCGGGATCGGCATGACATCGCGCACACAAGACCGGCTTCTGATTTTCCAAGTTGGTGCCGTGAAGCTGATCGTGCTTGCGCAGGATGTCGGTCTCCACGGTAATGCCGCGCGTGCTGTGGCACAGGTTGCAGTTCATCTCCCACGACACGGGCATGACGGCGCGGGTCGTGGCCTTTACGACCGAGCCAGCGCGAACTGTGAGCGTGGCGAGTTGGTAGGGATCGAGGACTCCGTCGTCGCGTATCGGGGTGATCGGCACACCTTCGACCATCCAATCCTTGTCTGCCGTTCGCGTAAGGCTGCCCGTAAGGCCGTTGCCAAAGAGGCCGATGTCGGGGGCGAGGTGGACGCCGAACAGTTGCTCGGCGTACTGCCAGAAGTTGGTCTTGGTGACCGAGGTCGTATTGCCAGGGATTTCGTAGCTGATCGTGATCCCCTCGGTCACGATAACGGGGTGTTCCCCGCTGCGGTCGATGACCGTCGCCCTCATGGTGTTGGCGGGGGGCAGGACACACAGTTCGGAGAAGCTGTTCCCCATGCAGTGCATGCCAAGGTCGTTGTAGCCGAGGATCACGGTGTCGCCGAGAACCTGCGGCGTGGTTGCCGTTGCGTCGGTCCCGCCCAAGAGCACGAACGCCCAGACGGAAAGTGGAAATGCCGCCAAGAGTAAACGCTGGATGGAGCGTTTGCGTCTCCAGTGCCAAGCAAGTTTCATGACAAGACTCCTTTGAAGGTGTCCGTATGGAAGTAGACCCCTCATTGGAGAAGAGCCGGGCCTGGGTCTGCGTGATTCACTTTCATTGCGCCATTCATGCGGAGTTGTGGTGTAAATTCCGTCACCGGTGCTGCTTCCTTGGGTACCTGGCCTACTTCACTTCATCATCGGGTGCAGCGATTGGAGCGTTAGCCGCTCCAATGACGCGATCCCGGCAAATGCGCTGGGATGATCGAAAAAAGATTCGCATTCACAGAAGGTATTTGGTACACTCATCTCTACCTAAAATTCGAAACTTAAGGAGGCCAATTCTATGGCCGGAGAGAAAAATTCTGGAGTAGTCGTCGAGAGGGATCGTGCTCTCGAAGCCGCCCTCAGCCAGTTGGAGAAGCAATTCGGCAAAGGGGCGATCATGCGCCTTGGGCAGGACGAGCGCGAAGCCGTCGATGCTGTCTCAACGGGCTCGCTGAGTCTTGACATGGCTCTCGGTGTCGGTGGTTTGCCGCGGGGGCGAATCACCGAGATCTATGGGGCCGAGTCGAGCGGCAAGACGACGATTGCCCTTCACGCTGTCGCCGAGGCCCAAAAGCTCGGTGGGCTCGCACTGTTCATCGATGCCGAGCATGCCCTTGACACCGACTACGCGCGCGCCCTCGGGGTCGATGTTGATCGGCTCTACATTTCTCAACCGAGCAACGGCGAAGAGGCTCTGGAGATTATGGACGCCATCATCCGCTCGGGAGCGGTCGATATCGTCGTCCTCGACTCCGTTGCGGCTCTCGTCCCGAAGGCGGAAGTCGAAGGCGAGATGGGCGATTCATTCGTCGGCATTCAGGCCCGTATGATGTCCCAAGCCCTGCGGAAGCTCGGCAGCGGAATCAATCGCTCGCGAACCGCGGCGATCTTCATCAACCAGCTTCGTGAGAAGATCGGCGTGATGTACGGTAACCCCGAGACGACCCCCGGTGGCCGCGCACTCAAGTTCTGGGCATCGGTTCGCCTCGAAGTCCGAAAAGGTGAGGCGATCAAGGTCGGCACTGAGCAGACGGGTGCCCGCACGAAGGTCAAGGTAGTGAAGAACAAGGTCGCGCCTCCATTCAAGTCAGTCGAGTTCGACATGATCTTTGGCAAGGGCATCAGCAAGGCTGGAGATCTGCTCGACATCGCCACCGCGAAGGGACTGATCACCAAGGCCGGAACCTATTTCAACTACGGCGACGTCCGATTGGGCCAGGGTCGCGACAACGCGCGAACCTACCTCGAGGAGCATCCCGAGGTCTTCACCGAGATCGACACCAAGGTGCGCGACGCGTTCAAAGTCGAGAGAGATAACGGCAAAGCCGCGGTATTAGCTGCAGACGAAGATTGAGACCAACGGCAGACCTTGGGTTCAATGCAGCCCTGCTGGTCGCCCTCGGAGAACTTCGCAAGGCTGATCGCCTTGAGGCTGAAATCGAGCACACGCTCGCCGGTCGGGGTTATGACCCTGACACCGTGGCGGGCGTTGTTGAACGGTTGAAGTCGTGGCGCTTTCTCGATGACCGCCGGACTGTCGATGACCGCGTATCGCATGGGCGACAGCGGAAGCTCGGCCGTGCCCGAATCGCGGTCGAACTCGTCGAGAAAGGTGCGCCCCAAGAGGAGGTCGCAGAACGACTGAGCGAAATCTCCGATGAGAGCGAGATCGAACTCGCCGTCGAACTGCTTGCGAAGAAGCCGCGAGCCAAACCGCCCCAA
Source organism: Fimbriimonadaceae bacterium (assembly GCA_019694835.1). Next base: position 73,117 of record JAIBBE010000040.1, on the reverse strand, counting down.
GCGGCACGGTTCTTGGCCTATCGCGGGTTCGACGAAGAGACGATCGAGGCTGTGTTGGCACGGGTCTATCCGGACATGGAGACCATGGGATGACCATCGAAGCCATCAAATTAATCGTCGCATCGGTGACGTTCTCGGCGATCGCTGCGGTCGCTGTGTACGCCCTGATGCGCCCCAAGGTCGGTCAAGCCCGCGAAGCGCGCGAGGAGGCATATCGCCAAATCGAGGAGATTCGAGCTGAGTCCGATCGGACACGAAAAGAGGCCCTTCTAGCCGCGAAGGAAGAAGCGCTAGCCCTACGAGAGCGGGATGAGGCCGAACTCCGCGAGAAGCGGCACGCCCTGGATCGGCTGGAAGAGAAGCTTGCTGCGAAGGATGAAAGCGTCGAAGCTCGGCGAAATCGACTCGAAGAACGGGAACGCCAACTCGAAGAGAAGCAACGCGAAATCGTCAAGTTGGAGCAGCAGGCATTGGCGAAATCGGAGGAAGCGGAGCAGAAACTTCAACAACTCGCCGGGCTCGACCGCGACCAGGCACGTGACGCTTACCTGGCGCGGATCGAAGAAGACTTCCGCGAAATCGGTCTGCGCAAGGCCCGAGAGATCGAGAGCCAGATGCTGGCCGAAGCCGACCGCAAAGCCAAGAGTCTGATTCTCGACACGATGGAACGGTGCACGGTCGAGTACGTCACCGAGGCCACCGTCGCCGTCATCATGCTGCCCACGGAGGAAATGAAGGGCCGAATCATCGGTCGTGAGGGTCGAAACATCCGGGCATTCGAACAGGTCACCGGCGTGGATCTGATCATCGACGACACCCCCGAAGCGGTCGTCATCTCGTGCTTTGATCCGATTCGTCGAGAAACCGCTCGCTTGGCCCTGATGAACCTCATGGTCGACGGACGAATTCACCCGGGCCGGATCGAGGAATTGTACGAGAAAGCCCAGGAAGAGGTGCAAAGAACGATCAAAGAGGCCGGTGAGCGGGCGGCTGAACGAGCCCAGGTCAGCGGGCTTCCCTACAAGGTCATCGAGATGATGGGGCGTCTTCGATTCCGCACCAGTTACGCCCAAAACGTTCTCGACCACAGCGTCGAAGTCGCGCACTTGGCGGTCATGCTCGCGAACGAGCTTGGGCTCAATGTTGAAGTCGCGCGCCGGGCTGGATTCCTGCACGATATTGGTAAGGCACTTGGACCGGAATGGGAAGGTCCGCATGCGCTCACCGGTATGGAGTTCCTTCGTCAGCACGAAATCAAGGAAGCGGTCCTTCACGCGGTCGGGGCTCATCACCACGACGTTCCGCCGTCATCGCCCGAGGCGGTCGCCGTCATCGTCGCCGACTCGCTCAGCGCCGCTCGTCCTGGTGCCCGCCGAGAGAACTTGGAGAACTACGTGAAGCGCTTGGCGTCCTTGGAGACCCTTGCCAACAGCTTCCCCGGTGTGGATCGGTCCTACGCGCTGCAAGCCGGTCGCGAGGTGAGGCTCATCGTGAAGCCCGAGCAGATTGATGACTTGGCGGCGTCCAAGCTGGCGAGCGAAGTGGCGCGTCGAATCGAGCAGGAAATGGAGTATCCCGGTCAAATCAAAGTTACCGTTATCCGCGAGACAAGGATCAGCGACGTCGCGAAGTAGCCCAATTGCGGCCAGTCTTAACCTCGACTCAGTAGTACAATGGAATCATGCTTCGCTCGTCGCGGATGATGGGGGCCAAAGGACGGGTTGACGGAAGATGACGGCTCTTTCGACCGTGACTTCTGGCAAAAAGCGACCCCCGAGGAGCGAGTCACCGCGATCTTCGAACTGCGTGAGCTTTATCATGAGGTGATGCATCCTGGCACCGGGGCTAAAAGACTGGATCGAACTGTTGGCGGGACTTGACGCCTCCGGGATTAGATACCTCGTCGTCGGAGGTGCGCTACATGACTCACCTGACCTGCCCATAATAGGTTCCATCTATGGCTGCAGTCGAGATTCTTGAACCTTTCCGCGAAACGATCAAGACGATCGCCTTGCGTTATGGTGCCTCCAACCTGCGGGTCTTCGGGTCTTTTGCCAGAGGTGAGGGGAGGGAAGACAGTGATCTTGATTTGCTCGTGGATATGGAGCAAAACCGAACTCTTCTTGATACCGTCGGGCTTGTCCAGGATCTGAGCGAGGCACTCGGTCGACGCGTCGACGTGGTTACCGAGCCCGCGTTACATCGGCTTCTCCGAAAACGCATTCTGAACGAGGCGCGCCCATTGTGAAGGATGTGAATATCTATCTCAACCACATCGTTGAAGCGATGGATAAGATAGCCGACTCGGCCCATCATTCAGGATGCGGTGATTCGCAATTTGGAGATCATTGGTGAAGCGGCGAAGCGAGTTGACGACGCGACCCGCGAATTGAACCCAGCCGTGCCCTGGAAGAAACTCGCGGGCCTGCGCGACATCCTCATCCATCAATATGAGGGCGTCGACCTGGGTCAAGTCTGGCGCATCTCTTCTTCGGTGCTACCCGACCTTCGAACAGAGGTGGCTAAGCTGATCACGTCCGATCCCGAGGTTTGATGGGTTGTGCCCGCGCCGATAGTTTGGGGTCACCGCCAGCGGCACGAACCATCCACCGGCTACCGCTTGAGGACGTTCACTCTCTGGGCCGGGTCGTCAGACGCTCGATGCGCTTCTCGTAGTTCGTTCCCTGGATGATCCGGTCGACGTAGATGCCTGGGGTGTGGATCTGGTCGGGATCGAGGTCACCGACTTCGACCAGTTCTTCGACTTCGGCCACGCAGACCTTGCCAGCAGTGGCCATCATCGGGTTGAAATTGCGCGCAGTTTGCCGGAAAATGAGGTTGCCGAACTTATCACCCTTCCAGGCCTTGACGATGCTGAGGTCGGAGCGGAGGGCGGTTTCGAGGACGTACCACTCGCCCCCGATCTCGCGGGTTTCTTTGCCGTCGGCGACGATGGTGCCGTAACCGGTCTTGGTGAAGAAGGCGGGAATCCCAGCTCCGCCTGCACGACAACGCTCAGCGAGAGTGCCCTGCGGATTGAATTCGAGCTCAAGCTCGCCACTGAGGTACTGCCGTTCAAACTCGGCGTTCTCTCCGACATAAGACGAGATCATCTTCTTGATTTGCCGGGTCTGAAGCAGCAGGCCCATGCCGAAGTCGTCGACGCCGCAGTTGTTGCTGATGACGGTCAGGCCCTTCACGCCAGAGTCGCGGAGGGCGACGATGAGGTGCTCGGCGATGCCGCAAAGACCGAACCCGCCCGACATGATCGTCATCTCGTCAAAAAGGAGGCCCTCAAGAGCACTTTTGGCGTCGGCATAAACCTTCTGCATGCCTGAGATATTACTCGTGCGCGGTCTTAGCCGACCAAGAAGTCAGCCGTCGAGATCGGCAACTCGATTTCGGCGGTGAGGGCTTTCTGGATGACCGGCGAATAGGGGAACACGCGATGGGCGAGGAAGGCGAGGTGCCCGTCGCGATCCTGGGCTTCTCCGATGAGCGTCACATACGGCGAGCAGACAATCGCGTGGCCATCGCGCTGATAGACCGCGTCGAAGCACGTGACGTTGAGCAGACCGGTCTCGTCTTCGAGATCGAAGAACACGACCCGCTTGCCGCTCGAGGTCGGCGGGAAGCGCAGCCGTATCGGGTTGCCGACGACGATCGCTTTGCGCCGGTGGGGCAGCGTTTTGGCCTCGGCCGTCGTGACTCCACCTCGGCTCTGGATGCGCTCCCTTTCGAAAGCGAGTAAATGGTGCTCGACATCAAGCCCGAGCGAAGCCCGCTGCCGGATCGCTTTCTCTTCGTTGGTAAAGTCAGGGATAGTCGGGTCGATTTCCGCTGCGGGGAGGTTGGGAAGCTGGATGGCGGAATCTTCTTGCGCGTGGGACAGTGCGGCGGGGATTGCCCAAAGCATCGCGCGGCGGTTGGGCTCTAGTGAATCCAGGGCACCGCTTAGGATCAGTTGCTCGAGTTCGTCACGGTTCGGTTTGACTTGCTGGACGAATTCGAAGAAGGACGAAAAGGCGACGACTTGCTTTCTCGTTTCTAGGAGACGCCGTTTGGTTGCCGACGAGAGGCCGTGAATCTGCATCAGTCCGACTCGAATGCCTCCCGAAGGGAAGACGAGTTTGGGATCAGAGGACGACTGCACGGCTTCCACGCTGAACAACTCCTCGCTGCGGTTGACATCGGGCGGAAGGATGACGACACCGCGATGCCTCGCTTCGTTGGCGATGGTGCAAGGGCCGTAGTATCCGGCGGGCTGTGCACTCAGGAGAGAAGCGAAGTATTCGGCGGGATAGTTTTGCTGGCAGTGAATTGATCTCAGAGAGATTTCTGCAAAGGCTAGGGCGTGTCCTTGAGCAAAACCATAACCTTTGAAGCCGGCAATCAGATCGAACACATGCTCGGCGACGTGTCGCTGAATTCCACGTGACGCCATGCGCTCCATGAGTTCGTCCTTGATGACTTGTCCATAGTCCTCGCGTCGTCGCTTATGAATCTTGTCGCGGATATCTTCTGCTTCACCCGATCCATAGTCACAGAAGGATTGCAGGAGTTGGTCGATTTGTTCTTGGAAGACGACGATGCCGTAAGTCAATCCAAGAATGCGGTCAAGCTCAGGATGATCGAAAGAGTAGGGTTCAAGTCCACGTCTTCTTCGAATGAGAAGATTGATCTTGACGGCACCGCCAACTCCAGGCCGAATCCCGGCTTGGACCAGGCTAGCGTCGTGAAGGTTCTGTGTTTGCAGACGAATATGAGCTTGACGCATAGCAGGGGACGCTGACTGCGGAATACCGATGAGTTCGCCTGCTCTCATTGCCCGATAAGTGTTCTCATCATCGAGTGGAATGTCGGTGACATGAAAGTCGGATCGATCCGGTTCATTCGATAGCCTGATACGCTCTTGAGCACCTGAGAGTACATCTTGACCTCGCAGGCAGAGGATATCGAACTTATCGAAGTAGTGCTTCGTGCTGCGCTTATCCCATTGAATAATGCGCATCCAGGATTCGCCGTCGGTTCCGCCGGATGCCGACCACATGACGGGTACGGTTTCAGCGAGGGGGCGCGCTGAGATCACCACTCCGGAGGAGTGTGCGCGGGCGTTTCTGGGAACGTCGGACAGCATTTCGGCGAGTCTGAAAATCCAACGAAACCGCTCTTTGGGGATCGGACTTCCCCGGAGTTCAGGGCGTGATTCGAGGGATGATTCTAGCTTCGCGGGAGAAACGCCACCGTGGAGACGCTTGGCGAGAAACCCGATGACTTCGTTGGGCAAAGCCAAGGCTTTGCCGACTTCTCGGATAATCCCTCTGGTACAGAATGCACCAAAGGCAGCGACTGTGGCCACGTGATCAACGCCGTACTTATTGGAAAGATAGTTGCGAACATCATCACGCCGCTTTGCCTCGAAGTCGATATCGATGTCTGGACGTTTACTCCCGTCATCAGGTAGGAAACGATCGAAGTGCAATCGATGCTCATAAGCGTCGATACGACTAAGTCCCAAGCAATATGCCACGGCACTGTCGACTACGGATCCACGTCCGCTGAAAAGTATCCCCTGTTGTCTGGCCCAATTGCATGCATCCCAAATCGTCAAGAAGTGTCCAGCGAAGTTGAGTCGAGTAATACGTTCCAACTCATGAGCGACGCGCTTTCTTAGTCCCGATGACATACACCGATGCCGTCTCTCACCCTCTGCCCAGACGATTTCCTTCAGAGCGCTGTCTTCGTCATCAAAGAGTTGCGGGAGTCTTGTTCGAGTCGGAAGTACGTCATCATCACATCTTTGCTCGATTTGCAACGTATTCCTCAGCAAGTCGAGTCGATCTGCGAAGTGTAAGGTCAGTTCTCGCGAGGAACGGATGAATCGCTCACTGTTTAGCGCACGTTGCGGACGTTCGGTGGCGGTCGGTTGGCTTGGATCACGACGAGGTTTGCGTCCAAGAATTTCGTCAACCGTGCACAAGGTCTCACAGCAAACGATGATATCTTGGGCTGGGAATTGCTCGGGTTCACCGTGAGTAATCAGGCCTCCCACGACGGGAAGAACTGAGTGCTTAGTGCAAAGTTCTAAGAGACGTTGCTCGACGATGCGACTCCATGGCAGAAACGCACGGTCAATCTGTGCGAAAACATGACTCTTGCCATACAGGTCAACCAGACGCAAAAGAACCTGCTCGGCTTCACCAAATCTACGCGCGGCCAGCAGATGATCAATAGGCCCGACATCCCCTCCGGTCAGGCAGAGCAATCCCCGCGAGTATCGTTCGAGGCGTTCCCATGTCGCCAGCGGATGCAGACGCGGCTCTTCGAGATGGCACGCGGTGATGAGTTGCGATAGATGTTCGTACCCCGAGCGATCTCGGGCGATGAGGACGATCTCGCCGCCGATGTCCAATTCAAGGGACGCTCCGATCAAGGGCTTAATCCCGATTCGTCGGGCTTCGTAGGCGAATTCGAGAGCGCCGCTCAGCGAGAAAGCATCGCAAAGAGCCGCGGATCGAGCCCCGGCTTGGGCGCAACGACGCGGGATTTCTTCGGCAAAGAGCACACTGCGGCCAAACGAATATCCTGATATTGCATGTAAGACTGCATAATCAATAGGCGTGCTCGGAACGTGAATTGTCGGATAGCGATCTTCGTAGCCACATGCGCGCTTGACCTTTTCATCTCTTAGCTTTCTCGGTCGAATCGCGATTTCTTCGCGGTGCTCCCATCCGTCGGGTTGTGACTCAGTAATCGGTAAATCGTTCCAAGGCGATTCCAAGGAGGTAATGGTTTCTCGCCGGATTCCACGCGCATCGCGATACTGCAGGATTTCGCGCGGCGACTCACCTTCCCACCACGCTCCGGCTTCTCGCCAGCGCGCCAAAACATCAATACCATCCTGTTGCATAACGCCATGCTCTCAGTACTTTTTTGCGTCGCGGCTCTTCCACATCGCTCGCCCTCTGAATGGTCCCTTCGGGGAAGGACTGTTGTGCCTCTCGAAGCCCGATCTCGGCTGGAGTCGGTCCTTCACGGTTCATTTTTCGGTGCGAAGAGGGTCGAAGAAGGGCCAATCGGGGATCAGCGCTGGCAAGGCTAACCTGCCTTGAGACCACACGCTTCAACCTCGGAAGCCGCACCCGAATCTGAGTGACTCCACCCGCCAGCAACTCCTGATCTAAAGAACGAAAGAGCGTGAGCAATGCAGTCGTGGTGGATGCAACACTGTACAACGGCTTAACGAAGAGACGTTCTGTGGTCATTGAGGAACCGTCTTCAAAATCAAAGGAAAGAACAACTTCTTTCCCTTGAAGATCTTTCAGGGTGAGCTCACGTGCAAGTGAGGAAGCCAGGTCACATAAGACACGCTCCAGTACTTCGCTATCACTTATCTCTCCATCAAATCGCTTGCGAAGCGAAACAGAATCAGGTGGAAAGAGTGGTTGAACGGTCTCGCCCACTTTCCCCAGAGATGCTTCACGTATCAAAACCCCAGCTGAACCAAACTGAGCTTTCAATGCAGAAAACGGCGCGCTCTGCACTTGCCCAATCGTGCGGTAGCCAAGAAATGCGAGTCGCTCCTGATGAGCACGCTCGACAGGCGTTAAGCACGAGACCGGTAGGGGCGAAAGGAAGGAAACCGGATCTTCAACATAGGTCACCGAGCAAAGACCCAGGCGAAAGGGGGCTGACTCGAACAGTCGATCTGCAGCCAAACGTGCGACCCAAGGCGTCCGTGCAATCGCCCCCCGAGCAGTGCCCCAAAGGGACTGCGTCATGGAGTTGAAATCTGGCTGCCAGGTACGGGAGCCTGACGGACATTGACCGAGCCGGGGTGCACAATTCATCACCCCGGCCACCCCGCACGATGAAGCAGCCCCCAAGCGTCGTAGCAGCCGATCCGCGATCTCGACTGGCTGCGGATGACCAGAGAGATCAATGAGAGCCTCATGGTCGAGAAGAGGCTCGACTACGTCGGACACCTCTGCGCAGCTGAGTAGCCATTTCTCCCGCGCCTCGGCAAAGTCCTCGGGCTTGTAGGGAACAAAGCGAGCCTCGTAAAGGGTTGCCTTCGCCTCGCTCAAGCTCATCCCGATCCGCACGCCTCTCCCCTGCGCGTGGGGGCAGGCGTCGAGCACGACCTTTTCGTGGTGAACGATGGTGGGGCGGGTAGCGGGTAGCGGGTGGCGGGTGGCGGGTAACGGGGAACGAGAGCAGAAACTCCCCATCTCCCCGATGAATGGCGGGGAGAGGGGGTTGGGGGGTGAGGGGTCTCCGGTTGCCTTCCAATAGCGCCGCCTGAACTCGTCGGGTGGGCAAGGGGAGTCATTCTGACCATCGAGTGCTCCAAGCGCACCGATGTAGAAGCCTTCCAACGCGACATACAAGCAAACCGCCATACTCACTATTATAGACGCACGTCTACTAAATCTGTATGGCCCAGAGACCGGTGATCCGAAAAAAGAGGAGGGTTCGGTATTCTAGCGTCACATGACTCCGAACGGATTCCCCGAGCCGCCCAAGATCGATTGGCTCATGATGGCGCCGACCACGCTGGTGATCGTCGTCGGCATCCTCGCGTTGCTACTCGAAATGTTCCGACCTCGCAAGAGCAATGGCGCGATCATCGGGGCTTCGCTCATCGGCCTCGCCGTCGCTGGCTGGTACACCTTTGTACAGCTTCCGATGCCAGAAGCTGAAACTTTCGCTCAGATGATCGTGCGCGATAAGCTCGCGATCGTCCTCCAGCTCGTGCTCATCGGCGTCGCGTTCGTCTCAATCATGTTCAGCGAGGGCTACCTTCGCGAGAAACGGATTCCGTACGGAGAGTTCTATCCGCTCGTGCTTTGGGCGACCGCGGGCGGAATGATCATGGTGGCGACCAAGAGCCTCCTGATGCTCTTCATTGGCCTCGAAATCCTTTCCATCGCACTCTATGTCCTCGCTGGGCTAAGTCGGAAAGAGGCCAAGTCCGAAGAGTCCGCGATTAAGTATTTTCTCCTCGGCGCGTTCGCGAGCGCATTTTTGCTGTATGGCATTGCATTCGTCTACGGTGCCTCGGGTGGTCTGCACCTGGACGGCATCGCAGCCGCTTGGAAGGCGAGTGACCCCGCCATTCACAATCTGCTCCTCTTCGGACTCGGTTTGCTCCTGATCGGGCTCTGCTTCAAAAGTGCTTTCGTTCCCTTCCACCAGTGGACCCCCGACGTTTACCAGGGCGCGCCGACCAACGTGACCGCCTTCATGGCCGCAGGTTCAAAAGTCGCGGCGATCGGGGCGCTGTACCGAGTTCTCGATGCCAGCACCGACATGATGACGTTCTGGATGCCGGTCCTCTTCTGGATCGCGATCCTCACCATGACGGTCGGCAACCTCATTGCCTGCACGCAACGCGACGTGAAGCGCACGCTCGGCTATTCGTCGATCGCCAACGCTGGGTATATCCTGGTCGCGTTGCTCGCCCATTTCAAGGATCCTGAAAAGGTCGGCATCCAGACCACCGTGTTCTATTTGGTCGCCTACAGCATCATGACGCTGGGCACGTTCGCGGTCGTTTCCCTCACCGCTCACAGTGGCAAGGAAGGTACACGTTTTGCCGACCTCAACGGTCTTTATCATCGCTCACCCCTCTCGGCGGGGCTGCTCGTGGTGTTCGTCGCGTCGCTCATCGGTGTGCCGCCGACGGCGGGCTTCTTCGGAAAGTACTTCATCTTTGCCGATGCGCTGCAGGCCGACCTCGCACCGTTGGCTATCGTACTTGCCCTGAATTCGGCGATCAGCGTTTACTACTATCTCGGCATCATCCGTGCTGCGTTCGTGGCCGATGAGCCGGTCACGAGACCGCTGGGAACGGGCAAGGTCACGACCGGCCTGACCCTCGCGACGGTTGCCTGTGCTGTCGGAGTGCTTGGGCTTTCCTTTTACTCCGCGCCCCTTCTCGACGCGGTGACCCCGGCGAAAAAGGCGGTCACGGCGGAGGCTGTCGGGCCGTCCAGCACGTCCGCACTCGACGCCCGTCTTCAGCAGTAGTTTCCAAAGCATCGATCCGTCATCACTCCGGCGTCCTAGGAATGTGGCAGCAGAAACGAGATCCTAAACCGTACCGCTGGCATCCTGCCGGCCTCCCATTGCAGTTCATCCGCATGCGGTGCCGGCAGGATGCCAGCGGTACTTGTGGACATCAACGTGAACTCGCCTTGCGTTTCCTAGGACCCGATGACGCCTTGCCTCTCTCCAGTTGCCTGCAACACGCTACCCACACGCGTCGTAAAAATCGACGTAACGTATGGCGCAACTCGAGAACCTTTCGGGTCCGTGGCAAGGATGGTGGGTGCAGGGTGTCCATCGCGGCCACCAGCGTTTGACCCTTCTTTTCGGCACCGGGCGAATCATGGGTTCGGGAGGCGATGACTCGGGGGCGTTCGACGTGTTTGGCGAGTACGACGAGGGCGATGTTTGGCTGGTCAAGCGGTATCCCGATTGGGACGTTCGCTACAACGGCAAGTGGGACGGCGCGATGATCAGCGGTTACTGGACCATCCAGGATGGGGGCTTCTTCGACAGCGGTTCCTTCGAGATTTGGCCGATTCGTGGGGAGGAAGCCTCGGAAGAAGTCGAAGCCGCGCTCCAAGCGTCAAACTGATCTCATGGACGACCGTTTGGCCTTCGCAATCGAAACCGCATGCGCGGCGGGCAAGGCGACTTTGGAATGGTTCCAGCGCGGCGTAACCGTGGAACGAAAAGCCGACGACTCGCCCGTCACCGTTGCAGATCGCACGGCCGAGCGCGTAATTCGCGAAGCCATCGAGCGCCGGTATCCCGGCGAGGCCATCCTCGGCGAGGAGGAAGGAAGTACCGGTGAAGGCCTGTCCCGGTGGGTCATCGACCCAATCGACGGGACGAAGTCGTTTGTTTGCGGTGTGCCTTTGTTCGCGACCCTCCTCTCGTATGAGTCCGACGGAATACCGGTCATCGGCGTTGCCTGTTTTCCCGCCCTTGGCGACACGATGTGGGCGTTCAAGGGCGGGGGCGCCTTTTGGAACGGCAACCCGTGTCAGGTCTCCACCACCTCCGATCTCTCCCGCGCCTCCATCGCAACCGGCAGCCTGACTTCGACGTGCGAATATGGTCGCCTAGAAGGCCTCTTAAAGCTCGCCGAAGCAGGCCCAGTTCTGAGAACGTGGGGCGACGCCTACGGCCACATGCTCGTCGCGACTGGGCGCGTCGAGGCGATGATCGACCCGGTGGTGGCCTACTGGGACATCTCGGCGGTCTCGCTGATCGTCGAGCAGGCCGGCGGATGCTTCACTGACTTTCAAGGGAGATCGGGCCTTCACGGCGAGGCCATTTCCGCCAATCCGGCCATTCAGGCGCAGATACTGGAGGCCTTCGCGGCTCCCCTCTCCCCGATGAATGGCGGGGAGAGGGGTCGGGGGTGAGGGGCAATCCGGGATCTTCGGTGAGGCTGCTGGGCGTTGACTTCGGCCAGAAGCGAATCGGCATCGCCGTTGGAGAGGCCGAGTTCGGGGTCTCCAGCCCGCGTCAGGCCATCGAAGCCAGCGGCTCCCTCAAGCGCGACGCTCAAACCATCGCTGACATCGCCCGCAAGGAAGAGGCCATCGAGATCGTCGTGGGGATGCCGGGGAGTTTCGACGACGACGACCGACAAGCCCGCCTCTGCGGAATCCTGGCGCAGAACTTGCGGGACCTGGGCTGGAAGGTCGAACTGGTTGACGAAACGATGACGAGTGTAGAAGCCCATCAAACTGCTCGCGACCTCGGCCTCACCGCCGCCGAGCGGCGGCGGATCGTCGATAGCGAATCGGCGTGCCGAATCCTCGACCGTTACCTAGGACTCGGCTAGGTCCTCTAGCTTGATCTTCAGGGTCTTGGTCTCGCCCTTGCTCCAGAACTTCACTTCGACGACTTCGCCGGGTCGGCGCTCGATCATCGAAAGCTGGAAGTCCATCGGCTCCTTCATGGGTTTTCCATCGATAGCGAGGATGACGTCGAACTGTCCAACTCCGGCGCGCTCGGCTGGGCTGGCTCGCCTTGACCGCACCACCAGAAGGCCGGTTGTCGGGGGCGTGGCTCCTACGATGTTCTCCAGTTCGGCACGCGCCCGAGGATTCTCGAGGAGGCCAGCGCGGCGATCGGTTTCGATGCCGAGCCACCCGTAGCGAACGCGCCCGTATTTCAAGATTTCGTCGACGATGCGCTTGGCACGGTCAATGGGGATGGCGAAGCCGATTCCGATCGAGCCGCCGCTGTTGCTGGCGATTGCGCTGTTGACACCGACGAGCTCCCCTTGGGCGTTCGTGAGAGCACCGCCCGAGTTGCCTTGATTGATCGCGGCATCGGTTTGAATGGCATCGACGAGGATCGAGGATTCGGTGGGCAGCGTGCGACCAAGGCTGCTCACCACACCGACGCTGACGGTGTTCTCGTAGCCAAGGGGGTTGCCGACCGCGAGGACCCATTGGCCGATTTCGAGCTTGGAACTCGTGCCGATGACGGCAGGAGTGACTGCGGTCGAGTTCACTTTCAGCACCGCGAGGTCGCTGCGCGGATCGGTTCCCACGATGGTGGCCGATGCGCTGCGGCCATCAGAAAAATGAACTCGGACTTCGGTCGCGCCTTGAACGACGTGTGCATTGGTCAGGATGTGGCCGTCTTTCGAAATCACGACCCCGGAGCCCTTTCCGCGCTCAGCCACCGATTCGCCGAACCACGTCTGGCGCTGGCTGACGGTATCCACCGCCACGACCGACGGCATGATGCGCTTGGCAGCCGCCCGGAAGTCGACGGGTGTGTCGAGGGCTTCGAGAGACACGTTGCGCAAGCGGGATTCGGGTACGCCGAGCAGGAAATCGGCAGCCGGAGCCTCAGCGGGCTTGGGCCGATTCAAGTACGTGTTGATCTGCAGCGCGGCGATGGCCCCAAGAAAAGCGGCGACGACGAGGACAATGGCTTTCTTCATACGACGTTAGGCAATCTCCCACATCATCATACAAGCCGATGCCGTGAGTCGTTCCCGAGTTGGGACCCAGCGGCCCATGCATCCAAACGAAAAGGGCTCTTGGGTGGGGATATGAGCAAGCCAGCCTTTGAGCCCACTCATGGAACTATAATACTGAGTATCATAGTCTTAAGATTCGGTTGAGCATGACGAGGCACCTCGGTGAGGCTGTTTAAGACCAAGTGGTTCTCTCGGTTTGCGAGGAAACGAAAGATCAACGACGATCAGCTCCTCGAAGCGGTGGATCGGGCCGTTCGCGGACTGGTGGATGCCGATCTTGGAGGCGGCCTTCTCAAGCAGCGGGTGGCGCGCACCAACGAGGGCCGGTCAGGCGGATATCGAACGATCATCGTGTTTCGCGCTGTACACAGAGCTGTCTTCGTTTACGGTTTTTCCAAGAATGATCGGGACAACCTCAGCGCTGACGAACTTGCTGGGTTCAAGGAACTGGCGGTCCTATTGCTCTCGATGGATGATGAGGATCTGAAGATCGCCGTGAACGAGGGTGCACTCGAAGAACTCATGAAAAATGAAGAAGACATACAAGACTGAGGCCCTGGCGGCCATTCACGAAACGGTAGCGGATCTTAGCGAGTCCGGACTTGTTGACAAGCGCACCTTACGGCGCTTTGACGACCTCTGCCTGACACCCATTCAGTCGCTGACTGCGGACCAGATTCGAGCGATCCGAACGGCCAACAAGGTTAGCCAAGCCGTTTTTGCCCGATATATGAACGTCAGCGTCGGGATTGTGAGCCAATGGGAGCGGGGCGAAAAATCGCCCTCAGGTGCAGCGCTTAAACTCCTCACCATCATACAGCGGAAGGGCCTGGAGGCAATCGCCTAGGAGCCCGGTTGGCGTCTCCTGTGTTCCCGTCGCCGAAACCACGCCGCCATCGCGAGTCCGGTAGCCATCCCGACCCCATCGAGCAGCACGTCCCACCACGACCCATTGCGACCAAGAACGTGCATCTGGCGGGTCTCGTCGAAGACCGCATGGGCTAGAGCCCAGGCAAGCGCGGCGGCCAACGGCCAAGGAGTCCTATCCTTCGCTGAGAGCAGACCGGTGACGGCCAAAGCCGCATAGAACGACAAGTGCACGGTCTTGCGGAATCCGATGACAATCGCCTCGACCATTTCCGGCGAGAGCCAGGCGAATCCGGTGAGAAACGAATTCATCGGGACGGCGCTGCCTTGATTGCCGCTAAAGTACGCTACCAGCAAGCCACAGACCAGTAGGAGCAACGGTGGCCTTAAGGGGCGTCGGGCAGCGAAGAATATAAACCCAATCGCGACAGCGCCGATCACCAAGGTGCCGACCGCCGAAGACCACGGCTGCCGCGAAGCCCAAACCGCACCGGCGAAAGCGCCACCGTAACCCAAGAGCAGAGGCAACCGCCATCGCCAATCGACGCCGGTCAAACACCACATGGCCCCGACCGCCAGCACGGCGGACAGGGCCAGTCCGAAGTCGAAAGGGGCGTTGCCCACCGGCTCAGCTTACTTGACGACGCGAGTCATCGTGATGTCAACCGAGTCCATCGGCATGCCGCCCGCTTGCGGCAGGTTCGTGATCTTGCCGACCATCTTGTTCGGCTTGTGTGCGGCCACGTCGTACCAGTTCGTCATCTTCATTTTCATCGGCTTGTCGCCCGTGTTCGGACTGGTAACGTCCAGGTCGATGAGGATCTTGGCGACACCGTTCTCTAGGCTGTCGATTTTCACCGTGCCCTTAGCCGTGTTTTTCGGATTCTCCGCGTCCTTGTAATCGATCGTCACGGTCTCGCCGACCTTGGCTTTGCCGTCGCCGATGAAGGTCGCAAACCGCATGAAATCCATTTGGCCGCCGCCCTTTACGCCAACGGGCTGTCCCAGCTTGTTATGTCGCTGGGTGGTCGCCGGTCCGCCCGGCTGGTTCATGTTCTGGCCCATGGCGACGATCTTCACTTCGCCCGACTGCGACTCGATGTCGGCGTCACCGTTGTCGTACAATTTCTTGATGGTCTGGGTCAGGTCGAGCGAGACGGTAACCTCACCCATCTGGCCCACCATCTTCATATCCATCTTGTACTTGTCGACATCGCCCACCTTGTAGAGGCGTGTGAGGTCGATGGTGTCTTGGGCAATGGCCGCCGTCGCGAGCGCGAGTCCTGCAATGAGTAGCTTCAGTTTCATGTGTTGTTCCTGGGTTCCGGTGCCTACAATACTATCGGCATGGTGGGAAGGTTGCGCGAGAACGCGAATCTCAATTATAACCATTTATAGCGAGAACCCTTTATAAATGGTTATAATTGGGCCATGGACCCGATTCTCAACCCCTTCTCGCCGGGAGCAGGTGCACCTCCACCTGAACTCGTCGGGCGTGGCGAGATTCTCGAGCAGGCTCGAATCCTCTTTGGCCGGACGTTGGTCGGCAGACAGGAAAAGAGCTTGATCATGACCGGGCTGAGAGGTGTTGGAAAGACCGTACTGCTCCACGAGATCAAGTTGCGAGCACATGAAGCTGGCTTCAAAACCATCTTCGTTGAGGCGTCTGAGGACAAAAAGCTCCCCGACCTCCTCGTGCCGCACTTGAGGTCCCTATTGTTCGACCTGGATAGAATGGCGGGAATCAGTGAGAAAGTTAAGCGGAGCCTGCGTGTGTTTCGAAGTTTTGTCGGGACACCCCAGGTCACCATTAACGATGTCACTTTTGGTCTAAGTTATGATCCAGAAATTGGTATCGCAGATAGTGGCGACTTGCAAGCCGACCTAACCTCTTTGTTCATCTGTGTTGCGGAAGCTGCGAAGGACAGGAGCACAGGCGTGGCTTTGCTCATCGATGAGATCCAGTATCTGAGCGAACAAGAACTGGCGGCGCTGATCATGGCCATGCACCGACTGCAGCAGGAAACCCTGCCGTTTCTCTTGATCGCGGCTGGACTTCCCACGATTCCAGCGCTTGCTGGCTCGGCCAAGTCGTATGCCGAGCGCTTGTTCAGCTATCCCGACGTAGGGGCACTAAGCCGCGTCGACTCCGATCTCGCACTTCAAGAACCGGTGAAGGAGCAGGGTATCGAGTTTTCAACCGACGCCTTGGACCAGATTTTTCTGAACACGGACGGCTATCCCTACTTCGTTCAAGAATGGGGCTATCAGTGCTGGAACGTGGCGGAAGTCACCCCGATCGGCGCAGATGTTGTCTCGATCGCCACCGACCGGGTGATCCCTCGACTGGATTCGAGTTTCTTCAGGGTCCGCTACGACAGACTTACCCCCGCAGAGCGGCGTTACCTTCGCGCAATGGCGAGCCTCGATCCTGGGCCGTGTCGTGCGGGTGACATCGCGGAAGCGCTCGGCGCAAAGACAACCAGCCTCGGTCCGGTGCGGGCAAAACTCATGAGCAAGGGCATGGTTTTTAGCCCGGCTCATGGTGAAATGGCCTTCACGGTCCCCCTGTTTGGGGACTTTATGAAGCGGATGATGCCCGTTCTTGAGGAATGGTGATGATGGCTGCCCGACCAGGTCTCGAACCTGGAACCTCCTGATCCAGAGTCAGGCGCTCTGCCAATTGAGCTATCGGGCAAGGCGCAGGGAGTGTACCTCGCACCGGAGTTCAAGCGAAGGCCAGGAAATCGCCAAACGAATGAACCAATTGTCGCAGTAATCGCGACTTTCGATTATGGGACGGTTGTTCGCAGTGTTCATCGGATGGTTCATAGTGGCGTCGGCGACCGCCTGCCTTTGGGACCGCGACACGCTCGACCAGGAGGCGAAGAAGATGCCCGGAGCGGTCGAGGCTATCGTCGGTTACATCGATCGCAATCCGACGCTCTACTACCAGATGCGGCTCGACCGGATCGTCGCGCTTGACCGCGAGGGTAAGGCAAGCCTCGATGATCTCGACTCGGCCGCGGTCGCGTGCGAGCGCCTTGGTGACTCCACGGCTGCGATCGCGTGGATGGAGAAGAAGCTAAAGCGACTGAGGGGCCAGGAGTCGATGGAGGACCGCTATCGCTATCACGCGAATCTCGGCACGTTCTACGTTCACCGGTGGTTCCGGGATGGCGGCAATGCCGAGAAGCCGGAAGACCTTCGGCGAGGACTCACTGAACTTCAGGCGGCGGTCCGAATCAACCCGAATGCACATTACGGGCGTGAATGGGTGCAGATCGGGTTGGTTGCGCTTACGATGGAAGACATTGCTCGTCGCATGCTCGGCGCTGACGATGAAGAAGCCATCGGCTGGGGCAAGAAACTCAAGAGCGTCAGCGGAAAGAAGACCGTGGAGGGTCTCACTGGCCTGATCCTACTGGGCGACGCCTGGGAGAGTGTCGACGTGATGTCCATGCTGCAAACCCAGCTCAAACTGAAGGACCGCACGCTGTCCGACTTGGCCGCAATGCGAGTCGAAGAACTGGTGGCAATTGGAAAGAAACCTCGCTTGGCGGAGGTTCAAAAACCTTACGAACGAGGGTACATCGAAGACGCTTTCAAAGTCCTTCGCCGAGACGCGGACCGATATCGCGCGGAGCGGGAATCGTACATGCTGGCTCGCCTACAGAAAGGGCGGCACCCCGACACCGATCCCACGTTCTGGAATGAATTCGTTCCCGTGCCACTGACGGATGTTTCGACGCTGGTCCCATTCTCGGTCCGGCTTAGCGCGTTCATTTCGAATCCACAAAACTCGACAGTCTTCGGCGCAGCCCTGTTGATCGCGATCGCGGTACTGGTTTACATCGTCAGCAATCGCAAGAAGCGGATTCGTAGGTCGTCTCCCCCCGCGCAGCTAGCTCGATGAAACTCTCAATGTATCGATACCGGAGTCGCTTATGATCCAGCGCTTTGTTGATTCAGCTTGGTTGGCCACCCCGCTCTTAGCGGCGATCTCCTTCGTTTGCGCTCGAACAACCATGTTCGCGGCTTTCGGTCTCTTCTTGTTATCTCTTCTGTTTAAGGTCAAGGTGAGAACCTTCCTGGTTCTCATGATGAGCTTCCTGTGGCTTGGCACGTTGCTGGCCCCCATCGATATTACGTTCAAGAACGTGCCGGGTCCGCCTCGATGGGTGCCTTATGTGATCGGGCTTCCTACGATGGAAACGGTCCAGGAGGCAAAGCGCGGCGATGCCTGCCTAGGAGGCTGCACTATCGGAATAAATGACCCGAAATGGGTTCTTGTCTGGTGAGAACCCGGCTCATTCGCACCGAATTAGCCCCACGTTGATGTGGCCCCAACCCCCGGTTTCGCGATCGACGGCGCGAATCTGAAGCGGCACGCCCTTCAGGTCGCTGACCTTCCAAACCCGATCGTCCATGAATTCTCGGTTGCGACCGCGCTCAATGAACAGGCGCTCACCGGTATCGGCCCGGATGAGTTCGACGTAAACGCCCTCACCCGAACCGCCGCCGACGCGGAGCTTGATCGTGTCAGTGCTGACGTAGAACTTGGGCGACGTGATGGTCCCGGTGAAGCTGTCATCGAAACCGCCCTGCCCATCCTCGCACGTGCCGATGAACGCTTGTCCGCCCGCGTTGAAGTCGAAGCGGCGCGAGGCGGTGGGGACTTCGGCGAAGGTGCCATCGACCGTCCAGCCCTGCAAATCCAGCCCGGCGAAGGTGAAGGCAGGATCGACCCAGATGCTGGTCGGTTTGCCAATGACAGTCTTCCCGGCGACGTCGAGTTCGGTCCAAACCACCTTCCCACTCAACTCACTGCCGCTGACTTCGGCGACATAACCTTCGGGTCCGATGCCACCGGTGACGCGCTTGCCTTGTGACGACCCCGGGGCAAACCGATCGCCCGCTTTCGGTGCTTTGTCCCCGATGACGAATCGTGCTGGTAGCGGGTGTTCTCCGCGCGAGGTCCACGATGGGATCGCGACAAGTTGGAACTTCCCGCTCGGCAAGGGCCGGATTTCGAGTCGGCGAATGGACTTGATCGGCTCGGCAATGACCTCGCGGGTCGCTCCCGAGCGGGTTTTGACGGTGATCTTCTGCTGGCCCGTCCAAGGGAAGCTGTAGCCAGGCAGAGGCGTAATCACGGTTGAGGCCTTCGCATCTCCCGCCGCCACTCCGTCGATCCCAACCGCCCATCCCGCCTGATCGTCCACATAAACCCCGCCGAATCGATCAAGGAGAAAGGCCATGGAGGTCAGTCCGCTACCCTCGCCCCAGTCGAACCCGGTGCGTCCGTTCTGCTGGTCGGTCCCGCCATGACCGCAGTTCTCCGGCATGAGTCCGAGCGGGTAGTTCGGATTGGGATAGATGTCGTTCTGGGCGTGCATCGGGTGGTTGATCAGCGCAAGCGAGGCTCGAACCGCAGCCACTCCGCGCTCGAACAGGTCCTTGCGCCCCAGTTCAGCCCCGAATTCGCAGAGGGTCACGCCAAACTGGGCTTGGCGTGCATCGTGGTACTCACCGTCCGAGTTCTGGACCCCGAACCCGCCGTAGGTGTAGGCGGCCTTGCGGTACGAAATCGGCCAGACGTTCTGATACAGAGCCATCATGTCGAGCGCCTTGATCGCGCCAACCATGTACTTCTGTTCGTTCTTGAGCCGGAACGCCCCGCGCAGAGCTTCCGCCGACCACTGCATGCACAGCGTGTTCTGCGGCGGCTGCAGCGTGTGGTGATCCATCATCGCGTCGTTGTCGGGCAGGTTCGTCGCCGCATCGAACGGATACGGCTTGGGCGAGCACGAGAAGAAGGTCTCGAAGTCGTAGTAGCGCTGCTGGTCCACGACTTCCTTCAGCAGAAAGTCGCTAGCTTTGATAGCGGAGGCTTGTAGGCGGGCCATGTTTGCCTGGTCGACCTTGGCGAGTTCGAACAAGAACCAAGTTGGGAGGGCAGTCTGGGCGGAGTGGTCAAGGTAGGGGACGACCTTATGGTCTTTCGTCAGCCACGTCGGATAGCTGCCGTCAGCGTTCTGGTTGCGCATCAGGCAGTCGGCCATTTCGCGGCACTGCTTCAGGATCTCGTCCTTGCGCGGGCAGTCCTTAAAGTCGGTGTACCAGCGAAGCAGCCAGATGCCCTTCCACGCCATGTTGGTCAGGTCGTAGTAGCAGTCCTTGCTGGGCATAATCAGGCAGCCCTTCCACTGCTTTTCACGCGATTGGTAGGTCGTCGGGCAAGCCCCGCGATCCATCGGCGCGGCCAGGGCGAGGTTGAGCATCTTGTGTGCCTTCTCCTCCCAATCCTTGGCCGGGCCGGGCAGCTTGCTGCCGAACCACTTCATTCCCCATGCAGAGCGCAGGTTGTTGAACCAGCACTGCCAACTGACCCAACCCTGCTGATAGCCCCATCCGGCCATGATCCCGCCGCACGGCTTGCCGTCGATCTCGACTTCGAACCAGCCGAGCCGCTTGTCGGGCGCGTTCTCCGAACCCTCGTTGATCGCGGCCGGTATGCAGACCCGGGCGTACTCAGCGAATGGGAGAGCCTGCGGCTTGACATCGTCGAAGTACCGCTGACCGTACTTGGCCCACATCGCGGTCGCTGCTTCTCCGTAGGCTCCGTGGGGAATCGCTTTGGCGTCGAGCATGAGGTCATAGCCGAGAGTAAGCGAGTTCGGGACCCGGCGCATCATCGAGGGGCTGGTCGAGAAGTAGACGTGACCAGTAAGGCGCTGATCGCAGAAGCCGTAGCTGAGCAGCGTCGCGTCGACCACCCGGTTCTTGGCGTCGAGATCGATGATCGTGGGCATCGGCCGGTTCCCGGCGAGTACGTCGAGATCGGGCATGAGCGTGGCGGCGAGAGTGCCGTGCTGTGCGACGACGGCAGGAGCACGAAAGAAATGGTCGCCGACGACCTGAGAGTCGCCGGGCCGGAATCCGGGGCAGAAGGTGCTGTCCGGCTTGCCTCCTCCGCTCAGCTTCTTGCCGTCGGGGGCGAAGGCGTAGGAACTGAGCAAATACTGGATTCGAGGCTGCTGGGAGGAAAGCGTGGTGTCGAGCCGGATCGACATGGTATTCCCCGTCTTGGGTACGAAAATGCGCTTGACGAACTTATCGCCCGAACCGTCCGAAGTCAACTCGATCATCCAGCCGTCGTCCAATGGCTTGCTGCTCGCCTTGGTGAATCGGAAACTCGGCGCGGACGAAAAGAGGCCATTGCTGCCGCTGACGATCGCCGTGACTGGGTTCGGCAGGCCCACGAGGTCGACAGCGGGATGAGTCGGCGATACGAGAATCAGGCGCATTCGACCCGATGGATCCTTCGCGTAGAACTCCTCGACGACCTCGTTCCGACTTCGGACCAGCTTCACGCCTACATCGGTACCAAAGACGGACTCCAAGGCAGTCGTCTCCTGACCGAGGTGGGAGAGGCAAAAGCAGAGGCTCATCATGACCCGATTTTACGCCCTGAAAAGCAACTCACGTTCGATTTGTATCCCAACACTTTTACTGGGTACGCAACAATGCTGAGAAAACGGCTAGCCAAGAGCCCCTGCCCAGTATTTTTCCTCCTATAATGTATACGTTTTTGTACGGTAGCTCAGACATACAAGCGATGCCCTTGTGGGGCACCGCTTTCTGCTTGAGAGGCCGTTCCCTGAATAACCACGGGGGTTAACATGGAGAGAACTTGTATCGCGCTCGGCAGGGAGAGTGCGGAGCTGTGCGTCACACAGGAACCGCTATTGAAGAGACTTTTCGTTTGCCGACGGTCGCGTCCGTCGCTTCTCATCGCTCTCGGGCTATGGATTTCATTGGCCCTTGGCCCCCAAGTGGCGAATGCCCAGTTGGCGCCCAACGTCGTCACATCGTCGATTCCTTACCTCGACACCACCCAGATTGCGACGCCAGGCTACGTGATCCTCGAGAATGCCTCGGTTGCCAGTGTCGGAATCGGAACCTACGGCCCGAATTTTAGAATCCAGTTCAATCCGTCGCCCTCCCGGTTTAAGCAGCAGTTCACGACCCCGAAAAACATCGGTGATCGTGATATGCTGACGTGGATTGCGACGAACCACGAAAACCGCACTGTCAATATTACTATCCTATTTCAGGTTCAGCAAAACCTCAGCGACTATACGGGCAGCCTCGCCTATCAAATGTCGCTGCCTCCCAACTCATCTACGCGGTACCTCATGGTTTTCTTCACTCCCAATCCTGCGGATTGGGGATTGAAGGCGTTTCCAAAGCCTTACGACACAGCCTATACACAGATCAACGTCTCTTCGAGCTTTAATCGGTCATCCATCTACGCTTGGAGATTTACAAATTCGGACAGTCTGCCCGCAGCCGTAACCATCGAAGACTTTTCCACGCTTCGCATGCGTCGAGACTTGAACGGCATTGCCGATCCATTCTTCCAATACAGCTACCGTGACTGGCCAGGAAAGACCACGTCCGTCATGGATATGCAAGGCGATTGGTTCGAAGAACAGCTTGATTTGGGTATGCATCCGGGCCAAATCGAGATCGATGGGGCCTCTTGGCTGCCAAACCAAGGTCCGAGTGACCGTTGGCGGATCATGCCCGTTAATGGTAAGTACTATTTCATTAACCGTGGCGGCAAACCGTTTTGGAGCATGGGTCTGCAGAGCATGCACATGAACACGGCAACCTGGATCGACGGCCGCGAGTCGATGTTCCAATACTTGCCCGATCCCAACGGTCAATATGCCGACTATTATGGCCAGGTCAATCGCTTCTCCGGCGTTGGCGGCGGAACCGTCACCTCATTCCAATGCGTGCGTTACAATTTGAGGCAGAAGTATGGTTCAGGTTACCAGGGCATCTGGTATAGCCTTGCTCGGCAACGAATCCGTTCGTGGGGTTTCAATACGGTTGCTCCGTTCTGCGAAACCGCGCTGTATGACGACGTCGTGCCGTACACCTTAATGCTGGACACGTTCGACTTCCCCGTGCGACTTACGACAGCTCCGAGCACGCACTGGATGACGATGCCTGATCCCTACGACTTGGACTTCGAGTCTTACATGACCACGAAGTTCGCGAACAAACTCGCGGGACATTTAAGCAAGGTCAACTTCATGGGCGTCTTCGTGGATAACGAACAGTCCTGGGGCCACATTCAAGATTCCAATCTGAACAATCGCTTCACGCTCGCCTTGGGTTCATTGGCCGCTCCCTATACCCAGCCGGCGAAACGCGCTCTGCTTACTTACCTAACCACGAAATACCAGAGTGTCACGCTGCTCAATCAAGCATGGAACACCACTTTTGCGAATTGGACGCAACTGCGCAATCCATTCGTGAAGGATGGCAATACAATGTCAAAAGCCATGCGCGACGATATGGCGGAGTTCACACGCCGTTACGCTGCAACGTATTTCTTGAAAGTACGACGTTCTCTGACGGCGGTCGGCATGAACCAGCTCTATTTGGGATGCCGATTCTGGTATTACACGCCAGAAGTCGTCGGAGCAGCACTGCCCTATGTCGATGCGCTGAGTTTCAATAACTACAGCCTCGATAACGCCTTCCCATGGACGTACCTTGCCAACCTCAACAAGCCGATCATTATCTCGGAGTGGAGCAATCCAATCAACGCTCGAGGTTCAATCGGTTGGACCCAAATGGATCCCCAGCAAAACTATAACGAGATCGTGCGCTACTTTACGTCTGCGCTGCAGAAGCCGTACGTCGTTGGCGTCCATTGGTACGAAGCCTATGACTCTCCGGTAAGCGGCATTGCCGGAAGTTATTGGAATGTTGGTTTCGGCATCCTCGACGTTACCGACAAACCGAAACCGGAAGTAGTCTCCGCACTCCGATATATCGGCGATCAGCTCTACTACATCCGAAACGGCGGCGGCTAGTTGACGTTGCTTGGGCCGGGTGGTCAACCCGGCCTCCTGTTTACTTCACCACGAACAAGGTGATGCTCTGCGCAGGCAGCGCCGTGACGATCTTGTTGGCATTAGTCTGCAAGTTGGCTAGCTTCGTAATCCGGTTATTGGACTTCAGCTGATACACCTCAACCACCCGATTCCCAGTCACGCCGGTCAGATTGATCGTGGCGTTGGCGTTGATTGTTCGCTGCTTGTTGATCGTCATGATCGTGAGGGCGTTGTCAGTGCTTCGAACGGCGGCAAAAATGGCGATGTTGTCGGGATTCGGGGCGGTGGCGAGGACGCTGGTGTTGCCGAACGTGGACTTGCGTCCATCGTAATTCCGGTACATCTTGAAGGCGTTGTAGGCGAATGAGTTGGCCGGAGGCGTCGTCCAGCGTGTCGCCATATCGAGGCCTTCGCGGCCGAAGATGCCAAGACAGTCAGCTTGGGCCGTCGCGCCGTTGATGTGGTTCTCCGCACCCCAGTTGTATTCGGTGAGGCCGATCGGAGTGTTCGGGTAATTCGAACTCACCCACTGCTTCATGCGAGGGATCAGCTTAACCTTGTCGTTGATCCAGGATGTGTCGGTGTAGTTCGGATCCCAGAGTGAGCGAGTCGAGCGGTTGCGCAGGAGCTGCATGTTGTTCGACACGTCGTCGCTGAACTCGCCGCCTTGCGGGTAGTAGTGAAGTGTGAAAATGTCGAGGAGGCGGCGTCCGGCGCGGGTCGAGGCCAGTCGCATCTCTTTGAGCAGCCACAGGGCGTAGTCCATGTTGCCGTTCGCGGCCCGGTCGGGGAAGCTGGTGTAACCGTTGGCGGCACCAGCTTGCTGGTCGAAGCCGCTGTAGATAAAGCCGCCCCACCCCCATTCTTCGGGTCCGAGAGCGAGGGCGTTCGGATCGCGGTCCTTGATGGCAGTCGAATAGGCGACCATCTTGTCGCGGGCTTGGCGCATCGTCAGACCGGTCGGGGCCACGTCGCGATGGGATTCAAACCAAATGCTTGGCTCGTTGTCGAGGCAGAAATACTTCACTCCGCCTTGCAGGCTGTTGCCGAAGCGCTGGGTCAAGTGGTCAACCCATCCGGCTTGGAGGCCGGTGGAGTTCGGGGTGCTGGCGTCGTTGGCGTCGTTGCCGGTGATAAGCTGTCCATTGGCGCGGATGCCGTTGCCCGAGTTCGCCCAGCCCGGATCAGAGTACTGCTGCGCGCCGTACTTGGCGACCGAGAAACTGGTCAGTTTGGATCGTCCCGGCCCGGTCTTCGCGACCCAGTCGATCATCGGCATGGTGACGAGGGCTTGGGCGCCGCCGTCTCGGGTGTTCTGGACGAACGTGTCGACATAGGCACCAGGGGCGGAACTGGCATAGGGGATGCTCTGGAAGAACCAGTCCGATCCGCGATTGTCGACGTTCTGCTGCCAGTTGTAGCGAGTTGTGGGGTTTCCGCCTTGGCGGTTGAGAGTGGCGTTGAGGTCAGAGAGTTGGGCCCGGCTGGCATAGGCAACGCCGTAGATGTTCGGGTTGATCGCGCGGCGGTTCTGGTTGACGTTTACGTTTAACGCAACTGATTGAGCGCAGGCGATTCCCGTGATCGTGGCAAGAGCGAGGATGGTGATGTGACGCATGTTCTTTCCTTCCCGTTGATTCTCTGCCCGATCTCTTGCCGGGCTTGAGTACATGATGGGGCAGGTCCGGTGGAATGCCAACACAATTGGGTCTGCGGACCTAGTTGCGTGTTCAAGAAACGCAAATGCCTCCATCCTCCCAACGGATGGAGGCCCCCGCATACCCGCACTTCCATCCCGAGCGAGCCTCCATCCGTGGGAGGATGGAGGCATGGGTATGAGATTGCTTGCAGTAAGTAGTCGAGTCGGCCTATAAGCCGGATTCTGTCTTTGTGTGACGATTTATCTGATGCGGCCAACCCGGAGGGTCGGCGGGCCACGTCATCCCCTCCCTATTTGGCCTTGCTTCAAGTGGGGTTTGCCCGGCCGCCCCGGTTGCCCGAGACGCCGGTGCGCTCTTACCGCACCTTTTCACCCTTACCCCGGCAAGCCGAGGCGGTCTGGTTTCTGTGGCACTTTCCGTCGGGTCGCCCCGCCCCGGCTTGCGCCGGGCACCTTGCCCTGTGAAGTCCGGACTTTCCTCCCCGATTGCTCGAGGCCGTCACCCGGCCGACTCGGGTCCATTGTGGCACGGTCAGCCAACGAATCTCCCCCTCTCCACTCTGGTGGAGAGGGGGCAGGGGGGTGAGGTCCGGATGCACTGCCATTTTCCTCGACAGCGCCATCTTGAAGCTCAACTACCGAAAACGGATCGTAGGCTGGACCGCCCCATAAGCGAATTCTGGGCGACGAACGGACGCGCTTTGCCAGGTTCGAGGCGGGAGTATTCGCCGGACTCGCGCTCGACCCAGGTCTGAACGTTATCGTCCAGGTAGCTCTGCAGAATGACGTCGCGGAGGTGGGCGACGAGGGTGGCGTCTTGGACCGGGGCGAGCACTTCGATGCGACGGTCGAGGTTGCGACGCATAAGGTCGGCGCTGCCAATAAACGCTTCCGGATGACCGCCGTTCTGGAACCAATACACCCGACTGTGCTCGAGGAAACGGCCGACGATGGAGCGAACGCGGATCTTCTTGCGCGGTGCTTTCTCGCCCGGTCGAAGGCAGCAGATGCCGCGCACGATCAGGTCGATTTCGACGCCTGCTTCGGCCGCATCATAAAGCTCATCGATGACCTCGGGGTCCACCAGCGAGTTGAGCTTGAAGATGATGTGTCCCTTGCCGGTCTTGGTCTTCGCGACGACCTCACGCTGGATGCGGTCGATGATGCCCTCGCGCAAGTTCATCGGGGCGACGAGGAGCTTGCGGTACTGCACCTGCTTCGAGAAGCCGGTGAGGAAGTTGAAGAGTTCGGAAATGTCCTGGCAAATCTCGGGGTCGGCGGTGAAGAGGCCGAGGTCGGTATAGAGTCGAGCCGTGGCGGGGTTATAGTTGCCCGTCCCGATATGCGCGTAGGTGCGAATCCCGCCCGACTCCCTCCGCACGACGAGGCACAACTTGCAGTGGGTCTTCATTTCACGAAAGCCGTAGGTCACGTGGGCTCCCGCTCGTTCCAGAGCCCGGGCCCAGACGAGGTTGTTGCTTTCGTCGAATCGAGCCTTGAGCTCGACCATCACGGCAACCTGCTTTCCGGCTTCGGCAGCATCGAGCAAGGCCTCCACGACCGGTGACTCGCTGCCCACGCGGTACAGGGTTTGCTTGATCCCGATCACCGACGGGTCAGTTTGCGCCGATTCGACGAAGGCCTGAACCGGCTGAAAGGCATCGAACGGGTGGTGAAGGAGGAGGTCGCGTTCGGAGATCGCCTTGAACAGGCCAGCAGGCTTGTTTAGCGATTCCACGAAGTACGGATGGTAGGGCGGATATCGCAGGGCCGGCTTGTCGATGCGCGTGAGTTCCCAAAGGGCTTCTAGCCCAAGCAGTCCATCGACGTCGTAGACATCGTCGGGCTCCAAGTCGAGGCACTTCATCAACATGTCGCGTGCCGTCCGGGGCATCAAGGTGTTCGTTTCCAGCAGCACCGGTGCCCCAAACCGCCGCATACGGATGGTCTCTTCGACCGTACTGACGAGGTCTGCGGCTTCGAGTTCTCGGATCTCGATGTCAGCATCGCGCAAGACGCGAAACCGATGCGACCCCACGATTTCGACGCCGGGGAACAGCGACTGTAGGTTATGCTGGATGACATCTTCGAGCAGCACGTAGTCGTGGCGTCGACGATGAAGTCTGACGAGACGCGGGATGACGTTGGGGACCTTCACTCGCGCCAGTTTTGGCCCCGCGACCGGGTCGGCAAGTTCGACCGCCAGGTTCAGGCTGCGGTTTGAAATGAACGGCACGCTCGGTGCCGGGTGCAGGATCAATGGCGTGCAGACAGGGAAGACTTCGCGCTGGAAGAACTCCTCCATCGACTCCTTTTGAGCCGGGGTCAAATCTGCGTAAGCCCTGATGTGGATCGCGTTCTGTGCGAGTTCGGGCAGGATCTCTTTGAGCCAGATCGTCGCGGCTTGACGTCGCAGGGGCAGGGCCGTTTCGTTGATGAGCTGGATCTGCTCTTTCGGGGTGAGTCCGTCGGGAGTGATGTCGATGATGCCGCTTTCGACTTGCTCAAACAGACCCGAGACCCGAACCATGAAGAATTCATCGAGGTTCGACTCGAAGATGGCGAGAAACTTGAGGCGTTCCAAGAGCGGGTTTCGCTGGTTGGCGGCTTCTTCGAGGACCCTCTTGTTGAATTGCAGCCAACTGTACTCGCGGTTGACATACCGATCCGAGCGCTGCCAGCGGGATGGATCGGGCTTCTTCAGGCGCGACACTTCGCCATCTCCATAGTCGCGCTCCCCTCGCCTGCGCCCGTAATACTTGGCCCACGCCAGCCTTGGCGGCGGAGGAGAGGGGCTGGGGGAGAGGTCAATGCAACTGCGCTCATGCGCGACACCTCGCCATCTCCATGATCGCGCCCTCGCGGACGCCGAACTCGCTGACGGTCATTGATGTTTGGCCGAACAGTCGAAGCAGTTCAAGAAAGACGGTGGAGCCGGGCAACAGCGTCGAGGCGCGCTTGGCTTTGACCCCGAACCGTCGGCAGATGGTCTCGATGTTGATCCGGGCCGAAGCCCACTGCAGGTATTCGAGTTCCTGCACAGCCAAAGAGCGGCCTCCATCGGGGTGTACGGCTCGCCATAGGCCGCGCGAGACCCCGCCGCTTGCGACAACCCGCGAAACTGGGTCCAAGTCGCGACAAACGGCAGTTTGGTGCCGGATAAAATTCTCTAGATCGCGGCGCTGATCCTCGTGGCTGGGCTGGGTGAGAGACGCTTCCACGATCAGACGGCCCGTTCCAAGTGGTAACGAAATCTCGTCCGTCATCACGCCATCCTCGCGGCAACGAGCGACCTGAGCGCTGCCCCCGCCGACCTCGATCAGGGCCCACGGACCGGGTGCAGAGGTGTCCAACTGCACCCCGGCAATGCTGAGTTCGGCCTCACGCCGGGCCGAAATCAGGTCAACCTCGACGCCTATTTGCCGACGGATTCGGGCGAGAATCTCGTCGTGGTTTTTTGCGACTCGCATAGCCTCGGTCGCGAAGACATAGAGGCCTTCGGCCTTGAGCGCGGAAGCCGCCGCGCTGTACGACTTAAGGGTTGATAGGAGCTTGCGCTCCAAATCGGGAGGGATGAACCCCTCTCGGCTCACCACTTCGCCGAGGGAAAGCCACTCGGAGTCGTTGCGCAGGCGAGTGATGCCGGTCCCGTTCACTTGGGCGATCAGCAGATGCACGGTATTGCTACCGATGTCGGCTGTCGCATAGACGGGAGGCATGAGAATAGTGTGGCACGGCTACAATAAGGCATGCCCTCCACCCTCTTCGATAAGGTCTGGGACGCCCATGTGGTGTGTGAGTTGCCCGGCGGCGGAAGCCTGCTTTACATCGACCGCCACCTCATCCACGAAGTCACATCGCCCCAAGCTTTCGACGGCCTGCGTGAGTTCGGACGCAAGGTCCGGCGGCCAGATTTGACCTTCGCCACCGCCGACCACAACGTTCCCACCGACGGCCGCGCGATTGACGAATCAACCTTGAGCGGCAAACAGCTTGCCGCGCTCGACCGGAATTGTCGCGAGTTTGGCGTGCCCCTTTTCGGATACGGTGACGCAAAACAGGGCATCGTCCACGTCATCGGCCCTCAGCTTGGCATCACCCTCCCCGGCCTCACGATCGTCTGCGGCGACAGCCATACCTCGACCCACGGTGCTTTCGGGGCGCTGGCCTTTGGGATTGGCACGACTGAAGTTGAGCACGTCCTTGCCACCCAGACTCTCCGCGCGCCGAAGAAGCCTGCGGTGCTCGGCGTGGAGGTCAATGGCCGATTGCAGACCGGGGTGACTTCAAAAGACATCATCCTCGCCATCATCCGAAAGCTTGGTGCGGGTGGAGGGACCGGGCATGTCGTCGAATACTTTGGCGAGGCGTTTCGCGCGATGCCGATGAACGGGCGGATGACCGTCTGCAACATGAGCATCGAAATGGGCGCGCGTGCGGGGATGGTCGCACCGGACGACACCACCTTGGAGTACATCGCCGCCGAGGACCGGCCGTTTGCACCAAAAGGTCAGGATTTTGACCGCTTGGCCGAACATGTTCGCACGCTGCACACCGAACCCGGCGCGACGTTTGACCGCCACGAAACTCTCGATGCGAGTACTTTGCAGCCGCAGGTCACGTGGGGGACGACACCGGCGATGACGGTCGACATCGACCAAGCCATTCCCGAGCCCAAAGATGCGGGCGAGGAGCGGGCTCAGAAATACATGGGATTGACGCCAGGCATGGCAATCAAGCACTTAACCGTAAACACGGTGTTCATTGGCTCGTGTACGAACAGCCGGATCGAAGATCTGCGCGAGGCGGCCTCGATTGTGCGCGGCCACCGCGTTGCCTCTGGCGTAAGGGCGATGGTCGTCCCGGGTAGCGATGCGGTGAAGCGGCTTGCCGAGCATGAAGGTCTTGACCAATTGTTCAAAAACGCGGGCTTCGAGTGGCATCGTGCTGGATGTTCGATGTGCCTGGGGATGAACGGCGACATCCTGCGTCCAATGGAGCGCAGCGCTTCGACGAGCAACCGGCCGTATGAGGGCCGACAAGGGCCAGGCTCACGAACGCATTTGGTGAGCCCGATCACGGCCGCTGCTACCGCCCTCGCCGGACACTTCGCCGATCCAAGGGAGTACCTAAAGTAGTTTCGCCGTCCCGGCGAATCCCTGTTGCTGTGGTAGGAGAAGTTCCCAGGCTGACCGAGCCGGGGTGCACAATTTCATCACCCCGGCCACCCGGCACTGGCAAGGTGTAAGCTAGGTCACATGCAGCGCATCACGCCAACCCTCATGTTCAACAACGGTGCCAAAGAGGCGGTTGACACCTACCTCGCCATCTTCCCGAACTCAACCCTCAAGAGCGAAGAGTTCTGGCCCGACGGTAAGCACCTGGCGAGTACATTCGAGCTCAACGGCGTCGAATTCCTCGCGATCAGTGGTGGACCTGAGTGCGCCTTCACGATGGCGAGCAGCTATATGATTAACTGCGACACCCAGGAAGAAATCGACCACTACTGGGAGAAGCTGAGTGACGGTGGAGAGACGCACGCTTGCGGATGGCTGACCGATAGGTTGGGTGTCATCTGGCAAGTCCAGCCTTCCTGGTTTGGTGAGAAAATGAAGTCTGGCACGCCGGCCCAAGGTCAAGCGATGTTTGCAGCGATGATGGAGATGGTGAAGATTGACATGGCGGGTCTTCTGCGGGCATATGATTCGGCGAAGTAGCGCCTGCTGACAAGGAGAGTGGATGACTGCGCGGGAAGTTGTGGATGCTATAGAGCAGGCGGGTTGGCGTAAGGACCGACAAAAGGGATCGCATGCAGTGTTTAAGCATGACGATCGGTCCGGGAGAATCGTCGTACCCATGCATCAGGGCGACCTTCCGAAAGGAACTGTTCGTGATATATTGAAGAAGGCGGGTATTCAGCGATGACGGATTTTCCAATCATTCTTGAACTTGAAGATGACGGGCGCTACTCGGCGTCAGCGCCCGATTTGCCCGGATGCTATAGCTGGGGCGCGACGCGCGAGCAAGCCTTAGACCACATTCGTGAGGCGATCGAAGTTTGGATTGAATCTGCCAAGGCGGACGGAGACCCGATTCCGAAGCCCGGCTCTTCGCTTGCATATGTGAGGGTGGTGGGATAACAGCCTGGCTATGTCCACATGAACGAAAATTGCCATGGAGATCACTCCCGGGCGCAATCAAGGAGACTCCTGATCATTGGTTGTGAAGGGCACGTTCATCGCCTGATCAAGGTGAACCTTGATCGCAGGGTTACACCTGCGCCTCGGCTCCGTCGATTGATTCGATCTCGGAAGCCGCACTTCGGTTGTCTCCGACACTCGCCGTCTTAGATGATTCCCGAATCAACGCGGCTGATGCGGTTGCTGAACTCACCAAGGCAGGATATGGCGACATCCCAATCATGAAACTCTCGGGGCAGAAAGCGGAGCCGCCCTTTTGGCTCACGGGTGTGCGCTAAGAGTTGGGTCAAGCATTCTGGGCGACAGTCCCCACCTGGCCACCAAGATAACAGCCTAGGGTTGCTCCGGACCTTGAAGTTGTTGTAATGACTCAAGTTCGCGAATGGCCATCTCCCCGAACAACTGAGCACTGCGCGAAGCGTTCGTGCTCAATCTTTCACGGAGTGGAATTAGGAATGATGGATCTGCGGATTTCCCGATGCTATTCAGTACTGCGCACAACTGATGTTCGGTAAGGTCGTCTTTGGAAAGCAGTTCGCTAAGAAGGTCTCTGACGGTGGCGGTTCGTTGCTGACCTAGCTCGGCAAGAAGCTCAAGCCAACCCTCGCCTAACCCGAGGTAGCTCCGCACCAGGTCGCCGCTTTCCTCAAACGGCAGTGCCCCTAGGTCAGCACCGAAGTCGTTGCGATCAAGGACATCAATGGTAAGCATTACGTTCTTAAGCCGTTCGATGCGCCAGCGAGTAATGATTGGAGGCTGGCCAACTCTGCACAAGAATGCGGCTCCAATCAACCATTCCACATCATCTTCTGAGTATTCAACAATGGAACGAGCTTCCTGGAAAGAATGCTCGGGATCCAGCACGGTTAAGGTACGAAGCAAAGCGATTCGAACCTCGGCAACCGATTCAGCTGCTAGAGCATGCCTGATGGCAGGTAAGCACTGTACGCTACCAACGTCCTTGAGCAGCACTGCTGCCTTCCACCGTTCGAACTCTTGTCCTGAAGCTAGTTTTCCGATGATCCATGGCTCTGCCTTTGGACCTTTGAGCGACGCCAAGACGAATCCCCAGTCCCAAGAATAGAGCGTCAACAAAAGGGTGTAAGGCGCAAGTAGATACTTCAGCGCTGCGAAGAGGCGGCCCTTCGCTCCACGTGTCGTCATTAGCGTCATACGGAACATCGTCCGTTGCACGGGATCGGCTCCGCCTTGCCGCATCAACCAACTTCCAAATCCAAGTACAACAGCAACAAAGGTAACCGCTGCAAGCGCCGCTTCAAGAACACGACCCGACATGAGAAAAAATAACGCCAAAAACGGTAACAAGCAACCCAATGGCCTGATCAAGGCTTTCCAAGGACCCATCGCCTTAAGCGTTGCGTCAGCCCTTTGCGTACTCTCGTCAATTGGATCCATTAGAGGGTCTTGCTTGGTTGTCGGGAACGACGATTGATCCCTACGGTTGATTCGGTGCCGATTTGCCGCTATGTTACCGTGCTGCGTGTGCCGCCTCTCGCTCTGTGATGATGAAGATGAGCAAGACGCTCCACGCGGCTTCACCGAGAAACGCGAACGTCAGCTGAAGCTTGAGGGGAAGCGCGTAGGTGCAGAAGAGAAAAGGTATCCAGAACGCCCAGCATGGGATGAGTCCAGGCAGCACCTTGGTACGGAAGAACGAGTCTCGCCACTCTTCTCGGAGTTTCCGGAACGAATAGCCGAGTCGACGCCACTCGAATATGCTGATCATAAACGGAATCGAAACGAAGGTCGCGAAGAAGGCCATGTCGGCAAGCGTCTTTTTGGTGAGCGTGAGCCAGTCGGTGCCATGTCCGAAGATCTGGGCCTGGCCCCAATAGAGGATATCGACTTGGATTCCGGTAATCCCGTAAGCAATACCGGCAAACATCACAACGCTGAACCACTCTCGGTCAAATCGCTTCACCTTGCCCGTAAGAATCTTGGCGAGTTCGGCCACCAGTCCACCGGCGACGAAGCCACCCACGAACGAGAAGAGGAAGCCGTAGCGCTCCTTCCACGCGGCCGGTGCTTCGGCAATCGCGCGAAGCGAATCGCTCTGATAGTAGGCGATGACCAAGGCCGCTGCGAAGAACTGGATGAGCAGGAACGGTGCCCAATGCGCCCGCACTGCTTGAATGCCGGGCTGGACGGCTTCGCGAAGTGTCTGACCCGCCATGCAGCAATCATTATGGACCAAATGGTTAAGCTACAATGAGAGCGTGAATCGCAAAGAGGAGATTCTGAAGGCGGCCTACGAAATCACTGGTGATGAGGGCGTCGAAGCGCTGAACGCGCGGTCCGTCGCCGCGAAGGTCGGTGTCAACCACGCGCTTGTTCATTACTACTTCCCGAGGCGCGAAGATCTGCTCATGGGCGTGGCGGGCTATCTGAAGCAGCGTTTCGAAGCCGATGTCGAGCACTTCCAGAGCAAGGTCAAGAAGTCAGCTACGGGTGTTGAGGCGAGCCTGACCCAGTGCGAAGCCTACTGCAAACCCACGAGTCGGCTGTACCGCGTCTGGGCCTCGCTCTTCGTCGCCGCCCAATCATCGCCTGAACTTCGCAAATTGCTGCTGGCTTTCTGGCAGACTTGGTCGGCAGACCTCGGCACCCGGATCGACGCCGCCGTGGAGAAAGACGCTGCCCATGGCGACTCGCCCTTCGCGGACGGCAAGATGCTGCTCGCAACGATGCTCGGCGTCGGCCTGCTCGCGCAATTGGCAGGCAATGTCAAGGAAGCCTCCATCCATCTCGATGCGATCGACCAGTCGCTCTTGACCTAACGGTCAAGACGCTTGGCCACGAAATCAACCACCGCCGGATGCACGAATCCGCGGTAGTCTCCGCCGAGCAAAGCAACCTCGCGCACGACGCTGCTGCTCAGGTAGCTGTGCTCCCACTTGGTCATCAGGAACACCGTCTCGATGTCGGGGGCAAGGCGGCGATTGGCCATCGCGATCTGGAACTCGTAGTCGAAGTCAGCCGTCGCCCGAAGGCCGCGCACGACAAAGCCCGCCCCCATCTGCCGCGCGAATTCAATCAGCAATCCAGAAAACCGGTCGACCTTGACGTTGGGTAAGTGCCCCGTACATGCCTCCAGCGCCGCGACACGATCATCAACGCTCAGGAAGGGCGTTTTGGTCGTATTGACGCCTACGGCGACGACGATCTCATCAAATAGCGAAGCGGCCCTCTCGACAATGTCGAGATGGCCCAGCGTTGGTGGATCGAACGATCCTGGATAGATCGCTTTGCGCACTATCCCGGCTTGAGCGACATGATCTCAAGTTCGAACACGAGGGTCGCCTTGGGCGGAATCGCGGGCGGGCGGCCCGCTTCGCCGTAAGCAAGCTGATACGGGATCGTGATCTTGCGCTTGCCTCCGAGCTTCATGCCGATGAGGCCATCGGTGAAGCCTTTGATGAGGCCAGTTTTGCCGATCTCGACCTTCAGCGGGGTTCGGCCAGGATCGCGGCTGCTGTCGAACTTTTCGCCGCTGGGGAAGGTGCCGGTGTAGTGGACCTCGACGGTGTCGCCCATCTTGGCTCCCTCACCCGTGCCTGCTGCAATCTCTTGAATCTCAATCATAGGTTTCTCTTCGGGTTTCGCTCCGGGTTTCTCGACTTTCAGCAACTCGACCTCGAAGAGGAGGGTGCTGTTTCCGGGAATCGGGCCGACTCCCTTTTCGCCATAGGCGAACTCTGGCGGAAGGCAAAGCAGACGCTTGCCACCGATCTTCATGCCAACGACACCTTGATCCCAGCCCTTAATGACTTCGCCGGCCCCGAGCGTAAACGTGAAGGGTGGCTTGTCTTTCGCGGTGTTCTCGTCGAAAACCTTGCCGTCGGCCTGCAACCAGCCTTTATATCGGACGGTGACGATGTCTTTGGCCTTGGCCTCGGTGCCTTTGCCAAGCACCATATCGATGGTCTGAAGGCCAGGGCCGGTCGTCACCACTGACAGCGCGAAAACGAGGGGTGTGAGGATCATGCGGACACTTTACCAGCAATTCTCTGCGGGACGAAAGTCGTGAGAAGTGGCGCTGAGGGGAACGTGAACAAGTATCATTGGGTCGAACGACTTGTTATGGCTTTCGGCGACGGTGCAGGCCGGGCCGCGGCGCGATGGACGCCGCACAACCATGAAACTCACAAGAGGAAGGACTATGCTTAAGCCCCTACGTACTTTGTTCGGTCTTGCTGGCGCGTTGCTGATGGCAGCAACGACTTTGGCTCAAGGCGAACTTCTCGTCACCGGATTTGCCCGGAACAAGGTCTACGGATTCGACGCCGCCACCGGTGTCGCCACCCGAACCATCGGCTCCGCTGCCGCCGGTCTCAGCGGTGCCAGCGGCCTCGCCGTCGACGACCAGAATCGACTCTACGTGGCCAACCAAACCAGCGGTCGCATCATGCGATTCTTCCTGACCACCGGCGCTGTCGACGCTACGTTCAACGTAGCGTGCACGAATGCCCGTGATCTTCTCATCGGCCCCGATGGCAATGTGTGGGCGCTGACCGGCACCCAGGTTCGCCGGTTTAGCCAGGCCGGTGCCGACCTCGGCAACTACCTTTCCGGCGGCACCCTGAAGGACGGCTTCGAGTTCGAAATCGGCCCCGACGGCAAGATTTACATCTGCGACTGGGCACCGAACCACTCGACCGAGCGCAATGTCAAGCGCTACCTTTCGACCGGCGTATTCGAAAAGGTCTTCATCCCGACTCTCGGCACCGCCAACCTCAAGCGGCCGAACGGAATTCTGTGGGACGCCTCTGGCAACGTGTACGTGAGCGACGCCGAGAATAACCGCGTGCCCAAGTTCAACTCGGCTGGCACATTCATCTCCATCTTCTGCAACACGGGTGCCTCGACCGCGCCTTACCGACTCAAGTGGGGCCCGGATAACAACTTGTATATCGTCTGCAACGGCACAAAGGTCGTGAAGAAATTCCAAGGACCGTCGTCGGCCAGCCCCGGCGCGTTCGTGACGGACTTCGTCACTGCCGCTGAACTTGAAACCGGCTCCGCCGACTATCTCCTCTTCACGGCTGGTCCGTCGGGCGCGATCACGGGGCTTTGTGTCGAACCTTCGGCGGTTGTGGGCGGCTTTGTTCATACGACCGGCGTCGTGACCCTCGCCAACAAAGCACCTGCAGGCGGCCAAGTCGTCCAGCTTTCGAGCAGCGACACAACCGCTGCAACCGTCCCGGCCAGCATCACGATTGCCGCTGGAAAGAAGGCGGGAACGTTCCTGATCACATCGCGGCGCGTTACGTCTCTCAAAAACGTGACGATCAGCGCGACGGTTGGCAACCAAACGCAAACCGACACGCTCACCGTTCTAACGCTCATCAAGTCGCTCACCCTTTGCAACCCCATCGTCAAGGGTGGAAACAACCTTTACGCGATCGTGGAACTCAACATTCCGGCCCCCTCGTCGACCTCCGTGGCGATGTCGTCGGCCAATACGAATGCCGCCACCGTCGGCATCGCAACATTGATCATTCCTGCCGGCAGCATGTCGGGAGTCGTCGAAGTCAGCGCCAAGGTGGTTACGGCTGACACTACCGTCGCGATCCGCGGCGTTGAGTCGGGTACCACCGTCACCCAGAACCTCCTCGTCCAGAAGTAGGACTTGTCATTGCCCCCCCTCGTGAAATCCGAGGGGGGCAACCGCACGGGACTCATGTTCGGGCCAGGTGGGATGATACGGCGAATGTCGTCCCATGCCACCCACGGTCTTATCGCGCTGGCCAAACTTCTTCCCGCCTCAGGCGACAATCTGAACCGCGCTACCTCGGCGAACCGATTCATAGGCTGCCAGGGCGATTCTCGACGCAGCCAATCCGTCTTCGCCGGTAACAGTTGGCTCCGAATCCTCACGGATGCATCGGAGGAAGTCGGCAACCAGCAGTCGATCCAGGTCACTTCCGTAGCCCGCCAAGCCATGGCGCATGGATTCGTTGCGATAAACGTCGAGGTGCTGATTGAATAGGTCCAGTTCGATCACGCCCTGCTCGAAGACGGCATTCATCGT
Organism: Fimbriimonadaceae bacterium; assembly: GCA_019694835.1. Next base: position 35,397 of record JAIBBE010000040.1, on the reverse strand, counting down.
CACATCGCCCCAGGTCTTGTAGCTCTTTGGCCGAGACCAACTGGAGTCGAGCGTTGCGAAGAAGCCGTTGTCATATTCAAGCGTCAGCATGGCGGTGTCCTCCCATGCTTCTGCGTACATTAGATTTCCCGTTTGGGCTTGCACGCGCACCGGATCGGTTCCGAGCAGCGCGCGGAGCAGGTCCACCACGTGGACCGTGTGATCGATCATCGCGCCGCCCCCCGACAATTCGGTGTCGACGAACCAATCGAACGGACAAGAGCCCCGGTTGGTGCTGCAGATGGCCACGAGTCGACCAAGAATGCCACTTTCGACCGCTTCCCGCAATCGACCGAAGGCGGGTGAATAGCGACACGGAAATGCCGTCATCAACTTCACCCCGGCCGACCGACATTCCTCCAGCCAAGCCTGCCCGGCAACCAGGTCGGTGACCAAAGGCTTCTCGCAGAGGATATGCTTGCGTGCTTGCGCAGCGGCCTGACCGATCTCCACATGGCGCGTGTTCTCGCTGCAGATGATGACCGCGTCAACGTCGTTCAGCAGTCGATCCCGTTCTGGATACACCTCGATCCCCATGGATTCCCAGAACCGCTGCGCGCGCTCGATCTTGTCGTCCCACACCCCGACGGCCTCCAAGCCTTCCAAGGACGCGATGGCTTGGGCATAGCCGTAGGCATGCATGTGCGCCACCCCCAAAAATCCGATGCGCAGATCCACGGTTCGATTATGCGAAGTGTGGTGCCTTCCTCGCCCCGTTGACTTACGCCCTTGGCGGAAGTAGTGAGAGCCTGTCGTCCCATGCCACCCAAGGTTACATCGGCGCAGGTTTGAGGCTATTTCTTCCGAGTGAACCGGCGCTTTTTCGTCGGCCCGGCTGCCGCGCGGGCCTTGAGCAGATCGACGGCTTGGTCGGCGCTGAGAGCGTCCGGCTCGATATTCTTCGGGATCGTTGCGTTGGTCTTGCCATCGGTCACGTAAGGTCCATAGCGACCTGGCATGACCTTGACCGGGCCAGCAGCGCCGTCCAGCTTTCCGAATTCCTTGATCGCTTCGACGCTGGCCGCCGGAACAGCCGAGGCGGCTCGGCCGCGACGGACCTTGGGCTGATCCAAGAGATGGTTCGCGTCGGCCAGTGCCAGGCTGACCGCTTCTCTCCAATTCTCGACATTGCGCGTCTCAGCACCGCACTTTACGTAGGTTCCGTACTGGCCGATCGAGACCGTCACGTCCTCGCCGTTTCTCTGCCCGAGCACTTTGGGCAGGCTCAGGAGCGCTTGCATGTCTTCGTCGTTGAGTTGGCTGCCGTCAATTCCCGTCGGCAGCGTGACCCGCTTTGGCTTGATTTCCGCCGCCGCTTCCTCTTCGGTCTGGCCGACCTCCAAGTAGTTTCCGAACCGGCCTTTCTTGAAGTACACGGGTCGGCCGCTGGCCCGATCGATTCCAACGGACTGGGGGCCCGCAGACTTGCGGTTGATGAGTTCCAGTGCCGCTTCCAAAGTCAGTTCGGCAGGGGCAAGATCGTCGGGGATCGAAGCTACATTCTCTTTGCCACCTTCTCCGCGTTGAACGTAGGGCCCGTAGCGTCCGACGCGGACCACCACCTTCTCCCCATCCGCTTCGCCGATCTCGATGTTGGGAAAGGGGATGCCCGGGCCTTCGGTCTCGACTTGCTTCTCGAGCCCGGCGTGGTTGGGCTCACCCAGGAAGAACTTGTGGAGATGGTCCACCCAGTTGAGTTTGCCATCGGCGATGTCGTCCAGTTCTTCCTCCATACGGGCGGTGAACGCGATATCGACAAGCTCCTCGAAGTGGTTTTCGAGCAGTCCAGTAACGGCAAAGGCCGTAAACGTGGGGACCAACTCGTTGCCGCGCTTGAAGACATAGCCGCGATCTTGAATCGTCCCGATGATCGATGCGTACGTGCTGGGCCGGCCCACGCCCTCTTCTTCGAGTTTTTTGACGAGGCTTGCCTCGGTGTATCGTGCCGGAGGCTTGGTGTGGTGCTCTTGGGCTTCCAGGTCCTTGAGATCCACCGTTTGGCCCTCTTTGAGCGGAGGCAAGATCGACTCTTTGCCCTCGAGCTCGGCCTCTGGATCGTCTGAACCCTCGACATAGGCACGCAGGAATCCAGGGAAGACGATTTGCTTGCCAGAGGCGCCGAACTTTAGGGCTCGACCTTCCACGGTGACATCGACCTCCACGGAGGTCCGTGAGACTCGAGCCGGCGGCATCTGACAGGCGATCGTGCGCTTCCAGATCAGTTCGTAAAGCGCGAGTTGGTCTTTGTCCAGATAGCGCGCGACGTCTTGCGGGCGGCGAGTCAGATCGGTAGGACGAATCGCCTCGTGAGCCTCCTGGGCTCCCTTGGCTTTGGTCTTGTAGCGATTGGGCTTTTCAGGCACGTACTCCGGCCCATAGAGGTCGCGAATGACCTGGCGTGCCTGCTCGATCGCCCGCTCGGCGAGGTTCAAGCTGTCGGTGCGCATGTAGGTGATGAGACCGACGCGCTCTCCGTCGAGGTCAACACCCTCGTAGAGGCCCTGGGCAACCTGCATCGTGCGTCGGGAACCGAAGCGCAGCTTGCGATTGGCCTCCTGCTGCAGCGTGGAGGTCATGAAGGGCGGTGGTTGCGACTCCTTTCCGGGCGATGTCTCGACCTTGACGACCGTCCATGGCTTGGCCTCTTTGGTCTTCTCGGCCAGCGAGACGGCATCGGCCCTCGATAGTTGAACCGCCTTCTCGCGCAGCTCGCCCGTTGTCGGGTCGAAACTCTTACCGGTGGCGATCTTGCCGTCGGCGATCTTGGTGAGCCTGGCCTTGAATTCACCCTCTTTGGACGCCAGCAGCGCCTCGAGGTCCCAATACTCGGCCTCGCGGAAAGCGATGCGCTCACGTTCGCGCTGGACAATGAGGCGAACCGCGACACTTTGAACTCGACCGGCACTGAGTCGCGGCGCAACCTTCTTCCACAGCAGCGGCGACAGCGTGTAGCCATAAAGCCGGTCCAGGATGCGGCGCGTTTCCTGGGCTTTTACGAGATCCTGATCGAGGTCGCGCGGATTCTGCAGCGCCTCGCGAATCGCTTCCGGCGTGATCTCGTGGAAGACGATGCGCCGAACTTTGGTGCTCTTCGAGGGTTTGAGAAGCTGCAGGACATGCCACGAGATGCTCTCGCCCTCGCGGTCTTCATCCGTTGCGAGCAGCAGTTCGTCGACGCCTTTGGATGCCTTCTTCAGAGCGTCGACATGGCGCTTCTTGTCGCTCGGTACGACGTAAAGAGGCTCGAATCCATGCTCGACGTTGACGCCGAGTTTGGCCCACTTCAGCTTCTTGAACTCTGCTGGAATGTCATCGGCCTTCTCCGGAAGGTCGCGGACGTGTCCATAGCTGGCCTGAACATCGTAATCAGCACCGAGAAAACGGCTGATGGTTTTAGCTTTGGCAGGTGATTCGACGATGACGAGCTTTGGCATTTTAGTAGTGGGATGGCAGCGAGGGCACCTATGCATCCATCCTCCCCACGGATGGATGCAAGCTGCCCGCCCCGAGAGTTCTCGAAACTCCAGCGGCTCAGGCATCCTACCGGCGTTCGTTCGGAAGTGTCAACCGCCCATAATCCAGCCGTGAGCCTCGCGGTAGTTCAGTTGATGCGGCCCAAGCAGTGGACCAAGAACCTGCTGATCTTCGCTGCGCTGATCTTCACCAAGAGCTACGCCGACTCCAGGCTCCTCGTCTTAAGCGCTTTGGCATTCGCGGCGATGTGCTTCGCCAGTTCGGCGGTTTACGCGCTGAACGACGTTATCGATGCTGAGCGAGATCGGAATCATCCGCGCAAAAAACTCCGCCCCATCGCGAGCGGCGCACTTTCGCCTCGGGTCGGCGTGTTGGTCGGGTTGATTTGCCTGGTCCTTGCCATTGGCCTGAGCGTAGCGGTTGGAGTGTCCCCCCTATCCATTCCGATGGAGAGGGGGCTAGGGGGTGAGGTCCGACCCGTCGTCACCGATTTTTCGTTCGCGTTCGGAGTCGGCGTCTACCTGCTGATACAGCTTGGCTACACGTTCGGCCTCAAGGCCGTCCCAATTCTCGACATCTTTATTGTCGCCACCGGTTTCGTCTTGCGAGCGGCCTTGGGGGCGGTCGCGATTGGCGTCGGCATTTCGGGCTGGCTGCTCCTGTGCACCGGCCTGCTTGCCCTCATGCTCGGATTCGCCAAGCGTCGGCACGAGTTCATTTCCCAAGGCGATGAACGCGGTCAGTCCCGTCCCTCGCTGCTCGGATACACACGAAGTGCCCTCGATGCCCTCGTGATCTTCGCCTCGGCTGGAGCGGCACTGTCTTACGGCGTCTACGCGATCGAGAGCGATACCGCCAAGCACTATCCCGCGTTGGTCTTGACGGTGCCGGTCGTCCTCTACGGAGTGATGCGGTACCTGTTCCTCGTCTTCGGCCGGGAGGAAGGAGGTGAACCCGAGAACCTCGTGTTCGGCGACCTCCACATGATCCTCGTCGTGTTCGCGTTCCTCGGGCTCGCGCTGTTGGCGCTGAGTGGATTCAAGGTCGGCTTCATCGGGACTTAAGGCATCGCCCCGACGGAAAGCGATTTGGACCAAATCGAAACGACACCACGGGCTGGGCGTCCCCAGTAAACTGATGCCCATGATTCTCGCACTCGCCTTTGCCGCGTTCTCGAACTCAGACAATGTTATCGCGATTTCGCGCGGCGGGGTGGGAGACGATGCCTTCCGAGCATGGGCGGTCGAAGACACCTTCCTCGACAGCCAAACGCCTGACGTGAACTACGGACGCGATGCCCTACTGTCGGTTGGGCTGGGCAAAACCGCCCTCATTCGCTTTGGCGACCTGGACCGCCTCGTGCCCCAAGGTAAGCGCGTGAAGAGCGCTCGTCTCATGCTTCGCATCGAGATCGGTAAGACGCCGGCTCTGCGCGACATCTCTCGGGTGCTCGTCCCGTGGGGTGAAGGCCCCGATCGGCGTGGATTCAAGATCAAGCCGCCGGTCGACCCCAAGGCGAAGCCCAAAAAAGACGTCGGGCCGACGTGGGCCGCGACATGGAAGATGCGACGCGCGGGCGAGGGCGGCATCGGCTGGCAAAGCGCGGGTGCTTCGGGCAACGGTGACGCTGCCCCGATTTCTGGCGCGGCCATGTCGGTTGAAGGCGACTGGATCGCGATTTCTGGGCTTAGAGACACCGTGAACCAGATGGTCAGCCACCCCACCGAGAACTATGGCTTCGCGATTCGATTCGATAGCAGCCTCGACCTCACGAGCAGCGACAATACCGTGGGGCGACCCAGGCTGGACCTCGAACTGGAAGACGTGCCGCCAGCGGCTGGGTTCGATCTCAGCGTCACTCAGATCGCGTGGAATCACACCGGCGGCACCTGGCCCTCGAACGGCCAGGACGTGACATGGACGGCGACTATCGTGAACCAAGGAACCCAGCCCTGCCCCGGGTTTACGGCTCAATGGTCATTCAAAGAGCGAAGGCTGAACGAGGAGATGGTGACCAAGCCACTCGCGCCAGGTGAATCAACCACCGTGCAGGTCAAGACCTCGTGGCGGACGGCCGCCGACCCCCGTACGACGCCCCTCACTTTGGTATTGGACACCGGCGGTAAGGACATCAATCCGCGCAATGATGGACTCACGACGTGGGCGCAGGCGATGCCCGTCGATGTGCACTTGGCGGAGAGTTTTGGGGCGACAGGCAAATCACGGGGCTTCGGCAGCAGTGCCGACACCTTGCAGAGCATCTTCCGAACCTGGAATGAGGCCGTTTTGCCGCAAAGTCGGTTCTCGTTTGCGCCTGAAGGGGTCATCGATCGGTTCCGCGTTCAGGCGACCGGCCCCATTGGTGATGGCGCTCAGGTGCTTGCGCCAGGGGCGTTTTTGGCGGCGAACATCCGTCCCGACGGCCTCAATGCTCGCACGGCAATCTTCGATCTCTCGCGGGCAGTCGGCTTGCCGGATTGGTCGGCCATTTGTAGCCGAACCAACCCCGAACCGCCCCTCGTCGTGGATGGAGTCAGCGTTTCGCGTGGCACGAGCGACCTGTTTCCGGGGCTCATGAAGGGTGGAGACACCCGTGACGAGATTCTCTTCTTCAACACGCTGAGCATGCAGTACGAGCCATGGGTGGATCCCCTGGTCGACGCTCAGCCGATGCCAGCCTCGGACCTCTATTCGGCGTCGGATGTGGCTTACCTGAACAAGATGGTTGGCAAGATAGGTGCAGAGCGGCGTAGCGAATCCCCGCTCTATCCCCGATCGATCCTCATACGGGCGATGGATGCTGGCGGGCGGCCCTTGGTCGGCATGACCCTCGACTTCTTCCCCGTCTCTCTATCGGCGGTCGGACCGAAGGCGTTCACGGCCAAGACCAATGGTCAGGGGGTGGCCTCTCTGCCTGCTCAGGACGGGGGACCCTTCGGGGGCTCGGACGCGCCATGGTCCTTGGGACTCTATCTCGTTCGGACCAGCGCCCACGGGGTGACGGAGTGGACCTGGCTGAAGTCGTGGCAGGTCATCGAGGAGGCGGCGAGAGGTTCCGCCTTGCTGAACCTGCGGTTTGCCTTGCCATCGAGCCCGATGGACATGGCGACGAACCTGGCCAAGAACAAGATCGTTACAGACTCGGCCAACAGCCTTCCTGCGAAGCTGGTGGGGCTGGTGGATGACAACCTGGAGACGGTAGCCGAACTCGAGCTGAAGAACGATGACTGGCTTGAAATCGACCTGGGTCGAGATCGGCCGCTGGGCGAGGTGCGGATGGTGATTCCCAGTGGCGGGGCGCCATGGGAGAAGTTCGATATCTACGTCTATGCCACTGGTCAGCGAGCAAGCGAGGCCCGGCTGTGGACTCAGGAGCGGGACAGCGCGTGGACGATGCTCAATCGCCGCGACCTGGACCCCAAAGAGCCCGGCTTCTCCTCTGTCGCCTACCGTGGGCCATTGACGCGTGCTCGGTTCATTCGCTTCGTAGCTCGCGGCACCGGAGCACCCGCAAAGATCGCCGAAATCAGGGCCGCTCCGCTGACATTCGATCCGGCTGGGGGCTAGCCTGCTCCCCCTCTCCATTCCGATGGAGAGGGGGTCGGGGGGTGAGGTACGCGAAACCTGGAGATCATCCCCCACACCGCCAGCCCGGCACACACGAGAAGAAACCCATCGCCCACGTAAAGGGCGACTGGCTTGCGCGACTGCGGGCTGACCTTCGCGATGAGAATACTGTCCTTTTCGAGGCCCAGACGGGCGATCACGAGGCCTCGATGGTCTGTCGCCATCGACCACGCGGTGGCCTCAGCGCGGATGATGGGAACGCCGAGTTCGGCGCTCCTGAACGGCGTGTAAGAAGCATGGATCGCCTGGATAACCCCGTGCGGCGTCGGCGGATCGAGGGTGGTTAGCAGGATCAGGTTGACGTCCGGAAGCCGGGCCGTGTCGCGCATGACGTTCGGAAAGCACGTGTCGAAGCATATGTTGAGGCCAGCCCGCGCGCCTAAAGCCTCGACCGCGACCGCCTGATCCCCTGCCTGGTGGATCGCCTGCTCCGCGGCGAACGGCTTTCGTTTGCGATAGCGCCCAGACTCGCCCGTCACCGAGAACACGGACGCGGTGTTGAACGGCTTCGGTCGGCTTGCGTCGGGATAGGACGTCACGAACGGCGGTTGACCGGGCTGCGTCGCGAGTTTGACGAGGGCGTCGGTTTTGCCCCCAGGCGCAAGTCCCATGCCGCTCAGTTCGGGCCAGACCGCGAGTTCGGCACCCAATTCGCCCGCCTTGCGGTTCAGCGCTGAAAGTGCCTGCTCATCAGCCGCTTCCGTCTGGATCATGGCGATCGGCAGTGGGCCGGTTTCCGGCGGGATCAGGGTAGAGAGAGGTTGAAAGACGAGAAACGGTAGAGCAACGGCTGCAGCAAGACCGTATCGCCTTTCGGTAAGCACCTCCGCCAGGAAGATGTTCACGGCCCACACCAGGAAGCTGACCATCCAGATGCCACCCAACGAGGCGACGATCAGCGCGAATCCGTTATTCCACTGGGTCAGGGCGAGATGGGCGGGAAGGTAGATCAGCAAGGCGGCTTCCGCCAGCACGGCCCATGCGGCCCATACCAGGCCACGTTGCCAGTTGATCGGTCCCTTTGCAGAAGCGATAACCGCGAGCAGGAATCCCGCCACCAAGCCGAAGATCGCGAAGCCGACGTAAATCCATCCGGGATCGCCTTCGTCGCGTCTCTCTGCGTAGGGCAGGCCAGTGGCGGCCAAAGCGGCAGCAATCAAGCAAACCCCGATCCCCGTGACAAACCCAATCGCGACTCCGCGACGATGGCACCCAACCATCGCGGGAACCCAACAAATCCATCCGAGGAAGCCGAAGCCGGAGGGTGGCAATGCCAGAACCAGCAAAGCTGCCGACAGAGCGATGCCGCCCAGCCAGAGTCCGATCCACGCGCATTTGTGCCAGACACTCAATACCTTGGCTTAAACTTTACTACAAAAAATGCTTGGCATTTTGCTCATTCATGGCTATACTGGAACACAGGCAACGCATGTCCCCGCATTGAGCGGGGCCCGACCAACTCGCCAGGATGCTGGCGAATCAGAATCCGAGTTTTGAACGGATCGAATACTGAAAGAGCCCCGACGTTGGGGCGCTGAGGAGAAATCGTCATGATACAGAAATTGCTCCGAATGAGCGGGGTTTGTGCCTCGTTCGCGGTGTTGCCACTCTTGGTCCACCCTCTCTTCTTAAGTTCGTCAATGGAGACGGGCGACTTTAATCCCACCTCCAAACAAGCTGAGCAGGCACTCCTTGCGGCCTTCAAGAAGCGCACGAGCGGGCCGAGTTGTGAGCCGACCGCACCGATCGAATCTCGCCTGCTGGCCCCCACGACGGGCCGAGTCGGCTCGGCCATCAGCCTTCGTTTTGAAGCGATGCTGACCGACTTCGGTGCTCCTGCCGAGTATCGCATCGATGTTCCGCGGGGGGTGCGTCTCGTCGGCGGAAAATCCGCTGACTCAGGAACCATGACGGCCAAAAAGGGCTATGCGTGGGACTCCCAGATCAGCGTTGAGGGAGAGGGAGCCTTCGAGGTCACGGTCCAAGTGATCGCGGGCGACGATGCCTACCGCTTCGGTCAGCGCCGATCCCTCTACATCACCAGTGACGGAAGCGCGCTTTCCTTGACGACCGAGAAGCCGAAGGTCAAGATCGAGCCGCAAGAAGGGTTGCCGGCGCCTCAAGTTGGTGACGAGTTCGACCTTCCCCAGCCTCGAGACGTCGGCGCGCCGCCACTGCCGGGCCGATTCACGGGCCGCACCGATCCTTACGGCGTGCCGCTCGATAACGAGACAAACCCGGGCATTCAAGCCTCGGTTACCGTCAATGGAACGTGGCGATACCGCCACACCGATGGCACCCTTCATGCGGGCTACGGCTCGTGGGTCGAAGCCTGGGACGACGACACAATCGGGGCCGACGACTTCCTCGCCCGAGACACCGCAGACGCCTCCGGCAACTACTCGCTCACGTTCGACAACGCAGACGATCTTTTCTCAGGAACCGCCGACGTCTATCTCGTTTTCATTTCCGAGAATACGCGCGTCCAGGTCCACAATCTGGGTGGGACTTCAGGCTACGCAACCGCGACTGCAGTCATCTGGCCCGACATCGGCTCGGGCACGTTCAACGCGCCGAGCTACTTTGCGGACTGGGGCACCAACGGAGTGTCCGATAACAACGAGCGGGCATTCCAGATCTGCGATGACATGACCACCGCGTGGCAGCACTGGAACTACTATTCGGGAATCCTCTTCGACAACCGCCTCACCTATTGCCAGTGGTACATCGGCAGCACCGATGGAAGCTACTATCGGACTTCCGAAAACAGAATCTTCCTAGAAGATTCCGACGTTTCGTCCATCGATGTGACGATGCACGAGTACGGTCACAGCATGCACGACGGACTCTTCTCCGACGTCCAGTGGCCTCCAGGAACGGGCGGAGCCCACTCGTTCACGGGCCACTACACGACGGGACTCGCTTGGACCGAGGGCTTTGGCACCTACTACTGCTGCACGGCCCAAGGCAACGACTGGATCTACAACAGCTATGATCCGGGCAACCTGATCACCTTCGATTGCGACGCCAACTGGGACGGCAACGGTTCAGCCAACGGCAATTCGGACGGTCTCAGCAACAGCCCGAACTGGGGTTACGATACGGAATCCGCAGTCCTTTCCTTCATGCTGGACATCGACGATGGTCGAAACTCGACGACGGACCCGTACGATTGGTCAACGTTGGGTGACGACGAGATCTTCAACTCCATGCGCAACTACACGACGGGTGGACACCGACCGTATTCGGTCCAAGAGTTCTTCGACGGCTGGCATTCCATCGTCGACGTTCAGAACCCGAAGATCAATGGCCTCATGCAGGTTCACGGCATGACTCAGCCGATTAACTATCCGGCCCTGGGCATCTACGACGGCACGGCGGCCTATACCGGTACCTGGTACTACGGCGGCTACGGACGTGGTTCGTTCGACGTGAAGAACTACTCGTCGCGCAACTACAATCTTAACGGTCTCTACGTCTGGCTCCGGGGTCCGGCCGGTCAAGATATCGGCCAATTCGGCGGTGACGGGAACAACACGCCGATTGCTTCCGGCGATATCCGGAACATCTGGATCACCGCCGATCAGACGGGCTACAACCCGGCTGCGCCCAACTTCGTCTATGGCAACTACACGATCACGGCGGGTCACTATCGATCCGACGGTGCTTGGCAGTTGCTTGAGCCAGCAGAGTCGGGAACGGCAACCCAAATCACCCGCAACGTGATCGAGGACACAGACGCCCCCGATTTCTGCACGGCAACCGACGACGGTTCCTGTCAGAACAGCTCGTCACAACTGCATGTCTATGCCACGGCCCAAGACTACGACAGCAGTATCATGGGCTACTGGACGAGGGTTGGCACTTCGCAAGGGGCCGGCGACGAGCAGGACTGGGTGTTCCACGCCGCGAACAACCAAACGAGCTTCGACTACACCTTCACCGGCCTGACGATGAACGCCAACACGACCTACTACGTGACGGTCGTGGCCCGCAACATCGAGGGCTATGACACGTGGGCCTACACCGACGGCATCATCGCATGGGATGCGACGGCTCCCGGTGCGGTCACCGTGACCGACGATGGCGTCTCGACATCGAGCACGACGCAGCTCCACTTCGTGGCGACGTCGAGCGAACCCGATGGCTGTATCGCCGGCTATTGGACGCGGGTTGGAACTGCTGCCGGCCTCGGCAACGAGCAAGACTGGATATGGCACCCGACCGGAGACGTTGATGTCTTCGACCACACCCTGACCGGCCTCACCATGAACTTGGGCACGACCTATTACATCACGGTCGTGGCACGAAACATGTCGGGTCTCGACACCTTCGGTTATAGCAACGGCATTATCGTGGGCAGAGCGATTTCCGGTACGGTGACGCTCGCCGACTATGTCGGAGATCGGACGATACCGAGCGTGGAGTTCGAAATCCGCAACGTTGGTGGAGCCGTCAATCTCGACACGAGGACGCTGAACCTGTCTTCGACCGGTGCCTATGCGTTCTACACCACGGTGGGACCGGGAACTTACGACATCTACTGCAAGCCGAGCCACTGGCTTAAACGGCGACGCGGCAGTGTCTCGATCTCGGCTACCGGTGCGGTTTCGGTGAACTTCGCCTGCCGCAACGGTGACTGCGATGGAGACAACGAAGTCGGAATCGGTGATTACGCCATCCTCTCGACCGCCTACAATTCCGCTCCCGGCGACGGGAACTGGAACATCGACGCCGACCTGAACGGCGACGACGCCGTGGACATCGCGGATTACGCGATCCTGTCGTCGCAATACGGAAACATCGGCGACGACTAGTCGGACCTCACCTCCTTACCCCCTCTCCATCGGAATGGAGAGGGGGACCGGACCACGGACGGCAAGCGTCGTCCATAATCCCTGCAATGGATTCGCCATCGGGCGAGCGCCGGTTTATCTTGCCGGATGACTTAGCCAAGGAACTTGCCGGAACCTACGGGACCCCACTCTACGTCATCGACGAAGCGCACTTTCGCGCCCGCATCCGAGAGCATCGAGCGGCGGCTGAATCGGCCTATCCGGGAGCCGAGATCAGTTTTGCCAGCAAGGCCAATTCGACCCTCGCCGTTCTCGCGATTGCCGCCCAAGAGGGGTGCCTTATTGATGCTGCAAGCGAAGGAGAGCTCAGGGCGGCTCTGGCTGCTGGAGTCCGGGCCAATCGCTGTCATCTGCACGGGAACAACAAGTCCGAGGAAGAGATTGAGTTTGCGATGCAGGTCGGAGTCAACGAGATTATCGTCGACAATTTCGACGAACTCAACCGTATTTTCGCCCTGGCCCAGAGATACCGTTGCCCAGATATCGTTTTGCGACTGGCGCCTGGAGTCGACCCGATTACTCATGAGAAGATCTCCACGGGGCAGGCAGACACCAAATTCGGCTTCAATATCGCCAACGGGGCCGCTTCTCGCGCGGTGCGTGTGGCGACCGGGCTCAGTTTGCCCCTAAAGGGATTTCACTGCCACGTGGGTTCGCAGTTGCTCGATGAATCGGCACAGCGGGCGGGGGCTGAGATCTTGGCTGCCTTTGCCGCGAAGATGTGGGCGAACGCCGATCAGCGATTCGTCACCCATGTGATCAACGTCGGCGGCGGACTCGGGGTTCGGTATACGAACGAAGAGCCCGTCGACGTCGCGACCTACTATCGCCAGATTTCGACAGCTGTTCACCGGATCGTCACTGAGTTTGGGCTTGAGCCTCGACTCGTGCACGAACCCGGGAGGTCCTTAATCGCTGAATCCGGCGTGACGCTCTACCGGGTTGGCACGGTGAAGACCGTCCCCATCGGGGACGGCCGTCAACGGACCTACGTCTGCGTGGACGGCGGGCTCTCGGATAATCCTCGGCCAGCCCTGTACGGGGCCCGATACACCGCGTTGCTCGTTCAAGACAGCCAGAAGCTCATCGGCTTCAGCGAATCCGAGCCGGAACCGATCGCGGATGCTCCCCACAGTACGTTTACGATTTCGGGGCGGCACTGCGAGACGGATACGCTCTTCAAGGACGTGAGCCTTCCCGAGAACATCCAGCAGGGGGACCTCGTGCAAGTCCTGACCACCGGGGCGTATAACGCATCAATGGCCAGCAATTACAACCGGTACCCCCGGCCCGCCACCGTCCTGATTCGTGAGGATGGAAAACCGGTGCTCGTACAGCGACGAGACACGTGGGATGAGATGCTGGCTCGTGAGATATTGCCGGAGTGGGAGAGTTGAACTTGCTCGCCCAGATTGGCGCAGGCTTCGACCCGGCCAAGTTCATGATCGGCATCTTCGTCGTCCTCCTAGGATTCACGATCCACGAATATGCCCATGCCAAGCTTGCCGACGCAGCCGGCGATCCTACGCCGAGCATCTATGGCCGCGTCACCCTCAACCCCATCGCGCACCTCGATCCACTTGGCACGATCATGCTGTTCTTCATGGCCCTCACGGGTTATGGGATCGCTTGGGGAAAGCCGGTTCCCATGGACCCGCGTAAGATGCGCAATCCCCGCTGGGACCACTTCATGGCCGTATTTGCCGGTCCGCTCAGCAACCTGCTTCAGGCGATCGTTTACGCACTGGTCTTCAGAATTCTGTTGATGACGGACCCGAGCCTCTTGCGAAACGAACTCGTCGCCTACTTCTTCGTCATGGGCGTTATCGTGAACTTGGGCCTGTGTTTCTTCAACCTCATTCCGCTCGGGCCACTGGATGGCATGTGGTTGCTTGGCACGTTCCTGCCCGAACGGACGCGACTGGGTTGGACGAGATGGAACATCCAAATCGGATCGTTCGTGCTCCTGTTTCTGATCCTCTCCGGACAGTTCAGCGGATTCAATTTCGTGGGCGCGATCCTCGTTCCTGTTATCGACGGCGCGATGCGGATTCTAATGGGACGGTGATTCAAAGCCGGTCTCTGCGATGGCATGCAAGCCGCGGGCTTAGACTCCATGAGACAGCACGCAAAGCCATGAGCGAAATTTGCTCCCAGAGCTAGCGATTCCCCGCAAAAATCGGTGTACACTTCATCCATGTTGGCCGGGAAGAGGGACAAGCAGAAGATCGGTTTGGTCGCACTGGCGGCCATCGGACTTGCTGGAACGGGCTTTGTGGGAAGCCGATATCTGGGTAAGCCTGCGCCCATTGAAATGACCCAGGGCGTGGTGACCGCCGATGGTGAGGCGCTGGTTCATGTGGTCGGGTCCGTGAAAAAACCGGGCCTCATCAAGCTCCGCAGTTCCGAGCGCGTCAACGACGCGATTGCCAAAGCGGGAGGCCCTACCGAGGACGCCGATCTCACCGGCATCAACCTCGCCCAGAAGGTCGTCGATGGAATGCAGATCACGGTGGCTTCCAAGGACGATGGTGGTGTTGGCGGCGTAACGGTTCCCGAGGCGTCCAAAGGGGCATCGACTGCCGTCGCGCCAGGAGGAGCCATCGCACTCAATAGTGCTGACGCTACTCAACTCGAAGAACTTCCCGGTGTCGGCCCCGCGACAGCCGCGAAGATCATTGAGTATCGCCAGACGCATGGCGGATTCAAGTCAGTTGACGAACTCATGGAAGTCAAGGGAATCGGGCCGAAGAAGATGGAGAAGATGCGCCCGTATTTGAAGCTTTGAGCTGGTCCGAATATTACCAAGCCACCCTCGACAAGCCACTCCATCCGATCTATGGAGAACTCGAACCCCATCTGCCGAGCGAGGGTGTTGCGCTCGAACTGGGTTGCGGCGTCGGTCATGGCGTTCGGTGGTTCCTCGACAAGGGCTTCTCGGTCATTGCCAACGACGGCGACGAAGAAGCCCTTCAGATCGTTGCCTCACGCGTGGGGGAACATCCTCGGCTGACGTACCTACCGGGTCGGTTCGAGGAGATCGACCTGCCCGTCGCCGATGTCGTGGTCGCTGGCTTCAGCCTGTTCTTTCTCGAACCAGGGGCCTTTCGAACGTTCTGGATCCGGCTTGCCGCATCTATGAAGCCAGGGACGCTTTTCGCTGGGCAGTTCTTGGGTGTGCATGACGATTGGGCATCACGGGGGTACACGGTGCACGACGCTGATTCGCTCTCTGCCGACTTAACCGACTTCGACGTCCTGCACTGGGAAGAGGCCGAGCGAGACGGGGAAACCGCCATGCGCGAACCGAAGCACTGGCACGTCTTCCACATCGTCGCTCGCAAACGTTACGTAGCCCTTGCCCCAAGAGGTAACACGGAACTCAAGGATTTGCTCACAAAGTCCTTGACATTTGCCCCCCCCGTTGCTAGTATTGAAGCATGAAAATTCTTGCGACACTGGGTTTGTTTTCGTTGGCGATTGGCTCAAGTGCACAATCTTGGTTGATGGACTCATATCATTGGGATCCGTCCAGCACCCCAGAAACTGAGATCTGGGATCAGAAGGCCTCAAATGAGAACTGGTCAACAACGGCCATTCTCATTTGGCAGTTCAATGTCACGATCAATTCACATTACACAGTGACAGGCGACACCGAGGCTGGCCCCACCTGGAGCCTGAAAGTTCGGACGTTGCAAGACCTCCACTCAACTGCTCAGCTTCAGCAGGCGGTGCCCATCCCGCCAATGAGTGGAGCAAGCCTCTGGGCAAAGTTCTATCGGGAGTCGGGATGGGAGAAATGGAAGCGGACCGTTGATGGCGAAACGACCTTTGTCTTGCGCAGTTTGAGCGCAAACAATTACCTAGGTGAGTACGAAATTCGCACTTGGTCGATCGTTTCGGAAGAAGGTGGGGGAGGAGCAGGGAATTGACACCCGGTCTCTGGATGGCGGTTGTTACTATCCTCCAGGCTCCCTCGATAGCCCCGCAGGGCCTCAAAGACGTCGCGATTGTATCAAGTTCTCCAGCAGTGGTGAACTCGGTAGTCGAGAAACTTCGCCGTTTGCCTCAAGAGGATGCTGTTCGAGAATTCAATGCCTCAAGCAAACTGGTTGGTGTCGTCAAGAACGGTGCGCTTGTGGTATTTGACATGGAATCCGGACCCTTGGCGGTCGCTCGTGATCAGGGGGCTTTGATCGGCATCTTCGCCAAGTTGACGGAGGGTAACGGCACGATATCTGTGAACAGCCTGTCCGCCGAGGACCGTGGCAAACTTTGCCGCGCAATCGGGAGGGCCCTACCTGTCGGCGATCCCTCGCAGATGACCGGCAACGTCTGCTTGTTTGCAAGCCCTGCCGTGGCCATAAAAGGAAGGGACCGCAGTGTTAGGTTGGCCCTGGTCGGGAGGTCTCCGTATGACAGCGATCAGCGCGCATTTCTGAAAAAAGCTCCGGTCGGATTCGGCTCATCGACCGCGAAACTGCAGGTGCCGCCATCCCAAACGGTCGCCGACTTCACCTTTACGTTCACTGTCCTGAACACTTCCATGGCAAAGTCCAGCCTGCTCGCTGTCGCGTCGACAGAGGTTACTGAGCGACTTCAACTTGAGGAACGCGCTGTTCGTGAATCAGCGGCGACTTACATTGACCGGATGCTCTCCAAAGATGGCGGGCTAGCAACGAACAGGGTCGGCAGCATGTCCATCGACGAACTTCCGGAGGCAATGCGTGCGAATGTGGACGGAGCGTTGTCGAACAACTTCAGTGAGAATGGATTTGCCGATGCATCCGCCGCGCTGGAGTTCTTTCGAACCAGCGAAAAGGTGACCGTAAGTTATGAGTTGGCACTTGGGGTGTACGAGATTGACTCGGCTGGCCAAGGCCGCTACCGGTCTATTGTCATTTATCGTTACTAATCGCACTCTTTGCTGATTCCCGGGAGACCGCGCCTATGGGCCAAACCTTGCATCCTATACCTGTGAAGGACAGTTGCACTCGACCAACGACCCGTCGCTGATCGAAACGATGCGGTCGGCGTCCTTGAGCATGCTCGGATCGTGCGTCACCATCACCAGGGCTCCCCCTTCGCGGTGCCGGTCCAGCAGTTCGACCACGTGAACGCCGTTCACATGGTCGAGAGCGGCGGTCGGTTCATCGGCAAAGATGACCTGGGGATTGCCCAGGAGGGCGCGCGCCACGCACACCCGCTGACGCTCCCCGCCACTGAGCTCGTGGGGCAGTCGATGCGCCTTCTCGCTGAGCCCGAGTGCGTCGAGGAGGCGGCGCGCTTCGGCGACGGCATCGATCTCGTGCCCGGGCGCTGCCAGCACGATATTCTCGATGGCGCTGAGATAGCCGAGCAGGTGAGGATGCTGGAAGACGAAGCCGAACATCGACAGTCTAAGGCGGCTCCGACGATCGTCGTCCATTCGGGACAGATCCTCTTCATCAACCAAAATGCGTCCCGATGTGGGCATTTTCAGGCCGCTCAACATATACAAAAGACTTGACTTTCCCGACCCCGATGGGCCGAGGATGCCGAGGAACTCCCCACGATGCACTTCGAGGTCAATCTCCCGACAAGCGGCGACTTCGCGACCGTGGTCCTGGTAGACCAGGCTCGCACCTTCGGCCCGAATCAAACGAGTCTCCTTTCGACCACTCCAACCGGATCGAACTTGCGGAACCGCCCCCAAACGGTCAGTCCCGCCGCCAAGAGAATGGCGATCGGAACCGGAACCGTGTATAGAAAAGCCACCCGGTCCAACGTGTCGAGGGCAAAGGCCTGTGGATCCATGAGTTGGGCCTTGACGACGTTGAGCAGGCCATAAGCGACGAATAGTCCGATCACCCAGCCCCCAATGACGACCACGACCGACTCGGCCATCGCCCGCCGCAAAAGCTGTTTCTTGGTATAGCCAAGGGCCTGAAGGAGGCCGTATTCCTGCAGTCGCTGCGACTGGTAGATGTTCATCAACATCGCCATCATGAGCGTGATCACGAGCACCAACGTGCCGATCACTACGTTCAATATCTTATAGAGAATGCTGAACATTTCCTCGGTGTTCTTGTCGAGTTCCTGGTAGGCGAACACCTGCGCACGCTCACCCTTGAAGGCTTTGAGCGCCCAAGAATCGAGCACCTGCTGGTCGCTGAGATTTTTGGCAAACACCATCAGCAGGTCGATGGGCGGGAAATGATTGGCTCGGTGGTACTCGATGGGTGCGAGCATCACCCATTCCTCTGTCTTGGCAATGCCGACCAATTTTACCGCTTTGGGAGAGTAGGCCTCGTCCTTGTCGGGTCCGATCAAGACGTCGCCGATCTTCAGGCCGAGATTGCGCGCGACTGGCGAGCTAATGAGAGCTTCCGCCGCTCCTGCCGCGGGAAGGCGCCCCTCGATGCTTCGCGCGTTCATGCGGTCGAGGTAGTACTGCATGTCGGCCTGTTCCAAACCGATGACGATGAACGGCCACTTTCCGACGATGCTGCGAACTTGCGCCGAACTCGCTCGGCAGGTGATGACGCGGTCGAGGGGAACTGGAGCCTCGCTCTCGATGCGCTGCCGGATTTTCGGGGTCTGCGATGGATCGCCGCGAGGGGTAACGCCGAGCATCTGCTTGGAATAGCTGTAGATGGTTCGGATAGACAGCGGAATCGAGTTGATCATCGAGACGATGCCCGAGATGAGCATCACCGCAAGCACGATGACCGCGACGAGGGGCGTCGTCTTGCGCGCATTGCGAAGCAGAAACGTAGTGGCGACCAGGGGTTTTGCGAGCGGTTTCTTCTCCAATGCTCTGGGTTGCTCGCGTACGTTGGTGGCCACCCCTCTCTATACGCTCACTCGCTCGCGACGGTAGCGCAGGAAGATCTCGCTGCCAACCTGATGATGTTCGAGCAGGGTGTAATTCTGGATGCGCTCACGCGGCAGCGGTTCGCCGCCGGCGTAGGTCGGCGTTTCGCGTCCGAGCTTGATTTTGGGGGCGATGGTCAAAAACAGCTCGTCCGCCAGTTCTCGTTCCAAAAACTGGGCATTGAGTTCACTGCCGCCCTCCACGAGAAGGGTCTCGATCCCGAGGTTCTGGCGCAGGTGGGTCAGGAGCCGATGAAAGTCGACCTCACCCGTCCCGAGTTGAAGCACGTCTTCGCCGTTCCCATCGGGCGAAGCGGTGACAACAAAAGCGCGCTCGGGCACATCGGTAAAGAACCGGCTAGAGCGATCGAGGGCACCAGACCGCGAAACAACGAACCGGAACAGGTGCTTCGGGTACCAAATCCCCTTGGTCGCGCGCAGAGTCCCTGCGCCGATCATGACGGCTTGGACCGAATGTTCAAGCTGCCGCAACGTCTCGTGATCGACTTGGGAGCCAAGGTCCATAACGGCCTCATCCCGTCCGCCGCTCAAGATCTTGCCGTCGATCGTGGCGACCATGTTCATCACCACGGTGGGCCGATCGAGCGGGGCGGCAGGGAACTCGATGGCTCGGTAGGGCCTCACGTCGGCACGAACCATCCGACGGCTACCTTCGTCCGTTTCTTTGCCTCCATTGGCATGGGATTCTATGCCTCCATACTCCCACGGATGGAGGAGGCTGGGCTCGTAAGGGTCTGCACCAAATAGAGCCTCGCGAAGGACCGTGTACGGCTGCTCGGCATAGCGCTCTCCGTCGATGATGAAACTGGGCAAGTTGTAGATGCCCTTGGCGTAGGCCGGGTCATCGAACACGGTCAGGGCGGAACGATCGGGCAATTCCTCCAGAGCTCTCTTCATTTCAGCCTCACCCGGAACAAGGCCTCTCGCGAGAAGCAGGAGCAGATCGATCCGGTCGATGTCCAAGCCATGTCGCCAATAAGCTGAGTAGATGCGGTCAACCAGCTGGTCCGCGACTCCGTAGCGCTTTGCGATTTCCACGGCCTGGTGCGCACGGGTGGTTCGAAGCGTGTAAGGCCGCGCAGTCACGGGGCTGAGTCCTTCCGCCGCCATCGCGAACTGCAGTCGGGTCGGAGTCTTGGGCCGGTTGGCAGGGTGGACTGGCGGCGGCGAAGGATCAGGAAAGTCCATATCCTCCGGCCATTGCTCGAACGGGAGCCATTCGATTTCGACCCCAAACTCCGCCTTGAGACGCTTCGTTTGCGAGAGCCCGATCCAGCACCATTGGCACGTGAAATCGTGCGCGACCTGGACTATTCGGGGCATGCCTTATTGTGAGCTAGGCGGCCACGTCGATGTGAGCGATACCGGTGTCGGGTGATGATTCTTCGCAGGTCGGCACGCCGTCCTGCGATCCGCTTTCTTCATGAAGCTCCACGTGGTCGTGTGGCTCCCTGTCGGGCTGGTCCTGGCGTCCACGCCCACCTTCTCGGGTGACGATTTTGGCGTACGGGGAAGCGAACTGCATCCTCGTCGTCGGCACGGACGGGACCACGGGATCGACCATCGGTGTCTAGGCCACTTGGGCCGCTCCTTGATCGCGAAGGAAGCCGCGCAGGCGTCCCATCGCTTGGGTGTGGAGTTGATAAATCCGCGACTCGCTCACGCCGAGAACCTTGCCAATCTCCTTGAAGGTGAGGCCCTCAAAGTAGTACAACGCCACCACCAGCCTCTCTCGTTCGGGCAAAGTGTCGACGCCGGAAGCAAGCATTCGCTTGATCTCGCGTCCTTCGACCTCTCCCGATGTGTTCGAAGTCTCGTCCACGAGCATTTCGATGTAGTGGAGACCGTCATCGGAGTCCGAGGTCTGGAGGATGTCGTCGAGCGAGTAGATGCTGGTTCGGCCCATGCGAACGAGGAGTTCGCTGACGTCGTGTTCGCTGGTTCCGAGGGCTTCGGCCAACTCCCGGTTGGTTGGCGGGCGACCGCTCTTCGTCTCCAGCGCCATTTGCGCCTTGTCCAGCGCTTTGATTTTCTCCCGAATCGAGCGAGGAACCCAATCTTCGTCGCGCAGCATTTCGAGAATGGCACCTCTGATCAGGGCGATCGCGTAGGTCTCGAACTTCACGTCGCGCGTTGGATCGAACTGGTCGACGCTCTTGATGAGGCCGATGACCCCCGCCCCGATGAGATCTTCACGTTCAAGCCCGCCGGGGATGCTGGTCACGATTCGTCCTGACGTGATCTTCACCAGGTAGGAGTAGTGGTTGATCAATTCGACGCGCGCGCCTGGGTCCTTGTAGACCTTGTAGTCGATCCAATGCCGTTTCAGTTGGTCAGGAGACAAAGCCATCGTTTCCTCTCTTCTTTAGCTCGCGCTCTCCTTCAAGATCGGCGCCTCTTCGGTCGAGGTCGCTGACTCGTCGCCATCGCGAATCACGCGTATCGTAAAGAACACATACCATACTTGGGTCGCAATCATCCCTACCAGGTAGGCGACCCCTGCGCGCAACACGCAAGCGATCGGATCGACCCCTCCCAGTGAGCCGGCTGCCAAGGCGACCAGAGCCAGTATTCCTCCGATTAGTTTCGGCATCGTCTCACACCCTTCTCGGTTATTGGCGGTTTTGCCGGGACCTTTAGGGCAAACCTCGAAAATTCCCGAGCTTTTTTCACTCAGAACTTAATAAGACGCTCGAAAAATCGGCTCACACGCAGGAAAATTGCCGCTGTCAGCCATTTTTCCCTTATACTAGTACGCGTGCAATGTTTTGCGGACCAATTGGGCCGCGAGGAGGAATCTTTCAAATGAGAAGAATCAGATGGACTGCTCTTGCTGTCGTGCTCGTCGCGTCGGTGGTTGGGACCCAAGCTCGGGCTGACGAAGTCACGCACTGGAATCAGCAGGCGCTCAACGCCATTCGGACGACGTCCATGAATCCGCCGATGGCGTCGAGGGCTCTCGCGATCACCCACGCCGCGATCTTCGATGCCGTCAATGCGGTGGACCAGACCCACAACCCCTACCACTTCGTGGGCACCGTGAATCCGAACTGCTCCAGAGAAGCCGCCGTCGCTCAAGCTGCCTATCGGACTCTGGCGGCCGCGTTCCCAACCCAGCAAGTCAACTTGCAGAACGAGTTGAATGCGCGATTGGCTCTGATTCCGGGCGGCCAAGCCAAGACGGACGGCATCCAACTTGGGAACGCCGTCGCTGACGACATTCTGCAGCTGCGTTCTGCCGACGGCTCGACGTTCAATCCAGGCCCGTACACCGGCAGCAACGTGATTGGCAAGTGGAGACCTACCCCTCCAGGCTTCGCGAACGGTCTCTTGCCCGCTTGGGGTGCCGTGACACCGTTCACCATGACGAGCGGCTCGCAGTTCCGACAAGGCCCCCCTCCCGCTATCAACAGCCCTGAGTACACGGCTGCCTATAACGAGGTCAAGGAACTGGGCTCCGCTTCCAGCGCGACGCGAACCGCGGACCAGACCAACATCGCCCGCTTCTGGGCAGATGGCGGCGGAACCACGACCCCGCCCGGTCACTGGAACCGCATCGCCCAAACCGTCGCGGCAGACCGAAACACGACGCTCAGTGAGAACGCGCGCATGTTTGCGCTGATGAACCTGACCATGGCGGACGCGGGAATCGCCTGTTGGGATATGAAGTACGTCTACGAGTATTGGCGACCGGTGACCGGAATCCGCGAGGGAGATGCCGATGGCAACCTCGATACGGTGGGAGACGCAAGCTGGAATCCGCTGATCACCACGCCCCCGTTCCCCTCGTTCACGAGTGGGCACTCCACCTTCAGCGGTGGAGCGGCGACGGTGCTGGCATCGTTCTTCGGAACCGATAACGTGTCCTTCACGAGTACGGCTGAAGGTTTCGCAGTTCCGGATCGCAACTTCACCTCGTTCTCGCAAGCAGCCAACGAGGCCAAGGACAGCCGGTTGTTCGGCGGTATCCACTGGCGATTCGACAACGAGGTCGGCATGACCATGGGTAATGACCTGGGGCGGTACGTGTACAACAACTACCTGACTCCGGTACCTGAGCCCGGAACCATGGCTGCGCTCGGACTCGGCGCCCTCGTGCTGATTCGAAGACGACGGCGAAAGTAGAGCGGAGCGAGTTCGCGTTAGCAAAACGCAGCTTTTCGGGTGGCCGGGGTGATGAATTGTGCACCCCGGTTCTACCATACGCTGGCACGAACCATCCAGCGGCTACCGAGTCCAAGGGAATGGGGCCTTTGTCTTCCGAACGGCCCTGCAAAACATCTTTCGGCGTACCGAGATTAAGATAGACTCTCCTCGTCGAAACTTCATGAAGAGCATTATTAAGAAGGTCGTGCCGGCCAAGGCCCGCGCCGCCATGCGCGATCTGCAGTGGAAAGCAGATAAGTTTGGGCTGGCCTATCAGTGTTGCGTCTGTGGGGCGCGGCTGAAGGAATTCGAATTGCGTGGCATCGATGCACCGGTGCTCAAGGAACTCCAAATCGCACCCGGCGGCCCGCGACGGGTGACGTGTCCCCACTGCCAGTCTTACGACCGTGAGCGCCTGCTCTACCTATTCCTTCGCGACAAGACCGATCTGTTCACGTCGCACAAGAGGATCTTGCACTTTGCCCCGGAGACCTGCATCTTCGACAAGCTCTCGAAAGGCGGCCACGACGTCTATGCCACGGTTGATCTGTTTCCTGAGGCGAATGTCGAGTTTCTCACCGATATCTGTCGGCTCTCGTTCCAGACCGGGTCGTTTGATGTCCTCCTTTGCTGCCATGTGCTTGAACATATCCCCGACGACCGGTTGGCCATGCGCGAACTCCAGCGCGTCGTTAAGCCGGGCGGCTGGGCGGTGATTCAGGTGCCGATGTCGATGAAACTCCAATCGACCATCGAAGATCCTTCGGTCACGAGCGAAGAAGAGCGGCTCAAGCGCTTTGGCCAGAAGGACCACGTGCGCGTTTACGCCGAGACGGATTACTTGGAGCGTTTGCGTGAGTCGGGTTGGTGCGTGGAGGTCGTCGATCTGATCGCCGAGATGGGTGATGAGAAGGCGACAAAGTACGCGCTGTTCAAGGGCGAGAAGATCTACCTCTGCCGGAAGCCTGCCTAGCTACGGGCTCCACTCTCCGTTCTTCACCTTCGCCCGAAGACTGGCCAGCGATCCGAGAAGGTGCGCGCGGGGCTGGACGGCGAATGGGGTCACATCGCGATCGAAGACTTCCTGCCAGGACTTCAGGCAGCCCATTCCCGTTACCTTCACGAAGGACGGATTCATGAGTCCGGCCCACATCACCGCCTGCGAGGAGAGCGGCCCGTGGCCGACGATCTCGATCCGCTTCGCGTACTTCGCCATCGCTTCCGCCGCGCGGACGATCTGCCAGCCACCGGTGAACGCCACCGACCGACCCAGGTAGATCGGATAACGCAACTCGATGTTCTTTAGCTCGCCGGTCCCGAGGATGTCAAGATGGAGATTCGCGACCCCCTTGCCGCTCGGCACCGGGAGCCCTCTTGCACCTGTCTTTCCGGCATCGGAGACCACGATGATCAAGGTGTGAACCAAATCGTCCGGAACATACAGAATGCCGGGCGTGACGAGTCCGGGCTCCGATTCGAAGGTCACCGTCCTCAGATCAGCCGGGATGGCCGGAATGTCGGAGCCGGGAAACAGCGCGATCGATTCCTGAACTGGCGATTCTCGGTACTTCAGCGGTGTCCGTTTCGGAATGCCTCCGTTAACCGCCAAGGCCTGCTCGACACTGACGTCCTTCGGCGCACGGTCAAGGTAATCCCGCGAAAGATCGCGCATCGTCCGCTCGTTGGCCGCGGGTGGATCGAGCACGAGGAGTTGGCGGTCTTCCGAGTTGATGGCCTCCAGCGGTGGCTGCTTGACAGGTGAGCCGTCGCCTTTGCCCTTCAGAACCTTATCAAAAAAGCCGATCGAGGCTTCACGCATCGTTTGGTTGTAGTCGTGTCCCCCGGCGAAGATCTGAACTTTCGTGTCAGCCGCTTTGCCAAAAAGCGACCATTCCTTGGCCATCTTCTCGCGGGTGAGCAATGTCGCGTCAGGCGGAAACTCCCCGTCGACCTGTGCTCCCATGATGTACACGGGCTTCGGCGCTTGAATCCCGATGACATCGCTTCGATCGCCGACTTGGCATGTGCCGGGAACGTGATTGCAGAGGCAGCCATTGTCGGGTGCGAGTTCCAGGCTCGCCATGTACACGACCGGAACCGCCGCATCATAGCGATCATCGGCGGCAAATGCGTACAGCGTGGCCAGACCTCCGCCCGAGGCTCCTGTGATACCGATGTGCTCCATGTCGGCATCGTTGCGGGTCGCCATGTAATCGAGGGCGCGGATCGCGTCCCAGACGTAATAGCCGGTTGTGTTGGTGCCGCCTTGGATCAGGAACCAGTCGTTGTGCTCACCCTCGGGCCGACGTTCGATAAGCGAGTTGCCTTCAAAGCTATGGCCGGGGGAGTCGATGGCGATGGCGATGTAGCCCTGGAGCGCCTGGAACATGCATCGAAGCTGAATCCGGTCCTCGTTCTTCTTGTGCGCCCAGTGGCCGTTGACGTTGACGATGACCGGGTGCCTCCCGGGAGCGCTGGGGACGTACACATGAGCCGTCACGAAGAAGCGGGGTCGGCTCTCGAACACAATCTTCTCGATGTGATAACCCTCGCGCTGAATACGTCCCGTCTCGCGGGCATTCAGCGGTGTCTTGGGCGGCATCGGGTCGAGGCCGAGGCTTTTCATGAGTTCGGTTTTGCGCCGCACCCGTTCCTTCTCAAACGCGGCGAGAGTGGTTGGTCGGGTGCGCTTGGAGGCCTTGACGACTTGGCCCCTGAGGAACGCGTTCGCGATCTGAGAGCCGCGTCCTTCGAGTACATCTTCCGCACTCACCGGACCAGGAACGGGTTTGAAGGAGTTCATCCCTTGCTCCTTGGCGATGACTTCACCGAGGGTGAGGAAGGGGATGTCGTGGGAGTTCATCAAGTCGGGGTGGCACGAACTCGACCAGTCGGCGCCTTCGCTGTTCGAGTCGATGAGGATCGTCGGTTTCGACTTGCCGCCGAGGCTCATGAGCCGAACGAAGGCCTTCGCCGCTGACGGAATGTGCATGCGCTGCATGAGGCGGGCACTGCAGACCCAGATTTCGCCATCGCCAACCCTCATCCGGGCCAGGCCGCCGTTGCCGAAAACCTCCCAGCCGTTGCTTGGCTTGAACCGTTGCCACATGATGGCGTCGGTGTCCACCTTCTCCAGCCCAAGCTGGCCATCGGGATCAAAGGTCGTCCAATTGCCAGTCTCGATGCCAAGGGACGTAGGTAGCCAGTCGAGTCGGTAGCGGGTGAAGTCCTGCTGCAGAATCACCAGCCGCATCCCGCGTGAAACGGGATCGAGGAGTTTTCGTTTGGTGGCGTTGTCGAAGCGCGAGAAGAAGCCCCCGGCGCGTGTGCCGATCAACATGCCGC
Organism: Fimbriimonadaceae bacterium; assembly: GCA_019694835.1. The sequence continues at coordinate 9,034 of JAIBBE010000040.1, read as the reverse complement.
CGTAGTTCTTGGGATCGATGCTCTTCGGATCGAAGTAGCGCATCGCCTCATCGGCATTGTAGATTTGGGGGGTGGGGGCGCTGAGGCTCGGCACGTAGAGGAACGGCATTTCAGTTCGGGCATGCGGATAGCGAACGATCCGGTCGCCAAAATCTGCCTCGGCGGCAATCGCATAGCCAGAGGGCTCCCGCCTTACCCGGACTTCGAAACAATCTCCGACTCGCTTCATCGGCACCCGGTGGAAGTAGGTTGAACTTGGCAGCGGCTTGATGAGCAGCCATGCGCGTTGTGCGTCTTTCGTCAGCGCATTGGTAGCCGCTGGATGGTTCGTGCCAGCGTAAGACATCTCGGTGAGTGAGGACTCTCGCCTTGACCTCTCCCCCAACCCCTCTCCTCCGCCACGACTGCCTCCGATGGCAAAGTCCTTTGGGCGCAGGAGAGGGGAGCCAAGTACCGCTGGCGTCCCGCCGGCATCGGATCTCTCCGTGAGTGAGAACTCTCGCCTTGACCTCTCCCCCAGCCCCTCTCCTCCGCCACGACTGCCTCCGATGGCAAAGTCCTTTGGGCGCAGGAGAGGGGAGCCAAGTACCGCTGGCGTCCCGCCGGCATCGGATCTCTCCGTGACTGAGGACTCTCGCCTTGACCTCTCCCCCAACCCCTCTCCTCCGCCACGACTGCCACCGATGGCAAAGTCCTTTGGGCGCAGGAGAGGGGAGTCGGGGCCGACGTCGAGTTGGCACACGATTTCCTTCCCGTCCGGTTGCCAGGTCAACTTGCCTGCGACTCCACCCGGGGACACGACTTGTTCCGCCGGATCGTGGATTTTCAGGGGCATTCCGTTCACCCGGTTGGATTCGGCTTGGACCTTCTTCTCTTCATCGGCCCACCGGAAGGTGTTCGTATGCATCCGAAGCCGCTCGGTGAATGGGCGGTACGCAGGGTTCGTCGCGAGCAGGCCAAAGGCCTGAGCAGCGACAGCAAACGGAAGCTCGGACAGTCCCTCGCGGTGTTCGTAGACTCCCGATTCGGTCCCCGCAACCTGCGCGGCGGACCGGAAGCGATAGGCGTAGTACTTGCCAAGCGCAGTCTGCAAGCTGACGGCGTTCGCAATCTCCTTCGCCTCCAAGTTGCTCGACGACGCGTAGGACGACAGATTGGGAATCTGGCGAACGTCGGCGAGCAATTCATCGGCAAGCTGCAGGAGTGTCATGCGCGAGTCGAGTCCACCGGTTAATCGGTTCGCGAACATCTCGTTGATCGGCATATAGGCGTGGCTATCAAAGCCCTGGCCCTGGATGAACGCGTTGGAATCTCCGCTCCATTCGAGTTCGGGCGCATGGCTGCGATGGTCGGGGCCGAGGCTGAAGCCCATGAAGGCCTTGGCGACTAGGGTGGACGCGCGCTTCCACGCGTCCACCAGTTCGCTCGAGTCCAGCATCCGCTTCGCTTCAGCGTCAAACACCTTGTCCTTCACCGTAGGGTCGTAACCGAGGCGGCCCCAGGTCTTCCAATACATCTCATCGCGCTGGTGAATCCATGTGAAGGCCTTGTCGGCAGGATTCGCGAGGTAGTAGTCGGGGGATTTGGGATAATAGGCATCCGCCCCCTCGATCGTGTAGCCCGTGGCAGTGCCGATCTTCATGCACTGAATCGAGCGGCGTACCCAGTCGGGGTTGTAGAAGGGGAAGATGCGGTGGGTGCCGTTGGCGCGGACCTGCCACACGATCTTGTAGGGCTGGGCGGGCCAGCGCTCGCTGTGCTCGGCGAGATTTCCGGGCCACATCTTGAGTGCGCGGGGGACGGGGAGCGGGGAGCGGGGAGCGGAATTCGGGTCGACCTTCCCCCGAACCCCGCCGTCCGTTTCCCGTACCCCGCTGTCCGAAAGGTAGTCCTCGAACGAGTAGCTGTACCAGTTCGCGACTCGTCCACCGGCGACCATGTACGGTGCGCCCCATTGCTCGCCGTTGTATTTGATCTCGACGGTGAAGTCCTTCGAGGCCCTCGCCAGGGGGAGGACGTTTTGCTTGGTTGTGATCCACGAGCGGGTGATGAGGGGAATGTCGCGGCCGCTCGCCTTGACCGCCTCGCCGTAGCATTTGAAGAACGACTCGCCTTTGCCGCTCTCGCCGATCCGGAACCCGATGGCGTCCAGCCCCGGCGCGCGGCGGATCATCTGCTCGACGACCTCTTTCGTGTACTTGTAGACCGTCGCCTCGTCGTTGGGATAGGGCGGATTGGGGTTCTGGGGGATGCGCATGCTAGCCTGGTAGGCCATCAGCGACACCTTGATCCCGCGCTGGTGGGCCATCGTGATGACCTTGTTCAGGCGGTCGAGGTTCTTCTTCTTGATCGCATCTGACACGCCGACTTTCGGGAAGGAGGGCGAGGTAACAAAGTAGGCATACAGGTTCGGGGCATCGGTGACGCTGACATCCCACATGCCGTGGATGTCGAGCCAGTTGAGGCGGCTCTTCGCCATGAGGTCGAGGAGCGTGGTCCAGTAGTCGTCGTTTTGGAACCACCAGCGATTCGGGTCGGTGAGAGCGGCGGGGTCGTAGTCCGTGTCGTTCTTCTGGTAGTCCCAAGGCAGGGTCGTGAACAAGTTGAGCCCGCGCTCGGCGAGGTACGGACTGCCGGTTGCGTTCGTCGCCCACGCTTTCTCACCCTCGTTACGCAGCCGCTCGGCGAACTCGAACGCGCCGTACATCGCGCCGGTTTGGTCGGTTCCGATGATCCGCACCTTGCCGTTCTTCGCTTGGATCGTGTAGGCCTCTCGCTGCTTGCCGGGTTGGACGACGAGGTCAATGTCTCCCCTTCTGGCTCCCGCCGCAATCGCAAGCTCTCGTTTGGCAAAGTCTAGGGGCGATTTGAGGCTTTGGGTTTGGAGGCCAATCAGGGTGAGGATTGCAAGGAAAGCCATGGTGAAGTCATGGTATCCGATTCCCGTGGCATCGCCAGCCAGGGATGTTTGGACTCATAGGACATATCGGACTGATCGGGCTGATTTGTCCTAACTCCATTGAATTGTCCAAGGGCTCAGCCCGACGCTTCAACTGCGCAATGGCCCTATGGCCTAACCCAGTGCTAGAATCGGCTCAGACTCGCTGACCTCAGCTTTTTTTGCGTCGAATTCGGAGAACTGACCCTTTGAACCTGCCCGACCCACCCCGACCGACGAGACCCTCGAAAAACTATGGGTGGTGCCTCTTTGGCGCCCAGGCCTTCGTCGCATTGCTCGCGATCGCAGCCTTCACGGCGAGCTTCTTCGTTCACCCGGGCTGGATGTGGGCCGGTTTCCCCCTAGTGATCATGATTCCGCTGGTTGCAATGAGCGTTCGTGAACAACTCCGCAGCCAGCAGCAGATCCTGCGGCATTGGCATTTGGTCCCAGCCGAAGTCACTAAAGTTCAAAACTCCGGTGGAGAAAACAGTCAGGTAACACTCTTTCTTTCCTACCAGTGGAACGGTCGGGCCCACGAAGCTACGAAGGCAGTCAGAGATAGTACTCCGGTTGACCTCAAGGTTCCTGTTTGGCTCCTAGTGAATCGAGAAAAGGGTAAGGAGTACAGGATTCTCGATGGGCTCACTTTCGTGGAAGTTGACCCCAGAGGCCTTAGCAATTCCATGAACCTCAACAAGCTTCCGCATTTGGATGATGCAGATGATCCACTAGCCCATGAACCTTCCTGAGCCTCCCCGATCCGTCACTTGGACGAAGTACGGAAAGATGGAGTCCATGGGAGGACAAGTCGTCTTTGCGGCTCTAGCGATTGGCGCCTTCGTCGCCGGATTTCTCCTTAGTCAAGGCTGGCACTGGGTCGGCATTGGACTGGTGATCATGATTCCGCTCTGGGCACGTTCAGTGCAGGGCAGGTACCTCGAGGAACGGGAGGCCCTCCGTAACTGGCCTCTTGTCGAGGCGAAGTTATTGCAGGTCCAGAACATCGCTCCTCAGCCGGGTTCAGTGCTGGTTCTTACTTTCAGTTACGAATGGCAAGGAGCGACGGTTAAGGGTGAACTGAAGGTCACGGCGCTGACAAGCGCCATCGACCTCTACCAACCGATATGGCTTCTTGTGAATCCCCGCAACCCAACAGAACACTGGTTTCTCCCGGATTTCAAGTTGGTCGAAGTCGACGGAAAGAGGCTGACGAGCAACTCGGTTTCCAACGAAGACGTACCCTAAGCACTTCCGTCATACTCCCATGGTGAGCCAGAGCATCACTTTTCTCGGCGCGGCACAGACCGTCACCGGATCGCGGCATATGCTTCGACTGGGCAATAAGAACGTCCTCATCGACTGCGGACTCTTCCAAGGCGGACGCGAGCTGCGCGACCGGAACTGGCAGCCGTTCCCCTTTGCCCCCGCCGACATCGACCAGATCATCCTGACCCATGCTCACAACGACCACATCGGCTACCTGCCGCGTTTGGTCGCCAACGGCTACCGAGGCAAGATCTTCGCGACGCCGGGAACCATCGCCTTATGCCGAATCGCGCTCCCGGACAGCGGCCGGATTCAGGAAGAAGACGCCCGCTTCGCCAACAAGCACGGCTATACGAACCACAAGCCCGCGCTGCCCCTGTACACCGAGAAGGACGCCTACGAGGCGCTGAAACTGATGGAGCCGGTGCACTACTACGAGTCGCGCGACATCGGGGGGGGCTACAACTGGCGCTACATGCCCGCGGGCCACATTCTGGGTTCGGCTTTCGTCGAAATGTACTTCCCGAACGGTGAGCGGATTCTGATGTCGGGCGACCTGGGTCGGTACAACACCCCCATCATCACCGACCCCACCAAGGTCGACTTCAGCGAGTACCTCGTCATCGAGAGCACCTACGGCGACCGCCGCCACCCCACCGATAAGGCAGAAGACATCTTGGAACGGGTGCTCCGGGAAGCGTGGGAGACCGGTGGAACCGTCATTGTCCCCAGCTTTGCGATCGGGCGCACGCAGGACCTTCTGTACAACATCCATTGCCTCCAATTAGAGGGAAGGCTGCCGCGCATCCCGGTCTTCATCGACAGCCCGATGGCGGCAAGCACAACCGAGGTTTATCGCCGGATCAAGGAAGACCACGACAGCGACATGCGCCTGGCGATCAAGGAGGGAGAAGATCCGCTCCAGCCGGATTACCTCGAGTACATCCGCGATGCCAGCCAGTCGAAGGCGCTCAACAGTCGGCGTGGGCCGATGGTGATCATCTCCGGCAGCGGTATGGCCAGCGGCGGACGCGTGGTGCACCACCTCAAACACCGCCTCGGCGATCCGTCGACCATCGTGCTCTTCACGGGCTTCCAAGCGATGGGTACCTTGGGCCGGAAGATCGTGGACGGCAACGAGGTTGTCGAGATCCACGGCATGGAAGTGCCGGTCCGAGCGAAGATCGAGAAGATCGGGTCGCTTTCAGCGCATGCCGACTACCAGGAGATGCTCGACTGGCTGGCGAACTTCAAGACACCGCCAAAGATGACCTTCCTCGTCCACGGCGAGCCGCCCGCACAGGAGGCTTTGCAGGAGAAGATCGAGAGCCAGCTAGGATGGAAGACGATGATTCCAGCCCAGGGCGACTCCTTCGAATTGATATGACCTGGTTGAGCATCGGAATGACGAGTTCATCGCGAACCGCGAAGGGCGGGGCGCACGTATAATCAGCCTGTGAGCACCCATGCGCTCAATCGCGTCTTAACTGCCCTTGCCTGGGCGGGCATTTTTGTTGCTGGCTTCCTGACCATCGCCCACTTCATGAACATTCAGGTTCCCTGCGGTGTGGGCAAGGGGGGGTGTGCGCAAGTCGCCAGCGATCCCCGCTCTCAGTGGTTCGGCATCCCCGTTGCTCTTTTTGGGTTTGCCGGATACTCGCTCTTGGCGATTCTCGCTGCGATCCGAACCTACCCAAGCGTCGATCGCATCAAGCCGGTCGTGAAAGTCGGATTGCTCGTCTCTGGAGTCGGGGCGGCGGTCAGCATTTATCTCCAGTACGTTTCCTTCGTCATTATCGGGGCGAAGTGCGACTGGTGCATTTCCAGCGCCGCGATCATGATCCTGACCCTCGTGTTTATGGGTCTGCTCGCTCAGCGTGACGACATCGAGAGTCTGCCCGGCAACCCCATCGACAAGGTCACCTACCTGGCGTCTGCGGTCCTGGCGCTGGGGGCCCTGGGTGCGCTGATCGGAGTTCAGATCGGCAAAACACGGGCACCGGGCGAGGTCATCGCTGCCAATCCAGGCATCGAGTTGGTCGTGCCGAACGAGGCCTATTTCATCGGCCCCAAGGACGCTCCGGTCACCATCGTCGAATTCGCCGATTTCTACTGCGGCGCGTGCCGCACCACCTCGCCGATCATCCGCGACTTTCAGAGGAAGAATCCCGACACGGTGCGCCTTGCCTTCAGGAACTTCCCGCTGTTCGAGAAGAAGGGCCACGAGCTGAGCCTCAGTGCCGCCCTGTGCTCCGAGTATGCGGCCGAGAAAGGCAAGTACTGGGAGTTCATCGATAAGATGTTCGAGGGTGAAGTCACCAATTTTGGCAGTCTCGACCAAATCTTGAACGTGCTTGCCCGTATCGGCTTGGACCCCGAAGAAGCGCGCAAGCGGCTGGGGGAGTCGGATGACAAACTCCTTGATCCCGTGACGAAGAGCCTCAAACTCGGAGAGGCCAACGGCATCAACGAAACCCCGAGCTTCATCATCTTCGCTAAAGGCGAAAATCCCGTTCTGGCCCGGAACTCCAACGTCATGAACGTGCTCATGTCGTCGCCCATCAAGGAGCACGTGCTCGGCACGAAGAAGTAGCGATGGCCCGTCCGAGCGTCTTGGTTGCGATGTCGGGGGGCGTCGATAGCAGTGTCGTCGCCGCGATTCTCAAGCGGCGCGGCTATGACGTCATCGGCGTGACCATGCAGATCTGGCAGGAGAGCCAGCGTGATCCTCGCCACTCCGGATGCTGCTCACTGGGCGCGGTCGAGGATGCGCGCCGGGTCGCCCGAATCCTCGACATCCCCTTCTATGTCGTCAACTTCAAGGACGCCTTCCGCGAGACCGTGATTCAGGACTTCATCGACGAGTACGCGGCCGGTCGCACGCCGAATCCGTGTGTGCAGTGCAATAAGGCCGTCAAGTTCGATGCCCTCCTCGCCAAGATGCATGAACTCGGCTGCGACTACCTGGCGACAGGCCATTACGCGCGCATTCGTCGCGACCGCGCTGGGCACCTTCGCCTGATGCGAGCCAAGGGCGGTATCAAGGATCAGAGCTACGTTTTGTATATGCTCGACCAGGAACAGTTAAGCAGAACGTTGTTTCCGCTCGGTGAGCTCGGCTCCAAGGCCGAGACCCGTCGGCTCGCGGAGGAGCACGGATTGCCCGTCGCCCACAAGCCGGACTCGCAGGAAATCTGCTTCGTCTCGGAGGCGGGGGGCTACGCCCAGTTTCTCGCCAAAGAGCGCCCGGAGATGTTCTCGGAAGGAGAAATCGTCGACGAGGCCGGAGCGGTCATCGGCCAGCATGCGGGGGTCGCAGGCTATACGGTTGGACAGCGAAAAGGCATCGGCGTCACGGCTCGGCATGGCCGTCCCTTGTTCGTCATTCGCTTGGATCGGGCGGAGAACCGCGTCGTGGTTGGCGAGGTTGACTCGCTGCTGTCCCGCGAAGTGATCATCCCTGACTTGACCATCAATCCCGCCTTTGCCGGCCGCCTGCCGCTTCGGGTGACGGCGAAGATCCGCTACAACATGGAGCCCCAAAAGGGGCGGCTCTATCCGGATCGCATCGTCTTCGATGAGCCGGTGCGGGCCATCACGCCGGGCCAGATCGCGGTCGCGTATTTGGGCCAGACCGTCGTCGGCGGCGGCAAGATCGCGTAGCGTCGTTCCGGTACCATCTGGTTGTGGCCGTCGACATCGAGACCTTCCCCAATCCTGCCCCGCAGCGCAACTACGTCATTTCGCACATTTGCCCCGAGTTCACGAGCGTCTGTCCGAAAACCGGACAGCCCGATTTTGCGACCATTGAGCTCGACTACATTCCAGATCAAGCCTGTGTAGAACTAAAGGCCCTCAAACTGTACTATTTCAGCTTCCGCGATCAGGGTATTTTCTACGAAGGTGTCGTGAATCGCCTGCTCGATGAACTCAGCTCAGCCTGCCAGCCTAGGTGGATGCGTGTGACCGGGCGGTTCAACGTCCGGGGGGGCATTTCGAGCGTGATCGTCGCGGAGACCGGTGCGAGGCCGAGTTAACCGGCGATGAGCGACGCGTATCTGGGCGTTCGAGCAAGCTACGAACGGGCCGATCTCGAAGCCGAACACCTCGATCCTGATCCCATCGTTCAGCTTCGACGCTGGATTGAGGAGGCCATGTCGGAAGGTGTGATCGAGCCGAACGCGATGTGCCTGTCCACCGTTGACGAGTCGGGCCAGCCACACAGCCGCATCGTCCTGCTTCGCGGCCTCGACGCCCGCGGGCTGACCTTCTTCACGAACTACGAGAGCCAGAAAGGTCGCGATCTGGCCTCGAATCCGCAGGCGTCGGTCTGCTTTTGGTGGGGCGCGATGGAGCGGCAGGTGCGGGTCGAGGGTCTTGTGGAGAAGGTGAGTTCGGAGGAGTCCGACGCGTATTTCGCAAGCCGTCCTCGCGAAAGCCAGCTTGCTTCGGCCTCGAGTCCGCAGAGCCGGGAGATCGAATCTCGGGCCGAACTTGACGCAGCGATGGCTGAGTACGGGCGTATCCATCCAGACGACATCGCGAGGCCCAGCAACTGGGGCGGCTACCGCCTCGTTCCGAACCGCTTCGAGTTCTGGCAAGGCCGTCCGGCTCGCCTCCACGATCGCCTCGTTTACGTGCGGAGCGACGAGGCGTGGGTGATCCAGCGACTTGCGCCCTAGGCCCGGCCCGTACCGCTGGCGTCCCGCCGGCACGCGGACTTTCATAAGACGTCCAACCCTCTCGTGCAAGCGATACCCGGGCGTCTGCCGGCGGGACGCCAGCGGTACGGGGCTGGTGTGGCAAACTAAGTCATGCTTGCATTGC
>JAIBBE010000169.1 GCA_019694835.1 Fimbriimonadaceae bacterium | reverse complement strand
CGAGCCGCCGCGCGAACTCCTCGGCGCTCGCCACCCGATCCTCCGGCAGCACCGCCACCGCCGCCTCGACCAGCGCCTCGAGCTCCGCCGGGATCCCCGCCTTCGGCGCGAGCTCCCGCATCGGCCTGTACTCGCCCGGCACCGGCAGCACCCCGGTGCAGAGCTGGTAGATCGTCACCCCGAGCCCGTAGGTGTCGTAGCGGGGATCGGCCTCGGTCAGCGCCGCCTCTGGCGGGTAGAACCCGTGCGTCCCGACGACCTGCCCGATCTCCGTCTTCCGCCGCCAGCTCGTCGTGAACCCGCCGCCCTGCACCCGCGACCAGTCGAGGACCTTGGCGATCCCCAGATCGATCAGCTTCGCCACCGGCCGCCCCGTCGCCCCGTCGAGCTGGACGATGTTCGAGGGCTTCACGTCCCTGTGGATGACCCCGACCCGATGCAGCGCCGCCAGCGCCCCCGCCACCTGGCCCGCGAGGTCGACCACCTCCCGCCACGGCAGCGGCCCGCCCCGTAGCCGACCCTCCAGGCTCGGCCCGTCCAGGTACTCCAGCGCCATGTACGGCGCCCCATCCGCCGTCTCCCCGACCGCGAGCACCCGGACCAAGTGCGGATCGCGCAGGTTCGCCAGCAGCCGGCCTTCATCGAAGAACCGCCGCCGCGCGTCCATGTTGCCTTCCCGCAGCACCTTGACCGCCGCTAACCCGTGGAGCGGTCGATCCTCGCTCAGAAACACCTCGGCCATCCCCCCACGGCCGATGCGCTTCTGGATCTCGAACCGCCCCCCGAGCATCATTCCGGTCAGGTCCTCTCCTCGTTCGGGGAACACCGTCCACCCCTTCGCGTGGTGCGCGGTTGTCGCGGGGGCCTTCGGGGGCCCAAGGGGCGGGGTCGGGGTTGAGTCCATCATGGCCTTTCCGGTGTATAAGGAAGGCGTTTCCGAAAAGATCAAGGCCTAAATTCTGCGGTCCATTGTCCCGCGGGCTCAATCCCTCCGGGCCGTCGCCGAGGGCGTCCTCCGTGTCGGCCAACGCGCACCTTCGCCCCTGGATCCGTGAGATGCTGTATCCCCTCAACTCGCGGTCTGCCTGGTGCTGAACAAATCAACACCTGTTCCCGACGACCCCCTGCGGGTAGTTACAGACTTCGCCAGCCTGCCGGCTTTGGCGCGGGAAAGAGCGGAGCGATGAACAATACAGAGCTGAAAGCCCTGGAGAGCTCACTGTGGGAGGCGGCCGACCAGCTTCGCGCGAACTCCAAGCTGACGGCGACCGAGTACAGCATGCCGGTGCTGGGGCTCATCTTCCTTCGCCACGCGACCAACCGCTTCGAGCAGGTCAAGGCTGAGATCGAAAGTACGCTCCCTCGCCGTGGCGGCGTGACTCGCGCGCTGACCGCCGACGACTTCAAGCGCAAGGCTGCTCTCTATATCCCACCTCAGTCTACATACAGCTACCTCGCGGCGCTGCCAAGCCAGCACAATCTCGGCACGGCCATTGACGAGGCCATGAAGGCCATCGAGGCCACCACCCCCATGCTCCAGGGTCAGCTGCCGAGGGGTTATGCATCCTTCGAGAAGGAACTCCTGCAGCGGCTCGTGCGCGTCTTTGATCGCGAGGTCTTGAGGACCGCAACGGGCGATGTGTTCGGCCGGATCTACGAGTACTTCCTCAACAAGTTCGCAATGAGCGGCGCCCAGGAGGGCGGCGAGTTTTTCACTCCCCCGTCCCTCGTTCGGACCATCGTCGCCCTTATCGAACCCGACAAGGGCGTCGTCTTCGACCCGGCTTGCGGCAGCGCCGGCATGCTCGTCCAGAGCGGTTACTTCATTGAGGCTCAGAAGAAGCGCCCCGGCGAGGTCGCTCGTTTCCTCGGCCAGGAGAAGTCTGAGACCAACACCAAACTCGCCAAGATGAACCTCGCCGTTCATGGCCTCGAAGGCGAGATCCAGATCGGCAACACCTATTACGAGCGCCGGATGGAACTGGTCGGGACCTGCGACTTCGTGATGGCCAATCCACCTTTCAATGTCGACGGCGTCGACGTTGCCAAGATCAAAGACGACCCGCGTCTCTTCACCGAGAAGAAGATTCCTGGAATCACCCGCAGCACGGGTGAGAAAAAGGGCCGTGGAAAGGGCAAGAGCAAGGACGAAAGCGAGGGGGAGGCCGGCGGTCAGACTGGCGCAGGTGAGTCGGTAAATAACGCAAACTACCTCTGGATCCAGTACTTTCGTTCCTACCTCAAGCCCGGCGTCGGTCGGGCCGGCTTCGTCATGGCTGCTTCGGCCTCCGACGCGGGACACGGTGAACTCGAGGTACGCAAGCAGCTCATCCAGACCTGCGATGTCGACATGATGGTCGCCATCGGCTCCAACTTCTTCTATACGCGCACACTCCCTTGCACACTCTGGTTCCTTGATCGAGGTAAACCCAAAGCGCGCCGGGACAAAGTCCTGATGCTCGACGCGCGGGCGATCCATCGCGTCGTAAATCGACGGATCAGAGACTTTAGCGATGAGCAGCTTGAGAACTTGACCGCTATCGTTTGGCTTTACCGCGGCCAGTCCGAACGCTACATCGCGCTCGTCGCTCGCTGGTTCGACGAGACCTGTCGCGCGCTTGAGACCGTACAAGCCGCACTTGCGCCGCTCGAAGGTGCTCTTGAGGCGCTCGTCCAGCGCTTCGGTCGCCACGCGGCGAGCCTCGCGGCCCGAAACGATGTCGACCCGGACGCCCGTCTTCGCCTAGCCACCCAATGTAAGGAGATCGCTGCCGGCCGCTCTGAGTGTGCCTTGGTGCTCAAGAAGGCGCTGGCGGATCTCGACACCTTCGCCAAGGCGTGGGCGAAGGCAAGCAAGGTCCGGAATGACAACAAGACCCAGCGCGCTCACGGCGAGACTTTGGCGGCAAAACTTCTGCCGCTCCGTGAGGCGCAGATGCAAGTTCACGAACTTGGCAAGCAGGTCACCAAAGCTCTGACCCTCATCGACAAAGAACTCGGCGGCAGGCAGGATCCCGCTTGGGACTCCCGCGCAGCAAGAGTCGAGGCTGAGACCTGGGACACTACTCGGCATGAGACTACGGAGGCTATGAAGGTAGTCCTCTACTTCGGCGCGCAGGTACACTGGCTTCAGTCGCGCTTCCCAGACGCGAAGATGACCGCCGTTCCTGGGCTTTGCAGAGTCGTTGATCTCGCAGAGATCGAGGAGCAGGGTTGGAGTCTCACACCGGGTAGATATGTGGGCACCAGCGAGAACCTGGCCGACGACACCGAGTATATAGAGCGGCTAACTGAGATTCGAGTCGAGTTCTCTGAGCTTGCGGCCTCGGCGCAGTGCCTCGTCGAAGAGATCACGAGTCGCCTGGGAAGGATCATCGAATGATGTGGCCGACGTATCGACTCGGCGATCTGCTGAGCGTCAAGCACGGCTGGGCCTTCAAGGGGGAACACTTCGCCGACGAAGGCGAGTATGTCCTCCTGACCCCTGGCAACTTTCACGAGAACGGCGGGTTGCGTCTTAGGGAAGAGAAACTCAAGTACTACGCCGCAGACTTCCCTCCCGAATATCTGTTGCAGAAGGGCGACCTGCTGGTTGCCATGACTGATCTGAAGCAGTCTGCTCCCATTCTCGGGGCCTCCGCTAGGGTGCCGGAAGACGGTCGATTCCTTCACAATCAACGACTTGGATTAATTAGAGTGGAGGATTATAGTCGCCTGGATATCCGCTATGCCTACCACATCTTCAACTGCCCAGCGATTCGCGCCCAAATACGAGCCACAGCGACAGGTGCAACAGTTCGACACACGGCACCTGAGCGGATCTACGCCTGCAGCATCCGTCTCCCGGACCTCACTACGCAGGCTCGGATTGCAGAGACCCTGGATGGTTATGATGGCCTGATCGCCAATAATCTTCGCCGCATGAGTCTGCTCGAGGAGGCGAATCGAGTCATCTATCGCGAATGGTTCGTGTCTCTCAACTTTCCTGGTCGAGAACGCGTAAAGATCACTGACGGTGTGCCAACGGGGTGGATGAGAAGCACGCTCGGACGCCTGGTCGAACTCAGACGGGATATGGTTGATCCGTCCGCAGTTGATGCTAGTACTCCCTACGTAGGGTTGGAGCACATCCCTCGACGTTTCATGGTTCTCGATGCATGGTCTTCGGTTGAGGATGTGACAAGCAGCAAGCTGAAGTTCTCCCATCGTGACATCCTTTTTGGAAAGATCCGCCCATACCTGCACAAGGCTGCATCTGTTCCAATCTCTGGCGTTTGTTCGTCAGATGCAATCGTCATGCGGCCGGTTAAATCATCTCTGTTCTCGATTGTTCTCGGTCTCGTCGCCAGTGATGAGTTTGTGGAAATGACCCATCAGACTTCGACGGAGGGGTCTAAAATGCCCCGTGCACACTGGCCTTCAATGGCTGCGCATCCCGTGCTTATCCCCCCAAATTTGCTTTGTGATGAATTCAACGATCTTGTAAGTGCCCATGTGGCTTTGATCGAGAATTTGATCTTCCAGAATCGCCTACTGATCGAGGCCCGCGACCTTCTCCTCCCCCGCCTCATGAATGGGAGCATTTCGCCATGAACCCGTACAGCGAAGATGTGCTTGTCCAGCGAACGACGGCCTCGTTTCTCCGGGATGAACTCGGCTGGGACATCGTAGACGCCCGCAAGGAGACCTTCGGCCCAGATGGCTCACTCGGCCGAATGTCCGACCGCGAAGTCGTCCTCACACACGAACTCGAGGCGGCTCTTCGGCGGCTCAATCCTGGGCACCCGGACGAAGCCTATCGCAAAGCGATCACCGAGCTCACGTCATGGAACGCGGCCAGGACCCTGGTCGACCTGAACAGGGAGACGTACGCGAAGATCCGTGACGGAGTGAAGGTAGCCTACTTCAGGCCGGGCAGTTCGGAACTCACCGAGTGTCCCCTCAAGGTCATCGACTTCGATAAGCCGTCGAACAATCACTTCTTGGCAGTACGTGAGTTCTGGGTACAAGGGCCGATCTATCACCGTCGCGCTGACATCATTGGCTTCGTCAACGGCCTTCCGCTGCTCTTCATTGAGCTTAAACGCTCGTCGAAAGACATCAAGACCGCCTACGTCAAGAACTTCAGCGACTACAAAGACACGATTCCTCACCTTTTTCAGCACAACGCGCTCGTGATCCTCTCCAACGGCATAGCCGGACGCGTCGGAACGATCTCAGGACAGTTTGAACATTTCTATGAATGGAAGCGCCGGACAGAGGACGAGGAGGGAGATGCCTCGTTCGAGACGATGCTCCGGCTCATCTGTGAAAAGCAGACGTTCATCGATCTCATCGAGAACTTCATCGTCTTCGACCAGACAAAGGACGGCCTGATCAAGATCTTCGCTCGCAATCATCAGTACCTCGGAGTGAACCGAGCGCTTGAGGCTGTTAGCGACCGAGAGAAGCGCGCGGGACGACTCGGTGTGTTCTGGCATACGCAAGGCTCGGGTAAGTCTTACTCAATGGTCTACCTGACTCGCAAGATCCATCGGAAATTGAGCGCGCAGTTCACTTTTGTCATCGTCACCGACCGAGAAGAGCTTGATGACCAGATCTCAAAGACCTTTGCGGGCGTCGGCGCGGTCGAGGAGGCTCGTCTCCATCGCGCAGGGTCGGGGAAGCACCTCGAGAAACTGGTAAGAAGCGGGAGCGACTACATCTTCACTCTCGTCCACAAGTTCAATCGTGAAGAGGCGCACGTCTACTCGGAACGTTCTGACATCATCGTGATGGCCGACGAGGCTCATCGTACCCAGTATGGCGATCTCGCTATCGAGATGCGGCGGGTGCTTCCGCGGGCTTCGTTCATCGCGTTCACGGGAACGCCGTTGATGGAATCCGAGGAAGATCAACTCACCCGAGCTTGGTTCGGCGACTACGTCTCGAAGTACCCGTTCAACCGAGCCATCGCGGACCAGGCGACCGTCCCCCTCCTCTACGACAACCGCGGCGAGCGACTCAAGGTAGCAGTCACAGACCTCAACGAACGGATCGCGCACGCGCTCAGGAAGTACGAAGAGGAACTCAAGGAGGACCCTGACAAGGATGCGCGGCTTCGCGCCGCGCTCGCACGCGAGTACCCCATTCTCACTGCACCCGAGCGCCTTGAGAAGATAGCGAAGGACCTCGTGGCCCACATGTCGGAGCGCTGGGCGAACGGCAAAGCAATGCTGGTGTGCATTGATAAGGTGACGTGCGTAAAGATGCACGAGTTGGTGCAACTGGAGTGGGAGGCCGAGGTTGAGCGTCAGTATCAGAGGGTGGAAGAGTTGACCGGGCTCTACGGAACGGACAGCCCCGAGGCAGGAGAGGCAGAGAGGAGACTTGACTGGCTTCAGGAGACGGAGATCCGGGTGATCGTCAGTGATGCACAGAACGAAGTCGAGACCTTCAAAAAGTGGCGGGAGAGCGATACGACCCGCCCTTGGAAGCTCGACATCCTTCGTCATCGTGCTATCATGAATAACAGCGACTCCGGAGAGGACTTCAAGAGTGCGAAGCATCCCTTCCGTCTGGCGATCGTGTGCGCGATGTGGTTGACTGGCTTTGATGTCCCGAGTCTGTCGACACTGTATATCGACAAGCCGATGAAGGGGCATAGCCTGATGCAGGCGATTGCGCGAGTGAATCGCATCTACGAAAGCAAGAATAACGGACTGCTCGTTGATTACAACGGGATGCTGAGTTCGTTGAAGGAGGCAATCGCTAAGTTCGGCCAGGGAGGCTATGGGCAGCGAGCCAAGGATGCTGGTGGAGACACTGAGCCGAACATGGATGTACTCGAGCGCGAGTATGCTGCTGCTATCGAAGCAGCCGTCGCATTCCTCGAACAATGCGGCTTCGAATTGCAGAAGCTCATCGACGCAGCCGGCTTCCAACGCCTGAAATTGCTCGACAAGGACAAGGTCGGATCAGCCGTGGAGGTTGTCTCCAAGAATGACGAGAGCCGTCGTACGTTCTCGATGCTCGTTCAGGTGGCGGCGACGAAGCGTCTGGCTCTACAGGGGCGCTCCGACCTACTCGCGCCACACAAGGACCGCTTCGAAGCTCTGCGCGCCATCGCGGAACACCTCAAGGATAATCAGGAAAAGGCTGACATTACCGCGATTATCGCAGATCTCTACGGCGTAGTTGGTGAAGCGATCGAGCAACTCGATGAGCGGGAGCCAGGTGCACACTCGGGTAAGGTGCTCGATCTCTCGAAGATTGATCTTGCGCGGCTTGAAGCGGAATTCAAGAAGTCAAAGAAGAAGCAGACCGTAATTCTTTCTCTGACTGATGCGCTGCAGAGACAGCTTTCGGGCATGATCAGTCGAAATCCACTGCGAATCAATTTTCAGAAGCGATTCGAGGAGATCGTCGCGGCCTACAACCGGGAGACCGAGCGCGCCACGCTCGAAGCGCATTTTGAGGCTCTGGTTTCGTTCACGCAGGAACTGACGGAGGAAGAGCAGCGCGGGGTGCGTGAAGGACTCGAGGACGAGCAGTTGGCTGTCTTCGATCTACTCGTGAAGAACAAGTCCGAACTCGACAAGAGGGCGCGAGAGAAGGTCAAGCAAGTCGCCCGAGAGCTACTCTTCGCGGTCAAGGCCGCGCTCGGACGCTTTCAGGATTGGCGGAGCAAGGAACAAACCCAGGCAGATATGCGCATCACCATCCGCGATTTGCTGTGGGATGAGTCTCGCGGACTCCCATCGTCCTACCAGAACGATGAGATCGATCTGCTTGCCGTAGCCGTCTTCGAACATGTGTACACCCAGTACCCGAGCGCCAACGGCAACGCTCTTGTCCCAGGGGCGGCGTAATGTGGGAGCTCAGATGGTTTCTCAATCGAGGTGAGGGCAGAACGCTGTTCCTGGATCAAGATACGAGATGGAGGTGGACGTGCAGCGCCTACGCACGACCTTGAGTGCGGGACTGCTGCAGGGCGCGCAGGAGCTGCGTAGCCGGCGAGCGCAGCGAGCGGACCCTGGACGGCTCCGAGCACCCTGCGACACTTGCCGCTCGTCGTGACGCGGACGGTCCCTTATCGTGCGCGCCCAGATCTCCAACGCCACGACTGTTGCTCGCGCTGCTCAACAGCCGCACCTGGCGCAGCTGCGGCGGACCGACGCGCAGGAACCCGCGAGCGCGTCGCCGCCGAACACCCGGTGGTTGCACGAGCCGCCTGGTCGAGCCAAGCGCAGTAGCCGCGATGAGCTGGCCGGCAAGAATTCGGCGTCGAGCCGTTTGTTCTTCTCACCAATGGGCACGAGATCCGGCCGCACACGGAACCAATAACCACGTTGGAATTACATCACCGGAGAAGCCAAACATGAAGCGCAACAAGCAGCAAAGAGATTGGATCGCAAACGTTTTGGCCCTTCCGGCGTTCAAACGAGCCCAGCATTTTCTCGAACTGGTGCGTGAGCATTCCGCACATCCCCAAGAGGGATCCACGGAAGTGGCGAGAGTGGCCGCCGTCTATCAACATGTTGGGGCGCTAACTGTCGAGGCCCAAGTAGTAATTCTCGGACTTCCTGAAGCGCTGATCGGTCTCCGAATCCTAGCGGACATGGACGTGCAACAAGCTCGGGAGATCGCCGAAGAGTTGGCCACCCAAGCAAGGCAAGGGGCCAGCGGGACCCGCGATCTTGACGACACCTGGATTCGCGAGGCGATCGAGATTTGCAAACGCGCCTGGGAAGACCCGCCACTTCGGATGTACACTCCCGCGACAGACTTCTACAAATCCGTCCAATATTTCTCCGGCATTACGACCGACTTCAAGCTTAAGGACGTTCACGGCATCGTGTACCCTGACGTCGACAGTCTGGATTCAATCTTTCGCCAGATTGACTCGGTCTGCCGCCAACTCGGCGGTGACGCGATTCTTGCTTGGCGGCTGTCGTGTGCTAGGGCGGAACGCAAGATGCCATATGAACTGCTAGCCAACTATGGAGCCAAACACATAAGGCGGCTTCAAAACTCTAATGGCAACGCATTGGCACGGCTCGACGCCCTAGTTACTCAGTTCATGCATCTGATGCGGTTCGATCACCCCGCCTGCATGGGAGCTCTGTGGGCGGAGCCCGCGTTCTTGGTCGAAGAGATAGCGCGCACGATTCTCTACACCCGTCTCTGCGACGCGCCCAAGTGGCGCCGGTCCGCGGACCTCGAATTCGCCGAGTACCTCGTCCAACGGCACGGGACTGTCTCCGGATGGGATGCAGCCAAAATTCTGTTTGGCCTAGGAGCAGTTCCCGGCACCGACGTCGGCCGGATCGATCTCCCTAACGCGTGGATCCATTTAGAACCCGATCCCAACCCTGGATACGGCGAGTCTCTTCGCAGCGCGCTTAGCGGCAACCTTGTCTCCAAGCCCGTAATTGACAAGGGGCGGGGGTCCCGCATCATCGCCCCACGCACAGCAATGACCGATTTCACAGGCGAGATTCGGCGCCGACTGAACCTTACCCCTGACGTTCTCGCGGTTGCCTTCGAGCACTTCCTGCGCGGCAAACTTTCACGCTTGGGAGCGGTTGTGCACGGCGATTACTACATCGTCGGCGGGAAAGATAAGTTGGGCGACATTGACGCAATGATTCAGACAGCCAACGGATGCGCACTTGTCGTTTTTGAGTGCAAGGCGATGGCCGAGGCGATGCCGAATTGGTCGGGCGGCTATCATGCGACATTAGAGTATCTGCGCCGTGTATTCCTAAAGAGCCAAGAGCAACTGCTGCGTTTCGAAATGTACCTGCGCAAAGAGGGGACCCTTGAAGTTGTTCAAGGCGGACAACGAAAGCCGCTTACGCTCGGATCTGCGAAAATTTACAGTCTGTCGACATCGCTGAGGACGTTCGGGGAACTCCATCGGCCAGGCTACTCTGGCGCTCTCCTCTCACACTTTTGCTCGGTGCAGGTAACAACGAGTCCCTCATCTCGACTTGGCGATGAGATTGCCTGTCACCAGGCGAAGATTCAACAACATTTGCGAGACCTGGGTCCTGATCGTGAACGACGGATGCGCGAAACTCTCTTTGTTGATTTATCGCTGATGGATGGTCTGATCGCCAGTAGCGACTCCGCCGAGAACCTAGTGGAGCGCTTGGAACGGAGTCTGAGCCGACAGATGTTAATCAGCCGTGTGATCCCCACCGAGCCAGACTTGGCGTGAGGGGTGTTCGGATGATGGCGACCAGGCGTCGGCGGAGGAGAGGAAGGGACACCTCTGGGCCGGGCGCAGGCGCAAGCGCCCGGCGCGCACCCGCGCGCTACCGCGCGGCTCTTCGGGCGCTATGTCGCGCATGCGGATGCCCCGAGAAGTGCTTCTCGTCTCCAGGATTTCTCCAAGCCCTCTCCGGCTTGCTTCCGCGCATCTCCCGCAGGACGCGATCTCCTGGCCCCCAGAACCGCTCAGAACCCCTGTTTGGGAGCGCGCAGCCCAACTACCGCAGGTTGGGTGGGGGTTCTGAGTCGGGTTTTGGGTGTCGAAGATCAACACGATGACCCTGGTCGAGGAGGCCCGCTACAACACCGGGCCGAACGGCGACCCGTCGCGGACCTCGGTCAACTTGAAGGGCGCGGTCGCGGTCGTCAACCGC
>JAIBBE010000044.1 GCA_019694835.1 Fimbriimonadaceae bacterium | reverse complement strand
CGCTCTCGCGGCGGAGGAGAGGGGCTGGGGGAGAGGTCGAGCGGGAGACTTTCAATCGAAGTTCCGGAGGGCCGGCAGGTTGCCAGCGGTACGGGTCCGGCCCCCCTCTCCTGCGCCCTCCAGGAGACCAATCGATGATCGCTCTCGCGGCGGAGGAGAGGGGTTGGGGGAGAGGTGAAGCGGGTGGCTTCCAATTGACGCAAGAGGCTGCGCGGGCGGGACGGCCGCGCCACGGGGGGAGGGGTAGGTGACTTCCCTCGTCCTCGAGCCCAAAGAATTCCGCCTGCTCGAAGGCCTCTGGCTCAACCCGCGCAAGAGCTTTGGGGGGCGGGTTCGCGGCGAGCGGCTGACGCAGAAGAAGGGCGTGAGCATCGACTTCGCCGACTACCGCGAGTACTCCGAGGGCGACGATTTGCGCCACCTCGACTGGAACGTCCTCGCCCGTCTCGACGCCGCGATCATGAAGACTTACCGGGACGAGGAGGATTTGGCGGTGTATCTCCTGCTCGACCTGAGCGAATCCATGACCTTCGGTGAGCCACCGAAGGTTGAGGCGGCGAGGAGGCTGGCTTGCGCGCTTGGGTACGCAGGGCTGAACGGCGGCGATGCGGTGTTCGTGCGGCGACTCGGAGTCCGCGAAAGACCGCCGACGGTGCGGCGAGGACGCGCGAACTACCCGAGGCTGGCGAACGACCTCCAAGAAGACCGAACGGGCGCAGGTGAACTCGGTGCGGCGATCAAGGACTTCGGAGCCAGCAGCGTCCGACCAGGGCTCGTCATCATCCTCAGCGACGGCCTCGATCCGGAAATCACCAATGCGATCCGACTGCTCGGCGGACGGGGGCACGAGATCTTGTTCCTCCAGATTCTTAGCGCCGTCGAACTCGATCCGGACCTGGAAGGCGACTTGCGCCTGCTCGATGCCGAGTCAGGCCAAGCGGTCGAAATCACCGCCAACAGCTTCGCCCTCAAGGAGTATCGCCGACGACTGACCGAGCATAACGACGCGCTGGCCGAGGCGGTGCGACGGATTGGCGGACGATACGTGCAGGTTCGCAGCGACACCACAACCGAGGCGTTCCTCAGGGGGCCGGCGCGGCGCGAGGGGTGGGTGATCTGAGCTTCCAAAACCCCGCCGCGTTCCTCTGGGCGATCCCCCTCATGGGCGTCATCGTCGCCCTGTATCTGCTGCGCATGCGGCGGCGCGATGTGAAGGTGCCCGCCTCGTTCCTCTGGCCGGACAAGGTCGAGGAGATTCGGGCCAACTCGCTGTTTCAAAAGCTGCGGTTCAGTTGGCTGCTCGTCCTGCAATTGCTGGCAGTCGCGGCGGTCGTAACCGCCCTCGCAAGACCCCAATCCCAGCAACATGGCCTCGCGGGAGCGGTGACCGTTTTCGTACTCGATTCCAGCGCGAGCATGGGGGCGACCGATGTCAAGCCGACGCGCTTCGACGACGCCAAGCGCCAAATTGCGGAGGCCATCCGGGGGGCGAAGGTTGGCGATCGAATTGCCCTCATCGAAGCCGGGTCTCAGCCTCGGGTGATCTTCCCGCTCGGGGGCGATCCGCCCCGACAACTACGCGAACTTGACTCTGTTCAGGGAACGGATGCTGAATCGGACGTGGGTGAAGCACTTCGCCTCGCGGCAGCCCTGGTTGGTGGACTGGATGGCGCTCGGATCGTGCTTTTGAGCGATGGCTGCTTCAATCCGGTCGAAGATTTCTCGCCCGGCAAGGCCGTACTGACGTATCGCCAAGTCGGGCAGGCGGGCGAGAATCTGGCGATTTCGGCACTCGGCGTCAGCGATACCGCGAACGGCCGGATGGCGTATTGCGGGGTTCGGAATTTCGGCGTCGATGCCCGGCAGGCAACGGTCACGATCAACGTCGATGGCAAGCTCCTCGATTCCGTGGCGTTGACCGTCGCGGGAGGCAAGACGTGGGGGCACACGGTGCGCGTTCCGGCAGATGCCAATGTGCTCAGCGCCACCCTCGACGCCCAAGGCGACCTCCTGAGCGCGGACAATATCGCCTTCGCCCACGCGACCGCGGGCGGCAATCTGCGCGTCCTGCTCGTCTCGCCCGGCGACTTCTTCCTGGAGCGCGCCCTCGTCCTCGATCCACGTGTCACCTTAGACAAGACAACAAAGCTGCCCGACACCGAGAAGGGCACCGGGCCGAGCAACTACGACTTGATCGTCTTCGACGGGATCGCCGAAGAACCGGTCCGAGCGCGGGGTGTCCTGACCTTCGGGGTAGCCGGGCCGTCTTCTCCGGTCAAGAAGATCGGCATCAGCGAGCGTCCCCGCTTCATCGATTCCAAGGATAGCCCTGTGATGCGTGGCGTTCAACTCGAGGGCACCTACATCGAGAAGGCGGAGAAAGTGCAGCCCGCTGCGTCGGCCGAGGTGCTGGCCGAGTCCAACGACGGACCGCTGATCGTGTTCCGGCCGGGCAAGAAGCGCCAGGTTTACGTCGCGTTCTCGCCGATGGAGTCCGACCTACCCCTCCAAGTCTCCTTCCCCATTCTGGTCGCCAATCTGCTGACCGCTTTCGGGTCAGAAGAGGCATCGGATTCGTTCATCGTCCGGGCTGGACAGCCGTTCGCGGTCGCGGTGCCGGGCGGACAAGTGACGCTCGAAGGTCCCCTCTCCCACTCCGGTGGGGGAGGGTTAGGGAGGGGGCCCGTCGAGATAGCCGTGAGCGACGGCAGCGCCATGGTCCGCGAGGTCAAGCGATCTGGCAACTACACCCTCTCACTTGGCGATAATAAGCGTCCCGTCTACTCCCAACTCCGAAGCGACCGCGAGTCCAATATCGACCCCATCGATCAGCTCAAGCTCGGCGGTGGCGACGTGAAGGCCATCTCGTCCCCGGCCCGTTTCGCCGACTTCTGGAAGCCCCTTATCGCCCTCTGCCTGCTGATCCTGGCGGGCGAGTGGTGGCTGTTTGCGAGGCGCTCGTGATCCGGTTCACCGAGCCCCTCTACTTGCTGCTCTTGGTGCCCGTCGCCGTGGCTTTGTGGTTCAGTTTTCGACATGTCCACGGGATGGCGAAGGGGCGCAAGAGGGTCGCGTTCGTCATTCGCGGCCTGCTCGCCAGCCTGCTCGTCCTTGCGCTTGCCGGACCGGAGGCACGGCGGGCAAATGTTGGCGTCTGCACGATCTTCGTCCTCGACCGGTCAGAGAGCGTGACCGAAGCCGAACGGGCGCGGGCAGAAGCGTTCGTCAACCAAGCCCTCGACGCGGTCGGCCCCGACGACCGGGCGGGAATTGTGGTCTTCGGCAAAGACGCCGCCATCGACGCCTCTCCTGGCGGACGCCGAACCCTGGGACCGATCCTCTCGAAAGTCGATGGCTCGGCAAGCGACTTGGCCGGCGCGATTCGGCTTGCCAGTGCGGCGTTCCCCGAAGGAAAAGCCCGGCGGATCGTCGTCCTGACCGACGGCAACGAGACCTCGGGCGATGCGATGGAAGCCGTGCAAGTCGCCGCCACCGACCATATCGCAGTCGATGTCGTGAGCTTGGGAGCAACCAAAGGAACCGCGGAGGCCGCCGTGCTCGACCTCCAGACCCCGATCGAAATCCGCGCCTCCCAGCCGTTCGATGTCCGCGTGATCGTTGACGCGAGCGAGACGATGAGCGGCACGCTCTCGCTCGACCGCGACGGCGTCATCGTGCAGGAAGTGCCGGTGCGCCTGAACCCGGGACGAAACGCGGTCGTCGTCAGCCAGAAGCTCAATGACCCCGGTTTCCATCGTTTCCGCGCGACCTTCCGCTCCACCAGCGACGCGGACATCCGCAACAACATCGGGATGGGTTTCGTCGCTGTAAAAGGAAAGCCGAAGGTGCTCGTCGCGCAGAGCAATCCCGCCGACCGCACGCTAGCCGAGGCCCTCGCCGAGAAGGGGATTACGGTGGACCTCGTCGGCCCGGGCGGGGTTCCGGCGCGGCCGGAGGACCTGCAGGTCTACGATGCGGTCCTCTTCAACGACCTCAACGCCGCGATGCTGGTCTCGCGGCAGATGACTTTGGTCCAGAGCGCGATCAAGGAAAGCGGGGTCGGATTCGGCATGATTGGAGGCGAGAACAGCTTCCTACCCGGCGGCTGGTACGGCACTCCGATCGCCGAAGCCCTGCCGGTTGACATGAACATCCGCCAGCGCAAGTCCTTCCCCAGCACCTCGATCCTGATCCTCATCGACGCGAGCGGCAGCATGTCGATGGAAGAGGACGGCATGACCAAGATCCGCCTCGCCGCCAAGGCCGCCGAGGAGACCGTGAAGCTCATGTCGCCGGTCGACCGGGTCGGCGTCGGCGGCAGCACCGATGGCATCGAAATGGTCGCGCCGATGCAGCGCCTGACGAATAAGTCGGCCGTCATCAGCCAGATCCGCAAGCTCAGCACCGGCGGCGGCGGCATCTACATCAAGCCGACCGTGGACAAGGCCCTCAACATTCTCAGCGCTGAGAACTCCAAGGTCCGGCACTTCATCTTGCTGGCGGACGGCGCGGACTGCGACCTCATGGAGGGTGCCCTGGGCGTGATCATGCGGATGCGGCTCGACCACATCACCACCAGCGTCGTCTCGATCGGCGACGGCCAGTTCGTCCCGTTCTTGAAGCAAGCGGCAGCGGCCGGGGGCGGGCGATTCTACTTGGCCAAGAAAGCCGGTCAATTGCCTGCAATTTTCACCCAGGACGCGGCGGTGATGAGCCGCTCGGCCATCGAGGAAGGCACGTTCCTGCCCAAGTCACAGGCGGGCGAGGAGATTCTGCGAGGGATAGACACTTCCACCATTCCCGCCCTTCACGCCTACTGTCTCGCCGACTCTCGCCCCCTCGCCCGTACCGGCATGCGAACCGCCAAAGATGATCCGCTGCTGGCGACGTGGCAGTACGGACTCGGGACGACCCTTGCGTTCACGAGCGATGCCCAAGCCCGTTGGGCGGCACCGTGGGTCAGTTGGGAGGGTTTCTCGACCTTCTGGGCCCAAGCCACCCGAGCGATGAGCCGCCGTTCGACCGTGAACACCTATCAGACCGCAGTGCGTCAGCAAGGCGGACGCGGCAAGATTGAGGTCAAGGCCTTCGATAAGTTCGGCAATCCCCTCCCGAGCCTTGATGCCGAAGTTCGTGTCACGAGTCCGAGCGGGGTCGCGACCGAGGTCGCGATGAGCCAGCAGGCACCGGGCGTCTTTGAGGGTGACTTCTCGAGTTCTGGGCTGGGCAGCTATATCGTGACGGTCGCGGAAAGTGACCCTGCTGGCGGAAAGCGGGTGAACGCAAGCGGTTTTTCGAACCCGTATCCGGCCGAATACCGGTCGTATCGGACCAACACGCCTCTCTTGACCCGGTTGGCTGAAACAGGAGGCGGGAGGGAGTTGGTCGAGCCGCGCGAGGCACTGCGCCCCGCTCCCAATCCCGGCGACTCAATCACCGAACTCTGGCTGCTGTTCGTCTTTCTGGCGGCCCTGCTGATTCCGATTGACGTTGGGGTTCGACGCCTCGCATTGCCTGTTCGCGAAATGGTGGCCAAGGGCTGGGCGTTCGTTTCGACTCGGAATGGTAAGGCAGTCGCTGTTCCAGTCGAGACCAATGTCGCCCGACTGAAAGCCGCGAAGCAGCGTGCGGCCCAACCTGAGTCTGAACCTGGTCCGGCGCCCGCCTCACCGGCTCAGCCCAGCATGCGCCAAGCTGCGACACCGAAGACCGAACCGAGCAAGCCGGGCAGCGCGGCATCGAAGCTCCTCGATGCAAAACGCAAGCGAGATTAGGCCGCCTAAGTACAGCTGGCATCCTGGCGGCCTTTTCCTAGCGGTGCCGGGCTGGAATGCCAGCAGTACAGGAGAACGCGGGCACGAGCCATCCCGCGGCTACCGCTCCTCAGGCTGTGGTAGCCGTCGGATGGCTCGTGCCGACGTTAATCCCTGCCTGCGGTCAGCCGTTGACGGAGACGCTCCCAAAGTCGTATAATTTGGCAGTCAATCCCCGCGAGTGCTAACTCGCACAGGAGAAAATTAACTATGCCTATGAAACTCAAGCCACTCGGAGATAAAGTTGTTGTCCAGTTGACGGAGCAGGAAGAGAAGACTGCTTCCGGCATCTACCTGCCCGACAGCGCCAAGAAGAAGCCGCAGGAAGGCAAAGTCATCGCCATCGGCGACGGTCGCGTGCTGGAGACCGGCGAGCGAAACAAGCTCTCGGTCAAGGTCGGCGACCGCGTTCTGTTCAGCAAGTACGGCGGCAACGAAGTGACCGTCGATGGCGAGGAATTCACGATTCTCGACGAGGACCAGATCTACGCCATCCTCAACTAACCCTAGAGTGGCGCGGGCATCCTGCCCGCGCTCGCCAGCCTTGAAAGGAGGCGAAAAACCTAGTGGGCCAGTCCCGAATGAAACCTGGGAAGCCCCTCACCCCCCGCCCCCTCTCCCCGCCATTCATCGGGGAGAGGGGGAGCCGCCTAGCTGAACAGTCGTTTCCTCTGTTCCGTCTTCGTGATTCGATCATCTAGATCGGCCAGGTTCGCCTTCGCCGCCTCCACGACTTCCGGCTTCGCCCGCTCGACAAAGGTCGGATTCGCGAGTTGGGCTTCGAGTTTCGTCTTCTCCTGGCTGAGCTTTTCGAGTTCCTTCTCCAGGCGCGCGCGCTCCTTGTCCTGATCGATGAGACCCTCGATCGGCAGATGGATGTCAACGCCCTCGATGGTGGCCGAGATGAACTTGCCGGACGGACGCCCGACCACCAGGTTCTCGATCCACCCCTGCGACGCGATCACCGCCTCGCCGCCATCCAGATCGCCCTCGACGTAGGCTTCGGCAATCGCTCGCCCCGCCGTCAGGTCGACGCTGGCCCGAAGGGCGCGGAAGGCGCGGGTGATCGCGAACCAGCGCTCGACGCGGGCTTCCTCCTCGGGCTGGAAGAACGAGTCGGGCATAGCAGGCCAATCCGCGCTCATCACGAAAGGCGACTTGCCCTGAATCGGGAGATGACTGTAAACCTCCTCGGTGATGTGGGGCATGATCGGGTGAATCATGATCAGGAACGCCTCGATCGACTTGAGCAGCACCCACTGGGGCACGTGGCGGGTCGATTCGTTCTGCAGGCGGCCCTTGCTGACCTCGATGTACCAGTCGCAAAGCTCGCCCCAGAAGAACGCATAGAGGGCTTGGGCGGCGGGCTGGATGTCGTAGCTATCGAGCGAGTCGCCGACGGTTTTGACCAATCGGTGAAGACGGCTGAGCAGCCAACGATCGACGATTTCGAGGTCGGCAGGAGGATCGCCGGACACGTTGACAGGTGCCTCGACGTTCATCATCACGAACCGCGAGGCGTTCCAGATCTTGTTGCAGAAGTTCCGGGCTTCCTCGGTTCGCTTCTCGGAGTAGCGGATGTCCTGGTTCGCGCCAGCTTGGCTGAGCAGGGTGTATCGCAGGGCATCGCCGCCGATTTTGGGGATCACGTCCATCGGATCGACGCCGGTGCCGAGGCTCTTGCTCATCCGCTGGCCCTTCTCGTTGAGCACCGTCGCGTAGATGAACACGTCGTGGAAGGGGATTTCCTTCATGAAATCCATCCCCATCATGATCATGCGCGCAACCCAGAGGTAGATGATGTTGCGATCGGTGATGAGCACGTCGGTCGGGTAGCGCTCTTTCAGGTCGGTGGTCTGTTCCGGCCAGCCGAGGGTTGCAAAGGGCCAGAGCCCGCTGCTGAACCAGGTGTCAAGCACGTCTTCGTCTTGCCGCACGATCTTGGCGTCGCCCGCCTTCGCTTGCGCGTCGTCCCAGCTTAGAGCCGCGAACGGCGTGCCATCTTCGGTGTAGTAGACCGGCACCCGGTGGCCCCACCACAGTTGACGGCTGATGTTCCAGTCGCGGATGTTCTCCATCCACTCCAGGTAAATCCGGTCGTAGCGCTCGGGATAGAACTTGACCTTGCCGTCTTTAACCACTTGGATAGCTGGCGCGGCAAGTTCGGACATGCGGGCGAACCACTGTTCGGACAGGAGCGGCTCGATGACCTCGCCGGAGCGCTCGCTTATGCTCAGGGCGATTTCGCGGTCTTCGACCTTCTCCAGGAAACCTCCCGCCTCCAAATCCTCGACAATCTTCTTGCGCGCGGCGTAGCGGTCAAGACCGGCGTAGGGTCCGCCAAGTTCGTTGATCTTCGCCGACTCGTCCATCACGACCGGCATGTCGAGCCCGTGTCGCACGCCGACTTCATAGTCGTTGGCGTCGTGGGCAGGGGTGATCTTCACCGCGCCCGTGCCCTTTTCAGGGTCCGGGTAGGTATCGGTGATCAGCGGAATCTCGCGATTAACCAAAGGGAGAATCAGCGTCTTACCGACGAGTCCTTCGTAGCGCTTGTCGCTCGGGTGCACCGCCACCGCCACGTCGGCAAGCATGGTTTCGGGGCGCGTGGTCGCGATCGTCACGTGTCCTGACCCATCGGTGAAGGCGTACCGGATGTGATAGAACTTTCCGACCGTGTCGCGGCGCTCGGTTTCGATGTCGGAGACGTTGGTCTTGAGCACAGGGTCCCAGTTCACGACACGCTTGCCGCGATAGATAATGCCGCGCTCGTACCAGTCGATGAAGACCTTGAGCACCGCCTCGGCGTACTTGGGATCGAGCGTGTATCGCTCACGCGACCAGTCGAACGCGCATCCGAGTGAGCGCAGCTGCCTGGAAATCGTGCCACCGCTTTCCTCTCGCCAAGCGAGGACGTGCTTGGTGAACTCCTCGCGGCCGAGGTCGCTGGCGCGGACTCCTTCGCCCTTTAGCTTCTGGGTGACGACCTTTTGAGTCGCGATTCCGGCGTGGTCTTGACCCGGGAGGACGAGGACGCTCTTGCCTTTGAGGCGAGCGTAACGCCCGAAGAGATCCTGGATGGGGTAGCACAGGGCGTGGCCCATGTGGAGCGACCCGGTGATATTGGGCGGCGGAATCGTGATCGTGTAGGGCGGCTTGCTGGAGTCGGTGCTCGGCTGTAACAGCCCGGCTTCTTCCCATGCCCGGTACCACTTGCTCTCGACGAGCGACGCGTCATAGCGCGATGAAAGTTCGTTGTCTGCCATGTTGTCTCCTCGCCCTTCCTGTCGGTGAAGGGGTGGATGATTTTACCTACGATTCACGCCTATGGGCAGGGCCGGGGAGGGCTCGCGTACAGTAAAGTCGGCGGCGTAACCTCTCCCCCAACCCCTCTCCTCCGCCGCGAGAGCGATGATCGATTGACCTCCTGAAGGCGCAGGAGAGGGGAGCCGAGACCGTACCGCCGGCATCTTGCCGGCACGCGGCCTTTCGAATTTTGGGATATTGTCAGGTTCGCGGAGTGCCGGCAGGTTGCCAGCGGTTACGGTGTGGGTCGAAATGTTTAACGTGGAACGTGCTTCAATCGCGGTTTCTCGCTGACTATCACTAAGCGCCCCTCCAGCATCTCTCTTGCCCCATCATCAAGGGCGTCGAAAGGTACATAGGTGAACTCCAGGGAGTTCAGCCAGAGCAAATAGCCTGACTTGAGCCGCTTGACCCTCTGGTAATCCTCCCAGTGTGTGAGAACAGGCGCGCCCTCGCGAGGGTCGCCAAAGATCCCGTCGGGACCGATGTGAAGTTGGATCATGTCCGATCCGGGTGTCGACCGCTTGCCTTCGTACCTCATTCGCAACTGCCGAACGAGAAGGAGTCGCAGCACGGTGGTAACTGCCAAACCTGTCATCGCAAACGCGGTGAGTATCCAGCCGATATCCCGATACCCAGATGCGCCCAGTACAAGACCGATGAAGACAATGAGGGTGAGGCCAACAAACAGCGCTAGCGACCGAGGCGTGATCCGGGCAGCAACATGACGATAGACCGATTCGGGGACGACGAACTCAGCGGTCGGCAACCTTTTCAACTTTCTCACCGCTAAACAAGTCTCGCACCACTTCTTCCACCGAAACCGCCTCGATCGCGACATCGCTGACATCGAAACGCTGCAATATCTCGCCAGTAATCGCCGCGGTTCGCTCGCGAGGAATCGCCAGCACGACTGAAGCATCCTCAGACTCAACGATTTCGCCAAAACCAGCCAAGGCCGAGGATTCCACGGCTTCGCCAAAGGTCAATCGCAACCGCCGAACCCCGGAATAGTCCGCCATTAGCGAATCCAGGGTGCCGTCGAAGACCTTTGTGCCGTGATCGATAACGACGACGCGCTCGCAAACCTCCTCGACATCCTGCATATAGTGGCTCGTCAGGATGATCGTGGAGCCTTCGCGCCGATTCAAATCGAGCAGAAACTCGCGTATTCGCTTCTGACTGACGAGGTCGAGGCCGATGGTCGGCTCGTCGAGGAAGACGACCTTCGGGGCGTGCAGGAGGGCGGCGACGAGTTCGCACTTCATCCGCTCGCCCAGGGACATCTTTCGAACCTGCTGGTGGACCTTGTCGGTCAGCTGCAGCGCGTCCACCAGATAATCGACCCGCTCCTTGAACTTGGCTAGATCGACGTCGTAAAGCTCCTTGAGCACGATGAAGCTGTCCCAAGCCGGCAAGTCCCACCAAAGCTGATTCTTGTTGCCCATGACCAGCGAAATCTGGCGAAGCATCTCCGGATTGCGGTCGAAGGGGCGGAATCCGAGGACTTTGGACTCACCACTGGTCGGATACAGGATGCCGGTAAGCATCTTCAGGGTCGTGGTCTTTCCCGCGCCGTTCGGGCCGAGGAAGCCAACGAGTTCGCCCTGCTCAACCGTGAGATTGATGCCTTTGACGGCCTCAACGTACGCCTTCTCGCGGCTGAACAGCCCCTTCACCGCCCCCCAAACACCGGGGTGCTTCTTGTTGGAGACGTAGGTCTTTGCGAGATCGCGCGCCTCGATAACGGGCATGCGTCTAGGTTACCTGCGAACCAGACGGGCCTCCATCCGTGGGAGGATGGAGGCATAGATTCCTCGAAACCTAGGCATCCACCCTCCCACGGGTGGATGTTCCCGCTCACGCCGCACTTGCGACTTGTTCATTCAGAAGCGCCAGATTGTTCTTGGCCCCTAGATGAGTCGGGTGCTGGATCAGGGTCTGCTGCCAGGCGATCCGGGCTCCGGGCTGGAGGCCGAGCTGATAGAGGCAGTTCCCGAGCACGAACCAGGCTTGATGAAGGTCGGGCTTCAGCCGAAGGGCCGATTCGTAGAGGTGAGCCGCATCGCCGTATTGCTCCATCAGATAGAGCAGGTCGCCCAAATTCAAGTACCCGTTCGGATCGTCGGGATCGCGCTTGATGGCCTCGGAATAACAGTTCAGTGCCTTCGTGGCATCGCCGGCCGACTGCAACGCTCGGCCCCAATTGATCAGGATCGCCGCAGACGGTTCCTGCTCGGCTCCGTAAGCTTGAAACGCCCCGAGCAGCGCACTCGCATCAGCCGTTCGCTCGCAAGCTTGCGCCCACAGCGAGAACAGATCCTCGTCACGAACGCCTTGATTCCATTGGGTCTCAAGGAGTTCGGAGGCCTCTGCAAATCGGTGAAGACGGAACAGACACTCCGATGCGCCGCGCATCGCCCTCAGTCCATATTCCTCATTCGCAAAGCACTTCTGAAGCTCAGGTAAGGCCTCATGGTATCGACCAAGGGTTAGCAACACTGAGCCCTTTCCGTAAACAGCAACGACTAATCCAGGATCGACACTGAGTGCGTGTTCGAAAAGCTCTAATGACTCATCAAAGCGTCCAAGTTGAGCGAGAAGTTGGGCTTTTAGCAAATGACGCTTGTGGGTAAAGATCCCGTAGTCGCCATTCAAACCTGTTGGCCACTCCATGGTGAGACACTTGTCAACAGCCTCCAGAGCTTCGTCGAATCGGTTGAGCTTGCCAAGAGCGTGGACGCGCTCGTACTGGATAAGGATACTGCCCATCCCACGCGATTCCGCCTCTTTGCAACGCTCCAATGCCTCGTCCGGCCGATCTACATCACACAGGGCACTGCATAACAAATGATACGTAAGACTTCCATACGCCGCATCGTCTGCCATCAGACTTACGGCTTGCTCGGCGGCTTTCGCCGCCTCCTCCCAACGGCCAGAAACGACCAAGGCGTTGGCGAGGTTGAACCAGTGGAAAGGCTCTTGAGGAGCGTCTTCGATCTCCCGATTCAGCATCGAAATGGTCCGGTCAAGCTTGTTCTTTTCGGTCATCACCGCAGCGGTATAACCGTAGTGATTGAGCTTCGCACCCTCGATGGTCGCGGTCACCAACCCGAGTCGGTCCAGCGAAGGTAAGACCTGTTCGTGAATACGCAGTGTAAATTCAACGCCATCTAACCGCTGGAATAGACGAACCGGCGTATGGACGTAGTGATCGTTGGTAGTTCCATCGCCGAGGCAGTTGTCAATTTGGATAAAGTAGCCGCCAAAGTGCGGTCGCATGAGACCTTCGCGGAGCATCGATATGCTGCTCGGATCGACTTCTTCGTCGGCGTCAATCCACAGCGCCCAATGCCCGGTAGCGAGCCGCAGCGACTCGTTGCGCGCGGCGGAGAAGTCGTTGATCCACTCGAAAAAGCCGAGCTTCGCGCCGTAGGATTCGGCAATTTCGACCGTTCGATCGGTGGACCCGGTGTCAACCACGACAATCTCATCAACCAAGCCTTGTAGACTTCTTAAGCAACGATCAAGTTGCTTTTCTTCGTTCTTGACAATCAGACAAGCCGAAAGCGAAGTGCCAACCGGACCAGGCTTCAACCCAGAAATCTTTAAGACTCGTTTCCGAAGAAGGTCGCCCGCATCGTCCTTGATCTTCAGTTTCGCCGCCATCTGACGGCGGCACTCGAAGTGGTCGACAAGGATTTGACCGAGCCTCGTAAAGGTCTTGGCCCCTTTTGCCTTTTCGAGGTGCTCGACTGCCTTAGGCTCCATCTGGCCGAAGCAAAGCAGGATGCCCATGTGGGCGTGAAGGTCGGCGTTGGTCGGGTGGGCCCGAAGGCCCTCGGTGAGGGTCGCCATCGCGGATTCAAACCGCTTGGCCTTGAATTCAGACTCAGCCTTCGCCAGGTAAAGGGGTACGGGTCGCATCACGCCACCTTTTCGAAACTTCGGCTCATGAGGTACTTGCGGGCACCGGCGATGCTGTACATCTCGTCGCGCAGGAGCTTCTTGAGCACGAAGACGGTCTGGATGTCTTCGGGGCGATAACGCCGCTGGCCGCCATCGGTGCGAATCGGGTTCAGAAACTCCTCGAATTCGCGCTCCCAATAGCGAAGCGTGTGCACCTCGATGCCGGTAATCCGGCTCGCGACGCTGATGGTAACAGATTGCTCGGCTCGTTTGGCGGTGTTGGTGGTCGACATGCGCTTTTACTTCGGTGGGGCTTTCCCCGTACAGTTATCGGCTCGCCCAATCCAAATTTGAAGGGATCAAGTCCCAGCGGCGTCATAATTCTCGCGATGCCTCGCTCATCCAAGCGGTCTTCCTATCCGGCGGTCACGCTGCTCATGACCGTTTTGGTGGGCATGTGGTTCCTCGTGTTCGCGGGTCGCAAGCTGATTCCGCCTGGGCCTCCGAATCGACTGGCCGCAGAGACTTCGGATTACCTGCAATCCGGTGCGACTCAGGACATTCCTTGGTGGCCGGTGGGTACCGAGGCATTTGCGGAGGCGAAGCGCCTGAACAAGCCTCTCTTGATTCTCGTTTCTGCGACGTGGAGCCTGGCCGGGCGCGAGGTCGATCGGGATGCACTGCACGACCGTGATGTCGTGGAGAGGATGCGCCAAGACTTTGTCTGTGTGCGCATCGACCTGACCGAACGCAGGGAATGGGCCTCCGCCTATCTTCCAGTCCAGCGAGCCGTCATCGGGTTCGATCCCTCTTTCCAAATCTGGTTCCTCGATCCGGATCTCCGCGTCTTTGCATCGGCCTATCGGGTGGACGCAGGCCAGCGCTTGGACGTCGCCTTCATGATCGCGACCCTTCGAGGCGCAAGAGAGAGATGGCTCGAAATACAGGCCGGCAAAAGCCAAATCCCACCCGGCCAAGAGCAAGACCTGGACCACCGGCGACTCACCGAAAGCCCAGCCGTCGAACGAGTCGACTTCGATCGCCAAGTGGTTTCCGCGCAGCGCGGAGCAAGTCCGCTGGGCGGATTTCCGATCAATCAGTTCCAAGCGGTTCGGCCAAGCGTCTGGCGGTTCCTGCTGATGCGTGGAGAGAGCGAACTCCTTCGGGCGACGCTCGATCCGGTGCTCTTGACCCCAATTGTGGATTGGCTCGACGGAGGCTTCTTTAGGGTTGCCGATGGCGAAGATTGGCTGCGCCCGGAATTCGACAAGATCGCCCGACAAAACGCCGAGATGCTAGCCCTCCTCGCGCTGGTCTATTCCCGCCGTCAAGATCCCCTCTACCGATACGTGATCACCCAAACTTTCGAGGCCTTGGTTGAAGGCTTTGGCAGCAACGGGCTCATCCGCGGTTACCGACTTGGAGACGAGCAAGAGGATGGACGCAGCCTCCGCTCGAGCTTTTCCATTCCGTTCTTGCGCGGTGGCATGAGCGAATCGAGATTTAGCCGGGCCGAGCGCGCGTGGCTTGCCGACAACCTCAACCTCGATCCCCAGCGCAATCCGCTGATGGTCCCCTACGTGGCAAGTCGGGCCACTTTCGATGATCAACGGGGGAAACTCGAAGAGATGCTCGGGCTCCTGCGAGCGAGCAAATCCGATGTATTGCCCACCTACGGCAGCGACCAGATCCTCGATATCAATGCATTTGTCGCCGCGCGTATTCTCGAGGCGGGACGCGTCCTGAACGATGACGCGATGAAGTCCGCTGGACTGGACCTACGGGCAAGACTGGCACGCTTTCGGGTCGGAACCAACGACGTGGTCCGCTCCATACGAGGCGATATGTTCTCGGTTCGCTGCCTCACGGACTACATCGCCTACGCCGATGCCGCGCTGCAAGATTACTGCGTGTCCGGGAACGGAGTGGAGTTGGCGGATGGGGCCGCGGTCCTCAATCGCGCCATTGAACTCTACACCGACCCGATCTCGGGCTTGCTCGACATGAGTTTCTTCGACTATCTCAGGCCTGTCCCCGTCGATATCAGGGGGCCACAGCTATGCGACGACTTCGTCGAATCGAGTGCTGCGATGGCAATCCGGGTGCTGTACCAGTACTCCGTCCTCTACCACGGCCAAGAGGTGGGCGCACGGTTCCTTGACGTTGCCGACCGCATGGTGGGCAAGCTCGCGATGGCCGCCTCGGTCATGGGCACGCGAGCCGCCGGCTACTACTGCGCAGCGTGGCAGGTAGAGCGGAACCGAGCTGCCCTAACGGTTGGTCCAGACGACGTCAAGTTGGTTGGTGAGCTGTCCGCACTGGCTCCTGCTACGGCGGTCATCGCGCCGGTCCGGGGTGAATTGCGGCCCGATCTCGCCCAACGACGGCCGGGGGTTTACGTGCTCGACAAGGGCCAAATCCTCGGACCGCTGACCGTCGATGAGGCCGCCAGACGCCTCAATCGTCTGGTGAACTAGAATCGGACCATGGCGACCCGCGATGAGGCTTTCCAACTGCTGTGCACCCACACCGAAAGCGAGTCCCTCCGTCGGCATTGCCTAGCGGTCGAAACGAGTATGCGCTGGTATGCGCGACATCTCGGCGAAGACGAAGACCTGTGGGGCCTGGTTGGTCTGCTTCACGACTTCGACTATGAGAAACACCCGGAAGACCATCCCGGTTGGGGCATGCGGCTCCTGGATTCGATGGGCTGGGATCCAGTTCTGATTCGTGCGATCGGCTCGCACAACGATGCGTTGGGAATCTCGCGCAATACGCCGATGGAGAAGCACCTCTACGCTTGCGATGAGCTCAGTGGTTTCGTGATGGCCGTCGCCTATGTGAGGCCAAGCAAGAGCGTTCACGAGGTCGAAGTGAAGAGCGTGTTGAAGAAGCTGAAGACCCCGGCATTCGCGGCAGGTGTCCATCGCGACGAGGTCTATGCGGGCGCGGAAGAGATCGGGCTGCCGATCGAGGATCACATCTCCAACGTCATCGCCGCTCTTCGTGGGAATGCCGAGCTGCTTGGCCTTGCGGGGTGCTAGAGCTCGAATTTGGGAGGTGCCGTCGATGCAGCCGCGGCAATCGCGTCAGGGTCGGGGAGCTGCTCTAGCGCTTCGCGGGCATCAATGGGATTGTCGACGAGTTCGTCCAAGACGATCCGGCCGTCTTTGAACCGAACGATCCGTTTGCAGTGCCTCGCCACGTCTTCTTCATGGGTAACGATGACGACGGTCTTCCCCTGACGATTGAAGTCCTGGAAGAGGGCCATGATCTCCTCGGATGTGCGCGAGTCCAGGTTGCCAGTTGGTTCGTCTCCGAGGATCAGCACGGGATCGTTGACGATGGCACGGGCAATGGCCACGCGCTGCTGCTGCCCGCCCGAGAGTTCGCTCGGCTTGTGGTCCATTCGCTGCCCAAGGCCGACCCGAATCAGGGCTTCTTCGGCCCTCTTCGCGCGATCCTTGACGCCGGCGTACATGAGGGGAAGCTCCACGTTCTTCATGGCTGACGTTCGCGGCAGGAGGTTGAACGTCTGGAACACGAAGCCGATGTACTTGTTTCGGATCTCGGCAAGCTGATTGTCGTTCATCCGCGCAACCGCCTCGCCATTCAGCAGGTATTCGCCGCTGGAAGGGCGATCGAGACACCCGACCAGATTCATGAAGGTCGATTTGCCCGACCCCGACGGACCCATGATGGCCACGAATTCGCCCGGATTGATGACGAGGTTTGCTCCCCGCAGAGCGTGGACGACGACATCGCCCATCACATAGTCTTTGGCCAGGGCGCGCGCTTCAATTACGGGTGTCACGGAATGACTATACGCAAAAAACGTCCACTTCGTCGGGACCAGGTCGAAATCCGCACTTGCCCGTACCGCTGGCAACCTGCCGGCATCACCCTGGGAAGCCTCCGCAATTGCCCTGCGAGCGCCCCCTCCCTGTCCCTCCCCCGTCCCGGGAGAGGGGGACTTGATTGGGATCGAGCGGCGCGTCGGATACCTGCAATGGCCGAACGGCTTGGTTTAAGGGATTCCGTGTGGATCGGGTCCCCTCTCCCGGGACGGGGGAGGGACAGGGAGGGGGCGCTCGCTGGCAATTGCGGAGGCTTCCCAGGGCGGTGCAGTCGGGACGCCAGCGGTACGGGTGGAAGTTAGGCCTTCGAGACTGTCCGGAATGCGTCGATTGCCTGCTCTACGCCCGCATCATCGATGTCTTTGTGCAGTACCAGCCGGATCCGGCTGGCACCGAAGGGAAACGCCCAGACGTCGTGAGCTTGAATCGCCTCGGTCCATCGCTCGGCGGGTCCGGCTGTCTCCACCATGACGATGTTCGTCTCGGGCTGCTCGGGAATCCGGAGGCCGGAAATTCCTTGAAGACCAGAGGCCAAATCCTGTGCACGACGATGGTCTTCCGCCAACCGATCCACCATCGAGTTCAAGCTGACGAGGCCGCAGGCAGCCAAGATCCCCGACTGTCGCATGCCCCCTCCGACCCGCTTTCGCCACTGCCGGGCTCGCTCGATGAAGTCCGCTGGCCCACAGAGCACTGAACCCACCGGAGAGGACAGCCCTTTGCTCAGGCAGAAACTCACCGAGTCGACATGCTGGGTGATCGTGCTGACGGGCACCCCGAGGGAGACAGCCGCATTGAATACCCGCGCGCCATCGAGATGGACCTTCAAGCCATGTTTGTCCGCCAAGACCCTGTATTCGGCCATCGTGGTGAGCGGAATGATCGTTCCACCCGCCCGGTTGTGGGTGTTTTCGATGCAGACGACCGTCGTCCCAGGGGAATGGAGCGAACGAACGAGAATCCGCCTTTCGATGGCTTCGGGAGCCATGATTCCGCGCTCGGAGGGGACCGTCCAGGACACCACACCGCTTAGGACGGCCGGTGCACCACACTCATAGAAGAGCATGTGGGCCTCTTCCTCGAAGATCACGGCATCGCCCGGACTCGTATGAGCGGCGAGGGCGATCTGATTGCCCATCGTCCCGCTGGGTACGAATACCGCCGCTTCCATCGCCATGCGCTCCGCAGCGACCCGCTCGAGCTCAGCAACCGTGGGCTCGTCTCCCAGCACGTCGTCGCCGAGGGGAGCTTTGGCCATCGCCTCGTACATCTCGGGCGTGGGGCGGGTTACCGTGTCGCTGCGTAGGTCTACAATCATGCTAGTTTTCTGGCGAAATTTTATACTTATCTACGAGGCGCACGGCAGCCTCAACGTCTAACCAGCCCAGCACGTCGACCTCCTTCTCCTCAAGCGTCTTGTAAACCTCGAAGAAGTGGATGACCTCTTTTTGAGTGTGCTCGTTAAGATCTGCCAGGCTCCGCCAAGTGTTGTAGCGCGGGTCCTTGGTCGCCACACACAGAATCTTCTCGTCCGGCCCCTTGTCGTCGCGCATGGCAAGCACCGCTATCGGTCGGGCTTCGACGACGCATCCCGGGAACGTCGGGTGAGTGATCAGGACCAAGGCGTCCAGAGGGTCGCCGTCGAGATAGTGCGTTTGGGGGATGAAACCGTAATCGAACGGGTAGAAAAGTGGCGAATACAGAACGCGGTCCAGCATGATGACCCCGGTCTTCGAGTCCACCTCGTACTTATTCGTGCTCCCACGCGGGATTTCGATGACGATGTTGACGATCTCGGGCACGTTGGGGCCGGTGGGGACGTTCAGGAGCGACATCGTTGGAAGGGTACTCGAAAGGCGGCCTCGCGGGCCGGTGTGGCCAGTGCACTCTTCAAGCAAGCGCTGATTGCCCTTTGGCATTACTCCCCTGGCCCGCACGCTCCTTCGTCGCGGCGAGCGTCCCCTCACTCCGTGAGGGGATTTGTGTCAGTTCAACAACGCAATGAACAGGGCATCGAACACCGCTGACGGGTTGGCGTTGCCGATGATGCGACGGTGGGTTTCGATAACCGCTTGCAGGCGATGCGGATGGTCAGGCATCTTGGTCGCCACCCAGAGGGCGAGGCATCGGAGAGCTTCAGTATTGGCCCCGCGTGCGCCGAGCTTGAGCTTGTCATCGAGAAGTTCGGCGCTGGCGCGGAAGCGGTCAGCCAGTTTGAGGGCGGCACCGGGTGGCGCGGTTAGCAGGTTCTCGCAGACCTCGAAAAGCTGGCAATAGGCCTCGCTGGCACCGCGAATGCCGAGGATCATGCCGGGGGCTCCTTCGGAGAAGATCTGCTCGTAGTCGGCGAGATCGCCCAGTAGCGTGCGGGTTTCGTCCTCGTCCGGGAGTTCGCAGGCAATGGCGACGCAGCGGGAGAGGATGGTCGGCATGATCCGGCTGATCGCGGAGGTCGTGAGGATCATCCGAACGTGCTCACCGGGCTCTTCGAGGGTCTTGAGGAGAGCCGTTGCAGCGGCCCCGTTCATCCGTTCGGCTTCTTCAAACAACACGACCTTGTATTTGCTCATCAGGGGCCGCGTTCGGAAGAAGGTGAGGACGGCGACGCCTTTGAGGTCTTCGTCTTCACGATCCTCGATGATGCAGGCCTGCTTAATGATCCGGCTCCGGCCAAGTGGGACGATGCGCTGAAAGTCCACCGCGCGGCCCTCATGAAACGATCGGCACACGCCGCAGTCTTCACACGCCCCTGCCTCGGACGCATTCGGGCAAAGCCAAGCCTTCGCCAGCCGCTCCGCAAGCGCAGTCTTCCCCGCACCGGCGGCCCCATAGAGCAAGATCGCGTGGACCGGCGAGTGTCCGGCGATCATGGCGCCGACGGTCTTTTGGGCCTGCTGCATCCCGATCAGGGCCATCGGTAGCTACTCGTTCTCGCCGCCGACGAACGGCGAGGAATAGTTCGGCGGCTCCTTGGTGATCCACACGTCGTGCGGATGACTCTCGCGAAGGCCCGCGTTGGTGATCTTGATGAATTCGGCAATCTCTCTAAGTTCGGCGATCGTGTTCGCCCCGAGGTAGCCCATTCCGGACCTCAGACCGCCGATGAGCTGTTCCATCGTGTCGGCAAGGGAGCCTTTAAACGGTACGCGGCCTTCGACGCCTTCCGGTACATACGCGCCGCCGGCTTCCTTGACCTGGAAATAGCGGTCGCTGCTGCCCTGCTTCATGGCGCTGATGCTGCCCATGCCGCGATAGACCTTGTAGGCACGGTTTCGGTAAATCTCCGTCTCGCCCGGGCTCTCTTCGCAGCCCGCGAACATGTTGCCCATCATCACGCAGGTCGACCCCGCGGCCATGCACTTGACGACATCGCCGGAGGAACGGATTCCGCCGTCGGCGATGGTTGGGATGCCGAGCTTTTGGGCTTCTTCACAGCAGTCGAGAACGGCGGTGAGCTGAGGGACTCCCACACCAGCGACGATGCGGGTCGTGCAAATCGAACCGGCGCCAATGCCGACCCGAAGACCATCGGCACCGAGCGACTGAAGGTCACGGACAGCCTCCTTCGAGGCGACGTTACCGGCGATAACCTTGAGGTCGGGCAACGCCTGCTTTAGTTGCTTGACGCAGTTCATGACGCCCGCGCTGTGGCCGTGGGCGGCGTCGATGACGATGAAGTCTACACCCGCTTCGAACAGCGCGCGCGCTCGTTCAATGGGTTGGCGGAGGGCACCGATCGCGGCGCCGACGACGAGGCGGCCTTTCTGGTCCTTGGTCGCGTGGGGGTGGCGCTTGACCTTGAGGATGTCCTTGATCGTGATCAGGCCCTGCAGTTTGCCGTGATCGTCAACAATGGGCAGCTTCTCGATCCGGTGCTCGGCCAGAATGGCCTCGGCCTGCTCGAGGGTCGTTCCGACGTGCGTGGTGACGAGGTTCTTGCTCGTCATACGCTCGCTGATAAGCTTCTCGTAGTTCGTTTCAAATCGAATATCGCGGTTGGTGAGAATCCCGACCAGGGTGCCTTCTTCATCGACGATGGGCACGCCGCTGATATGGAACCGCTCCATCAAGTTCACCGCGTCCTGAATCGTCTTGTCCGGGTTGAGCTTGATTGGGTGGGTGATGACGCCGTGCTCCGACCGCTTGACTCGGTCAACTTCCTCCGCCTGCCGCTCGATGGACATGTTGCGGTGGATGACGCCGACCCCGCCCTCCCGCGCAATCGCAATCGCGAGTCGCGACTCGGTCACAGTATCCATCGGGGCGGACACAATCGGGGCGCGAAGCGTGATACCCGGCAGGAACGGGCTGGAAATGTCAACCTCGCTCGGAAGAACTTCCGTGCGCCGGGGGACGAGAAGCACGTCGTCGAAGCTAAGACCTTCGCGAAAAGCACCCATAGAGTAACTACGAGTATGGCGGACGGGGAGTCGGCATCGCTCAGCGAGCGCCCTATCTTGAAACTCCGCGATTCTCAGGTTCGTAGTACAAGACATCTTGAAGTCACTGTAGCATGTGCTGCAAAAAGAGGAGGCACAGGAATGGCGAGAATCTGGACGGTCACCTTACGGGCTGGCGGGCTTGGAAGGGACGAATACCTGCATATCAATACGGACGACTTGAGCCAGTGGAAGACCGAGCAATCCGTAACGCTGGGCGATGAGGAAGCTGCCATCCAATGGGCCTTGGAGGAACTGACAAAGCGCTTCCCGAACCATATAGAGGGCGAGGTCGAAGTGGTTCGCGCAAGCCTCGGTATCGACTGGTTCGCGGGCGACGCCGATGTTGGCTATCGTTAGGCACTGAAGGAATGCGATAATCAGCCATGGCTACCCTCACCGAAAGTCCAAGGGCGCACTTCGACCGAGAAGGCTACGTCTTGTTCCAAAACGTGCTCGACAAAGACCTCATCGCTGAGGCGAGTGCGCACATCGATTGGCTGCTCGAGAAGAATCCTGGCCTGCGCCCGGAGCAGCTTCATCACAACCTGATGACCGACGATCCGTTCTGGGTCCGCCTCGTTGCCGATCCGCGATTGCTCGATATCGCCGAGCAGTTCGTCGGTCCGAATATCGCGCTCTTTGCCAGCCACTACATCAGCAAGCCGCCGTTTGATGGGCAGCCGGTCCTGTGGCATCAGGACGGCAGCTACTGGCCACTTGAGCCGATGGAAGTGGTCACTTTGTGGCTGGCCATCGACGACGCCGACCCGGAGAACGGCTGCATGCGCGTCATTCCTCGCACCCAGGACCTCGACCTCCAGAAGATGGAGATCCGGAGCGATATCGAAAGCGTCCTTGGCTCGGCCATTGATGATCGATATGTCGACGAGTCGAAAGCGATCGACTGCATCCTTGGCGCGGGTGGAGTTTCGGTGCATCACCCGAACGTGATTCACGGTTCCAACGCCAACCACTCCCCTCGCCGCCGCGCTGGCCTCACCATCCGCTACATTCCCACGACAACTCGGATCGTCTCGGAGGAGCAATGGCCCAGCGCGTTCCTTCTGCGTGGAAAGGGGGTGCCAGGGGTCAATGAGTACCTACCGTGGCCACGCTATGTGGAGGGTCGACATATGCCCTTCCGGGGTTGTGAATCGTTCGGAAGTTGACCCCCGAGTGGCGCGGGCATCCTGCCCGCGCTGGTCCTGTTTGGAGTTAGGGTCCCAATACTTGAAGGGCTATCCAGCGCGGGCAGGATGCCCGCGCCACTCTAAGCCAGAATAGACCCGTGAAGTTTGCGCTGGTGCACGATTGGCTGACCGTCCCGGGAGGAGCGGAGGATGTGTTCAAGGAAATCGTGCGGATGTTTCCCGGCACGGTGTTCACTTCCCAGTTCGACGCGAGCCGGATCAAGTTCTTGGAAGGTCTCGAAGTCAGGACCAGCTACGTCCAGGGGCTGCCGATGGCGCTCAAGCGGCACTACATCTATGCCCCGCTTCTGGCCGGGGTCTACAAGCGGTTCGACTTACGCGAATTCGACGTGATCCTGAGCGACAGCCACTCGTTTGCCCATGGCGTCCAAAAGCGACACGACGCGCTCCACATCTGCTATTACCACACCCCCGCCCGCTCGCTGTGGGTACCCGAGATCGACCGTCGAGCCAGCGGTGGACTGATCAAGCCGCTCATTGCACGTCGGCTCAAAGTCCTTGACCTCGCCGCCTCCAAACGCCCCGACGTCCTCCTGGCGAACTCAAAAACGACCGCCGCGCGTGTGGAGAAGTTCTATGGGCGCAAGGTCGAGAAGGTGATCTACCCGCCTGTCGAGACCGGGCGTTTCCTCGAAATCGGGCGAAAGGGCGACGACGCGGGGCTGATTTACTGGGGGCGCCTGATTCCCTACAAACGCGTTGATCTCGCCATCGCGGCAGCGAAGAAACTCGGCATGAAGCTCAATATCGTCGGAGGCGGCCCCCTCGAAGGTCTCCTCAAGGAGCAAGCGGGTGGCGATCCGAACATCGTGTTCCACGGTCGCCTCCCCGACCCCGATCTCGACGACCTGATCGCCCACTCCCGCGCTGTGCTCTTTCCGGGCTATGAAGATTTCGGCATCGTCCCGGTCGAGGCCCTTGCCGCTGGTTTGCCCGTGGTCGCTTATGGTGAGGGTGGGGCGACCGAGACCGTGTTACCGGAGTTTGGGGTCCTGTTTCAAGAGCAAACGGTGGACGCTCTGGCAGACGCGATTCGCTGCCTCGATCGCCTCTCATTTGACCCCGAGAGTGCCCGACAGCACGCGAGGCAGTTCGACGTCTCGGTGTTTCGAACTGAATACAGATCGATCGTCGAAGCCAAGATCGCCGCTCATCAGGCAGCCTAGTTCTTGGTCAGAGGCACGGCTGCAGTGATCCCGGCAAAGAGCGCCTCGGCCATCTTCTTTTGACCTGCGTCGGTCCGGATGAACTTCTCGTCACTGGGTTTGGTCAAGACACACATCTCAACGAGGAGCACCGGTACTTTGGAGTAGATCGAGCCCGTTAAGGCTCCGCCATTGCGCGCGCCGACTGAAGTTTGGGTATCGGTTCGTACTCCCCGGTCCTTCAGCGAGCCTTTCAGCACCTGCATTACGGCCTTGTGGAAGGGCGTCGCCGCTTGCTTGGAAAGTTTGATGACCGTCGCACTCGGACCGCGCACTCCGGCGACGGTGCCTTGCTTGGCAGGATAGAACGTCGCAAATCCCGACTCCGGTGCCGCATCGCAGTGAAGCCGCAACAGGAGGTCCGCCTTGGTCGCGTTCGCGATCTCGGCACGGCGCTTGTTTGTGACGAACTGCTGCTCGGAAGACTTCGTGAGCACGACTCGATAGCCCTTGCCTTTGAGGAGCGTTTCCAGCTTCTTGGCGACCTTCCAGACGGCAGTCATCTCAGAAATGGACTTGCTAGTGGTCCCCCGACCGACTTCGCTGGGATGTCCTGGGTCAAGGCAGATCGTGCGTACGGCCTTGGTCTGCGCGAGGGTGCCGCTCACGATTGCCCACACGAGAATGACGAGGAGGAACGGGCGCATGCGCACACAAGCTATTGTGAACGAAGGCAACCTGCACCGGGGGAGCCTCCATCCGTGGGAGAATGGAGGCTTAGATTTCACCCTCTACTGGCGAGACTCGAACAGGAACCAGATTCGGCGCTGGGCCTCATCGAGATAGACCTCGAGGATGCTCGTAGTGGCCTTGTCGCCAGCCTCTTCAGCCGTCGCGTGAACTTCGCGCAGATGCTCTTCGAGGGTCAGGTTGTCCTTCTCAAGCCGCTCGAGCATGGCATCCGACGAAACATAGGCGTCGTTGTCGTCTTTGATCCGGGTCAGGGCGGCGATGTGGCCAATGCTTCGGATGGTCGTCCCGCCGACCTTGCGGGCCCGTTCGGCGAGAACGTCGATCATGTCGAAAAGTTGACCCGCCTGTTCGTCGAACAGCAGGTGAAGGTCTCGGAAACGGGGTCCGCTCAGGTGCCAATGGAAGTTCTTGGTCTTCACGTACAAGGCAAACACATCGGCGGTCAGTCCCGCAAGCGCACTGGTCACTTCGTGAGCCGACTTCGAGTCGAAGTTGGATGGTGTGTCGAGTTCCTTCGGGGCAGGAAACTCTTTCTGAAGGGTAGCCATGGGAAGAGGTTACCCCTGCAACTCCGGCCTCATTCCCGCGCGAGTTAAGCGGACAATGTGACAATAGATTGTGTCGCGTTTTAGCAATATCCCTGTATTATTGAGGTGATTTGACTTCTGGCGCCTATGGCGCAATTCGAGAGGAGATTTTTCATGAAGCGCCTACTAGTCCTCGGACTGCTTACCACGCTCTCATTGTCGAACGCGCTCGCAGTCGGCGTGTTCATTCCGGGCAACCGAAAACTGGGCGATGTCCCGAGCAACCCTGGTGACGGGCTGTGCGGAT
This sequence comes from Fimbriimonadaceae bacterium, assembly GCA_019694835.1. Next base: position 23,114 of record JAIBBE010000044.1, on the reverse strand, counting down.
TCTACTGGGATGCCGGACCCTATTACACCAACGAAGATGCTCTTGCGTTCTCGAACGCGAATACGGCTCAGGGCGAGTTTGTTTCGACCAATGTTGACTACTCGAACGGGATGGAGGATGTGGTGCCGGACGAGACGCTGCTCACCAATTTCCTCGGATTCGATGCCGGAACCTTGACCGGTGGGGTCGGCTCGAACGTCCTCGAAACTTCGGTGTTTCGATTCCAGGGCGGTATCGCAATCCGCCCGGAGTACGACTTGGATTTGGCCGCGCCCGGCATCACCGTCCGCTTTGATCTCGGATCGGATGACGGCTCAGGAATGAATGTCGCCGACATCACCGTTATCGAAAACGGCGGCGACCACGGTTTCGGGTTCCAGGGGAACTTCGCCACATTCGAAGATCCAGGACTCTATCCGGTGGATCTCGTCTACTACGAGAACTTCGGCGTGACGGGCGTCGAATGGTATAGCTCAATCACAGGTGGGCCCGACTCGGGGCGACCGGATGGCGGCAGCGTCGGCATCGTGCCCACATCGTCTCTCTACTGCCTCGTTCCAGAGCCAGCGACTTTCGCCGCTCTCGGCCTCGGTGCGCTAACCCTCATGCGACGCAGAAGGAAGTAGATTCCGACGGCCCCCATCCGTGGGAGGATGGGGGCATGGGTCAGACTTACTTGCCGCGCTTGGTTGACTTGGCCTTCGTCGGCTTCTTGGTGACCTTGGTGGCCGGACGAATCTCGGTCGTGCCGTCGCTGTAGAGGATGACCGTCGCGCCTTTTAGCACCGAAATCGGCTTCCGATTCGCCGCTGGTTTCTTGATGGTGGTTCGAGCCGGTGAGACCGCGATGGCGGCATCACGAGGTGCCGTTGAACTCGTGCTGTTCGGAGCGGCGATCACGCCCGGCTGACTCGGCGCGAGGGCCTGGCCTTCCACGATGCGGGCCGGCTCCCCTTGGATAACTCGTGTCCCGCCAGCAAGCGCCTTTGGTGTGGTGTATAGGGGCTTCACGTTCGACATGTCAAGCTTTGGCGCTGCCATCTTGTAGATGGGCTTTTCCTGCGTTACCACGTAGTCCACTTTCGGACTGACCATTCGATAGAGCGACTCCGCCTGTGGAACGGTCACGGTCGTGGCGCCCTTGTACAGGTGGCCGATGACGGGGACGTCCTTGAGAATCGGAACTCCCTCGACTTTCACCCGTGGACTGGCCAGAGTGAAGCCTGTTGACGGCATGAAACTGCGGTACCGCGTCAGGGGCGTCGTGACTGGGACTCTCTTGTACTCAATCTTGTTGAGAGGCGACCGGTCGGATGGCACGAGTTTGTAGCCCTGGACTCTTTCGAGCATTGCCTCGTAAGAGCGAACCTGGCGCTGTGCCTCTGCAAGGGCAGCCTTGAGTTCCTTGGTACCCCTAACCGACTTCTTCGCTTTTGGTGCATTGGCCTGCTTCGCCGCCTTATCGGGTTGCAATCGGAACCCTTCTACGACAGCGATGGGATAGCCCTGGACTTCCACCGCCTGATCCGTCTGAAGGGGAACGCCGATGACCTCTCGCACCTGCTCCTGGGCGGTCACCAGTTGAACGCCAGCGAGGATCATCGTTATCGAGAGGGCGGTTCCGAAGACCGCAGTTCGTGTCGTGTGTTTCATGGTCGGTTCTGTACTCCTTCGCGGGTCTAAGAGCCCGCGGATGCGTTTTTCGAGGGGCGGCTGGGAGCCGAAGATGCCATAGGCGAGGCCGCTCGGCATCCGGTCTGTCCGCCGTTCGGCGAGATCGACGAGCATCCGCGCGTAGTCGGATGGATTGCCACCGCGAAGGGCGGCGTTGTCGCAGACTTCTTCCTGGGCGGCTTTGAGTTCGTGCGCCAAGACGTGAGCCATAGGCTGCGGCCAGAGCACGAGAGCGGCGACGCGCTGGAGGATTCCGAGCCAGGCATGACGCCCGCGGACATGCTCCCGCTCGTGGGCCACGACCTGCTCGAATTCACGCGGGTCGAGCCGCGACGTGAGGTCACTGGGCAGCAGAAGCGTTGACCTGCGCAAGCCGCATACGAATGGGTGAGTCACGTTGTCGCTGATCCGCACGCGATCGAACCCCTTGATATCAGGTCCGGGCCGCGAATGCCGGAGAATCGAACGCAGTCTCAGCAGGCCGAAGCCCAGCCGGAGCACGCCGAAGCCCAAACCCGCCAAATACGTAACAAGACCAAGGGTCAACCACGGAATCTCGACTGGATCGGGCTGCACGAGGGGCTCACCTGAAGTTTCGACCACTTCGACCGGCGCACCCGCAGGCAGGACGATCGAGTCCCGAAGGGGAGTCTCTGCCGCCACGACGGGCAACGACGGAGGCGCGGGAATCTCGATTCGCGTCAGCGATTGGCCGCTTCGCATGACCAGCCAGGACAGCATGGGAATCGCCAAGCAACATCCGAGTCCCCATGCCGCAACGGCAAGCCGCACCGCGGCGCTGCGCGTCAGCCGAATCGCCACCCATCCCAAGAGGCCGATGACAAAGGTCGCTGCGAAGCTCTGGATGAGCCAGCGGGCTAAGGGATCGGCGAGATAGCCGCTCATGGCTCCTGCCTCTCGGCTTCGTCGATCAAACTCCTCAGTCGATCGGCTTCCTCCGCCGTGATCGAGCGATCTTCGAGGAGGGTCATCATGAGGCCCTCGGCGCTCCCTTGAAATGCCGCATCCAGCACCCGGCCTAGAATTTGCCGTCTCGCCGCACCCTTTTCGCGAGCGCTGCGATAGACAAACGACTTTCCGTCCTGACGGTAGAGCACCCAGCCCTTGTCCACGAGCCGAGTCAGTAGGGTCTGGACGGTATTCCGTGCTACCGGACGCCGAGCCGAGAGCTCGGCCCAGATATCGCCCAGTGTCGCCTCTTCGAGCGTCCACAGGACGTTCATGATTTCAAGCTGCACCTCGGAGAGGGCCGGAAGGTCTTTTCGTTCGTTCATGGTCACCTACAGGTGTAGGTCAGCATATTACCTACACTTGTAGGTACTCATGTCAAGGGTCTGTGAGTTTCATTGAGAAAAGTGGGAGACTTGGGGGGGAAATCCCCTCACGGAGTGAGGGGAAGCTCGCCGCGACGAAGGAGCGCGCGGGCCAGGGGAGTAATGCCAGGGCAATCGGCGACTAGATTTCAATACTGCGCCAGACCATAGGTTCACCGATTCTCTTTAAGTTCGAGCCAGCGCGGGCGGGACGGCCGCGCCACGGTGAGCGGACCCGTTTGCAATTGACTGGACGGAACCACTAGAATGCGCCATGCAGGAAGCGGGAAAGACCAAAGGGATTTGGAGCGTCATCTTCGCCTCGTCGGCGGGCACTCTGATCGAGTGGTACGACTTTTACATCTTCGGATCGCTCGCCACGATTCTCGCCAGCCAGTTCTTCCCCAAAGACAATCCGACCGCAGGCCTCCTGTTCGTTCTGGCAACGTTTGCGACCGGGTTCGTCGTGCGCCCGTTCGGGGCGCTGTTCTTTGGCCGCATGGGCGACCTGGTCGGGCGGAAGTACACGTTCTTGCTCACGCTGATGATGATGGGAGTTTCAACCTTCGCCATTGGCGTCATACCGACCTACGAGTCTATTGGCGTCGCGGCCCCGCTCATCGTCTTGCTGCTCCGCCTCATCCAAGGTTTGGCCCTGGGCGGCGAGTATGGAGGTGCGGCAACCTACGTCGCCGAACACGCGCCTGCTGGCAAGCGCGGGTTCTATACGAGCTTTATCCAAACCACGGCGACACTGGGACTTTTCGTCTCGCTGCTCGTCATCCTCGCTACCCGCGCGTACCTGGGCGAGGCCGCGTTCAGCCAATGGGGCTGGAGAATTCCCTTTCTGCTCTCGGGCGTCTTGGTCATTCTCTCGTATGTGATCCGCCGCAAGATGAGTGAATCGCCGCTCTTTTCGCGAATCAAGACGGAGGGCAAGACGAGTACGAATCCGCTGCGCGAATCATTCGTGAATCCTGCCAACCGACGACTCGTGCTCATCGCCCTCTTTGGGGCAACCGCTGGTCAGGGTGTGGTCTGGTACACCGGTCAGTTCTATGCTCTCTACTTTCTGCAAACGGTGATGAACATCCAAGGCGCGAGCGCGAACAAGATCATCGCGTGGGCGCTCGTCTTTGGGACCCCGCTGTTTGTTCTGTTCGGCTGGCTCAGCGACAAGATCGGCCGAAAGCGCCTGATGCTGGGGGCCTGCCTCCTCGCGGTCTTTGCCTACATTCCGCTCTATACAACGATGGCGGCGACGGTTCCGCAGATCAAGGAATTGGGTCCGGCCAGTGTGCGGATCGAGTCTTCCATTGACCCAGTGACCAAAAAGGAAGCCGTCACCAAAGTGGAGTCTTGGGAGAAGGACGCGACGACGTTTTCGGTCAAGACTCCCGTCGAGTCCGAGGCTAACCCCACGCCCAAGCCGAAAGAGAAGCCGAAGACGGAGATCATCCCCAACGCGGCCATCTTCTGGACGCTGGTTGGCCTGGTGTTCGTCCAGGTGGTTCTGGTGACGATGGTCTACGGCCCGATCGCCGCGTTCCTCGTCGAGCTCTTTCCGACCCGTATTCGCTACACCTCGATGTCGCTTCCGTATCACATCGGCAACGGCGTATTCGGGGGACTGGTCCCGTTCATCGGCACCGCCATGGTCGACAAAACCGGCGACAAAATGGCCGGCCTGTACTACCCGATGATCATCGCGGCGATCACCTTTGCCGTGGGTTCGATGATGATCAAGGAGAGGAAGACGGACGAAGGATTTGCTGAAGGAGCCGAAGACGATGGGTAGCGGGTAGCGGGGAACGGGAGGCAGAATTTACTTTCGCCGTCTCGGCGAATCCCTTGCCTTCCGGACCCACGATGCTCCCGTATTTGCGAGCCCGCCGTGAAACCTCTCCCCCAACCCTTTTCCTCCGCCCCCACGGCTTCCACTGACCAAGTCCTCTGGGCGCAGGAGAGGGGGACCGGACAGTGTACTTTCGCCGTCCCGGCGAACCCCACACGGAAAACCACTTGAGAATATCCGCGTTTCAACCAGAACCCTCGATAATTCGCACCTCTGGCATGAATCAGGCTGGGGTGGGAAGCATGATTCCCGTCTCCGCGCCCCGCCAAGTTCGCCTCATCCCTGACCTGCGCTCCTATCGGACCGCTCGTGCCATCCGAACGAACCAGACCGGGGTTACGTCGACGTCCGAGTCCAGTCAGGCTGGTCAGCAGGAGCGACCGCCTCAGCGCAACGACTACGGCGGAAAGTACGACATCATCTGCTAGTTCAGCGCGACGGGAAAGCAGCCTGAGACTTGGTGATCCACCAGTAGTCGTCGGTCGGCGGCGAACCTACGCCATCCGTGCTGTCGCCAACCCCCGCCCCGAAGAGCATCATCGTTACGCCTGCTTGCGCGGCGGCCTTCTTGTGACTGCCCCACTCGACGATGTCTCCAGTCACCCGCAAGGTCGGATCGCCGCCCCAGTTCTCGATGAAGTGGGTCTTGCGCGCACCGTTAGCGCGGAACTTATCGCCAAAGAAGAAAGTCGTGGCTGAGTCTTCGAAGCGCGTCGTGACGTTGGGCATGTCGGGGAAGATGGCCCCCGTGTACGGGCTCACGGTCTGCGTCGAATTGATCCGCCCGACCGGAAGCTGCCAAAGGACTACGGGCAAAGCCGTCTCGGCTTTGAGGATCGACGCAAAGAGCAGGTAGTTGTTCCAATGGTCGAGGTTCCAGAACCACGTCGAACCAGCCGGATTCAAGGCCGCGCCGACCTCGGCCCCGGCATCGAGACCGTATTTGTCGATCGAGACGAACTTCGCGCCGTAGGTCGTGATGCCTGCTTCGGCGTAGTAGCGAGCGATCTCGCGGGCTTCGCCCGCAATCGCCGCGCGGCCATTGACGATCCCTATCGTGTCGGTGAGATGCATCAGTCCCCGCGCCGGGATGCCGACATGGATTCCGGGGGAAGCCCAGAGGTTGAACTGCCACCCGAACGTCGCGTTCGGCGCGTACTTCGATATCGTGTAATTGATGGCTCGTACGAGGCCGGACACGTTGTTGGCAAAGACGGGATCGGTGGCCGCACTAAGAACCCCCGACGTATACGCGGCGCTCGTGACGGCGCTGATTTGTCCGGGCCGAACGCCCGAGTTCTGCATCATGTAGCCGAGGAAGTCGGGCTCCAGTACGAGTCCGACCGGGTCGTCGGGAGCGTTGGCGCGGATCAGTTCGAGTGCGAACTTGAGATCCAGGAAGTAGTCCCGCATGTACGTTGGGGTTTGGATGTGCTGGAGGTCCGTCCAGTAGCTCTCGCCCCCGTCGGGGATGTTGTACCAAACGAAGTACGGCACCATCCCCAGCTTTTGGCTTTCGCGAATGAACGACACGAGCCGGAAACCGTCGCGCGCCGACCACGTCCTCCACCCATTGTAGGGTCCGCCGTTGAGATAGATGTAGCGCACGTCCATCCGTTTGTTGCGCAGCGGATTCTCGAAGTCGCGCCAAAACGCCAGGTCGCCGGGAGTGTCCTCGCTGACGGAGCCGATCGCCATCGGCGGCAATCCAGGCAGTCGGCCCGCTGAATTGGCGACGCGCAAGCCCAAGTTCCGTGTTTCCCCGGTGGTGGTCTCGCGGATGAGCAGCGAAGCGCGGCCCTCCTTTCTCGGTGTTATCTTGAGTACCTTGCCCGATAGGACAATGTCGAGGATCGCCGGGTAGTTCGTTGCTACCACGAATTGGGGCGAAGTCACCCCGAGCGTCGCAAGGTCGTGGCGGCTGGTCACGCCGACGCGCAGGTCGGTCTGGAAGGCCTGCCTCAGTCCATCAGCCGGACTCACGACGATTTTGCTGGCTCCGCCGGTCGCGAGCGGGACGCTCGTTGAGGCGGTTCGACCGAAGCTGTTTGAAAGCGCGACTTGGTACGAATGCGCCGAGTAGTCGCGGCCCGGCAACGTAACGCTGCCATTCTGAGGAGAGGGTGTTCCGTCCGTTAGCGAGCCGGTATGAACGGTTTGGCCGTCTTCGAGAAGCTCCCACGACGTGCCGTTGTTGCCCTGCCACAGGTTCCATTCAGCCGTAATCGAACCGTCCGCGTTGCTTCGCATCGAGAGCGACGGCACCGACGGCGCCCCCGTCGCTCCTCCGCCACCGCCGCCCCCGCTGCCACCGGAGAGTCGATAGTTTGTGGGCTGGTTGGTTACGTTGCCAGGCGAGCCGACAAAGCCGAAGGTCACCTGGGATCCTGGCAAGAGCATCCCGTTCCACGCGGCCGCGCAAACCGTTGTCCTGATCCCAACCCTCGACACCAAAGACGCGTTCCAGATCGACGAAAACTGGCGGTCGAAATCAAATTCGAGCCGCCAGTCATTGATCGTGGATCCGCTCGGATGGTTGATCGTGATTTCGCCCTGAAAGCCCGATCCCCAGTCCTCGGTCACGCGAAAGCTGAACGTATCTTGGCCCCACGCAAGCGCGGTAAGGACGGAAACAAACAAACCGAACAACGCTCTCATAAAGCCGCGTACGCCGGTCGCGCGACCCTATGACGGTTGGTTACGAAACCATGCAGAAGACGGCCGCTTTTCCTTTCGGCTTTGCCGGAGTCAAGTGCTGGCGCAGAGCCTTATGGGCGCGATGAAGTCGCGAGCGCACCGTACCGACCGGGACTCCCACCACCTGTGCAATCTCGTTGTAGGGCATTCCTTCGACATCAGCGAGAAGCACCAAGAGTCTCTGCTCGGGCTTGAGCCTCAGCAATGCCTCTTCGACTTCCTCTGACATCGTATCGAAGAGCATCTGCGCTTCGGGATTCGGCTGATGATCGGCCGCCTCGACTGAAAACATGTCCTCACCACGATCGGTGCGCACCGGCGCGTCGTAGGACACGGTTTGCACTCGTCGGCTGCGCGTTCGCATCAGGTCGAGGAAAAGGCGGTTGACAATGCGGAAGATCCAGTTCTCGAACGGTCGGTCGCCTTCGAAGTCGCCGAACGCTCGGTAGGCGCGGAAAAAGGCCTCCTGCGTCAGATCTTCTGCGTCCGATCGATTCCCCGCCAGCCGGTAGGCCAGATTGAAGACCTTCTTATAGGTCTGCTCCATCAGGCTTCGGAACCGAGCCTGGTCGCGGGGGTTGAGTACGGTTGATTCCATAGTGTTTGTTTGCGTCGGGTTTATTTGCTCCGACAAGTGTTGTAACAATCGCCTTGACGTATCGGTTCCCAGGAAATCAGAGGAGTCCTAGGGCCGGATTGATTCTTGCCTCCAAAAGAAAGTATCAGATGAACTTCGAAAAGTTGCAAATCTACGGATTGGACGCATCGACCGCCGGTAAAGTTTGGTCGGGCCGCCGCCCCTTCACCCGCGATCCAAGAGTACGCTACGGACTGCATGTCCAAGACGGCACCCATCATCTGGATTTCTGGTCCGCCCGCCGCAGGCAAAACAACCCTGGCCGCAGCCCTGGCCCGAGAATTCGAGCAAGCCGTGCATATTCCCGTCGATGATCTGCGGCTCTGGGTCGTCCAGGGCCTGGCCGATTCTGTGCCGTGGTCAGAAGAGACGGAGCGGCAGTTCCAAGTCGCCGAAGAGGCCACTTGTCGAGTGGCTGCAACGTACCAGGACGCTGGCTTCGCCGTGATCGTTGATCACTGTCGAAATCTGGCACGGCTCGATGTGGTGATCGCCAAACACCTTGAAGGGCGGCCCGTCCTGCGGGTTTGCCTCCTGCCTGACCTTTTGATCAATCAACGGCGAAACCTGGGCCGGACCAATAAGGTGTTTGACCCGGCGGTACTGACGGAGACCATCCGGTTCGTCAATGAGGCCATGTCGCAAGCCCCCGCACCAGACTTCTGGTTTGTGCTTGACAACTCCCACCTCGACGTTGACCAAACGGTTGAACAACTGCGCGCTACTTGGCCGGACTGGAACTGTCGATCAGACGCTTGAGCCGTTGAAGCCGCAAGTTGTCGGGGTCGATATTAAGTCCATCGATGACGGCTTTTCGCGCCTCGGCGACCTTCTTGTCGTTCATGAGCAGCGAGGCTTTGGTGGCGAGGAAGTTCGGATTGTCCGGCTGAATGTCGAGAGCCTGAGCCGACAGCTTTCGCGCCGATTCGACGTCGCCGGTCAAAAACATCACGTTGGCGAGGTCGTCGTTCACCCCGGCGAACGTCACTCGGACATCTACCGACTGCTTGGCCGGGAAGAGGGCCAGCGCCTGAGTCAGACTCGCCTTCGCCCGATCAAGGTCGCCGAGGATATAGCTGATCTTGCCGGAACCGACGTGAGGCGCGAAATTCGTTGGCTGGTACGCGATGAGGGCGTCGAACTGCTTGCGGGCCTCGGTGAGATCCGCCATCGCCTTTGAATCGAGGTTGTCGCCGGTCGTGAAGGCACGGATATACGGCATCGAAAGTTGGCGGGCCCTGTCGAGAGTAGCCTGATATTGGGTTTCGTCAGTGATGACGGGCGGTGCGTTCGGGTCGGAGGTGCCCGGCTTGCACGCCCCGAGCATCACCGCGACCCCCGCGAGAGCAACCGTTCTAACCCGCTGCAAGTTCATGTCCCATCTTCTCCAAGAGCGCGTGCCGCCAGCCCCGAACGCTCACCGCGCATTCCAATCCGTGCAGGGCGAACAAGAATCTCTCCAGAATCAACGCCCCGATATGCACGGTCCCCTCCCGGCCTGGCTCGATTCCGACGATGGCCGCGCGCCCCGCGTCGTCGAGATCGAACATCCAGCCCACCGCGCGCCCAATCTCCTCATAGTCCAGCACTTGGCCATGCACTCGTTCGGGCTGCCAGGTCGTCATGCGCTCGCGAATGGTGATCAGATTCGTTCCCGTCGCCCCCAGCGTCACGACCGTCCCGCATTGATGGGGCAGGTATTCGAGTCCAATGATCTGGTCAATCTCTCGGACCGCCGCAAGCCTTGCCGCTAGGGAAGGGGATTCTTCGGACAGGACCGATCCGCGCAGACCTAGGGTACCGATCGGATAGCTGCGTCGAAAGAGAACGTCCCAGCCACCATGCTTTCGATCAGCGGTGACCAATTCGGTGCTGTGTCCGCCGGGATCGATGATCGAAACGCGGGCCGCCGAGGCAAAGAGGGGATCGTTGGCGACAGACAGGAAACCGAGCGACGCCTCGTCCTCGCCAGAAAGCACATCGACCGGCGTCCCCTGCGCTCGTGCGCGGTCCTGAAAATCCGCCGTATTCGAGGCAATCCGCGCCGCCATCGTCGCCGCCGCAAGCACCTCGTTCGCGCCGTGAGCGCGGGCGATCTCAAACACCTCGCGAAGCCCCTGAAGGGTGTCGCCCATCGCCTCCTCCGAGAGCACCCCGGACTGTTTCGTGCCCCGTCCCAATCCAGTGACGCGCGTCGCCTCAGCAACCGTCCGCCACCCCTCGCCGACCTTTTCGGCAACGGTGAGGAGCACCGAGTTCGAGCCCACATCGACCACCGCCCGTATCACGTCCCGAGTCTACCGGTTACGCTTCGGTACAATTCCCCCGGTTTGCGCCCGTAGCTCAGGGGATAGAGCAGCTGCCTTCTAAGCAGTAGGTCGTGGGTTCGATTCCCGCCGGGCGCGCCATCAATCTCCAAGTTTCCCGTAGTTCGCGCTCAGGATCGCATAATCGCCAATATCGACCGATTCGTCGCCATTGAGATCGGCGTTCGGGTCCCAATTCGCGTCGCCGGGTTCGGCACCATAGGCAGACGAAAGGACGGCGTAGTCGCCGATTCCCACTTCGTTGTCGTTATCAGAGTCACCGTTGACGAGGTCGAACGAGAGGTTCGCTCCGGTTTCGTCGAAGGTCACGTCTTGGCTTTGGCGGAGCCAATGGGGAGCCTTGACCGCGACGCGAAAAGTCCCCTCAAGAGCGGCGAAGATCGATGCCGGAGCACCTCCATTCGTCGTCACCACTTCCTCTCGCACGACCGCTCCGTCAAGCTTCGAAATCGTGACCGTGATGGGCACGGCACCGGCATTGCCTACGAAGTCCTGCAGCGTCCCTCCGACCGAGAGAGTGTTGGGGTTTGCGAGGGTGCTGATGGCGTAGTACAGTGCGACGAAGTCGCTCGACTCTTGGGCAGGGTCGCGTTGGACCATGAGTTCGATCTTCGTTCCCGGGACGACCGGAACGGTCAAGACCGACGATCCGCCCGTGCCTTCGCTCAGGCTCATGCGATTCGCTGACGAAAAGGGGTTGCTGGCGCCGAAGGTTCCTTGAGTAACGCTCAAGCCATCGACCAGGATGAACCAACTCATTTCGCGGCCGATGTGGCGCGGTGGCCAGACCTGGCCGTGCAAATTCACGGTTCCGGTGATGGGGCTCGTCCACTGAACGCTCGTGTACTCGCTCCCGGTTCGTTCGAATTCGGCACCATGAACGAAGATCGAACCTGCCGTCACATCGAGGCCCAGTACGCCCGATTGCACGGCCTTGCCCCACGCAGGAATCTGGGCGGTCTGCGGCACCGGCGCCTGGGCCCAAACGGGCTGCCCGCTTCCGGGCACCCACTCGGTCCAGTGTTGCGTAAACGGTACGATGCCGGACTGATTGAGTTGCCACGGCCCGAACGGATTGGAGGTGTCGCTCCAATCGGCTGAGAGGTTCCACGTCGTGCTCTGTCCGAACGCGGAGGCGGCTGCCAATGAACAAAACAAAATCCAGCGCATAGCAAAGTGCCCCTGGCGAGCGCCATAGGCAACTGTTATTTTAGCGCCGAATACGGGCCACTGGGATACCAAGCCCGATTTCAGGTATTTCGGTCGGGCCAGGCGGCGGACACCGGCTTTGCGGATAAGCTTGCCTGCGGAGATCGATATAGACGAATGCCCGATCCGATCCGAATCGTAATCATCGAAGACGAGTCGCCGATTCGGCGGTTCCTTAAGGCGAGCCTCGAACCCGAAACCGCCGAGTGGCTCGAAGCGGAGACCGGTGGCCAGGGCACGCGCCTGGTGGCGCAGAAGAACCCGGACCTCGTCCTGCTCGACCTCGGTCTGCCCGACCAAGACGGGCTCGAGGTGCTGCGAGACCTGCGCGAGTGGACCGATGTCCCAGTGATCGTCCTCACCGCGCGTGGCCAAGAAAAGGACAAGGTTCTGGCCCTCGATGCGGGTGCGGACGACTACGTCACCAAGCCGTTCTCTGTCCCCGAATTGATGGCGCGAATTCGCGTTGCTTTGCGCCACGCCGCCAGGGGTAAGCCCGAGTTCGAGCCGACCTTCGAGTCGGGCGGACTCAAGGTGGACTTCGAACGAAGACTTGTCACCCTCAACGGCGAGGAAGTCCGCCTGACGCCGATCGAATACCGTCTCGTCGCCCTCCTGGCCCGCCACGCTGGCAAAGTGCTCACCCATAGACACCTGCTCACCGAGATTTGGGGGGCCAGCTACGAGGACTCGACCCACACACTCCGGGTTCATATGGGCTCGATTCGCCAGAAAATCGAAGCCGATCCATCGCACCCCCGATACATCCGGACGGAGACTGGGGTTGGGTATCGGATGATGGTTGATCCGTAGCCCGGAGGCTCGCGGGTAGTCTATCCCTTGTGGTTGGCCCGCTCGTCGCCTTGTGTCTTCTCATGCCCGCACCTCAGCGCGCGTGGCGGATCAACGAGAACAACACGCTTTTCTGGAACGAACAAGCCTACATGCCGGTCGGGCTTCGCATCGAGGGGACGCCGGTGGCGGTTGCGGAAGCTAAGGCGGCGGGCGTCAACGACGTCATCGTCGACCTTCCCGCCGACGGGACCGGTTGGAAGCAGACGCTGCTGGCGCTGGACCAAGCCGGCATGCACTATCTGATCGCGATTTCGTCGCTCGCCCCGACGTGCACCGGCGTCGCGGTAGAGCCTCAAGGCTACCGCGTGCCGGGCATCGCGGCTCCGCGCAGAGTCGAACTGAGCATTCCTGCCGCCGAAACGGGGCTGGTGGCCCTCGTTACCCAACGCGACAGTTCAGTCCAGATGACCCAGCGGGTCAAGATGCCAGGCGGGCTGTTGTCGCTGGACGTCGATCCCAAGAACGAGCTTGAGCACGTGCTGCTCGTCTATCCGATCGTCAACGAACTCAAAGTGCCGGATTATTGGGCGGGCTTCGATGCTCGCCGTGATGAATTGATCGGGACACTGCGCAACAACAAGCCCGGCGTCGGCTTTCGGGGCATCGTTAATCCGCTGGGTCGGCTGCTTTCCTTCCCGAGCCTCGACACCCAGTTCGTCCCGACCAGCCCGATTTTCCGCCTCGAACTCGAGGCCTTTCTGCGCCAGAAGTACACCAGCGTCCAAACCGCCATCCGCGCTTGGGCACTCGCGACGAACAACATCGAGACCTTCGGCCAGCTCTCCAAACTCGTCCCGCTGTGGTCGGCGACTCGCGGCGTGACGATGCTGTGGAACGTTGAAACGGACGAGACGGTTGGCTGCGAATCCAAACGCTCCACGGCGTGGAAGGACATCCAGGAAGTGCTCCGGGCCACGAGTTCGCGGCGCTATGCCAGGCTCGTCCAGGCGATCCAGAAAGTTGCGGACGTGCCGGTCGTGCAGGAATATGCCGGATGGTCGGGACCTTACGCGGGCATGGAATCAGCCTTGACAGGCGTCGGCATGACCATGGAAGGCGGATCGCCTGCTTCGCTGATCGAATCGGGATGCCGCGCGGCGAGTACGGTCCTTCGTTGGCGGCAACCCGGTTGGCTGGTGGTGACATCGCTGGACATCACCGCCGAGTCGGGATCCGAAGGACTCCTGAGCGATGCGTTGGACGACGCCGCCTCGATGGGGGCTCGCGGCTGGTTCGTGAGGGGCTACTCCGAGGCAATGCGCCGGGCCGTTGCCAGTTCGAACGTCGGGGCCGACCAAACGCTGGCCACATGGCGACCCAAGCCGCTCTTTTATCCCGAATCGGCGATGAATCCGGCCGCACCGACCCGATTGCCCGGCGGTCGCTGGTGGTTGCCTTCGCCCGCCGGTGGCAACCGCATCGACCTCGGCTCCAACTATGCGGCTTACCGCTACAGCGACGGCTCGGAGAACTATGTGGCGCTGTGGTCCATCGGGGTTGCGCGAAAGACGGCGGTGCGTCTCGCCGATCCCAAGAAGGCCGTCTTCGAGACTATCGACAGCAGCCAGACTGGCGCGAAGATCGTGAAGAACACGGTCGAACTGACGATCCCGACCACCCCGATCATCTTGCGCGGCTCCGATGAAATCCCGATTCCGCAAGACGCGATTGATACGACTTCGCTGGAACTCGCGGCGTTGTTGGAGCGAGCAGGGAATCGGCCTGGAACCGGAGAGGAAGCCTATCGCATGAGCGAGAACCTCAGCGCTCTCGACCGGAATCCGGGCGGCGCGTTCGACGCCTTGCGCCAGCAAGTCAACAAGTTGAGCATCGCGGTAGGCAGCTATGTCTGGATCGAAGGCGAGACCTCGCGCGAGACCAATTTCAGCGAACCCCTCGCGGTCCCGGGCACCTCGAAGAACGCGGTGCTCAGCCTCCGCTCGCGCCTCGCCTCCCCGCCCGAGGGCTACTTCGCGACCTACAATCCGGTCATCCGGGTCGAAGGGCAGCACGAGATTTGGGTGGCGGCACGCATCCCGCCGAAGGCCCGAGACACCTTCTTCCTCCGCATCGGCGACCAAGTCATGAAGATCGAGCGCGGGCCGATGAGCCTATACGCGAATGGCTACGGCTGGTACCGCATGGGCGAAGTCTCGCTCGTGAAAGGCCCCATCCAGATGCAGATCGCGGTGGATTCCAAAGACGGCGCCGACCTCGCGATCGACGTCGTCCTCGTCTCGCCGGACCGTTTCAATCCGAACGGCGTGTATCCGCCGAGGGGCTGAGCTTAGTAACCCGAAATCGCCAAATCTGCAGCGGGGGCAGAACCGGCTGGGATTTGGGGGTCGGTGATACCGTTCGCGTTCGCGGCGAGGAGATAGCTTGTCGTGTAAGTGCCGTCAAAGCGCAACAAGCCAAAGTTCGCCCCATCGCGCGCATCTTCCTCTTCAAGTTCGTTCATCGCGTTGTATAAGAAAACCGCGTCCGCTCTCGGATGTTGGCAAAGTCCGTCAAGGGCCGCAATTCGATAAAGGCCCACTTCGTCTTCGTTCGCCCATGGCCAAAGTGACTGATTCATACCGGCGGAATTGAAGCATGTGCCATGTTCGGTGATCCAGATCGGCTTTTGCAGAACCGTTGTGCCGTAGACGCCACGCGACTCCCACTCGGCCAAGAAGTCGTCGAAGAGTTTCAGTATTCTCTCGCGGTACTCGTCCCAGGTCAGGATGGAGCGATACTTGATTCGGTCATAGTAGAGATGGACGTTTACGATGTCGGCGTATCGGAGAACATCAGGAACGTCGGTTTGGGCGTAAAACAGCCAACCGATCTCGGTTTTCCAAGGGTTTGCCATGTCGTCGGTGAAAATGGGGAACGACATCGCATGAGAGAGGAACTTCACCTGTGGGAAGTAGTCCTTCAGCGCAAGGAGGATAGCACCGAGGGAAAATACATATGGGACCTGGATTTGGCCCGGATTGCCAGGATCGCCACCGTACCGCGGGCGACTGGCTTCATTGGCAATCTCGACGCGCAGGCGGTCTGCGGGCCAGCTATTTTGGGTTAGGATGCGGCTAATGATCTGGCGATAGAGCACGATGACTGCTGCTTGATCCGTAGAAGACCAAGTGAATTCACCTCCCTCAAATGTGGAATCCCAGCCATTTCCGCTCGGTGGAATGGCAAGCGTCAGCAAGATCTGGTGGCCGTTGCGACGGCAGCGCTCTACGTGCCAGTCAAGAAACTGCCAGCGTTCTTCGTCAACCGTAACATTCGGCCCCTCCCCACCGAGGTAGTTGATGTCGGGATTGAATCGGACCCAGTCAAACCCCGAAAACTTGGCGACCTGAAAGCTAAGATCCTTTCGCAGTAAATCACCTTCGTCAACATTTGGTTGGCAAGCAAGGACACCGATTCCGCGCTCAGCCACGGGCTCCTCCGCGCTTACGAAGTGCAACGAAGAGCGTCAAAAGTGCTAACACGGCGCTAGAAGCCGGTTCTGGAGCAGCCAGCACGAGCTTGGAGTTCTCAAAGTAGTCTTGGTTATCAAAAAAAGAGAAGCTCGTAGAGGTCGTGGTCAGACGAAGCGATGTAGACCCTGACGCCTGAAATGGAAAAACGGGGTAATTGTAAAGGTGCACAGAATTCACACCTTGTCCTTCAAACAGCCCGTTGTCCCGGAGCGCAATTCGGAAGAAGGGGAGCACCTCGCCAGCGCGGATCGTCTTCGTGAAGCCAGCGCTATTGGATGCCGTCGCATATAGACCCCAGGGCCGAACAGGCCCCGAAAGCGGTTCGGCGTATCCACCATACATCCGCGTACGGGCCGAAAAATCCGAAACCCAAGGTGCTACCCATGTGATGTTAGGATTGCTCGCAAAGGATTGGTTCCCGGTGAAGGCGAATCGCTCTCTGATCGTATCCGTCCCAGTAACTGGGGTCGCGATTTCACCAAAGTCTGTTGACTTACCGAAACCGATCATCGCGAACGCACCGTTGAACGTAATGTCGTGTCCGCTGACATTTTCGAATACAATATCGTACTCCGCCGTCCAGTTTGCGCTCGTGACTGCGTCTTGCGAGATCCGCGTGTTGTCACCGCCTGGCGTCGAGAAGTAGAAGCGCACCGCACCTCCAAACTGCTGGGAACTTGCAACAGTGGACATTGCGGCAATGGCGAAGGGAATCGTGAATCGTTTCATAGTCTTTCCTTTTAGGCAATAAAACGGCCGTAGAAGCCGAAGTCGATGCGGTGATAAGCGAGGGATGTGCTGTCGTCGGCGGGCGGTCCGGTCATACCGGAGAGCACCGGTGGGGCACCGCCGTCGTTATCAAAGACGACGTCAGCGAAGTTGTAGCTGGCCCAATTGGCCGCACTGTTCGTGTAGAGGCGATCCGCGCGCCAAAGATTGGCTGCATCAAACTGATAGTCACGCGGATAGCGCGAGAAGAACTTGGCGGTTAGCAATGCGCCCGGATAGATGGCAAGGTAGTAGAGTCCCGCGGGAATGCGAATCGAACCGGCATTGGCAGGATCAGGCGGAACGAGGAGCTTGCGATACTCGCCAGAAGGCGGCTCGTAGTCAATCAGGAACTTCGCTCGATCAACAAGACGCCAGGCTTGGGTCGTATTCGTATGCGGGAACATCTCGAAGAGCCCGAACTTCATCCGGATCGCTCTGTCTTCACCTGACGTGTAGGAGACAAGTGGAATCGTAAGGCCGTAGCATTCGAAGTCATGCGGGAAGGTCCATCGTTGCCAGTATTCTTCTCGTGGTGGCGATGGGAGCACTGTTTGGTTGATGGTCAGCAGGACAGGTTGTGGGGGAGTGCCAGTCGTGGCTAAATTTTGCCTCGATGCCCCCCACGCCTGTGATGAAGAGCAGAGATATTCGTCCGCTGCGCACCCCGAGAGCGGAACCCTAACATAGAAGTCCGACCCCTCGCCGAAGAGCTTCTCCCACTCCGCATTTCGCGTATCTCTGAGGCGGTCTGGAAGTGTCTGCATTCCAATCGGCTGAATTCCGGTTCCGAGTTTCCGGCTGTTGACGATGAGGTTCCGGCTATTCATCGCCGCCGCTCCGCGCTCTGGTGAGGCTTAGATTTGGGGGGGGGGGACGTTTCGAAGCATAGATTTATCCTATCACAAAATGCGGCGAATCTGCACTTTGTCTGGTGAAAATCTTAATGCGCCCACCCGAAATCATTCGGGTGGGCTGCTCACGCGATACCGGGAGACGGGGCTAGGCCGCCAGTCTCAAAACAGACTCCGACCGATCTGTCGAGCCCGAAATCCGGAAGCGGGCCAGAAGCGAACGAAGCTCATTCGCCGCCGCATCAAGCTGCTGCGCGCCTTCGCGGAGTTCGATCATGCGCGAGGTCTGCTCCTGGGTTACCGACGAGGCTTCGCTGGCGGCTGAGGTGTTCTGTTGGCTGAACCGAAGGATCTGTTCGGTGATATGCCGAACCTCGGCCGCGCTGGCCGCCATTTCCTCGCTGCAGGCGCTACTTTCCTCGGCGACGGCCGCGATGGCCTGAATCTCGCCAAAGGTCGCATCGACCATCGTCCGGATCGTCTCTGAGGCCTCTGCGGCGGCGCTGGCCTGAGTCGCGATTTCGCCGATCGACTCGATGATCTTGCTCACGCTGGCGAATGCGCCATCAGAGAGCTTGGCCCCCTCATCCACCGCCTCTCCTGCTCGCTCGATGACCTTGGTCACCGAGGCTGTCCGCTGCTGGGTCTGGTCGATGATGGTCTGGATTTCGGTGGTGGATGCCGCGCTGCGCTCGGCGAGCTTGCGCACTTCGTCGGCGACGACGGCAAAGCCCCGTCCATGCTCCCCAGCCCTTGCCGCTTCGATGGCGGCATTGAGAGCGAGCAGGTTCGTCTGCTCGGCGATCTCCTGAATGGCACGGACGATTTCGCCGACTTGGCTCGACATTTTCGCGAGTTCCTTCACTTCCTCGCCAACCCGCGCGGTTTCTTCGCGGATGGTAGCCATCGCTTCTTGGGCGGAATGGAGGGCCTCGGTGCTGTCTTTACCCAGTTCAGTGGCTTCCATTGCGCTCTTGTCCACCGCCGTGACTCGCTGCTCGACCTGCCGCGCCGATTCGGTGACGGCTTGGATCTGTTCGCAGCCGTTGGTGGCTGATCGCGCCGTTTGCTCCGCCGATGCCGCGACTTCGGAGGAAGCCAACGTCATCTGCTGAATGGATTCGTCCATCTTCTGAATCTCGGTGAACTCAGCGCTCACGTTGGATGAAACGTTGCCGAGAAGGCGACTCGTCGTCTCGGCATCCTCTGCCGTGCGAATTGCGGCTCGCTGGAAGTCATCGGAGAGGCCTGCAACGGTCCGCGCCATCGAGGTGGCCTTGTGCACCACTTCCGACAAGGCTTGACTGCTGGAATTGAAACTCTCGGCCATTTGCCCCAATTCGTCGCGTGACGACACGGTGGCCCTCGCCGTCAGATCGCCATCGGCCAGTGCACCGAGTGCCTCTTGGACCGACTTGATCCCCGAAGTGATGCCCTTCGAGATCGACATGGTGAAGGCGAGAATCGCACAGAACGCGATCACGGCAAAGATGACCATCGTATTGCGAGCCTTCGCGGCAACGCCATGGCTTGCCTTCGTCGCTTGGTCATTGGCGGCGACGATGAGGTCGCTCAGACTGCCAAGCTTCTCTTCGAGCTCAGAGAACTTCTCCATGAACGCTGGGAACTGGGCCTTCGCCGCTTTGTTGTCCTGAAACGCCAGGCTGACCATTTGGTTAGCCGACGCAATGTAGGCATCCAAGGCGGGCTTGGCTTCGCGGAGCTGGGATTCGATATTGCTTCCCAGCGCGAGCTTCTCGTTCGCCGCGATCATCTCCTTGAAGTTCGCTGTATGTTCGTTCAGGTCGGCCATCACCGCATCCCGGTTCTTGTCGCCGCTCGTGTCGGCGTTGAACATGGCGAACAGAACGTCGCCGCGCAGGGCATCGTGCATCATGTCGCCTTCGAGGTGATTGCGCAGCGCTTGGCTGTTGGTGTTCGTGTTGGAGAGGGTCGAATTGACTTGACCCAGGCCGTTGAGGGCCATGAAGGTCAGGGCAATCGTCATGACTGCGAGCATTCCTGCGATCAAAGAGAGTTTGGTGCGAATGGAGAGGTTCTTCATGAGCAATCGATGAGGGCCATCCTGACCCCAACAAAAATTGTCGGTTGAGAGCCAGCTTTTCTGCAAACCAAGGGGCCAGCCAACGCTTTTCGGATATCCTTGCAGGCGAGGTCCATTCCATCTATGCTTTCGATCGTTCTCTCAACCTTGCTTGCCGCTACCCAAGAGCCCATTCCGATCAAAGTCGATGGCGACGTGTGCAGCGCGAACCGCCTTATGGTCCAGATTTCGGGTTCGCTGGGTGAGGGTTCGATTCGGAATGCGGGCTACCAGATCATCGCTCGCCACCCGCTGATCAATTACGTGACCGTACAGGTTCCCGAAAACGAGGTCAAAGCCGCGCAAATAGCCCTCACGGGAAAGCCAGGAATCGTTCGAGCGGATTTGGACTATGCCAAGCAGCCGGCCTACGTCCCGAACGATCCGTTCTGGCCAAACCAGTGGCATATGCGGACGATCAAAGCGGACACGGCCTGGGACCTGACGTTCGGAATTCCGACCGTCGTGGCGGTCATTGACTCCGGTGTCGAGGTCACCCATCCTGACCTCATTGGCAACTTGTGGACCAACATCCACGAGATTCCGGCGAACGGGATCGACGACGACCTCAACGGCTACATCGACGACATCAATGGGTTCGACTTCGTCGCTTTGGACGGGACGATCGAGGACACGAACGGTCACGGCACTGCTTGCGCGGGGATCGTGGGCGCGGTTCAGGACAATGCGATCGGGGTGACGGGCGTCGCTCCCAACGCTCGGATCATGGGTCTGAAAGCGCTGAACAATAGCGGGCTGCTGTTCGATTCGTACTTGGTGCCGGCGTACTTCTATGCGGCGGCGAACGGGGCGAAGGTTCTCTCGATGAGCTACTTCAGCGACCGTGTCAGCAATGCCGAGCGGCTCGCGCTGGACTACTGCTGGCGGCGAAACGTGCTCCCAATCGCCGCTGCGGGCAACGACAATACGATCTATCCCTACTACCCGGCCGCCTATGAGAATGTGGTTTCGGTTGCCGCGACCGATCCGAACAACCAGCGCGCAAGTTTCTCGGATTACGGAACCTGGGTTGATGTCGCTGCCCCGGGCGTTTCGCTCTGGACCACTTCGATCGGCAACAACTACACCGGCGGTTTCGGCGGCACAAGCGGGGCGTGTCCGCACGTTGCCGGACTCGCCACGCTGCTTTTCGGCACCCGCGAGAACCTGACCAACGCGCAGGTCCGAGCCGCCATCGAAGACTGGGCGACTCCCGTCAGCCAGGACTTCATTGGCGAATACTGCAACTACGGCCTGATCAATGCTTACGCTTCCGTGTTGGCGATCCAGACGGGGGCCACGAATGTGCGGGAGGCGGTGGTTCGCTACGTCACTCCGGGCAATGCGGAGGCCAAACCCAGCGCCTCTCCGACCGCGATTCGCCCGCCAACGCGCATCTATGGACGCTCGTTCATGCCGCCCAACAACGTGGTGGTGATGCTGGGCACGACGAACGTGCCGATCGTGACTCGGACGCGCGATTACATCGATGTGAACTTGCCGGTCGGCACGGGCACGCTGATCGTTACCGTGAATGGCATCCGCAAATTCTCCTCGGCGATCACGTCGGCAGCGCAGGTGAAGTACGGTGCGGTGGAAGCGGGGACGAAGGGGGCCAACCTGACGGAGGGCAACTACCTTCGGATGATCAATGCGGACAACATCTTCGCGACGTGTACGGCTCGTGGCGACGGACGGATCTATCTGCAGTCGACGTTCCGCCTCGTGCGGGCGACTCCGGCCTCGGCGGTGAATGGTTCGAGCCTGACGATTCGTCGGCGCTATCGCAATGCCGCGGGTGCGACGGAGCGGATTTACCTGTATGACTGGTCGAGCGGGTCGTTCCCGTATGGCAACTTCATTCAGATCAACAGCCAGGCGGCACCGAGCGCGATGACAACGAGCACGTTCAATCTGACGAACCTGCCGCGCTTCATCGACTTCGAGGGCACGGTTTATGCGTTCGTCGAGACGACGGGCGTGACGGGTGACAGCACGCTCGAGCTCGATCAGTTGGTGCTCAACAAGCCGAGGACGTAGTGTGATCGCGGTGCCGGGGGAGCACGGGACTGGAGCCTTGGAAATTGGAGAATGGTGAGATTGGCGTCCCATGCCACCCGTGAGGGAGCACGGCGAGTCTTCATCTCGGTCGGAGAAGCATCGGGCGATGCCTACGGGGCCGAGTTGGTGGCCCGCATGCGCGAGCGCGGCACCCAGTTCGAGGGCCAGGCCGTGGGCGGAAAGCGACTCCAGGCGACCGGAGTCGAGATGATCGCCGACTGTACGCGTTGGGGGGCGCTGGGGATTCTGGAGGCGTTCAAAGTCGGGCCGCGTGTGCTGGGCGGGTACTTGAAGGCTCGACAGAACCTGCGTGCAGGAACGCCGGGGCATTTTATTCCGATCGACTTTGGGTTTACGAACATCAAGCTCGCCCGCCTCGCCAAGGCCAGGGGCTGGCGCGTTCTGTACTTCATGCCGCCGGGGAGCTGGCGGCGGAACAAGCAAGGCGCGGACCTGCCCGACATCACCGACGAAATCGTGACGCCGTTCCCCTGGTCGGCCGACCTCCTCGCCGAGATGGGGGCGAGCGTACATTGGTTCGGCCACCCGCTCAAGGAGATGATCGCCGCCTCGCCCGACCAGCCACGCGATCCGACCCGGCTGGCCGCCCTGCCCGGCAGTCGCGCCCACGAGATCGCCCTCAATGTTCCCGCAATCGCGAAGTCGTTGCCGGCGGGGGTTCAGACCGTCGAGTTCGCCGTCGCCCCGACCGCCGATGTCCACGAGATGGAGCGAACCTGGCGCACAGCCCGCCCCGACGTCAAGGCGATCTTCACTTCCGGCGATACGTATGGCGTTCTCAAGCGAGCCCGTGCGGCGGTCGTTTGTTCGGGGACGGCAACGCTCGAAGCCGCGCTCTGCGGATGTCCCTGCACGGTCATCTACCTCGGCTCGAAGATGATGGAGATCGAGTACCGGATTCGGAAGCCCAAGTTCGAGTACATCAGCCTGCCCAACATCCTCCTGCGCCGCCAAGTCGTGCCCGAACTCATTCAGTGGGACGCGACGCCGGAGCGCATCTCGACTGAAGTTGCGGGCTTGTGGCGTGACGGCATCATCCGTGATTCCCAACTTGCCGCATTCGCCGAACTCGAAGACCTGCTCGGCCCCGGAGACGCCCTCACCCGAACCGCCGCCCTCGCCGCCTCCATGCTCGCCGACGTTTGGTGAGCGGGATGACGCGTGGCCGGGGTGATGAAATTGTGCACCCCGGTTCTGTCAAGATGCCGACAGCCTTCCGCAGTTGGCAGCGCCGGGGTGCACAAT
>JAIBBE010000032.1 GCA_019694835.1 Fimbriimonadaceae bacterium | reverse complement strand
AATCCCTGCGGGATTTCCACAACTCCCACAGCGCCAACCCGAGTCATAAACTGGAAAGCAGAACGGACCAACGAAGTGTCCCATTCGCAGATCGACGGCGTGTCTCACTCAGGGGGTGCACTACAGCTTGTTACCGCTAATGGTTTCCGGCTTCAGGGCTGGAATGAATCCAATGGAGTCCTCGACACGACTCAACCTTCCACCGACGTGAATGTGCCAATTGGATCCCTCCGCCCACCTCTGGCAACGAAAAGCATGTCGTTTGACCTCAACCTTGACGCCTCCGCCGTTTCGACACCCACACCGACGACATTCTCTTCGTCTATCGAAGTCTACGACTCTTTGGGAGGCTCCCATGTGGTGTCGGTGTCCTTCGCAAAGACCACCAACGCGGGCGAGTGGTCCTATTCCATGTCCATCCCGGACTCCGAACTTGCAACACCCCCCGGAACACCCGTCACCGGCACGTTACAGTTCGACGCGCAAGGTCGAATGACTTCGCCCGCACTCACAGATCCACCGCCGACCCTATTGGTTACCGGCCTCAAAAACGGGGCAAGCGACATGTCCCTTACATGGCAGGTCTATGACGGCGTAACTCCACGGTTGACGCAGTACTCTCAGCCATCGGCAGTCGCAGCGAACTCTCAGGACGGATATCCGGCGGCACAACTCGTACGCGTCGCTATCGGAGACGGCGGAAGGGTCCTCGCTCAGTATTCGAACGGTCAACAGATCGCTGTCGGTCAACTGGCGATGTCCTCGATCAGGAATCCGGAGTCTATGATTGCGGTCGGAAACAACAACTTCCAGATGAGCGCGAGGACTGCATTACCTGCAATCGGAGTAGCAGGAACTGGCGGGCGCGGCCAGATCATGGGGGGCGCGGTGGAATTCTCCACGGTAGACATTGCAAAAGAATTCACCAATCTCATTGTTCTTCAGCGAGGCTATCAGGCAAATACCAGAGTGATTACAGCCGTCGACGAAATCAGCCAGGAAACAATTAACCTGAAACGATGATATTTATGGCGAAGTGCGCGAATGACTATTTCAACAGATATTTTCCCGATGTCAGACGTCCCAATGGAGATTCAGGTGGAACTTGATCGACGCGTGATGTCCCTCAAAGACGTTCTCGATCTGGAGTTGGGAAGTGTCATTCGTATGTCTCGTTCGGCTGGTGAGAATATTGACATCGTTATTTCCGGATCACTGGTCGCGTTTGGTGAAATTGTCATCATCGAGGACACAATGGGCGTCCGCATTACAGATTTCAATCTCGAGGACTAGCAGTGTTCGATATCAATCTCCTATCAGCGATGGCCGTACTTGTCGGCGTGCTGGCGCTCTCCGGAGTGGCGTGGCATAAGCGGGACGCCGGACTCCAAGCGGCCAGACAAATCTGGAAGGCAAGGCCCCCAAAGCGGATATCCGTGGAAGATCGGATTGCGCTCACCCCGCAGCACACACTTCACGTGGTCAGATTTGAAAACCGGACACTCCTCATCGCCACCACACCCGTGAATCTCGTCGTCCTGGATGCCGCAAAAGAGGGTGGCCCGAGATTGCGCAACCCGGAACGGCTGCCTGAAGAGGTATTCAAGTGACACCATCGGTAGCCTTACTGCTGCCCACTACTTCCACCACCAACGCCGCGCTATTCGGCATCACAATCCAACCAGCCAAGCAATCGGATGCGTTGGGCACCCCTCTCCAGGTAGTAATCCTGTTGACCGCCCTCACAGTACTGCCGGCAATCCTGGTCTCGGTTACCCCGTTCCTCAGAATCACCATCGTGTTACATTTCCTTCGCCAGGCGCTCGGCACCCAGACTACGCCTTCGAACCAGGTTCTCGTTGGCCTTGCCCTCTTCCTGACGATCCTCCTGATCCAACCGGTGGCCAAAGAGGCCTACGAGGTGGGCTGGAAGCCCATGGAGCAAGGAGCGAGAACAGGAGAGGAAGCGTGGGTTCAAGGGACACGCCCTGTGAAGGACTTCTTGCTGCGATTCACTCGAGAGAAAGACATTGCCCTGATGCTGGAGGTCACCAAAACGGCGACGCCGATGTCACCCAGAGATCTGGATCTCAGCGTGCTCGCACCAGCCTACATTCTGTCGGAACTGAAAACTGGATTCCAAATTGGAGCGGTGCTTTTTCTCCCATTTCTCATCATAGACATTGTCGTGGCTTCAGTCACGCTGACGCTCGGAATGGTCCAACTACCGCCAGTAATGGTCTCAGCCCCATTCAAGATCCTTCTCTTCGTTCTGGTTGATGGTTGGAATTTGGTGATCGGCTCGCTGCTTCGGAGCTTTCGATGAATTCGCACGTAGTAATCGACCTGTTTCGCCAGGCGTTCATGGCCGCCTTCTGGCTGAGTCTCCCGATCCTTGTAGTTGGATTCCTGGCTGGGATTCTGATCAGCCTTCTGCAAATCCTCACATCCATTCAGGATCCGGCGTTTGGCAGTGTGCCGCGATTGGCCGTCTATTTCGTCGGACTCCTACTTCTTCTGCCCTGGATGCTCAGCAGCATCATCACGTACACTGTTCGCTTGTTGGGGGATTTCGCGCCGTATGTCAAATAGCCTGATCATCCCCACCGGAACTCTGATCGAGACATTGCCTGCGATGGCCAGGCTGGGCGCCATCCTCCTTTTCGTGCCGGTACCAGGAATGCGCGCGATCCCCGCAGCTGCACGGGTACTTCTTGTTGTGAGCTTGGGCTGGATGTTAGGTCCACGCATTCCGAAGATTGGAATCGATCGATTCAGCCCGATCACTATTGCAGGGAGTGTTGCGAGAGAGGCCGCCATGGGCGTCGCATTGGGAGTTGTCATCGCCTTCATGGCAGAAACGCTCGTCTTCGCGGTTCAATGCATCGTGATGCAGGCAGGCTTCTCATACGCATCAACGATTGACCCGAACAGCGAGGCTGACAGCAGTGTCCTGCAAATCTTCTATCAACTGTTTGCCAACATGCTCTTCTTCACTTGCGGCGGCGATGTTCTCGTTCTTCGTGCGATCACACAACACCTGGGCAATCACTCCATGGCTGCCCCATCATCCGACACACTCGTACATTCGCTTATTGCGTCAGGCGCAGTCATGATGGAACTTGGCTTGCGGCTGGCCGCTCCGTTGGCAGCCTTTCTCTTTTTGTGTGATCTCACCCTCGCTGTCCTCGGCCGAGTGCACTCCCAACTACAACTCCTTTCAATGGGATTCCCCACCAAGATGCTTTGCGCGCTCTTTCTTCTTGCCGCCCTTGGCCCCATGGCAGTGTCGATCTACCAACGAGCGCTGAATCAGGCCGCTTCAGTTATGCACCAGTTCTCGAGGTGGGGCTTAAACCATGGCCAATGATGCACAACGAACGGAGCAGCCGACTCCATTCCGGCTCAGAAAGGCTCGAGAAGAGGGTCGTTTCCCAGTCAGCAAAGAACTCCTGCACTCCGTACAGTTTTTGCTCTTCGTGGCGCTGCTCGTTGGTCAGTTTCCATCATGGTGGAGCAGTCTGCAGCAATCCTTAAGAGGAATGCTGGCCGGGGCGTTCCTCCTCCAGATCAACCAGCAAACCATCTGCGACTATCTTCGCGTCCGGATCTCGCCGATCACAATCCGGTTACTAGTCACGGGAGCGATCATCGCGGGTGCCAGTCTCCTTTCACACCTGGCGTCCATTGGGTTTGGATTCGCCCCCGCTCGACTGGCACCGGATTTCAGCCACTTGGCACCCGGTTCGAATCTCAAGGGGGCGCTCGCGAGGGGATGCCGTTCGTTTATGGAGGCGATCTGCCTCATTCCGCTCTTCATGGCCGCCGCTTGGTATGCGATCTTCGACGGCTGGACAGAGCTACTACGTCTGCCAGCAATGTCGCTCTCGAGCGAGCTTGATGTTCTCGGCGATGTGCTAGGCAGCCTACTCTGGAAGGCGGCCGGCGCCCTCCTCATTTGGGGGGCCATCGATCTTTGGCGTCAGCGGAGACGATACATGCGCGAACTGAGGATGACCAAACAGGAAATCAGAGAAGAGAACAAGCAGAACGAGGGCAATCCTGAAATCAAGTCACGAATTCGTCGCATTCGCCGAGAGCTTCTCCGGCGCCGCATGATGTCCGCGATGCCCAGCGCGACTGCCGTGGTCGTTAATCCGACCCACTTTGCGGTCGCATTACGTTATACGCCGGAGGGCTCGTCCGCACCAATCGTTGTTGCCAAGGGTAAGAATTACTTGGCATTGCGAATCCGT
The DNA here is from genome assembly GCA_019694835.1 of Fimbriimonadaceae bacterium. The sequence goes on along the minus strand of JAIBBE010000032.1, from coordinate 6,454 downwards.
GAGCGAGCATTAGCGTACCAGATTCCAGTGATTGAGAATCCTCCACTTGCGCAGGCGCTCTACAGGCAGGTTGAAGTTGGCCAGGAAATACCAGCCGGACTTTACCAGGCTGTAGCAGAAGTTTTGGCCTATGTATTCAGACTGATGAGGGTAAATCCATCCACGGTCTAGTCCATATGAGTTCACCGCTGCCAGGGAGGCAGAGTTCGGATCATGCAGTCCACCACGATGGCACCGCCAGTAAGCCGGCTCGATGCGATTCAGAAGGGCAATGCTGGCACCCCCGCGCCCAGGAACAGGGAAGGCTCAGGCGGGTCGCAAGCTGCTGTGCCGGGCAGTTTCGACCTGCATCGCCTCGCCTCGCCGGATGTGCTCGTCCCGCTGGCAGTTCTCGGTATCCTCCTCGCCATGATCACGCCGTTGCCATCGTTCATCGTTGATATCCTGATCAGCGCCAACATCACCTTATCTACGGTCATCCTGCTGGTTTCAATGTACATCCGGCGACCGTCCGATTTCAGCATCTTTCCCACTACATTGTTGTTGATGACCCTGTTTCGGCTTGCTCTCAACGTGTCATCTTCCCGCCTGATTCTGTTGAATGGAACCAAGGGTACTTCCGCGGCCGGGGAGGTTATCGAATCGTTTGGGAACTTCGTGGTCGGCGGCAATTTCGTGATCGGCGTTGTCATCTTCCTGGTGTTGATTGCGATCCAGTATGTAGTAATCAACCATGGCGCGGTACGCATCTCCGAAGTAACTGCGCGCTTCACACTGGACGCCCTTCCGGGGAAGCAGATGTCGATCGATGCCGATTTGAATGCCGGCATGATCAACGAGGTCGAGGCGAAACAGCGCCGGGCAGCTCTTTCTGCCGAAGCGGAATTTTACGGAGCAATGGACGGTGCCACGCGATTTACGCAAAGGGACGCCATCGCAAGCATCCTAATCACGGTCATCAACATCGCCGCCGGTTTCCTGATTGGAGTCATCCAACATAACATGCCGCTGCAACAGGCGCTTCAGACTTACACGGTGCTCACGATTGGCGATGGACTGGTCACAGTCATCCCGGCGCTGATGATTTCAATCTCGGGAGCTCTGATTGTGACACGGGCCAGTTCCGAGCGAGAGATGGGGCAGGATTTTCAAAGACAGATTTTTGGTTCTTACCAACCGCTTCTCTTGTCGTCCGGTGTTTTGCTTGCGATGGCCCTGTTCCCGGGATTGCCTAAGATTCCGTTTCTTGCGCTTGGCTGTTCGGTGGGATACGCAGGGTATCGCGTGAGGCGTAGGCAGTCGAGACTCGTCGCCAGAATGGATATCGGCACGACGCCGATTCAAAAGGAGAATGTCGAAGCACTGTTACGAGTCGAACCGATCGCGGTAGAGGTAGGGCTTGGCCTCGTTCGTTTCGTGGAAGGTGCGGAGAACTCACCCCTCCTGAGACGCATTGCGGCGATTCGACGACAACTTGCCGCTGATCTGGGATACATCTTGCCGCCGATACGCGTGACGGACAACATTTCGCTCGGTGTCCGTGAGTATGTGGTCTTGCTGAAGGGCGCCGAGATCGGCCGATACGAGATTCCGCCGGGCTGTGACCTCGCGATCCCTTCTTCAAAGAATCCTACGCCCGTCCAGGGGATTCCGACGGATGACCCGGCATTCGGGCTGCCGGCCTTCTGGGTTTCAGCTGAGCAGGTAGATTCCGCCCGCCATGCAGGATGCACCATCGTTGATTCGGTGAGTGTCATGGGTACTCACCTTTCGGAATTGGTGCGCAGGTATTGTCACGAGATCTTCTCGCGACAGGACACGAAGCGGCTTCTCGACCGTGTGGCTGAGGAGCATCCGAGGGTGGTCGAAGACCTGGTCCCCAAGGTCCTCCCTCTCCCCATAGTTCAACGCGTGCTGCAGAATCTTCTCCGGGAACGGGTGTCAATTCGCGACGCCTGCGGCATTCTGGAAGTCCTCAGCGAGGCAGCTTCAGTCACCAGAAACCCAATACTCCTGACAGAGTACGTCCGTCAGGGAATTCGTCGGTTGCTTGTCCGGCCTCATTTGAATCGGAAGGGTGAACTATCTGTGTTCCTGCTCGAATCTGGCCTGGAGCGAGCCGTGGAGCAGGCAGTGGAGCACGGGGAACATACCTCGCATCTGAATCTGCCACCACAGAGGGTAAATGAGTTACTGGAAGCCGCGCGAAGTGGTTCTGCCGCGACGGCTGCAGGCTGGGTGCTCCTGACAAGCACATCGGCACGTTACTTTGTTCGTCAGATCCTGGAGGCTAGATCCCCACAAGTGACAGTACTTTCTCACGGAGAAATTCCGGCTGGGACCCGAGTCATTTCGTTAGGTGTTCTGAAGGGATAGAGCTTGTGTCAATTCGAAAGACATTCTTCGCAGATACGATTGAGGGGGCGATAGCAAGCGCCCGCAAGGAACTCGGTGATGAGGCCTTATTACTGGGTTCGCGCACTTCCAGATTGGACGAGCGCCATTTCGGAGCCTACGCCCTAGAGTTCGAGGTCGCGCATGACGCGAGCACTCTCAGGACCGAGAGGCAAACGGCGAATGGCGGCGGCACTTCTACCTCAACTTCAACTTCTGGCGACTTTGCCGCGATGCAGAGTGAGGTGGCACATCTTTCACTTATGGTAAGTCGGCTTGCCACACGGGCGTCGGGCTTTCACTACTCGCCAGAGCTCACTTCCCTGGCAAGTCGCCTATTGACGTCGGGAATCCCCGAGCCGCTCGCGCACAACATTCTGGACGCCGTCGAGCGCCGGCTAGGTTCGATTTGTCGTGCAGGCGCCGTCTCGAGCATCGAGGCACAGAGGGCCATGGCTGTCGAATTGGAGGCGAGGCTGGAAGCAAATCCTGAATCCTGCGCCGCAAAGCAAGATCGGAGGGCGATCGCCCTTGTCGGTCCCGCTGGTGCGGGAAAGACAAGCACGCTCGTCAAGCTCGCCATGCGGTGCGGAGTGGCGGCGCGCAAGCCTACTTTGATCGTCAGCACGGATAGTCACCGGATTGCGGCGAATGAGCAACTGAAGTCCTATGCCGCTATCCTCGGCCTGCCGTTCCTGCTGGTGGACAGCCCCGGAGCACTGGTGACCGCCTTGCTGGAGCATCGCCACAAGGAGCTCGTCCTCATCGACTCTCCTGGGTTCGGTGATGCCGAGGGTGAGGATTCCGCCGACTGCGCCTTGATTCTAGCCGAAGCCCCATGCCTGGAGACCCACATCGTTCTCAGCGCGACGACCCGATTCGCGGATATTGAGCTGGCCATCCGAAGATGGTCCCGATTTCACCCGCAGAATCTGATTCTCACTCACTTGGATGAGACAGAATCCTTCGGGGAATGTCTGGGGGCTGCAATGAAGAATCAGCTTCAGGTTTCGTATCTTTGCGGGGGACAGCGAATCCCTGAAGACCTTGAACCCGCCACGAAAGCCAGATTGCTTCACATGCTACTTGGTGCGCAGGCGGCCAGTTTTGCCGCCGTTGCGTGAGGTCCCGACCCAAGGACCGGCCGAATGAGAGGTTGCTCGATTGAACCCTTACCACACCTCAACGACGCTGACAGCCGATGAGCGGGAACAACTGATCCTTGATCACCTACCCCAGGTGCGATTGATTGCGCGCCGAATCCATGAACGGCTTCCCGAAAGCGTCAACCTGGAAGATCTGGTCTCGACCGGTATTGTCGGACTGATTTCTGCCATCGATCGTTTCGATCCGAATCACAATGTCAAATTGAAGACTTACGCCGAGTACAAGATCCGCGGCGCTATCCTCGACAGCCTGCGGGGGCTCGACTGGGCCCCCCGGCAGCAAAGGCGGCGCAGTAAGCAGATTGAGACCGCTGTGTCCCTCCTGGAGCAGAGGCTGAAGCGAGCGCCGTCGGAGGAAGAGATTTCCGCCGAGTTGGGGATTGACCTGGAAGAGTACTTCGCCTGGCTGTCCGAAATCCGTGGTCTGAATCTCGGGAGTCTGGAAAGCCGGCCTGGCGACGATGAGGGACGGGATCTGTTACGGCTGGTTGCCGACAGAGAGGACGATTGGCCTTCTCGCGTCCTCGAGCGCAACGAGCTTCGAAAGATTTTGTCTCAGGCGATCTCCCGCATGCCACAGATAGAGCGGACAGTCTTGGGCCTCTACTATCGCGAAGAACTCACGCTGAGGGAGATCTCCCGGGTTGTCAAACTCCACGAGTCGAGAGTATCGCAGCTGAAGACACAAGCAATCGTCAGGCTGCGTGCGTTCCTGAGAAAGAAGTGGCCCACCGAAAGGGGCCTTTGAGTAGACGGGTGACCAGATGAATTCATCATTGGATTGGTTGAGCCACGAATTCGCAGCCCGTCTCGGTCCGGCAGTCGGCGCTATGACCGGGCGCAGAACCGAGGCGTCCACCAGAAGCGAAGGAACTCCCTCGACCCACCCGCAGGACCTCCTCTGGAAACAAGCCCTCGACGCTGCGCCAGACGCCCACATCTGGCTCTACATTCCAGCGGCGTTGACGGCGATTGTGGGCAAGTTAGTTCTCTCCGCCGCCGGCGTCGAGGAGTTTGAGGAAGCCGATGTGGAGAACACCTTTCTTGAGATCCTCCAACAAACCATTGCCCCGCTGTGCTCAGCAATGTCGGCGAAGCTCGGCCGGGAAGTCACCCTGAGTAGAGGCGAACGTGCGATCGAACTTCCCTCTCAGCAGATCTGGCGCCAAATCGATGTTTCTGTGGAAGACAGCGCTCCGACAACGGTATGGATCACCGGCAACAGTGCGCTCTTGGGTGTTTTGGAAATCGTCGAACCAAGTCGTTCCGTCTCTCCTGAACCTCAGGAGGTGGCTAGCGCCCGAGCAGTAGCCGCCGCCAGATCCTCCCGAACCCTTGACCTCCTCATGGAAGTCGAATTGCCAGTGGGGGTCTCCTTCGGGCGTGCTCAGATGCGTCTCAAAGACGCCATCAAGCTCACTACCGGAAGCATCGTGGAACTCAATCGATCGATCGTCGAACCGGTGGAGATCATAGTCAATAACTGTGTGATCGCCAGAGGCGAAGTCGTTGTGGTAGAGGGAAACTACGGTGTTCGAATCCGAGAGATCATCAGTCGGGAGGAGCGGCTGAGAACTCTGTTTTAGATGCAGAACACTCCCCATAATGAGATTCGAGCTTTCCGACGATAGAACAGTCGAGATGAACTGGATTACTGATCCGATCACTCAGTACGCGTTGATGGCAATCAGCCTCATGCTGTGCCTCACTCTGTTCATTTCACTCAAGAGAGAAACCAGCGCGCTGCGTCGCCAGCTCAAGGAAGAACATGATCTGGTCTCGACCGCGTTTGACACTTTCCGAAGTTCGCTCGGAAGTTTGCAATCGAGCCTGAGCGACCACGAAACTGCGCTGGCCGGATCCGCCCAGCCCCAGGCTACGCTCTCGATGAACCTCACCAAGCGCAGTCAGGCGCTCCGCATGCACCGCCGGGGAGAGAAGGCCGAACAGATCGCCGCTACCCTCCAGATACCAAGGAGCGAGGTGGAACTACTCCTCAAGGTTCATCGCTCGATCGTCGATCAGACCTGACGAACTCGCCATTCGGAGACGTCACACCTCTTCGCATATTCCGGACAGATCACTCGTTCTTCCCTGAACAAGACTCGGCCCCGATGCCAAACAAGCACCGGGGCCGAATCCCAATCAACGCTCTCTTGGCCCGCGCTTAGAAGGTGAACTTAACCATCAAGCGGCCGACAAAGCCGGTATTGAACAGATCCGGCATCCCATAGCGCGGATCGAATGGATCCTTGCCCGTGGCCTTGATCGCGTTCAACTTTGCCATGTAGTCATACCCCTGGAACAGGTTCGTGTTCGTGAGGTTCAGCGCGGAAGCCGGGTCGCCGCTGCCGGCGCCGCGGTTCAGCTGATTGAAGATGTGGCGAGCGGTCTTCTGGTTGAAGATATTCTGCGCGTTGAATTCAAAGCGCAGTCGCTTCATCTCGCCGAACCTCAGTTCGTGACCAACCAACAGATCAGTCTGAGTCAGGATCGGGGTACGGCCCATGGAGCCGCGCCCTTCCACAAACAGCGGGATGCGCTGCGCCTGATTCACCACTGTGCTGATCGGCGTTCCGCTTCCAGCGTAGTAGAAGCCGCCGACATCGGTTCCCCACTTGAACTTGTAGGAACCATAGGCCTTGAACACGTGCGGGCGATCAGTGGCCAGGCGTCCGGTCACAAACTGCCCATGCGAGTCGAACAGGTACTGATCCAGATCCCAGGCTCGGCTCCCCGTACTCCCTGGCCGCGCGATGCTTCCGCCCGACTGCTGGGTAGTCGCGGAACTGACACCGGTAGTCGGCGTGCTGATCTCGTCCGAGTTGCCTAGGCCAGCGTAGTTGCCATACAAACGGCTATACACATAGTTCGCTGAAACGAAGAACCGGTTG
>JAIBBE010000191.1 GCA_019694835.1 Fimbriimonadaceae bacterium | reverse complement strand
CCCAGGGCGCAGGGTTCCCGGATGCGCGGCAGCGTTACCGCGGCAATGGTCTTGATCGTGATGACGATGCGAACTCTCTGGCCGGCAGTCTACGGAGCAGCGAGAGGCGTGTCAACGCGAGCCTGGGATAGGAGATAAGGGCCGCGAAAAGTTCCGCCCCGCTCGCGGTGCTGCGGAACCACTACGCGAGCCAGATGTCGTGTCGCTCCTCGGATCGAACGTGAACCGAGTGTTGTTCGCATCACTCAGAGAATTCTGACGAGACAAGCCTGCGAGATTCGCTTGGTAAGCCAGTATCTGATTGCTGACCTCAATCAGCGATTTCTCTAGGAATCGGCGCAATGAAATCTCTTGATTAGCCGAGAGATGCTGGTGATTCTCCGGCAACTGCAGATTCTTGGGTAGTTTGTCCTTCAGTGCTCATGGACGGTTGATTTTCTTCGCTGCCTGGAACCGAGTGACCGGTTCCGCTTGGAGTAGCGCCTCTTCCAAGTGCCCAAGTCGCCCGGGGATCATCCATTTCTAGACGTCGGATTCCGTGAGGAATCCGAGCCTGAATTCTTTCGTACTCGTGCTGCAGCTCAGCATTTGGGTGCTCCCAGTCGGAGAGAAAATAGACCTTTGATATCCCGGCTTGGAGCAGCTCTTTCGTGCATCCAAAACAAGGTCGAACCGTTGTGTAGAGAACTGACCCGTCTACTGCAATGCCGAATCTCGCTGCAGTGAGCAATGCATTTTGCTCGGCGTGAACGCAGATACAAAGATCGTAACCTGTTCCAGACGCAAACTGCTCAGGATTGGCGCATCGATGGCAGCCTCCTTCATCACAATTCAACATGTTCGTGGGAGTTCCATTGTAACCAGTAGCGATAACCCGATCTTCTCGCACGAGAACTGCTCCCACGCGACGGCCCTGACAATTAGCGCGATCTCTTACGGCTATTGCAATGCCCATGTAGTAGCAGTCGCGATCCAGACGAGTTGCCACAGGCAGCATTGGATCGTCCATCTTCAATCTCTCCCATCAGTGAACGCGCACCTACGTGTCAGGTTGACCAGATTTTCACCTACCAAGTGCGAGTCTGCAAAAGAGCAGATTATCGCGATTTTGGGAGTATCAGGATCTTTGAGAGGACTCTCAGTTAGTCGTTGATTTACTACTATGTCCTTCGCTTGAACGGTCTCTAAGTATTGAGGAGACGAGGTGGCACTCCGATTTTCGGATTACTTCGGGATCGCTAAGTCTCAGGCTGAACTTGATTTTGTGGATATCCCTCTCGCCACCGATATGGCGTTGTTCGTTGATCCATTCGCGCTTAGCCTTGATGATTCTGAGTGGTTCGTTGAATGTAACAATCTAATTGTTGGCTTCTTCAGTCTGGTGGTATCGAGCATTCAAAGCGGAAAATTTACTTATGCACGACGTTTGTTAGCGAACCTGAGTGAACCAAACGACACGAGACTAGGCTACTCACGAGGTCGACCTCGGGGAAGCGGGATTGGTCAAGACTACGCTGGGCAAATTTTCGACCGACTTAAGTCGAGCGAGGCCGTCAAGACCGGCGAGCTGCAAGACTTGGCAGACGCAGAGCTGGTCATTCCGGGAATAGGGCGCGATCGAATATCAGATATCACGACAAACATCATTCGAGGATCACTTATTGGCTACACCCAGTCGCAGTGTGAACTTCATGGAGTTCCTACTAGTAACGTACCTGGTGGAGTTATCTGGGATGGGGAGCGCATGCTGTGGAAGAGTGTCTATGCACAACTGCCGGTCTACAAAGGCGGGCGGATTGTGCTCATACCGAAAGCAGCGGTTCGCTATGAGCTAGCGGTCGATCACCAACATTACTATCGACATTTTGTTCTAGAGTTTCTCCAAGCTGAGCACCTGCGGGCTGGAGATGCACTGGTCACGACTCTGAAGAATGGTGGACGTCGGGTCTATAAGAAGGATCTGGAGAAAGTCTATCCGCTCTCCAAGGATTTTCTACGCGAGTTCTCTCAGGACCACCCAGAAGTTCTGGAGCAGTACAAGGCTTCACTCGCATTCATTCCAGAATCTATTTCGGACGAGCAAATCGAGGAACTCCAGACCGACCCAAGGCAACTTGAAATCGAGCAGATGATTGGACGTTTGACTGACATCCCGCCCGGCCCAACTCATGCCAGTCAGTACCATGACTTTATCTTGGGGGCATTGACTGCAATTTTTGGAACCGCACTGGCGATTCCGAAGAAAGAGCTTGAGGTCAACGAAGGGAGAAAGAGAATTGATATCTCATTCGTGAATAGGGATCGATCTGGGTTCTTCTTCCACGCTTCAACCACGCACAAAATTCACTGCCCTTACGTGTTCGCTGAGTGCAAGAACTATGGAAAGGACGTAGCGAATCCAGAGTTGGATCAGCTTGCTGGACGATTCAGTGACAAAAGAGGCAACCTTGGCTTTCTGGTGTTGCGTGCAGTTGAAGACAAGGATCTACTTCTACGACGCTGCCGAGATTTGGTGCGAGACAAGGGGGAATACATTCTGGCTCTCGACGATGACGACATAGAAGTTATGCTCTCTCTCAGGTCAGTCCGGAATCGGCGTGGAATCGATAACTTCCTGACTACCAAACTTATTGAGCTCGATATGTAGCGAATCAGTCGTATTCGATCCGACATCTCCCTTGCCAGAGGACTTCACCACCTTGAGCGAGAAGCGTATTCGATTTGATGATCTGGAACTGGCGGATCTCATCGTGGATGCAGTCTATGAAGGCGGGTTGGCCAAGAATGTAGGTGCCGACCCTCTGGCGAAATTGATGCCTGGGGGGAACTCAGGAGGGTTTCGTCCTGCACGGAACCAATATGGTGATGGGTGGAATCTGGTTGTCTTGTACTCGACCGGAGAAGATCCGGACTGGCCTGATGTTCTTGATGTTGAGAATGGTCAGTTCACCTATTACGGTGACAATAAGAAGCCTGGCCACGAGCTCCATGACACGCCGAAGAAGGGCAACGAAATCCTACGGGTCAGCTTTGCTGCCTTGCATGGCCAACCACCCGATCGCGAGTTAATACCGCCGTTCTTTGTTTTCACGAAGTCAGGCCGAGGTCGTGATGTTCGCTTTCGGGGGCTGGCCGTTCCGGGCTCGGAAGAAATCCCTCCGACGCAAGATCTTGTCGCGCTATGGCGAACTACCGAAGGTCAACGATTCCAGAACTACCGAGCGGTATTCACCATCCTGGACATTGCACGAGTTTCTCGTGAGTGGATTGACGACCTAAAGAAAGGCAATCGGCTTAGCCCGGCGTGCCCGACGGTTTACGCTGATTGGCTGAAGCACGGCAAATACCGCCCTTTGCGTGCTCCAAGAACTCTCGAATACCGACCGAAGGCTGAACAACTCCCTACCACTCAGCAAGGTTGGAAAATGCTTCGCTCCATCCATGGGTATTTCCGTGACGATCCATATGGCTTCGAAGAGTGTGCAGCCACGATTTGGAAACTCATCGCCGGTGATGCGGTAACAGATTGGGAAATCACCCTGCGAAGTCGGGATGGTGGCCGCGACGCGGTGGGTCACTTCGCCCTGGGTCCAGCAACTGATCGGGTCCTTCTAGACTTCGCATTGGAAGCCAAGTGTTACGACCCGGGCGGCTCTGGGGTTGGCGTCCCTGAGACTGCCCGACTCATTTCACGGTTGAAGCATCGTCAGTTTGGTGTGTTTGTAACGACCGCATTCGTTGGCAAACAAGCCTATCAGGAAATCCGAGACGATCGACATCCAATTGTGATCATCTCGGGTCGGGACATCTTGGAAGTGCTCGCGAAGCTTGGAGTAAGTACAGATACTGAAATCAGATCCTGGCTCATACGTAATTTCCCTCACCCTTGAAGCCAGTAGGGCGTATTCAGTCGTCACGGTCCACGATCGGCAATTTATCTCAATCCCGAGAAATCAAGTCGACGGGTTTCCAGTGCCCGAGGATGCGTCTTTCGAACAGAGCGGGATCACAAGACTAATCAATGGGCGTTCTGCGGAGCATTGAACCAGTTGCAGACAACGTCACCTGTCTGGCCGATCACGACATCTGCCACAGCGATCGTAGGGTTTTCAGAATAGTCAGGCATTGTCACCAAGAGTTGTTCACCCGAGCCACTGTAACAATCTGGAAACGTGTGAACGATGCCCGTCGGAAGCGCTTCAATGATGCGAATACTGTCATTGATTCCGACTGCCCAAATTTCAAATGACACGACGCCATACTCGTCGGTCGGAACGAATTCAGTAAAGCCGTCAGAGTTGGGGAGACCCATCCGGAACTCCAGCCCAATGCCGTGTCCAGACCGGCAGTCGCTGTAGTAGTCGCCGCCACCTACGTAACCTGGTGGACACAGTGAGCTCAGAATCGTCAGCCGCCGCTTCTCGTAGAGTGGTTCGTCTTGCATGTACGTCGTGGCGCTCTGGCTTGCTTTGACCGTTCCTCCGAGGTTCGGAACAAAATTGGAACTCGGTGTGAGAGCGCTCAGGTGATCTGGGGTTGCTTGCACGACGGGTGCTGCCAGGCACGTCACAAGCAAGGCCATGAGCACAGAACGCCTCAGTGTGTGGACGAGGTCGACATGCATCGCATGATCTCCTGACGCGAGAGGGGGGTCCGGATGTTGTCATGAGCGGCCAAGCAACCTCAGAGGGGCTGATGTCCACTTGGCCTGCGAGTTGTACGTATTCTCGAATAGCGTGAATTTAGGCGATTGCCTATAGAGTAGTCAACCGATGCGCGGCAGCATCGGGCTGTGGAACGAGGCTGGCGAGAACTGGGATTGGTGATCCGAACGCGTCGCGTGGCAGCGGGCCTGACGCAAGAGGAACTTGCGGAGCGCTGTGAGTCCCATTTCACCTATATCAGTGAGATTGAAACTGGCAAGGTCAGTCCAAGCATTGTTGTGCTACGACGTATTGCTCGTGCGCTTGGCATGCCTGCATCGCAATTGATCGAAGATGCTGAAGCCTTGGAAGGTGATCAAACTTCAGTCTAGGTCTCCCCGTCTCTGGCAACTTCTATCACCGCACCTAACGCTGCCCAGTGCCGTTGATGCGGCACTTTCTGCCCTTGTCGAATTAGTGAGCAATACCGAAGCGAGAGCCCCGTTGCTCGCATGATTGTGCTCAAGGCAACACCCTGAAGACCAGGCAAAATGTCCTGGGCAAAATCGACCGTCGTCACCTCACCCGCGTGCGCTTGGTCCCACTCTGCATTCGCCCGGTAGCTCTCGCGGTTACGCTGCCCCTGCTTCGCACGTGCTGCCTCGGTCTTCGTCGGGTCGTTTCCCTCAGCGCGCAACTGGGCGAGCCTCGCTGGTCCAGCCTTGGCGAAAATCGCCAGAGATTCGACCTGACGCTCTGGAGCGCACACGTCGCAGTACTTCCGAGACCGATCCTCCAGCACCGTCCCGCACTCCTGGCAAGCTGCGGCCAACCTGTGTGTGGTCGCCTTGCCAGCATCGGATTTGCTGGCTCGATTCGATGGACGACCAGCACTGCGATTGGCCTGGGTGAGCAATGTTGGGACTGTCGGTCCAGGACCACTCCCGGACTTCGTAGACCCCATGCATGCTCGCGCAATGGTCTCCACGTGCGGCGCAACCAGCCTGGTCCACTCCCCAGCACTCTCGGCCAGTTGGTGGGTCAGTGGCGGCAACACCCGGCAGATTCCTTGTCGCGTCTCGAAGAAGTCTTTCGCGGTGAATGTATGGCTCTGCAGGAGTCCAAGGACAAACCGGTCGACGTTGGGTCGCATCGCTTCCATGAGATCCAACGCCAGGGAATCGCGGCCCCGTTGGTCAGCGTGCATGACGCCCAATCCGGGGTCGAGCCCTATCGACAACAGTGCGATCCGGCACTCCGCTTCAAGAATCGCGTAGAGATAGTTCAGCATCGCATTCGCGGGACTGGCCGCGTTGCGTGAAGCCCCAGAGAGGGGTGACGATCGGGAGCCGAACGTCTGCCAGTGCGCTGGTACGCGAGCCGCATCCTTCTTGACCCATGGGATGGCCAGGGGAGCCCAGGTCTGCCAGTACGCCACAGCTGCATTCGCTTCGAGCAGACGCAGCTGCTCAGCCGTCTCGGCTTCCGCGAGCATCCTCCGATAATCCTCGACGACGCCTCGCGCATGCTCTGAATCCGGCAGCTGATCGAGCACCTCGGCTTGCCCACGGAGTTTCAGTCCAATGAGCGTCCGTGCAATCTCGAGCCCGATGCCGTTGGTCGTGGCCAGAGCCTGGGCTCGTCGCAGCCGGGGATCGTCCAGTCCAAGCGGGGCAGTTGCCGCAATTACCTCACCATCAGCGTCAATGTGCACGAATGCACCTTTGACATCAGCAAGCCATCGCAGCGCTTCCAGCGAGACCGTTCCGCTATGCCCCAGGACGACGAGGCGTCGCAGCTTGGACGTCGCACGGGCTAGTCTGGCTTCGCGTCGCTCACGGCCAATGCCGTCACAGACCACCAGATGCCCTCGCTCAACGGCGACACGAACACCGTAGCCTGATAGGACCACGACGCCATTTCGAGGAACGATCTGTTGCACGACGATCTGCGGCTGAGCTGTCACTGCGCTTCTCCTGATTGGCTTGAGCTTTTCTGTCGCCGCTGCTCACGTCGCCAATACAAGTCTCGAATGGTCAGGAGCACAATCTGCTCTTCAAAGGGGATATCACTGACATCTACTCCGCCTCTGCGCCCGAGTTCGCGAAGAAGAGCGGCCACGTAGTATTGGACGCTGGACCGCTCTGTGAACTCCTCAGCTGAAGCTTCGCGCAGGACAGCTTCCCATTCTTCGCAGCGCGGCAAGCTGTCCATCGGAGACTGTTTGCGGCGTGTTCCTCGGGGATTATCCGTAGCCTCCGAGGGGATTGCCGCGACGGATGAGGCGATGCGCTTCATTTTCTTCAGGTGTGGTCTTATCCTCGGCGCGACCTCCAACATAGCGCGGCGAAGCGCTTCTGAGGGCACTTGGAAGAACCACTCTGACCTCTCTCTGGCATCCTCTTCGCCAGAGACTGGTGGAAGGACACGAACGTTCTCGGCATTCAGCATGATGACTCGGCGAGGGATTGCGTCAATCGTCTTGCCGACCTCGTGGATGCGAACAATCTTTTCGATGCTGTTGGCTTCCCACAAACCATCGGCATCCTGAGTGAGCAGCCCCCAATCGCGCCAGGCCTTGAGCTGAGTGTTGGATATACCAATAGGGCTGTCTCGTTCCGCCAATCCTCTAATGACTTGGTTTGCACTTAGCCGCTCTTCCAATCGTCCACCCCCTAGAAACAGATTCTTCAAAATAGTCGCTTTTCAAGGCAACTTTACGCGTTCTCGTTCCTATGCGCAATAGGCTGCTTGCACCATGCTCTAGGCGAACGAAAGGAGGTCCACATGGACCAGTTGCTCGGCGTCGCGGACGCCGCACGGATCCTCGGGGTGGTCCCGGCGACCGTGCGGCAGATGGAACGGGACGGTCGGCTCAAGGCGCAGAAGACCCTCGGCGGCGTGCGCGTGTTCCAGCAGGCAGAGGTCGAGCGTGTGGCGCAAGACCGACGAGGCCAGGTCGAACAAGGTGGTGCATCGACCGCGCGACACGGGAATGGAGAAGATTCTGATGACTAGTCAGGGAACTGAAACGGCCCTTCTCTCACTCCAGCTAATTAAGGCCAAAGAGGACTTTCAACCGCGATATGGCGGGCTGGTCGAGCGGCACGTGCGCCTGCTCATGCAGACCGATCCAGCAGACTGGCCACCACTCCTCATCGCCCCGGACGACGACGGGTGCTTCCACATCATCGACGGCTTCCATCGGTTCGAAGCCGCGACCCGGCTCGGGCTGTCCGCGTTGACCTGCCGTATTGACCCGGATGCCGACTACCCGGACGCGGTCCTGGCAAACATCCACCACGGCCTGCCACTCCATCCCGAAGATCGCAAGATCGCCGCGCGACACCTCGCCGAACTCGATCCCTCCCTGTCGTACCGCGAGATCGGTCGCCGCACGGGGCTCAATCATGAAACCGTCAAGCGCGCCGTTGAAGCAGCGGACTCACAGCGCGCAGAGCATCAACGCACCAACCCCGATCCGGTTGAGAAGCTCGTCGCCCAGGTCTATCGCACCTACGCAGGCGGCCATGGCCGGAGCTGGCTTGGCTTTGGCCACGACGGGAACGCCAAACTCTTCCGGCGCGCGATCGAGGCCTACCGCGAAGAGGACCGCGAAACGATCGCGCAAGCCGTGCTCGCCTTCGGCCAAGCGTGCGTTGCCGCCGCCCAGCCGTTCCTCGGTGACGCCTAGGGCCTAGCCCACCACGCACATCGCCATCGTGAGATCTCGGTCGGCGGGGAGCCGTCGACCTGAGCGAAGCCATGGCGTGAAGGGAGCGACCGATGGCGGCAGTACGCAACACCCAGGGCCGATTTGCCAGCAAACCGCGTGAGGACCTGTCTCCGGCCTACCGGAAGCGGCTCGAACGCGCGGAGGCGCGTGGCGTCTCACTCGCAGAAGCTCGCGGCCACGCGGCAAAGGCGCTTCCCGCGTGGCGAAGCGCGGAGGTTGTCGGCTCACCCCGCTACCAGACCGCGCTCGAGGTCCTGGGCCGGATGCGCAAGGGCGAGAGCCTCAGCAGCGCGGCGCGGGAGCTGCGGATCAGTCCGGATACCGTCGTACGCCAGGTCGGCTCTGGCCTCACGCGCGGTGCAGGAGGTCGGTGGATCGCCAAGCCGAGCGATCGCCTCGTGCGGCGCATGCGCTTCATCGACAGCCGAGGACTCACCACGGTCGAGCTGGCAAGTTCGCGTGAAGCCAGCAAGCTCGCCGAGTACTGGAACGCCGTCGATCACTTCCTGACCACGGGAGACGATCGACCGCTCCGGCGCTTCCGTCGCATGCGGCTGCGGACACGGCAGAAGACCTCGCTGCGATTTGTCACGGATCTGGATGAGCTCGAGCGCTTCGGACGCGCAGGTGAGCTCTCGTTTGAAGACCTGTATCAGCACTGACAGCAACACGAAGGAGGTGGACGCTATGGGACAGCAGGATATCGCCCGGGCTGGACGCCGGGAGCGGAAGACGCGAACGCTGGGGCCGGGAGCTGCCTGCGCCTGCGGTTGGACGCAGCCCAGCGCCTTGCAACGTGATGAAGCGCAGATCAGTTGCTATGAGTGTGGCTGTGCGAAACGTGGTCAGGCAACGGTGGAGGAGCATCACGTCCTCGGTCGTGCAGTGGATCCAGTAACGATCGGGGTTCCCGGAAATATGCATCGCCTCTTGAGCGAATCACAGCGAGAATGGCCAGACACTATCCGGCACAACACGACGCGTGACCCGCTGCTATGGCTGGCTAGCGCGGCGCTCTCCCTGCACGACCAGCTTGCTCTGTGGGTGGCCTGGTTGGCGGAAATCGCCACCTGGCTGACAAACCTGGGGGAATCGCTGAGAGATAAGCATGGCGAGCGCTGGTGGGACGTGCTGGATGTGGGGACGCCATGGTCCTCGATGCGCTAGGGCCGCCGGACCTCCTGCCAGTGGCTGTCCGCGCCTGGGCTCCGCCTGACGGATGGACGCCGCGAGCGGCTCGACCAGTCATCCCGGCACTTCCTCGGCTGACTCTCGTGCTCGATACCGAGACCACGATCGACGCCACACAGCGTTTGACCTTTGGCGTCTGGCGGGTGCTTGATGACGGCGTGACGATTGATGAGGGACTGTTCCACGGGGATGACTTGCCCGAGGCGGATCTCGCCATCTTGCAGGAGTATGCCGCACGGCAGCAAGCGGATACGCAACGACCTGAACCGCTCCGGCTGCTCTCCCGACGTGCTTTTCTCTGCGAAGTGTTCTGGCAGTTGGCCTACAAGAGCCGTGGAGTGGTGGTCGGCTTCAACCTGCCATTCGACCTCTCGCGCCTCGCGGTGGGGTGGGGCACCGCCCGAGGTGAACCGTATGGTGGAGGCTTCTCGCTGGTGCTGTGGGACTACGAGAAGAACGGCGTGTGGGTCGAGGACAAGTACCGACCACGCATTACCGTGAAATCGATCGACAGCAAGCGTGCGCTCATTGGCTTCACCAAACGCCGTTCCCCGGATCCCGACGATCTCATCCCCGAGGGCTCTGGTGATGGCAAGCCTGACCCAGCGTACGTCTTCCCCGGCTACTTCCTCGATCTCAAGACCCTGGCCTTTGCGCTCACGAATGAGGCGTTCTCACTCGACCGCGCCTGCAAGGCGTTTGGCGTCGAGAACGGCAAGGCGGAGACCGAGCAGCACGGCGTTATCACCGAGTCCTACATCGACTATGCGCGACGCGATGTGCAGGCGACGGCGGAGTTGCTGGAGAAACTCCTGGAGGAACACGCACGTCACCCGATTGCCCTCGTCCCGACCAAGGCGTTTTCTCCGGCCACAATCGGGAAACGCTACCTCTCCGCCATGGGCATCAAGCCACCACTCGTTCGGCAGCCGGATTTCCCGGCAGAGGTCCTGGGAGCATCCATGGTGGCGTACTACGGTGGCCGCGCCGAGTGCCGTATCCGTCGCACACCAGTCCCGGTCGTCTACGTCGACTTCCTCTCGATGTATCCCACGGTCAACGCCCTGATGGGACTCTGGGACTTTCTCATAGCTGATCACATCGACGCCTTCGAGGCCGTGGCCGAGGTGCAGGCCTTCCTCGACGCCGTGACGCTTGATCAGTGCTTCGATCCGCAGACCTGGC
>JAIBBE010000259.1 GCA_019694835.1 Fimbriimonadaceae bacterium | reverse complement strand
TCCGCGAGCAGCCAGGCGCCGACGTGGATGTTGGTGCAGGGCTCGAAGAGATCGGCTTCGCGGATGCCGTGGCGGGACAGGGTCCGCAGGTGGCCGCTGTTGATCTGCATGAGCCCGATGTCGTAGGACCCGGTGCGCTGTAGGTGCGAGCGGTTGACCGCCCGGGGATTCAGGTTCGACTCGACCCGGGCAATGGCATAGAGCAGGTCGGCCGAGATGCCGTAGCGCCGGGCAGCCTCCTCCCAGCAGGCTTGCGCCCCGGTGGGTGCGAGCACCAGGAAGGCGAAGGCAGCCAGGGCAGCAAATTGCGGCAGTCGACGCATGGGTCACCTCTCCAAACGAAACCGGAACAGCCCGGCGGGAAGCGGGCAGCGAGGTCTGGGCCGTCGGCGGTGCGCAGACGGTCTGGGTCGGTCCGGCGTCTAACCGGGCGAGGTGATCGAGCGGGTCAGGAGCGGGTCGGGATGCCGATCATGGACAGCCGTTGAGGCGAGGAAAGTCTCAGCCGAGCGGTGCGTCACGCCCGCGATGGGATCGTTCGGCCATGTTGTGGCGCGCCTGCTGCAGAATGGCGGTACCTGAAGGATCCGTTGTCCGGCACAGGGCAACGCAGGCCGTCGTCAGTTGGTCGAGTTGAAACTTGGGGTTGGGGTGTCGGTTGGCAGGGGAACGTTGTAGTTCCAACAGCAGCTGGTACTGCTGCCGCCACATCGATTCGCGGCGGCGCGGCGTCTGGGGCGAGCGAAGTACCAACTCGGTCCCGAGGAACTGGAAGATGCGTGCAGGGGCATCGTGATTCTCGAAGACCAACGAGACGCAGGCACTGATCAGATCAGGGAAGCGGAAAGTTGGCGAGACGTTGTGCTCGCTGCTCAGCAGCCGGTAGAGCCAGTCGTGCTCTTCGAGCCACAGGCGCGTTTCGATGATGATCTGTTGATGTGTTTCCTGTGGCCTGGTGCTGCCCTTGTGCGAGTGAGTCGTCGGAGTGGCGGTGAACATGGCGCTGACCTCGATTCGGTGGCTGTGAAGTGCCTCTGCGAGTGTATGGCCGAAAGGATAGGTGTCGGCGGCCTCACCGTCTCCTGGGAATGAATGTCTTATGAGGGGGATATCGGTATCAGACGTGACATAGAGCGTTGCGGCAATGTACCAGTGTGCAACTCCCTGGCCCACCTCGGACAACGCATCTCTTCTTGATGATGGTCATCATAACAATATACGTTTGCCTGAAAAATGATTATCATGTTGGCGGTTGGTAGCCTCCCACTCTTATGTCAGCCGTCTTGCCTTCGAATGTTCTTAAGACGCTCAACCAAGCCCAGCGCGAGCGCTTGGCTTTCATTGAGCTCAAGGTCTACTTCTGCGGCGAAGTTCGGCGGGTCGATATCGAAAATAGGTTTGGGATTGCGCCTGCAGCTGCAACTCGAGACTTGACAACCTATCGAACGCTGGCGCCGAGCAACTTGGCCTATGACATGAGTGCCAAGTTGTACGTCTTGGGATCTAGTTTCTCGCCGCTGTTCGAGCTATCCGCTGACCGCGCCTTGACCTGGCTTCGCCAAGGGATTGGAGATGGGGTCTATCAACCCGGCAAGAGCTTCTTGCCGACAGATGGCGCAGGCTTATTGGCGCCGCCACCACTGGATAAATTGGCTTCATTGGCTCGTGCAGTGCATCAAGGGCATGCCGCGCGAATCTCCTATTTTTCTCTTTCATCCGGCTCTTCGCAACGCGTGATCGTACCGCTTGCATTGGTAGACAACGGTATGCGTTGGCATGTGCGCAGTTATGACCGAAAGAATGATCGTTTCGGAGACTTCGTCGTCACTCGGATCGCAAAGATTCAGCCATTGGCTGATCTCGTAGCGGAGCGAGAGAAACTTGCTGCAGATATCCAGTGGAATCGGATTGTCGAGCTGGAACTGGTTCCGCACCCCGACATAGCACATCCAGAAGCCGTGGCTGCCGACTATGGCATGGTCGATGGGGTACTTCGAACCAAAGTCAGGGCGGCGGTTGCCGGGTATGCGCTTCATCGCTGGCAGGTTGACTGTTCAGTGGATCATTCGCTGCCTGCGAATTCTCATCATCTGTGGTTGCGCAATACTCCATCGTTGTATGCCGTCGAGAGTGCTGCGCTCGCGCCTGGGTACAGAGGAGCCGCATGAGTACCCAAGCTCTGCGGCTCGCAGTCATGAACGCGATCGAAGGGCCAGCGTTGATCATGGCCAGTCTCGATTCCGGCAAGATCTTCACGCTTGGTGAATGCAGTGTCGCCCTGGTAGCGAACCGCACCGTGCGCCTGAAGCCTGTACATCATCATCTTTATCGCTGGATGTAGAGTAATGGTGATTCAGATCGTCCAAACCTACTATCAGCGGCACTCATCAAGCATTGTGTAGCTTCTGCAATCACATTTCCATAGAAACATGAACAACAAAATCGGAAAAGTTATTGCTGAGACTGTCTACATTCACGCAGTTGCGCTGGATTGCATTGAGCTATCGCTGTCGGCCCTCGTTCGGGATGCGCTGAGTATTTGTGCGGAGGCCGCACCGTCTGCCAACGTCTTCAAGATCGATATCAGAAATCGGGCCGTCTCATTGCTCAACTATCCTGATTTCTTCGAACAACCATTCCCAGAGCTTTCGGAGTCCTGGCGTATCGATCTCGAGCATAGTCGAGTCAGCTATCGAAGCTACGATGAGTCGCTCAATCCGCCAATCCTCCACCGCAAAGAACTGCTTCTCCCATCTGACCATCCCCGCCGAGGTGAGTATGAGAATCTGACTGCGCAAGCGGAGCAGATCGGACTATTTTCAGACGCAACGACCATCGGTTTCAGGAGAACCTGGGAAGCGAGAATTCGCCAAGCGGGTTACTGTCTCGTCGGGCATAGCCTTCAGCCGCTCGGTAACGACGTGGCCGACACTCGGGACGACGAGGAATTCGAGTGCGGTATCCAGCGCTATCGAACTGCACTTAGTCGCTCCGGGCTCTCTGCCCCCATGCAAGCGCTGGCTCGTCATGGGTTACTCGATGAGCAATATAGCTATTTCGACTACGGATGTGGCCGTGGAGACGACTTACAGGCTCTGCGGAAGAACGGGCTTGTCGCCTCCGGATGGGATCCCCACTTCGCACTAGGGGAGCCCAAGCTATCAGCGGATATTGTAAATCTCGGATTTGTAGTCAACGTCATCGAAGACTTCGACGAACGTGTGGACGCTTTGCGAGGCGCGTTTTCGCTGGCAAAGCAGTTACTCGTTGTCTCAACAATGCTCTATGCGGCGAGTATCCCTGCTGGCCGCCCTTTCCGCGACGGATACCTTACCCAACGCAACACGTTCCAGAAATATTTCACTCAATCGGAGTTGAAAGAATTCGTCGAGACTGTTCTCGACACAGTAGCCATCCCGGTGGCACCTGGCATTGTCTTCGTCTTCAGCGACAAGGAGGCGGAGCAGCGCTTCCTCTATGGTCGCCAGCGGAGCCATTATGCAAGTCGCCTGCTTGGTTATCGCCGAGAGCGTCAGTCGAGCGTATCGCAGGTGCGCTCAACTCGTGTTGAGCGGCTCGTTTCTGAGCACGGTGCGCTTATTGGCGCGCTCTGGGAGCGCATGCTGGAACTCGGACGGGACCCTGGCGAAGACGAGTTCCACGAATATGAGAATGCTATTCGTGTATTCGGCTCGTGGGGCAAAGCACTCAGATTCGTCCAATCGGTAAATGACGCAAAGCAACTGGAGGTATCAAGAAGCCAGCGCAATGACGATATCGTTGTCTATCTTGCGCTGCAACTCTTTGCTCGCCGCAAGCCGTATCGGCGACTGGACGTTACGCTGCAACGCGATATCAAGTCCCACTTCGGTGACTACCAGCGGGCACAGGCGGTCGCGCAGCGCTATTTGCTTGACATCGCAGATCCGGCGACACTCGAGGCGGCGTGTGCCGCCGCGAGCGCCAAAGGGTTGGGCCACTACGTTTCAAACGATTATCTTCAGTTGCACACGTCGCTCATCGAGCAGCTGCCAGCGCTCTTGCGCATCTACATAGGATGCGGATCGCTGCTGTATGGGGATTTGGACGACGTCGATCTAGTGAAGATCCATGTTCGCTCCAGCAAGGTTACGTTCATGAAGTTCGACGACTTCGAGGGTCTTCCTCTTCCCCGTATGCTCGAACGAATCAAGGTGACTCTTCGGAGTCAGGAGATCAACTTCTTCATGTATGGCTCATCCTATGAGCCTCCGCTTCTGTACTATAAGTCGCGATTCATAAACGAAGACTTTCCAAAGTATGGGGAACAACTCGCCTTCGACGAAGCCTTGTCCGAGTTGACTCTCTTTGACCCGAACACATACGGACCGTCTGAACGGGAGTTGCAAGCAGAATTGACGATACGTCGTCTCGAAGTACGCGAGTATGGCCTGTGCGGAGCGACGTCCCTTCCTAAACTCGACGAACCATGTGGCCGTAACTTCACATATCGAGACCTTATCGAGTGCGGCGAAACATGGCGACGTACTGGAATAACAAATCGTCCACGCAATCCTGAAACATACAACGCGCTGCACGCCCTCACGACCAGGGTGATCGATCCACTAATTGATTACTTCGGCATGATTCGTCTCACCTACGGATTCTGCTCCCCAGAACTGGCAAAGGCGATTCCTGCTCGGATTGCGCCCAAGCTTGACCAGCATGCTGCACATGAACACAACCGCTTCGGCCAACACATTTGCGACCGTCTTGGCGCAGCGGTGGATTTCGTCGTTGAGGATGAAGACATGGTGGATGTGGCCAAATGGATCGCGGAGAATCTCGTATTCGATCGCCTTTATCTCTACGGTCCAGACAGGCCAATTCACATTAGCTACGGGCCCGAGATGCTTCAGCAGGTAACAATCATGGTCACGAGCAAGACCGCTGGCCGGCTCATCCCAAGGACCATAACTCTGGACGCCTTTAGGGATTTTTCTTGGCGCGTGGCAACGAGTTCGTGATGTTATGCCATTAGCCCACATAACATGACGACTTCAAGGGGAAATGAATGGAACTCAGCGATCTACTCGGCGAGGTGGCAGCCGAAATCGATGCAGAAAACGAACGGGCAATGACACCCGAGGAGCGCACGTACCATGGAATCGCTCAGAAGCTCTTGCTTCTTGAGCGCGATCTACGGGCACCAGGCACGGCTCGATCTGCAGATGAACGCATAGATCGTCTCCTCGAGGTAATTGCGAAGGAGAGCTTCTGATGTTCTTGCAGCGCCTTCGCATATGTAATTTCCGTGGTTTCTACGGAGAACAGGTTGTCGAATTCGCCCCGGTGTCCGACAGAGGCGTCACGATCATTCACGGCGAAAATGGTGCGGGCAAGACAAACCTGCTGAATGCCGTGTTTTGGTGTTTGACTGGATCCTTCACCCCGAGATTGTCTAATCCGGAGATGTTGGTGAACAAGGCTGCGCGGGACGAATATAAGGAATCGGAGTGCTTCGTTGAAATGGCGTTCTCGCATGAAGAGCGTCAATACTTAGTACGGCGCACTGTCACTGGCAGGGGGGAATCCCACCTTGAGCTGTATACCCTTGAAGATGGCAATCCGACTGCTGTTTCAAAACCGCAGCTATTCATTGAGCGGATCATTCCGAAGGGTCTTTCTCGCTGGTTCTTCTTCGATGCAGAAGCTATCGGCGAATTGGAACTCTCTGGAAGCGAGCAGTTTCGTCGAGAACTCAGACGCGTCCTCGGTTTTGAGCTTGTCGACTCACTCGTCGAAGACCTTGAAAGATGCCTTAGTAAGAAACAGCGCAACCTCGTCTCAACCGTTAATTCTAAAGAGCTGGACGAGATCCAGAGCAGTATCGAGAAGATCGAGCACGTGTTGCCGGGCCAGCGGGCCAAGGCCAGTGAGCTGGATGCGCTTCTGCAGAAAGTCGACGCTGAGGTTGCCCGTATTGAAGCCCAGCTACGCGAGCTGCCGAAAAGCAGGCCACTGCAAGACCAGCGCGCGAAGCTTGAGGCAAGGCGCAAGAACCGCATTTCGACTCGCAAGGAAATTCAGGAGCAGATTGCGCGATTCGTTGGTGAGTCAGCGCCCGCGGTCCTGCTTGCACCTTTTGCGTCTCCATTCGAAGATCAGCTTCACATCAAGGAAAACACGGGCAGGCTCCCGGCTCCTTACAGCGAACAGCTCGTTGAAGACATTCTCCGGGAAGGCATGTGCGTCTGCGGCCGGGCAGTAGCGCATGACTCATGCGAAGAAACAAAGATCCGCAGCTTGCTTCGCAATGCATCGACAACAAGCTTTAACAATCGGGTCAGGAGCATCCAGTATCTGCTGAAGGACATTCAGGCTACTTGTGAGAGCTACAGGACCTCCCTGGACGTACTTCAGCGCAGGCTTGTAGAAACCGATACTGAAATCGCTGAAATCGACGAAGAGCTCAAAGATATCAAGCTGCAGCTCGAGCAGATTGACGAAGAAGCGATCCGCCAACTTGAGAATGAGCGGAACATTTCTCACAACAAGGCTCGGGACCTCGTCAGCCAGCATGGGGTCCTCAAAAACCAGATTGCTAGTAACGAAACGAGGATCAAAGAGCTTCGATTGCGCTATGACTCGGCCGCGAAAAGAATCGGCCATGGCGATGCTGTGCGCAGAGAAATCGACAAGATCAACCGCCTGTCCGAATACATCGAAAAAACACTGAAGAAGCAGGAGCGCCGTGCGCTGAACCTGCTTCAAGTTGAGCTTAATCGCATCCTTTCCCGCTACCTCACCAAGCATTACTCGGCCAGGATCAACCCAAAGACGTATGAGGTCGAGATGCTCGACGCTCAGGGGCGCCAAGTTGGTCGAAGTACTGGCGAGGGGCAGGTCCTGAAGTTCGCGTTCATTACCACGGTAGTCGCCCTGGCAGGTCGAAAGACGCAGGAGAAGATAGATTTCCTAGCCGAACCGACGGTAGCGCCCTTGGTGCTGGACGCACCATTCTCAGCACTGGATCCGGAGTACCAGAGCTCCGTGGCGGAGAATCTCGCCAGCCAATCGTCCCAACTTGTTCTTCTGCTTTCATCTGCAGCATGGGGGGATGCAGTTGCAAATGCCCTCGACCCGCACATCGGGCGACGCTATGTGCTGATTTCCCGCCAGGCTGGGCCTCGCGGCAATAAGCCCATCAAGACGATGCAAATCTGTGGCAAGACTATCACTTTGAACGAGTACGAGTCTGACCGTGATGAGTCAGTCGTTGTGGAGCTTTGATTAATGGCGCAGCAAAGTATCTTTGGCGCAAGCCGCACGGTGTATTGGCCCGGCGAATATGCCGATCTCGTCAACATGCTCAAGGGGCAGGACTCCAACAACAATGGGGTTCACGCGCCGATGTATCGATACAACACGGGCGCGATCGTATTCGCCGCAATTCTGGGCCTGACTCACCAGCGGGAACGAGATGTCGGATCGCAGCGGCAAGAAATCAGCACCGATACATTTGAAGCTCACCGTTTCGGTTCTGTGAGCCTCGCTTCATTCCTGCTCCTGATCCCCCTGATTGGAACGGGTGACATTGAACTCCTCCGCCCTGAAAGGGAAGAGGAACTGATTCGTAAGTTCGAACGTTACGCTGCCGGCGGACTCGAGTACTTACGGGGTTCAATGTCGCGCTCGGCGGACTCTTCTGGGCAGTCGGTTATCCGTACCGAGATCCAGCGCGCAATTACGATGCAACCCCGAATCGCGACCGCCTTCGAGGAAGAAGACCTACACATCTAGGATGCGTATCTTTGGAGCTGCCGCGACGCGCCTGCCTTACTTTCCCTCAACGCATTGCCGCAATCCGTGCGGCCACCGCGTTCCAGTCCACATCGGGTGTCAGGTGGCACCAACTGATGCGTACGCAGGCATTGGCCTCATCGTCGCTCATCCCCATGGCCTTCAAGACATGACTTGGCGTGTAACTGGTGGAAGTACAAGCCGACCCATTGGAGATCGCCGCGAGATCTTTGATGGCAACGATCAGAGCCTCGGAATCCAGACCCTCAAACGCCACGTTTAGCACATGGGGCATCACCTTGGACTGATCCCCGCTGTACCTGGGATTCAGCTGCTCGAATGCCTTCATCGCTTCGGCACGAATCGCATTGCATCGGCCTCTCCGGTTTCCATGATCACGCACGGCGGTCTCAGCCGCGGTGCCAAGGGCAACAATCAAGGCAACGGGCAATGTACCGGGACGTAGGCCCCGTTCCTGCCCGCCTCCGAATACAAGCGGTCTTAGGGGCACACGGTCGTACCCTCGGCGGCGAAGAATTAGCGCGCCTACTCCCTTGGGCGCAAAGATCTTATGTCCGCTCACACTGATCATATCGATACGCGAATTGCGGAGCGTATCGAGAGTTTTACCAAAACCCTGTGCCGCATCTGTGTGGAAATATGCGGGATGGCCATCCAGCACCGCCGCAAGCTCGCTGAGGGGCTGTAATACGCCCGTCTCGTTATTTGCTTGCATGATTGAAACCAACATGGTTTCCGGGCGCAGTGCGTCGGCCAAGACGCTCGGATCAACGTACCCGCGAGCAGTAACTGGCAGGCGGGTGACCGAAAAGCCTTCACGCTCCAGCGCGTCGAATGGTTCCAGCACCGCCTTATGCTCGATAGTCGAGGTAATGACGTGCATTCGACTGGTGTCGCGAGCGGCTTCCCGCAACCCGAGGATGGCCAAGTTGTTGGCCTCAGTCGCCCCACTGGTGAAGATCACTTCATCACGCTTGGCCCCTACAACTGCTGCCACCTGATCTCGCGCCCGCTGCACCGCTTGCTTGGCTCGTGCACCAAACTCGTGTGTGCGGCTTCCTTCGTTCCCAAATTCTTCCGTCAGGTAGTGAAACAGGAGCTCGCGCACAGCTGGCTCGAGCGGCGTCGTGGCGTTGCAGTCAAGATAGACCTGAGTAGGAATAGAGTCCTGCATGTACGTTAATGGTTGCAGAAATAACAAACAACATGCACAATATAGGCGTACAAGGTGCGCAATGCAACCCACATTTTACGCCGAACTCGCATACATCAGCCAATCAACTGCCAGACCGGCCATCTCAGCATGGAAACTCAGCCGACCCTTACATTCCCCGTCATTAGGGGTCTTCAGGCGCACCGTGAGTACTTCGTCGCGATGTGGTCCTTGCGAATGCTGCGCCAAATCTCGATCTTTGACGAAGACGAGCTTCCACCGGAACTGCGCGCTCAGCGCACCTTGAACAAGGCGCGTATCCCTGAGATTTGTGGGTACATGCTCGACAATCCCGACGATTACGTCTTCTCCGCCCTTACGGTCTCGATCGACTCCGATGTCACTTTTGAACCGCTCCCCGCGCAGGACAAACTTGGGCTGCTACGGGTGCCCATGGATGCCCGCTTCATCATCAACGATGGCCAACACCGCCGTGCCGCCATTATTGAGGCGCTCGACCAGCGTCCTGAACTGGGACACGAGACCATTGCGGTCGTTTTTTTCTTAGACATTGGGCTGGAGCGTTGCCAGCAGATGTTTGCCGACCTCAACCGGCATGCCATCCGCCCCAGTCGCTCCCTTGGTCTGCTGTACGACCACCGCAACGACAAAGCACAGCTGGCAAAACTCGTTGTGATGAAGTCCGACGTCTTCCGAGACATCGTCGACATGGAGAAATCGTCGCTCGCCAAACGGTCACGCAAGCTGTTCACGCTTTCAGCCTTTCACAATGCTTGTGCAGACCTCGTGGAAGGTATGGCGACCGGCAATATCAACGAAGATGCCTCTCTCGCCCGGAATTACTGGGAAGAGGTTTCAACGCACTTTCCCGCCTGGGCGCAGGTGCGCGAAAACAGACTTGCAGCCAGTGAGGTCCGCGAGGGCTACATTCATTCGCACGGAATTGCCCTGCAAGCACTCGGCAAGGCGGGCAATACGCTGCTGAAACTGCATCCCAAAGATTGGCAAAAGCGTCTGAGCGCGATAGGACGGATCGACTGGTCACGCAACAACGGCAAGACTTGGGAGGGCCGCGCGCTTATCGGCGGCAAAGTCTCCAAGGTTACGACCAACGTAATTTTGACGACCAACGTCATCAAGAAGGCGCTTGCTCTACCTCTCGACGAAGAACAACAACGGGTCGAAAGCGCCCACGCTCGCAAGAGCGAATGACGATTTACTGTAGGGTTTCTCCATGGCATCCAAACCAAGATCAAAACGGCAGAGCGTGTCCTTGCCGCCGTCTGAAGTCAGCAGCTCCGAATCAATGGTACAGCGCATACGTCCTTCTGCTTTCGCTGAAATTGGCTTCAAGGCAACCATTGAGTTACTACACGAGGAGATTCGCGAACTTTACCTTGCCGACGATGTGCCGTGGATAATTGGCTACTCGGGTGGTAAAGACTCGACTGCCACACTCCAGCTGGTATGGGGTGCCATTCTCGGTCTTTCTTTAGAGACGCGGAAAAAGACGGTTTATGTCATCTCGACGGATACCTTGGTAGAGAATCCTGTTGTTGCTGCCTGGGTATCGAATTCTCTGACGGTGATGCAAAGAGCAGCACAAGAGCAAGGGGTGCCGATACAGCCGAAGCGATTGACGCCGCGGACTACTGACTCATTTTGGGTGAATCTCATCGGACGTGGCTATCCAGCCCCGCGCCACAAGTTTCGTTGGTGCACTGAGCGCCTCAAGATCAAGCCTTCAAATGCATTCATCAATGGGATTGTGTCGTCCAGCGGTGAAGCGATTCTCGTGCTTGGCACCCGAAAAGCTGAGAGCACAAAGCGCGCCGCCAATATGGCGAAACACGAGAAGGGTCGTGTACGTGATCGTCTGAGTCCGAATTCCAGCCTGCCTGGTTCTTTGGTCTACACGCCGGTTGAAGATTGGAGTAACGACGACGTCTGGTTTTTTCTGATGCAGACAAAGAACCCATGGGGTTACAACAATCGAGACCTCC
>JAIBBE010000049.1 GCA_019694835.1 Fimbriimonadaceae bacterium | reverse complement strand
CGCCCCGTTGAGGACGAAAACGGGGTTGCGCAGCGAGCTCTGGATGGAGCCGGGCGCAACGCAAGTTGATCTTTGACAAGTGGATAGTCTGCCTTTGAGTGCAAGGCGAATAGCTTGACTCAGGCCTAAGGCCTGGGTTGAGCAGCGACCACTGCGATCCTTCCGCGCAAGCGGAAGGAGTCGTGGTTGAGTAGGAACAGAACTTCAATTTTTTGAAGGGTTTGATCCTGGCTCAGAGCGAACGGTGGCGGCGTGGATTAGGCATGCAAGTCGAACGCGAAAGGCTGGGCAACTGGCTGAGTAGAGTGGCGGACGGGTGAGTAATGTATGGATAACCTACCCTCGAGACGGGGATAACCACTGGAAACGGTGGCTAATACCCGATGGTCCCTCGGACCGAGAGGTCTGAACGGTAAAGGGAGCAATCCCACTTGAGGAGGGGTCCATATCCTATCAGCTAGTTGGTGAGGTGATGGCTCACCAAGGCAACGACGGGTAGCCGAACTGAGAGGTCGATCGGCCACATCGGAACTGAGAACTGTCCGGACTCCTACGGGAGGCTGCAGTCGAGAATCTTCTGCAATGGGCGCAAGCCTGACAGAGCGACGCCGCGTGCGGGATGAAGGCCCTCGGGTTGTAAACCGCTGTCACTCGTTAAGAAAGCCTGGGGTAGGCCTCCAGGCTGACGTTAGCGAGAGAGGAAGTCACGGCTAACTTCGTGCCAGCAGCCGCGGTAAGACGAAGGTGACAACCGTTGCTCGGAATCACTGGGCATAAAGCGCGCGTAGGTGGCTGTGTAAGTCCATGGTGAAATCCCTCGGCTCAACCGAGGAACAGCCGTGGATACTGCATAGCTTGAGAACGGGAGGGGTGAGTGGAACTCTGGGTGTAGCGGTGAAATGCGTAGATATCCAGAGGAACGCCGGTGGCGAAAGCGACTCACTGGACCGTTACTGACACTGAGGCGCGAGAGCTAGGGGAGCAAACAGGATTAGATACCCTGGTAGTCCTAGCTGTAAACGATGGGTACTGGGTAGGGGCCGTCCAATGCGGTCTCTGCCGAAGCCAATGTGTTAAGTACCCCGCCTGGGGAGTATGGTCGCAAGGCTAAAACTCAAAGGAATTGACGGGGGCTCACACAAGCGGTGGAGCATGTGGTTTAATTCGAAGCAACGCGAAGAACCTTACCCGGGTTTGAAATGTACGGATTAGGATGCTGAAAGGTGTCTGACGCCGCAAGGTGGAACGTACACAGGTGTTGCATGGCTGTCGTCAGCTCGTGTCGTGAGATGTCGGGTTAAGTCCCTTAACGAGCGAAACCCTTATCCTTAGTTGCCAGCGGGTAAAGCCGGGGACTCTAGGGAGACTGCCGTTGTTAAAACGGAGGAAGGTGGGGATGACGTCAAGTCATCATGGCCTTTATGTCCGGGGCTACACACGTGCCACAATGGCCGGTACAAAGGGACGCTAAGCCGAGAGGTAGAGCAAATCCCAGAAAGCCGGTCCCAGTTCGGATTGGGGGCTGCAATTCGCCCCCATGAAGTCGGAATCGCTAGTAATCGCGGATCAGCTACGCCGCGGTGAATATGTTCCTGAGCCTTGTACACACCGCCCGTCAAGCCACGGAAGTTGACAGTACCCGAAGTCGTGAACCCAACCGCAAGGAGGGAAGCGCCCACGGTAAGGTCGATGACTGGGACTAAGTCGTAACAAGGTAGCCGTAGGGGAACCTGTGGCTGGATCACCTCCTTTCTAAGGATGTACCTTGGAGGTCTGAAGACCGCGCAAGCGGGAATCGGACCGCAAGACAACATTGGCGCCAAGCGCCTCATTGGCAGACTATTCACCCCTTTATTCACGGATGGCCGCCCAAGCGGGCCTCTAGCTCAGGTGGTTAGAGCGTACGCCTGATAAGCGTAAGGTCGGTGGTTCGAGTCCACCGAGGCCCACCATTTTCGTGGGCCACCACCGGTTCGAGGAGCATGGCTGGGGGCGTAGCTCAGTTGGTAGAGCGTCTGCTTTGCAAGCAGAAGGTCGCGGGTTCGATTCCTGTCGCCTCCACCAACTTGACGCGCGCCGCAAGTCGCTGCGCATCGAGCCCAGGGCCGAAGCGAGCTCGCCGGTATCCCCGCAGAGACGGGCAGACCATCCGCAACGAATTCGAGGGGCTTGATCTGGAAGATTCCGGATCGGGTACCTCACCCGCGAGGAGCGAAGCAAGCTCCGAGCGATTGATCTTTGACAAGTGAATCGTGGAATCCACGACAGCAGTTCTCGAGAAAAGAGAGCGAGCGAGGAAACAGATTCTCCGTCGTTGTCCCTTCGGGGGCAGCGACGAAACGGACAAGAGTAGTCAAGCTACGAAGAGTTCATGGTGGATGTTCTGGCGCCGGAAGGCGATGAAGGACGTAGGACGGCTGCGATAAGCTCCGGGGAGCCGCCAACCAGGCGAAGATCCGGAGATCTCCGAAATGCGGAAACGCCTTGGATCAAGCTCCAAGATCCCATACTGAACACATAGGTATGGGAAGCGAACGCAGGGAACTGAAACATCTCAGTACCTGCAGGAAAAGAAAGAAAACTCGACTGCCTGAGTAGCGGCGAGCGAAAGGGCACAAGCCTAAACCGAATCCGTGTAAGCGACTGGCGTTGCGGAAGCGGTGTAGTGGGAATTGCGAGGCGAAGCAGTCATTCGCCAGAGAGTGAGCAAGGTTTTGGTTAGTGGAATGGATTGGAAAGTCCAGCCAAAGAAGGTGAAAGCCCTGTAGACGGCAACCAAGACCCTCTCCGCAGTATCCCGAGTACCGCCGGTCACGTGGAACCCGGCGTGAATCTGGGGGGCCCACCCCCTAAGGCTAAGTACAATCCGGCGACCGATAGCGTAGTAGTAGCGTGAGCGAAAAATGAAAAGAACCCCAGCGAGGGGAGTGAAACAGGCCCTGAAACCATGAACTTACAAGCAGTCGGAGGCCTATGCCCGCAAGGGAATGGCTGACGGCGTACCTTTTGCATAATGGACCGGCGAGTTACTCTACAGAGCGAGGTTAAGGGCCGAAAGGTCCGAAGCCGAAGGGAAACCGAGTGCGAAATGCGCGTCCAGTTCTGTGGGGTAGACCCGAATGCAGGTGATCTAACCATGAGCAGGTTGAAGCGGATGTAACAGTCCGTGGAGGACCGAACTCATTAGCGTTGAAAAGCTACGAGATGACTTGTGGTTAGGAGTAAAAGTCTAACCAAACCTGCGGATAGCTGGTTCTCCCCGAAATAGCTTTCGGGCTAGCGTTGTGCGGTGCGAAACGGGGGTAGAGCTACTGAATGGGCTTGGGGGCTTACCCAGCTACCCTGCCTAATCAAACTCCGAATACCGTTTTTGCCAGCATGGCAGTCAGTCGACCGGGGATAAGCTTGGTCGACAAGAGGGAAACAGCCCAGATCGCCGGCTAAGGTCCCAAAGACGAACTCAGTGGTCAAAGGAAGTGGAAGTGCTAAGACAGCCAGGATGTTGGCTTAGAAGCAGCCATCATTTAAAAAGTGCGTAACAGCTTACTGGTCGAGCATTTCTGCGCCGAAAATGGACGGGACTAAGTTCGACACCGAAGCCGCGGACAGACGAGACCCGCGTGGTCTTGTCTTTGGTAGGGGAGCGTTCCACAGCAGGATGAAGGGAGACCGTAAGGACTCCTGGACGAAGTGGAAGTGATAATGCCGGTACGAGTAGCGATAAAGTCAGTGAGAATCTGATTCGCCGTAAACCTAAGGTTTCCTGGGGAAGGTAATTCCGCCCAGGGTTAGTCGGACCCTAAGACGAGGCTGAAAGGCGTAGTCGATGGAAGACGGGTTAATATTCCCGTACCGCTTGAGGCGTTTGAACGATGGAGGGACGGAGTCTGGATCGTTGGCACCCGGCTAGAAGTGGGTGTTCAAGCTTGCGGGGTGGCCGTAGTGAAATGCGCGGCCGTCAACCTCGGGAGTGATGACGAGGGCCTTGAGCCCGAAGCAATGTGATGGGCTTCCAAGAAAATCTCCTAGTGAGCTGAAAAGCGTCCGTACCGCAAACCGACACAGGTAGGTGGGGTGAATATCCTAAGGCGCTCGAGAGAACTCTCGCTAAGGAACTCGGCAATTTAACTCCGTAACTTCGGAAAAAGGAGTGCCCCTTGGGGTGAAGTGATTTACTCATGAAGCTCAGGGGGGCCGCAGACAAATGGCTCTGGCGACTGTTTATCAAAAACACAGGTCTGTGCAAAGGCGGATAAGCCGACGTATACAGACTGACGCCTGCCCACTGCCGGAAGGTCAAAGGGAGCGGTTAGCCGCAAGGCGAAGCTGCGAACTGAAGCCCCGGTGAAGGGCGGCCGTAACTATGACGGTCCTAAGGTAGCGAAGTTCCTTGTCGGGTAAGTTCCGACCCGCATGAATGGCGTAACGACTGGAGCACTGTCTCGGCGAGAGACTCGGCGAAACTGCAGTCGTGGTGAAGATACCACGTACCCGTGCCAGGACGAAAAGACCCCGTGAACCTTTACTGTAGCCTAGTACTGGGTTCTGGCTTGATATGTGTAGCATAGGTGGGAGACGTTGAGGCGGTTGCGCTAGCTTCCGCGGAGTCGTCAGTGAAATACCACCCTTATCCTGCTAGAATTCTAACCGATACCCGTGAAGCCGGGATTGGGACAGTGCTTGGTGGGCAGTTTGGCTGGGGCGGTCTCCTCCCAAAGAGTAACG
The DNA here is from genome assembly GCA_019694835.1 of Fimbriimonadaceae bacterium. Next base: position 6,447 of record JAIBBE010000049.1, on the reverse strand, counting down.
GAGGAGTCCAAAGGTACCCTCAACGCGGTTGGCAATCGCGTGCAGAGCGTAAAGGTACAAGGGTGCTTGACTGCGAGACCCATAGGTCGAGCAGGTGCGAAAGCAGGGCTTAGTGATCCGGCGGTCCCGTGTGGAAGGGCCGTCGCTCATCAGACAAAAGGTACTCCGGGGATAACAGGCTGATCACGCCCAAGAGTCCATATCGACGGCGTGGTTTGGCACCTCGATGTCGGCTCATCGCATCCTGGGGCTGAAGAAGGTCCCAAGGGTTTGGCTGTTCGCCAATGAAAGCGGTACGCGAGCTGGGTTCAGACCGTCGTGAGACAGGTCGGTCTCTATCCGGCATGGGTGCAGGAGATTTGAGGGGGTTTGCCCTTAGTACGAGAGGATTGGGGCGGACGAACCTCTGGTGTACCAGTTGTCGCGCTCGCGGCAGTGCTGGGTAGCTAAGTTCGGAACGGATAAACGCTGAAAGCATCTAAGCGTGAAACCCTCCCCGAAACCAAATCTCCCTACGAGGCCCCTGGAAGACCACCAGGTTGATAGGCCGGAGGTGTAAGCACAGCAATGTGTTCAGCTCACCGGTACTAATAGGCCCATCGGCTTGACTACCTTTCTCCCTCACGATGATTCATCGTGAGTCCTCGGTCAGCTCTTCACCTCGAGATTGCTGCGTAGGATCTCTTCCAAGAGATCCCCAAGATTCCACGATTCACCCCCTTTCAACACTTCCGGTGACCATATCGAGCTGGCCACACCCGTTCCCTTTCCGAACACGGTCGTTCCGCAGCTCGAGCCGATGGTATTGGGTGAACCCCGAGAGAGTAGGTCATTGCCGGAAGCATCTATTCCCCGCGGCCCGTTGTGCTCTCTTGCGCAACGGGCCGCGTTGCTTGCATCCCAGGGCTTGTTTCGGTTCATTCCGAGCTTGCCCACAGCGTTCGCAGGAGATCCGCGATGCCTTACGTCAACGTACAGATCCTCGAAGGAGCCACGCGCGACCAGAAGGCCGCGATCGTGAAGGACATCACCGATTCGTTGGTGCGGCATCTCGGCAAGAAGCCTGAGCACACCCACATCGTGATCCAGGAGATCGCGGATGAGAACTGGGGATTCGCGGGCATGCTGACCGACGACTGGAAGAAGCAACGGAAGTAATCATCTCGCGGCCGGTAGGCGATTGCGTCGAGTTGGCCCGTCCGCCCGAATTCCCAGATCCTCGGTGCTCGCTCGCACGCGGGTGACTTCCGATCGTTGCCACCGGCTCGTCTGGTAGCTTGCCACCATCCATGAATCTCCTGATCCATCCGCCGCTCGCCGATCCGACCCAGCCGTACCTGAGCCTTCCGACGCTGAAGGCCTATCTGCGGTCGCGTGGTCTCGATGCGCAGGTGATCGATCTCAATGTCGAAGCTGCGCATCACGTGCTCCGTGAGGAGTCGCTGCGCCAGCTTGCATCGCTGCTCGGTGAGCGATTCATCTCCTTCAATCACCAAGATCGACTGAGCTTCGCGGAACAGCGCGAGTTCCGTGCGATCGCGGAGTGTCGAGTCGGCCTCGAGGACGCGATCTGCGGTCGCCCGACTCCGCTCGAGGTCTTGAGGGACGCCAGTCTCTTCGAGGATCCTGAGCACTACCATCGCGCGCGCATCCGGATCGAAGCGGTGTTCCAGGCGCTCTCGGCAGCCTGGCATCCGCTGCGGCTCGGTTTCAATCGGTTCGATCGCGATGTGGTGCCGTGGAGCTTCGAATTGCTCGAAGCGCATGCAGATGGCGCAGCAGGACCATTCGACGACCTCTATCGCCGCGTGTTCGATCCGCCCGAGGACTGGAACGATCTCGCGAACGGACAGCTCTGGGTCGATGTCTCCGAGGTCGAGTTCGTCGGGATCTCCGTGATCTTTCCGAGTCAGATCCCGGAAGCGCTCCGCCTGGCTCGATTCCTGAAAGCCCGAGCTCCGAGCGCCTTCGTCTGCATCGGTGGGCCATCGATCCATCAGTCCGCGGTTCACATGGGACCGGAGCAACGTGCTCGATTGCTCTCGTTCGTCGACGGAGTCGCTCTCTTCGAGGGCGAAGCGCTGCTCGATTCGCTGTTGCGGCGATTGGAGTCCTGGCGGAGCGCCGACTCTCCATCCGCCCGATTCGAGGCGCTGCGCGACGTCCCCAACCTCCTGATCCTCGATCCCGCGACAGGAGTTCCCGTCGTCGGTCCACGGTTCACGCTCGACCTTCGCGAGTCGGATCCGCCGGACTACAGCGATCTCGATCTCGACCGCTATCTCGCGCCTTCGCGGACGCTGCTCTACGCGCCGACCCGCGGCTGCTACTGGGGCAAGTGCTCGTTCTGCTACTACGGGCTCACCGAGACCGCGACAGCGGCTTATCGCGAGATCCCACCCGAGAAGGCCGCGACCGATCTCGCACACCTCTCGCAGCGCTACGGCGTGAAGAACTTCTATCTGTCGTGCGACGTGCTCTCACCGCGCTACGCCGTCGCGCTCGCCAACGCGCTCTCGGAGCGCGGAAGCAACCTGCGTTGGCACTGCGATCTGAAGATCGACAAGTACTTCACGGAGGAGCGAGTCGACACGCTGTTCCGCGGCGGTATGCGCGCGGCCGCGTTCGGCATCGAGAGCGGATCGAATCGCATCCTCGACCTGATGCGCAAGGGTTGTGATCGCGAGACCATGACCTCCGTGAATCGAATCTTTTCCGAGCGCGGGATCGCGACCCAGTGGATGACCTTCACCGATCATCCCGACGAGAGCGTGGAGGAGGCGCTCGAGACCGTGGCCTGGATCGACGGCGAGACACCGCACGTCGCACTCTTCCTGGTCGGCGAATTCGGGCTCGAGCAGGGTTCGCACATCGCCCAGGATCCCGAGCGCTACGGCATTTCGCAGATCTACTTCGCCGAGGGCGACGATCTGCGTCTGTACGCGTTGTTCCGGCAGCGTGGGGGAGCCCGATCCGCCGAGGATCGCGAGCGAGTCGATCGGGCGATCGACCGGGTCGCCGCGAGATTCACGAGTCGGCCGTATCCCTGGGCTGGCGCGATCTCCACGCATCACACGTTCCTGCACTTCCTGCGATTCGGGGCGCAGGCGTTCAAGTCTCACTTCAAGGGAGTCGCGACCGCGACTCCGTCGGTGTCGCGCGAAGCCGCGTTGACCCATATCGCCGGGATGCGGAAGAAGCCGCGATTCTCGCTCGAAGCGATCGCTCGCACGGAGGAGCAGTTCTTCTCGCGCTGGCTTCCGCGCGCGCTCTACACGACCTTGCCGAGTCGACGCGGATTCGGTCAGGGTGCGGTCGCGCCACTCTCGCTCGAGCATTACCAGGCGGCGATCGCGGAGATCCCGGAACTGCGACCGCACGAGTGAGACCGGGCGGCGGCCGAAGCGAAGACAGCCGCTCCGCTCCATGCAGCGGACCGATCGATCCACTTCGAAACGAGAACCGCCGCGCCCGAGTCGCCTCGCGCGCGGCGGTTCTCACCCAAGGACTCGTCCGCGATCACTTCGGTGCGGGCGGGACCTTCATCGTGACCGTCGAGATCTGACCGTCGCGCACCGGGACCACTTGCTTGGTCTGCTGCGTCATCATCACCTTGGTCAGCGGGTTGATCGGTACGCCATCGAGCGAGTCCGGTCCGAGCGTCAGCTCCCAATCGCCTGGGTCGAGGTTCGAGAGGCGGAACTTGCCGTCGAAGTCCGGCTTGATCGTCTTCATCGAGGGCATGCTCTGCGGCGGCCGATCCGGGGTCTGCGCCATGCTCGCGGTGATCACACCGTCCGCGAACGGCCGACCCGACGCATCGACGCAGTTGCCTTCGATCGTGCCGCCGCTGGCCAGCCGGATGATACCGACGTCCAAGGGGCCTTCTTGGATGTTGACGTCGTTCTTCGCATACGGACTGAAGTCACGCGCCTTCACGGCGACTTGGTAGATGCCCGGCGTCACGTGCTTGATCTCGAAGCGGCCGTCCTTCCCGGTGCGCGTCTTCGGCGTCTTGATCTGCGGCGACGACGGGAGGGAGCCGAAGATGTCCGTGATGAAGTTCGACTGATAGTTGTTCGGGTTGATCGTGACCTCGGCGCCCGCGACCGGTTCGCCGCGCGAGTTCTGCACCGTGCCGGAAACCGTACCGCCGACGGTCAGCGTGATCGACACGCCATCCGTGCTGCGTTCGCGATCCACCGTGAACTTCTGCGAACGAGTGGGGGCGAAGCCGTCCGCCGTCGCTTCCAGCATGTAGTCGCCGGGTTCGGCGTCGCCCATGCTGAACGAACCATCGTTGCTGCTGAAACGCTGAGTCTGATTGGTCGGAATCGGCTCGGCCTCGCGCACCATGACGAAGCGCAGCTCGAACTTCGTGACCGGACCGCCGGTCGGTTGCATCACCTTGCCGCGCACCGTGCCGCGGGGCTCGAGCACGACCGTGAGGTCGGTGGTGCCGGAGTTGAACTGACCGACTTGCTTCGGGCTGTAGCCCTTCGCTTGCGCCGACACCTGATAGGTGCCTTCGCCCAGCGTGTTGATCTCGAAGCGGCCGTCCGGACCGGAAGTCGCGGCGCCCTTCGAACCGCCGCGCTCGGCGACTTGTCCGATCTGATCCGCGTTGATCAGTGCGTCGGGGACTCGTTGACCACGCGAGTCGGTCACCACACCCGCGATCTTCACGGCGTACGGCAGGTCGAATTGGAACTCGCGAGTGCTGGCCGGAGCGGCTGCGAGGAAGAGCTGTGCCTCGCGTTTCACCATCGTGGCGTAGCCATCCTTCGCGCACACGATCTCGTAGGCGTTGAAGTGGACGTTCTTGAACTCGTAGTTGCCGTTCGGATCGGACTCCGTGGTCGCCCACGGCTTGCGCATCGAGATGTCGAGGAAGTTCGTGGTCATCGTGTCCCACAGCTCGAGCTTCGCGCCAGCGATCGGCGCCTGAGTCGTGAGATCGCGAACCACGCCCTTCAGCTTGGAGCCCTCTCCGAGCACGATGTTCGGAGCCACCACTGCGTCGTTCTCGGCGACCGCGATTCCCGTGCGTTCACCCTGCGCGAAGTCCGGATGCACCGCGGTGATCACGTAGTTCGGCGAGTCCGCGACGTTCTCGAAGGAGTAGGCGCCATCGGCATCGGTCTTCGCGGTCAACCCGGTGGGGCGACGCGCGGCCACGACTTGGAAGGCGGGATTCGAGGGCCCGATGAAGAGGGTGACGACAGCGTCGGGGATGCCCTGCTCGGTCGCGGTGACGACGCGCCCGCCGATCATCGCGGAGCCGCGCGAGTCGGTGGTCTGCGCCGGCTTGTCGTCGCGAACCACTTCGCGATTGGACGTCGCCGGTTCCGGCTTCGTCGCGACCACTTCGGGGACGTCCGACTTCGGATCCTTGGCGGGCGGCGCGTCCTTCTCGGTTGCGGCCGGCTTGGGATCGGTCGAAGTGGGCGCGTCGTCGAACAACCCGCTGAAGATCGCAACGGCGCCGAGGACGACGAGCGCGAGGATGGCGAGGAGGATCGATGGCTTCATGGCAGCGAGTTCCTGACTCCGAGTCGGGGAGCACGAATCTTGAGAGCGCCCTTGGACGACGACCAAGGCCTCCGGCTTGCACGGAAATGGTGGATGCGGATCGATGGGATCGGACACTGATCGGCAGGTCGACCGGTCCACCCGTAGTCACCGCGACAAAACGAGTTCGGCATTGGATCAACCGCCGCGACCGGTTCCAATCCCGTTCCGTCCCGGCGAAGCGGTTTGCGAGCTGCGCGCACCGCTTCCGAACTCGCCCCGCACCACCGACATTCCGTCGCATCTGCTTGGCATGCGCGTTGATGTGACGGTGTGAGGAGTGCGGACCACGACGAAGTGTCGCGCTCCATGGAGGCTGATCATGGGCATCTTCTGGTTGTTCGGTGGCATCGCGATCATGGTGCTCAGTCTGTGGGCGCAGGCGCGAGTGCAGTCCACGTTCCGGCGATTCGCGGAAGTGCCGTCCCGGCTCGGTCGCACCGGTGCCGACGTCGCTCGGTTGTTGCTCGATGCCCGCGGTCTCCAGGACGTGCGGGTCGAACGCGCCGGCGGATTCCTGACCGACCACTACGATCCGAGGGATCGGGTGCTGCGCCTCTCGGAGGCGACGCACGATTCCTCCTCGGTGGCCGCGATCGGTGTCGCAGCCCACGAAGCGGGGCACGCGCTCCAGCATGCCGATCGCTACCCGTGGCTCGGATTCCGGAGTGCGGTCGTTCCCGTCGTGTCGATCGGTAGTCGTCTACTGCCGTTCCTCACGATGTTCATGATCTTCTCGCTGTCCGCCGCGCACAACCGCTCCGAGCCGGGTGTGCTGGCCTACGTGCTCGTCGCGGCGCTGGCGGCGGTCGCCGTGTTCGGCCTCATCACGCTCCCCGTCGAGTTCGACGCCTCGAAGCGCGCGCTCCAGACCGT
>JAIBBE010000005.1 GCA_019694835.1 Fimbriimonadaceae bacterium | reverse complement strand
CCACTTTCGGTGGCGCTCGAACGGCGTGGTCATGGGGGTGAGGGGATGATAGAAGGAGCGCGACTCGGCAAGGTCCTGTTGGCACTTGGGACGGCGTTGCCTTCCATCGGTAGTGGACAGGCCTCTGTCGACGTTCCGCCAGTCATTACGCCGATGCCGTCCGGGTTTGATATTGCTCATCCAGTCTGGACGGGCGCCATCACGGTCGTCAACAACTCAACCACAGAAGTTCTTTTGCTGAGAACCGGTTCACCTCCCGACTACAGCGGGTTCCTCATGCTCTCGGGGTCGAGCTATGTTCTAAGTTATGAGTTCGGAACGGTATCCCCGTACCAACAGGGAGCGTTTGGCCCCGGGTTCATCGCCATGATCCTTGGTCCCAATCTCGCAATCGTCAACTGTTGGCGGGGATTTATCTACGGACTCGGGTCAGGATTTCAGCAAATCAACGTCACGGCCACACTGCCGGGGATGAACTTTCCGGTGTGGGCTCCTCAGTACGATGGCCGGACCGATGAGCAGCGCGCCAATGCCCCGAAGATCTCCATCGGCGCCCCTGGCGGCGAAGATGGCTTCATGAAGTTCGGCCTGTTTGGCAACGGCCTCCGCATCGCGGCCGCAGGGCGCATCTCGGACCCGGGCTACCCGATTAATCCGAATGGCCTGGAATTGCAGGTGGACGAGAATGGGGTGCGTAGATCGGTCAGGGTGCCGGTGGGACCGGATGGCAGTTTCAACATCGACGGCCTCGTTGCCTGGGGTCCCAACGGCCCTTCCGGTCGCCCATTGTTTCTCTACCATCGAACGGCGGGTGACGAGGTCAATGTGGGTTACTTCGGGAACGGGACCGAGGTCTCGCGGAAGAAGGAGTTGAAGACCTTCCAATACGACGAACTGCGAAACAAGATCAGTGAAGCGGTCAAAGCGGAGCCCGGTCGGTTCCGGCATATTCGTACAAACGGGGTGACTCTTGGGGTGAGGGGATGAGTCAGTTTTGCTTTAGGCTAGGGTCACTTACGATCGCCGGGCTGCTAGCAGGGACGGCAGGGGCCATTGGCACCGTGACGGTTCCCCCGGTCGTCACCTGTACGCCGGGCATCAACTCGGACGGGCCAGGATTCATAGCGGTTGACTTGACGTACTCCACAGACTACGTTATCTTTGACCGGCCAGCCAACGAACCGTTTGTTTGGAGTCTATACAGTGTAGACCACTGGGTGTTTGCAGGGACTACCCTAGCTGTATACGGTAGCCCGTCTCTTCACCACAGGCTGTGGGGAAGGCTGGGTGAGTCGGTGAGGCCGGACAGCATCCGATTCTCCCGCAATGGTGGGCCGCTTGAAACAGCCGTTCCCTACTTGGCTGACGGGCGAACCGCCGAGCAGCGAGCCGATGCCCCGAAGCTTGATTCCGAAGATACCGACATCCGCTTTTGGCGAAGCCCTTTGGGTTGGGTGATGACGGCGCAGGGGCGCGTGAGCGACCCTGGGCATGCGATCGACGGCCAGCTGACCTTGGAGTACTCGGACGGGATCAACCCGGAGCGACACACAAAGAGTATTAGGGTGAACCCGGACGGTACCTTCTACGAACCGAGGATCCCGATCCGACTGAACAACCAAAGGCTGGCGGACGTGCGCCCCTTGTTGATTTACCGACGCCACTCCGGCGAAACAGTGAATCTTGGCTATTTTGGGAATGCCAACGAAATCACGACCAGCACTCTTCTAATGGAATACCTGCGCGACAGTTGGCGCAACCTTATCGGGCGCAGCCCGAAGAGCACGAGTTCCCGCTTCCCCGAGACGCGGGTCTTGAACACGATGGGAGTAAAAGGATGATCGTTTCTTTATCTAGATATCTTCTTCTTGGCTTGGCACTGGCTTCGGCCACCTGCGCCTCGGCGTTCGACGCCCATGTCACTGCGAACAAGGTCGGCGACGTGTGGACGTATACGCTGCATAACGACGAATCGGCCTTGAGCACGAAGCGGCCGCACAGCCTGTTCGTAACGCTTGATATCAATGCGGACTTAACGGATATCACCTCGCCTCCCGGATGGGATTTCGAGACCGACCACCAGACCTATATCGTGTGGGTGTTCTTGGAGAACCAGCCGATCAGCGTGACCCCTGCGGCGGGCCAGTCGCTTAGCGGGTTCGGCTTCACCTCAGCCGGATCAAAGGCGATCACCATGCCGATCTCGGGCGGATGCTATGAGTCAACGGGAATGACCGAAGCGGAGGACTTCTTCGGCTCGAGCGATGGCCCCGTCAATGCTCCGGGCGGTGTCGTGAGCGGCAACCTCGTGCTGGATTCGTTCGATCAGCACGGCAGCGTTTATCCGGCTCCCTTCGAGTTCCGCGATCCGAACACCGATGAGCTCATTGCGCTTCGGCTCGGCTTCATCGCCCCCGACGGTACCTTCGGCGTGAAGGCTCCCACGACTCCCGGCACGTATCGCATGTCGACCAAGAGCCGATCCTTCCTGCGCAAGGCTTGGGAAGTGACGACCTCACCGGCTGGTGTCACCGGCTTGACGGGGACGGCCCTGAACGGCGACGTCGACGACGACAACGAAATCTCGATCGGCGACTACGCGATTCTGTCCCAGTCCTACGGCTCCATCCCCGGCGATCCGTTCTGGTCGGAAAATGCGGACCTAAACGCGGACGAGGCGATCGACATCGGCGACTACGCGATCCTCAGCGCGAACTACGGTCAAGTCGGCGACTAAACTCCCTCCCGCCCCGGACTCAAGTCCGGGGCATTCTGCGCTTGCGCCGGTAGACTCGATGACATGCTTACCGGCCAGCGCATTCTCATTTATGGGGTAACTGGCTCTGGGAAGACCAGTCTTGCCGCGCGCTTGAGGGAACTGACCGGACTGCCCTGGACCGAGGTGGATTCGCTGACTTGGGAGCCGGGATGGATTGAGGTTCCAACTGACCTCCAACGAGAACGCATCGCTGCGATCTGCTCACAGGAACGCTGGATTCTCGACTCGGCGTACGCGAAGTGGATCGACATCCCGCTTGCCCGCGTTGATCTGATCATCGGCCTGGACTACCCGCGGGCCGTCTCGCTCCTCCGACTTCTGCGGCGGACGTTTATGCGGGCGTGGGACAAGAAGCCGATCTGCAACGGCAACTTCGAATCGTGGCGCATTGTGTTTTCAACCCAGTCGATTCTCGTTTGGCATTTCAAGAGCTTCCGACGGAAATCGAAGCGCATTCGCGAGTGGGAGCGCGACGGGTCGATCCCCGTCCTTCGCTTCACGAGGCCGCATCACGTCGAACGGTGGCTGCAGGGCATTGCGACTGGCCAAGATTCGGGCAATTCTGAGGGATCGCACCAGGTTTTCAACTAAAACGGCGTAGAAACGGGCGAGGGAAATGTATCATTTCCTTGCCGAGCAACCTCTTCCGGTAAAGCCATGCAAATTCGCTCTGCCTTTTCCATTGCTTTGGCCGCGTTCGCCGTTGCGGCGCACGCAAACACCATCGTGTGCCAGCTGGAGGTCAAAGCATCCGCGAAGGCGGTTGCCCATGACTTTGGCGTTGTCTTGGTTGACCAAACGTTTGGGGCACCTTTCGCACTGTATCGAACTCGCCCAGGACAAAACGAAGACGTCATTCAAGCCAAGATGCGCCTCGACCCACGAGTAATGTGGTCAGAAGACAACATCGAAGTCGTGAGTCCCGAGGGTTCGGGAGCGGGAAAAGGCAGCACGATCGCCGCCGTGGGGGACCGCAACGATCTCTACGCCCTCAACGACGCTTGGCTCCAGCAGATTCACTTCAGCCCGACGCTCGCGCAAACACCGGGAAGGACCGTGCGGGTTGCGATTCTCGATACCGGCCTCTCACCCCTTCAGATGGCACTCTGGACGAAGACCGTCGCCTCCATGAACGCGGTGGAACCTCGCCTTCGACCCTACGACGTACCGATGTCACGCGACACGAACGGCAACACCGATCCCGACGAGGCGGTTGGGCACGGAACCATGATCGCCGGCATCGTCGATCAGATTGCACCTCTTACCGACCTGGTCATTGTGCGCGTTGCCGACAGCGATGGAGTCAGTACGGCGTGGCGCCTGATCAAGGGTATTGCGTTTGCGGTTACGAACAACGCCGAAGTGGCCAACATCAGTCTCGGGTCGCTCTCGGAGATTCCTGCCCTCAGCGACGTGATGTCTTGGGCGCAGCATCGGGGTTTGGTATTGGTCGCCCCGGCCGGCAACAACTCCATCGAGGATATCATGTCACCCGCCTCGATCAGTGAGGTCATCGGCGTCGCCGGTGTGAACGAATTTGACTTAAAGGCACCCTTCAGCAACTGGCACCACTCAGTGCGTCAGTCTGCCCCCTCGACGGGAATCAAGAGTTTCTGGTGGGACGGCACCCTCGGCGTCTGGTCGGGAACCTCATTCGCGAGCCCGATGGTGGCCGCTGGCATCGCCGACGTTCTCCGCCGCCGCCCACCCATGAATCCCGACGACCTTATCGGCATCGTGCGCAGAAGCGGAGACAACATTAACGCTCTCAATCCCTCCTTCGCGGACTCATTGGGACTCCGGTTGAATCTGCAGGATCTCGACAACGACATGCGCCACTAAGACGATCCCCACCCCATCGCCGCCATCCTTCATAATCTGGGCCTATGCCCCTACAACCCGGTACCAAAGCCCCTGACTTCACCCTCCGCACCATGACGGCTGACGGCATCGTTGACTTTGCCCTTGCCGACCACATCGGAAAGGCCAATCTTGTCCTCCTCTTCTTCCCCGGCGCGTTCACTGGCGTTTGCACGCAAGAGCTTTGCGATGTGACGGCTGGACTCGGTGCGTACAAAAGCCTCAATGCCGAAGTCATCGGCATCAGTGTGGACAGCGTGTTCGCCCAGAATGGTTGGGCAAAGGCTAATGGGATTACGATCCCCCTGGTCAGTGATTACGAGCGTGAGGTCAGTACTGCTTACGATGTGATTGTTCCGAATTTCGGAGGAATGGGACGGTCGTCAGCCCGGGCCGTCTTCGTCATCGACAAGGAAGGGGTTATTCGCTATTCCGTTCAAACCCCAACCCCCGGCGACATGCCCGACTTCGAGCCGGTGAAACAAGTCCTCGCCGAACTCGGTTAAGCGCGAATGATCTCGTTTGAATTGCTCTCCACCTGCCCGCACACCGGTGCGCGGCGGGGGAGGCTTCATACGCCCCACGGCACCGTCGAGACACCTGCGTTCATGCCCGTTGGCACTCAAGGGACCGTAAAGACCGTCGGCAGCGAAGATCTGGAGCGACTTGGCTATCAGCTCGTCCTTTCGAATACCTACCATCTTTCGCTCCGGCCTGGGAGTGGCTTGGTCGAACGGCTTGGCGGTTTGCATCCCTTCATGAGTTGGAAAGGTGCGATTCTCACCGATTCAGGCGGTTACCAAGTCATGAGCCTTTCGAAGATGCGAAACATTAATGATGAAGGTGTTCGTTTTAGATCGCATCTCGATGGCAGCGAGCTATTTCTTACTCCTGAACGTTCGATCGAGATTCAGGGCGAACTCGGAGTCGACATCTCAATGGCTCTCGACGAATGTCCGCCCTATCCGTGTTCTCGCGAGGAAGCGACTAGGGCGATGCAACGCACCCACCTTTGGGCTCCGCGAAACCTTGATGCAAGGCGTGAGGGTCAAGCCGTGTTCGGAATCGTGCAGGGCGGCGTGCACGAGGATCTGCGTCGGGAATCGGCCGCCTTCATCTCGGCACTTCCTTTCGACGGCGTCGCGATCGGCGGCGTGAGTGTCGGCGAACCGACCGAAATGCAGCGCCCCGTCGTCCAAATGACGGCCCCACTGCTTCCCGTGGTCAAGCCGCGTTACCTCATGGGAGTCGGCCATCCCTCCGATATTCTGCACGCCGTCGCCTGCGGCGTCGATCTCTTCGACTGCGTCCTCCCCACGCGCATGGCGCGGCACCATTGCGTTTACACTATGAGTGGGCGCGTCAATATCTCGGCTGCGAAGCATGCCGAGGACGATTCGCCGTTTTCGGAGTTTGAGGGTTTAAGCCGGTATTCTAAGGCATACATTCGGCACTTGTTCAAGGCCTCAGAACCACTCGGTGCACGATTGGCCACGCTCCACAACCTCGCGTTCTATGCACGACTAATGGAGGAGATTCGGACGGCAATTAAGGATAGAACATGGCCTGTGTTGGCGGAGCGGTACGCCCAAGCATAGTATGATATTCTCGCAAGCTCATGAAAGGTCGGATTCTCTTCAACCAAGGTGCCATCGACGAATTCAACGCTCATTGGCAGAAGGGCTATAGCCCTGAAGAGAGCCAAGGTCGATACCGCGGCATGCCAAAGAGAAAAAAGATGCGCTCACTTGAAGCGGATCGTAGCGTGGCAACTGCTGTGGACTGGCATCAACAATATGCCGCTCTCTGGCCCCCTGACCTCGTGGCCGCGCTGTGGTCGCCCACCAGTGCACCGCACGAGCCTGACCTCCTCATCCAGTTTCTTGTAGAGGATCCTTACTTCTTCCGCTCCGGCTACGCCAAAGAGATCGCAGCCAAGAGATTACTTCGTATCGATCTGAGTTCCAAGCAGCTTAAGGCGATTGCAGATCTCTGTCTTGATCGCCTTAACGGCGAAACAAGGCGTGAGTACAGGTCCATCTGCCGCCTTGCCCGGTTGCCCAACAGCGTGGATTTCATTAAGCAACTCAGAATTGCGCTTGATGACCAATCATTGCGAATACGCCTCCATGCCTTATGGATGACGGAGGCCCATGGAGGGCACGGCAATCACGGCCATGCCGTTCTCAGCGGGCGCGGCGACGGTACGACGCGTCTGGATGCGGCTAAGGCGTACCTTAATGAGTGCATCGCCGGAAGCATCTAATCCTCAGCACCCTTAAATGTCTTGATCAGACGAATCTCGCCCACAATGTGCGCGTTGAATTCGCCTAGTTCTTCCGCGGGAACCCACAGTTCCTGGCAGGTATGGCCACCAACGACTTGCACCGCGAAACGCTCCAGATAGGCCGCATCGACATCGAACTCCAGGACGTGACCGAAAAAACCTGAGGCAGCATCCTTCGTGTTCCAATCCCGCGCGATCTTCTCCGCATACTCTCGATTCAGCACAGGATAGAAAATGGGCTGGATCGGAAGACGAGGCGGGAATTCGCGCCAGCCTGAAGCCTCAATCAGCGCTAACTCCGTTCGTCCCACGGGGCGATACAGCGTTCGAATCATTCGGCTAGTGTAGCGAAAAATTGAGGTTGAGAGGTGTAACATAGCAAGATGTCAACCAAATCCAAGGAACTCGTCGAAGTTCAGAACGTCAACCATCCCGCTCTTACCGCCCGAGTCGACGCGGCCAAATACAGAGCCATGCGAAACGCGCTAAGCAACGCAATGCCGAAAGGCGAACCGGGCCTCACGCAGACCGAGATGCGGGACGCAGTCCGCCCGCACCTGCCCGCCGACCTATTCCCCGGTGGGTCCACGTGTGGTTGGTGGGCCAAGACGGTCCAACTTGACCTGGAAGCCAAAGGCCTGATGAAGCGCACCAGCACAAAGCCAGCCCGCTGGTGGGCGGCCAAGAGCTTCTGAGCCGCGACTAAAGGCCCAATCGCCTGAACCGGAGGTCATGCCTTGCGTTTTCGCCAGGCATGAAGAATTTCAATACACTCTTCGCCGTTCTCGCCCTCGCCATCGCTGCTCAGTCCAACGCCGGACAGCCGTACTCGAGCTATCAACTCAAAGACGTCATCATTTCGTCCTACCAAGCCAATCCACCGGTCGTTACGGTTGCTCAAGGTGCGGGTTCTTACACTATCGCCATCGGTCCGCGATGCAGATTCACTCGGACCGTGAACGGCGAAGTTCGACCTATCTCATACGAAGCAGGGATCGCCGCTCTGCGCCCCGGACGGAGGATCGACATGGTCGTCCGTCGCACCCCGCAGGGCATCATCGCCGTTCTCATCGGCTTGTAAGTTGGTGTAATCTCACCTGCAGGACTGATCGCGGCCCGGTGCTCAAGGAACTGGCTTGGACACCGGGCCGAGCAGTGCTTTCGGCCCGACCGGGTCGAGTGATTCCAGTCATTCTATTCGGATTAGGGCTAGCGCTTTGCTTAGGCTGCCTGATCTGGCGGGTTCTCGCTCCGGCTTCTCCGGGCTCTGCGCTCGGTTTAGCCGCTTTGGGGGTCTCTTTGCTCGTGACGGCCTGTCTGGTGATCATTGCGCTGAGAGCAAGGTACGTTGTCGCGTTGGATTTCCAGACCTCCGACATCGAAGTTGTCGACACGTGCGGATTTGATCGGCCCAAAGTGGTAGGGGATGCTCTCCAACCTCTCGAAGGTTGAGTCTGGCCCCGATGCTCAAGAATTCATGCGTTTCGAATTCTGGTGGAAGGGCGACTCAGAACACTCCATCATCGCGATACTCCGAGTGAATCCCGTGACACTGAGGCTGGCCGATGCTCTTCGCGACGGTGGGCTCACGACAGCGCCATGGGCCGTGGGTTGATGAAGGGACTTCAGGTCATAATCTTCTGCTCATCCACATTTCGGAACGTATTTGCACTCCATCTTGTTAACCGGATGCAAATTGATAACGGCGGACGGAGTCGAACCATGAGAAACATAGGACGTTGCTTGCTGGCTATGCTGGCACTTGCTCTTCTTGGCCTCCTGACATCTTGCGGCGGGAGCGGATCGGGAAACAACTCGGAGCGCGCTGTCTTTCGGGTCTCTGCCGTTTTTGCTCCCTACAGCGGCCGGGATATCCAGAGTTACGTTGGCTCGTTACGGATCACCGCTCAGGCTGGAACCGATACACCGCTGGGTCCATTCATCCTGGCTCGCGGTGATGCTCCTCTCGAAATTTCTGGACTTCGGACGGGCAAAACCTACGTGCTTCAGATCGAGGGCCTCCAGGGCGTAAGCGGTACCGGAACGAAAGTTGCCTCGGCGGTGCTTGAGAGAACCGCGACGACGGGCATTTCGTCGGTCACCATTGACATGCTCAACAGCGAGATTGCCAGCCTGTCGATTAGCCCTTCCGAAGTCACCCTCAAAGCTGGCGAGAGTCAGCGATTCACTTTTGAAGCCAAGAACACGAGTGGTTCAACCATACTCACCGATTTGCAAGACACGAGCTTCTCTGGTGTCCTATCACCGACGGTGGGTTCGTTCGCTCCCTCAACCACCACGTACACCGCACCAGCAGTTGTCAATCAGTCGACCGACGTGCGGCTCGATGCCACACTCGCGGATCAGACAGGCAGCGCTATCATCCACCTTGTTAATGAGGCCGCGCCCCTCAACGTCGCACTGCGATGGAACGCGGACGGAAGAGGCTTGCCAGGATACGCACGATCTGCAACCCTGCAAGTCCTTGACCAGCTTGGAACTCCCGTCGCCGGTGGCACTCGAACCTTGGTGCGTTCAAGCGTGAGTGCCTACCAAGAATCCGTCGGATTCGAAGTTCCAAGCGGTTCCTACCTACTAAGGGCAGAGGCATTTCCATCCACCGACGGGACAGGGGCGTTGCTGGCATCCGCGACCATCCTGATAACCGTCGATGCCGGTGGCAGCAACTACACCCTGGACATGGACGCGGACTCCTTCCTTGGTACAGCGATACGCGTCATCGCTCGCGACCCTTCAAGCGGTTGGGGACTTGCCAATCTGGGCCTTGAAATGATCCAGGGACAGGTACTCAACCTGGAACCGAACCTCATTGACCAGATGGGCAATGTACTCTTGGGTCCAAGCGACATCAGATCGAGCCTTCAGAGTGGAAACAGCGTTTCTGTTACGGGACAGCAGATTCGGGCTTCCTCTCTCGGTCAGTCCCTTGTTCGCTTCAATCTTGGTGATGCTCCAGGAACCACGACCATTCAGGTTACCGTAAAGCCAAGAGCCGTATCCGGCGAAATCAACTGGAATGCGCTTGACTCAACCGCGCAATCCGCACGCGTTATCATCGAGTGGCCGGGGGGCTCCCAGAATATCTTGGTCCGTAAGTCCACCGGTCCTGGGCGCTTCGCCTTCAACCAGCCGCTCATCTTTGGGGTTACCAAGCGCATCAAGGTTCAGACATTCCCAACTTCGAATGGAACTGGACCCTTCACTCGGGAGGAGGCTGTTGGCGACTACCTTGGAGCCATCCCTCCCGCTCTTCGAATCCCATCTGGATTCTAACAAACAAAAAGACCGCCGTCCCTCTCGGGACGGCGGAGCGATGATCAGGGCAATCAATCGCCGAATTGACCATACAGGAGGCTCATGACCGCATAGTCTCCAATGTCGACGGATTGATCGCCATTCAAGTCTGCCATCGGGTCCCAATTGGGATCAAACGGCATAGCGTTGAAAGCGCTAGAGAGTCGAGCATAGTCGCCAATTCCGATTTCATTATCGCCATCGATGTCGCCATTGGGCAACCAGAAGTCCAGCCCTCCAAGGCCCTCTTCACCGATTGTGACTGGGTTTGGATATTGCTTGCGCAACCAGTGAGGGGCCTTCAGAAGGACGTCGAACTCTCCCCTCAGGCGCGTCCCCGCATGGAACACACCTTTCTCGTCGAGGACGGCGGGAATGGATTCGACGATCTGGCCACCTTTGGCCAAGTCAAGCATAACGGGGATGCCCTCCCGTGTCGCACTCCAATCGTGGAGGACGACACTCCCCGTCAACTCGACAAGCGGTTCCTCGACAACAACGTCGAGTCTCGCATAGCTGAGATAAAGCGGATCATTTTCGCCAAAAACGTCGATTCTCATGATGAGCCCTGAAAGGACGTTGTCGGCAAAGATCGAAGTCTGTTTATCAGTTAGAGTGATGGTCGTTGGCACCCACGACGTTGCTTCGATCTGACCCACCGCCATCCACGGTTGCCACCAACCGGGAATATCGACGACATTACTCATCAGCACCCGGTCCGGTGCCGCGCTTTGGCTTCCAAAGAACGTGACTTTGATGCTGGAGATCCGACTGGGATCAATATCCCCAATCTGATTGGCAAGTGGTGGAAATTGCCAGTCAATGCAACCGAGTTGCGGGACTGTCGGATCGAAGCTGTAGAGAAGTTGAAAATCTGTCGCCCCCGAAGTCATGGGTAAGACGACTGCGCCGAGAAAGGCACCCAATTTCGCAAACCTGGTCATCGCTTTCTCCTCGAAGGGCGATGGGATCTGGACTTTCCCGATCCCATCGGTTCTGTCCTTCATCTCTTAGTCTGTCACGTCCCACGTGGTTTTGCCTGTCCGCTTTTAGGGGGACAGGGCCAGGAAGGACGTTTGTACCGGCCCAGACTTGCGCCAAACGGTTTTGAACATCGTACAATGGGTGGAACGTATGGCGGGACGCGGCGATTTCTTTGTCACCGAAGGCACCCTCTCCCAGGGAGCGGCCTGTTATGTCGTCCGGCAGGCTGACCAGGATCTGCTCGATGCACTGAGCCGTGGCGAGTTCGCTTATGTGCTCGACTCGCGCCAAAAGGGCAAGTCCAGCCTCATGATTCGCGCGCGCGAAGCGCTGGAAGCGTCCGGCACCCGCACCGTTCTTCTCGACCTTCAGCGCTTCGGTTCCAACCTCGATCCCGATCGCTGGTATGCCTCGATGCTCCAGGTGGTCGGCGAACAGCTTGACATCGAAGATCGGCTGTTCGCGATCTGGGACGCCCAGGTTCACGCCGGACCGATGCGGAAGTTCTTCGCCGCCCTGGAAACCGGGCTGGGTGAGCTCGGCGTGCCGTGCGTGGTGTTCGTTGACGAGATAGACTTCGTGCGCTCGCTTCCCTTCTCGACTGATGAGTTTTTCGCTGGCATTCGGGAGTGCCTCAATCGACGGGCGTCCGGTCCCCTCTCCCATTCCGGTGGGGGAGGGCAATGGAGGGGGCAGTCCCAAACGCCAAATGGCTCCGAGACCAAAAACCCGGAGCCCCCTCCCCAACCCTCCCCCGCCGGAGCGGGAGAGGGAGCCATGCCGTCCCTGACATTCTGCTTGCTCGGTGTCGCCACCCCGAGCGAACTGATCCGCGACGTGCGCATCACTCCGTTCAACGTCGGAAAGCGCATCGAGCTCACCGACTTCACCCTCGCCGAACTCGCCCCCTACGAAGCTCCGCTGAGCGAGGGCGGTCGGAACGGCACGGCCCTGCTCAAGCGCATCCACCATTGGACTGCCGGCCACCCTTACCTCACCCAGAAGCTCGCCTCCGCCGTCGCCGCCGACCCAACCGCGAAGACCCCCGGTGGCGTTGACCGACTGGTTGAGCAGTTGTTCTTCTCCCTCAAAGCCCGCAGCGAAGAACCCAACCTCGCCGACGTGTCAAGACGCGTGCTGGAATCGCCGATCGAAGGCATCGCGCCGGACGAGGCTCGGTCCAGGGTGCTGGATTTGTATCGGCAGGTTCGGGATTCTCGGGTACAGGACGATGAGACAGATCCGGTCGTGGCGGTGTTGAAGCTGAGCGGGCTGACGCGGGTGCTGGAAGGGTACTTGGTGGTTCGGAATCGGGTGTATTTCCGTGCGTTTGATCGGTCGTGGGTGGATGCAAATCTGCCGGAGGCGGAGGTGGTGCGGCAGAAGAAGGCAGCTCGTCGGGCGACCCTGCGAACTTTGGTCATTTCCCTAATCCTGGTGGGTGCCACTATTTGCATCCCACTCGCCGCAGTCGCCATCAGGTCGGCCAGCGAGGCACAAGCTCGAGCAGACGGCGAGGCATCTGCCCGTGCTTTGGCGGAAATTCGTGCACGAGAATCCATCAATGCTCAAGCATCTGCAGAGATGGCTGCAATCCAAGCGAATAACGCAACCAGACGGGCTGATCAAGAGGCACTTGCTTCAAAGAGATTCGCCAAGAAGCTTGAGGAGAACGTCGCTCTCCTGGTGGTCGAAAAGGAACGGGTTAGTCTTGCCCAGCAGGAGGCACAGCGAAGGGGCGAGCGGGCGTTGCGCGCAGAGAGTGAAGCGAAGCGAGTTAACGCAAGGTTGAGCAGTCTGATGAAGGAATTGCAGGCTCCTTTAGAAGGTTACTTAACTGAACTCCTGAGCGTAATGCTCGAAGAACTTCCGCGTGCCGTGCTGAGTAGCTACCAACTCGCGCCGGGAGAGCAAATCGCTATCGATTTCATTGGAATTGGTTCAACCTTAGGGGGCATGGATGCTCAAACCATCAAGGAGCATTCATCGTCGGCATCAAAGAAGGCCCGTCTGGCGCAGGAAGCAAGAAAAAGCAAACTGAAGGAACGACTTGAAGCATTTGTCAAGGACCTTCCAGCAATCGTCTCAGAGCAAGCGATGCGGTCAATAATTAGTGCGACTTCCTTACAAAAGAACGCAAACCTTGAGGCCTCTGCACGTTCGATGCTGGGAGTCTTCCTGACCCTCAAGGGCTTATCCACACTCGCAGCTTCAGAATTTGAGATTTCGGAGAACCTCCTTCGAGCCCATAACCCTGTTAAGAGCAGGAGTGTCAGATCACTCAAACTGCAGCTGATGGCTGCGTACTTTGGCTTGCAAGGAGTATCCCAGGACATTGATGGTGGAATCAGCGAGCACATCCAGCATGCTGTCGCCTTAGTCCAAGCGGGTAATATGGAGCAGAGTTACCAGCATGTCACTGCGGCGCTCACATTGGCAATGGAGTTGAGGACGGAAGACCTGAATAATATCGTTGAAGATCTGACTGGTGCGATAGCTCTTCTTGTTCGTCCGGGAGACGATACTTCACGTCTCTATGTTACCTACTTACTAGCCATTAGGCAGAAATGTACTAGCACACATGCATTGGTTCGTATCGAACGATGTATTGCATTTTTTTTACTCTCAACAAACCCACTTGATCAACGAGCTGACGATCTACTCTCGGCTTCTTTGCGCCGGTCGAAGCGCAAGTCAGAAGACGATCTAAGAGCCGAGCTACTGCTTATGATTCGCTCTCTGATAAGTGGGAACATGGACACTGCCATGGACTCCTTAGTCTTTCTGTGGCCATGGATCAGGGACAAGCCGGACGAATTCTCTGGGAAAGCTCGGAGTATTATTGAAATGACGGTTAGTGGCGCACAAAAATATGCTGCCTTCGGTGAAATCGTAGTGCAAGATCCGAAGACTGCGATCGCTTTCAACTCACAGTTCATTTGGAGTGGATGCCTTTCCCTTCTCTCAAAGGGAGACACGCGAGGTTACAAACTGGGTATACAAGCTCTATGGCGAAAAGCGCTTAGCGAGAAGGCAAGTCCCATGGACCGCTGGCTAGCATGCCGTGCCACAACTCTCACTCCTGAAGGCGTGTCGCACCTTGAACCGGACGAGCTAAAGAGCATGGCCGCTTTCACTGAACCTGGTATTCTCGCATTCGATCGACAGTCGCTCACCTCCAGCGTTCACTACAGATTGGGCCAATATGAATACGCCTTTAAGGAATTGGAGACAATAGAAGAGGGGCCCTTTTACGGCAGAAAGCTAGCGTTTCTCGCCATGACACTTTCAAAGCTGGGGAACCTGCCTCTAGCCCGGACCACACTGGAGAGATTGGAAGCCTGGTGGACTGCAAAGGCTGATACGGACGCTAAGAGAACGAAATTCGAAGACGAACCTTGGGATGCCCAGTTGGAACTCAGAGTACTTATTGCGGAGGCGCGAAGGGTTGTTGGAGGCCCGCACCCTTAAATTCGCGCATGAAGGCTCCTCACCTAAGAGGAGTCCAAACTGAAACACCATGAACCGACCGCCGACTGAAACCGCGCACGTTCTGATGACCGACTACGTCGGCTACTCGCAGCTGCCCATCGAGCAGAAGGCGATGGCCGACAAGCGGCTCCTCGACGCCGTCCTGGAATGCCCGGCCCTGGAAGGGCTGGGGGATGAGGAGTGTATTCGGCTGGACTCGGGCGACGGGATTTCTCTCGTGTTTTTCGCCGACCCAGTGAGAGCCATTGAGGCGGCAGAGCATCTGTACTTAAAGGTCGCCGAGCAGTCGGTGGTCAAGCTCCGTATCGGGCTCCACAGCGGCATGGTCACGCGCCGACAAGACGTGAACGGCAAGACCAACGTTTCCGGGCCGGGTATCGAGAAAGCCCAACGAGCGATGTCATGTGCCGATGGCAGCCGAATCGTCATGACGGACTACTTCGCCGAGAACCTGCGCGCGCTCGAGTCGTGGAAGGACCGCCTGGTTGAGCTTGGGGAGTTCGAGATCAAGCACGGCGAAAAGCTCCGCCTCTTCGGCCTCGTCGAGAGTATGCCGCCAGAGCCGAACAAGGTGGCAATCATCTATCGACAAAAGGCCAAGCCGGATGACTACGTGCTAGAGTTGCTTGAAAAGCGGCTCCCCGAGTTTGGCTTCACTTTATTCATTAACCGCGGCGTTTTTGGTGTGGACTATGCGCGAAAGATCGAGCCACAAATCCGTACGGCAGAAGCCGTAATTGTCCTGCTCAGCGAACGTGCGGCCCTGAGCGAAATGGTGATCTACGAGCTGCAAATCGCTCGCGACCAGCATGACAAAACCGGAAAGACGGGTAAGGCTGGCAAGCCCGTCATCCTGCCCGTTCGCATCGGCAAAGACGACCCAATCGAGGGTGAACTCGCTTCCCTGCTCCCTCCGAACAAGCACGCACTGTGGACCGGCCCCGAAGACGATGACCGGCTGGTGCAGTCGCTCATGAAGACCTACCGCGAACCGCCGACGCCCCTTGAACGTGTCGGTGGAGCGATGCCGCTGGATTCCCCGTACTACATCCTCCGTCCGACCGACCACGAATTCAAGCAAGCTCTCCTCGACCGAGACAGCATCGTCCTAGTCAAGGGTGGACGCCAAATTGGTAAGACTTCTCTGGTTGCGCGTGCGCTCCGCGAGGCGACGGCAAGCGGTGCGAGGGTCGTGTGGACCGACCTCCAAGCCTTCGCCAAATCGCAGATCGAGACTGATGAGAGGTTGTATCTGGCTCTGGCTCATGAGTTCGTCAGTCAGCTTGGCCTCGACGACGATCCTTTAGACCATTGGCGCGACGTGCTTGGGCCAAACACGAACTTCGAACGCTTTATCCAAAATCGCATCCTGAAGCAAATCGAGGAACCTATCGTTTGGGCGATTGACGAGGTCGATCGACTTTTCACGATGCCGTACTCAGGCGACTTCTTCGGAATGATTCGCACTTGGCACAACCGCCGCGCGGCTCGGGCCGAGGAGACGTGGGGTCGATTCACGGTCGCACTGGCGTATGCCAAGGAAGCCCACCTCTTTATCAGCGACTTGAACCAATCGCCATTCAACGTCGGCACCCGACTTGAGCTCGCCGACTTCGACCTTGCCCAAGTTTCCGAGTTGAATTCTCGATACAACTCGCCTCTGGGAAGCGCGGAAGAAATCACCCGTTTTCAAGCCCTGCTCGGAGGTCAGCCTTATCTCACTCGGCGCGGCCTGGATGAGATGGTGCGACAAGGTGCCTCGCTAGCCGACCTCGAACGGGATGGTGCGAAGGACGAAGGCCCATTCAGCGACCACCTCCGCCGGATCCTCGTCGCCCTTTCGGGAGATGCGAAACTGCTGGAAGAGGTCCGCATTTTCGCTCATGGCGGAGCCCTCAAGTCTGATGAGGACTTCTTCCGCCTTCGCGCGGGGGGAGTGGTTCGGGGCGCGCATCGGACTTCTGCTGAGTTCCGGTGCGGGATTTACGGTGAGTACTTGCGGCGGCATCTGGAGGCTTGAAAAAGTCCTAGGACCTCGCATATTAGGCGGGAGTCATATGTCTCTGGAGTAGGGGCTGAAGCAGCTCACGGAAACAAGGCTATGAAAACACGTTTGATCTCAATCGCAGCATTGACTCTTAGCATCCTGGCTGTCGCAAGTGCACAGCCGAGGATGCGCACCTCAATCGTCAACGATCCGGCCGGACGCCGAGGCCAGACGATCTCCATCATTATCGAGGTATCTCGAGAAGATGGACAGCCAATTTCGGGCCGCTGTCCGATTTGCCTGATGCACAGGTCGTCGGGATTCGCCGACTCGGAGTACCGGCGCGAAACGATCAATGGAGGCCGCACCGTCAGACTTACGATTCCCTATACAATCAGCACAAACGCCGCTCATGACAACATCCGCGTGCGAGTCCTGGTTCCGGGGCATCAAACGACCGCCGGAGAAAAGCGAATCGCAATCGGCTAACCGCTTCCAAGTTCGAATTGCCTGAGTGTTTGCTCGGCGAGGGTTCTATTGGGATGTCCCTCGGGTAGGAGGCGGTGCGCGATTCGCACCGCCTCCTGATAGTGTGCCACTGCCTCGGCAAAAGAAACCGACCGCCACCAATCCCCAAGTGCCAAATGGTTCAAAACTACCGATGGATGTGGTTCGCCGGGATCTCGCTGGCGAATATCCAAGGCCTTGGTCATGCACTCAAGTGAGCGCTTTCGTGTCGCTTCAATGCGGCCCGATATGGGATAAGCGATCAACTTAGACCCATGATCAAGCAGAATCTCCCCTAACTTCGAGTATGACTTTGCGGTCTCAAGGTGCTCGGTTCCGAAGAACCGAATCCTTGCCTCAAGCGATTGTTCTGCGTAGTCGTGGGCTTCTTGAATCTCGCCAATCTCTGTGGCCACGCGCGCCATGTCTTGTAGAATTTGGCCGATGGCCCGCTGCTCGCCATGAACCTGTGCCATTGTGTATGCTCTAAGGAGGAGTCCATATTCAATCCGCGAATTGTCTTCACTATGTCCTAAGTGAAATGCCCTAACATGCGCGAGTTTGGCCTTCAAGACTAGGACCTCAACAAGTTCCAAGCCAAATTCCGATTGGAAGCCAAAGAGATCTTCTGCAACCGAAAGATGGTCGTACGCCACACTTTCATTTCCCTGGCGATAAGCAGACCATGCTGCTTGCAGGCTGACGAACGCACGTTCTTCGTCATCCTCGACGGCTGATAGCGCAGCACCGAAAAGGGCCTCAGCCTCGACATAATGCCCGAGTTGACTTAACGCCATGGCTTTTAGTGTCAGATGCGGTGATCGCATGTGGTGCTCGTCGACTTGCCGCACAAGCTCAAGCACTGCGCCGTAATCTCCTCGTAAGTAGGAGAGCCTTCCAAGGGTGAGCAGACGTCTATTCTCGAGGTGCGCGGTCGCTCGTTCCGCAGCCACCAACAATGACTGGGCAAGATCAAATTCACCGAAAGCCAGCGCTTCTTGTGCGCGATCGAGTAGGGTCTCTGGTGATACTCCCCTAGCACTTGTTTTTCGCACTGTGACAAGTTGAGTTAAGTTGGGGGGCCCCCTCCTTACCGCGCGCTCAATTGCACTCTGGTAGGCCTCGCGGGAATCACCACCTTCGCGAATCCCCTCGGCGACGGCCCGTGCAATTGCGGGATCAATTGTCAGTCTTCTGCGCGAGGCTAATTTTACATGATCTGCGGCATCTAAGAGACCACGGGATATGAGAAGGTCAGAAACGAGTCGGAGGACCTGTTGGT
This sequence comes from Fimbriimonadaceae bacterium, assembly GCA_019694835.1. The sequence goes on along the minus strand of JAIBBE010000005.1, from coordinate 32,243 downwards.
ACTTGGTCCAAGCAGCCTCCGCGGCTTCCCTCATCCAATGAAGAACTTCCTCGTGCTTGCCCGGCGATTCCCAGGTTCGGCCATTGCATAGGAGCCCAAAGAAGTGGCCGCGATAGAGTGTCAAGCACTCCAAGACTTTGGCATCTAAGAGCTTTCGGGACGACTGCAATTCATCAAACGCAATACAGAACTCAAAGAAGTCGACGCTGACATTATCCAGCACGAGCCATAGGTGATGACGATCCCGGCCAAGGATGTCGTTGGTAATGCCAGTATCGCGAATAAGTGCCGAAAGGGTATTGAGAGAGCCGCACTCAAGGGCATGAGCCACGTCGCTTCGAGGAGCACGACCGCCAGCGTAGACCAGGTACGCCAAAAGTAAGCGCAACTTTCTTGTGGACCTAGTGCCGGTCCCAACCAGAGCAGGCCGCTCGCCAAGAACCACGATTCTGACGTCATTCTCATTCCTTCCGTGAGATTTTTCGAAGGAGCGTGAGATTTGCATGGAATGGTTCAGCCAAGGTCCGTTTTGCTAGACAATACCAGTGCAGGTTGGCCAACCGCAAGACACCAAAGACTCAGGAGATACACCATGCGAAAACTCACTTCTCTCGCCCTTCTCGCCGTCACCGCGACCCTCGTCGCCCAGTCCGCAAACGCTCAGTCACTTTCTATCGGCTTTGAGCCTAGCAAGAGTCGCTATGCTCGGGGAGAGCGAATGACCATTGCCGTGACGTTCCGGAACGCCTGGGGTCAGCCTTGCCCGTACACGTGGATTCAGGTCGGCTCCCGTGATGACCTCTATCGGAATTGGAGTTGGAGCTGGTACTGCACTAACGGGAGCGGCCAAGTTAGAATTGGCTACACCGTTCCGACCGATCCGCGCCGGGACAATGTCTACATTGGAGCGTGCTTCCCCTCATGGGGCACCTTCAATCAGAAGCGCATTCCGATCGGACTATAAGCCAGTTATTCCTGGAGCACCTGGTCAAACCAGGTGCTCCAAGGTGGAAGATCAAGGGGAAGGCTTACCGATTCGCACTTTCGAGTGGACGCAACTGTTAACATACGCAACTCCTTGTACACGAGGAACCACCGCTATCATCGTCGACTTGGCTTGCGCCAGATGGCCCATGCAACAACGGAACATCCCGTGCCGATGAGTGCACCGAGCCATAACAGCGGTGGCAAAGTCCCTCCACGTCCTCCTTGTGGGTTGGCGGATCGGCTGCCCTTCCGCTGTGGAGCCTGAACGCTTTGGAAGACAAGGTCATGACCGTAGTCAGTCGCTTCAACAGCATTCACAAATCTCGTCAAGACGAGGTTCCGAGGCAACTGCAGTGGCTTGTCATTGACAAGTAGGTCTCGTTCCAAGAAACCACGATCAGATGCGGCAAGAGTGGCACTCCACTTCTTCTTCGTCTCCCAATCCTTGCCAGAAGTGTACGATCCGCGCACTTCAGCATCGCTGAGCACGAAAAGATCAAGTTCACGATGATGCCCTTTCGGCCAGGTATCGGTCGGCATCTTAAAAGGATAGAACGGAACCTTTGCTTTGAAGCTGATGCAAAGCGCTTTCGTCGGAGTAAAGTCGCGTCTTCCCTGGTACTTCAGAGCCGTGAAAACCCAACCCTTTTTGGCATAGTGCTCAAACCAAGGTGTCATCGACGGACGAAGTCGGTGACCTTGCTTCTTCAGCCACCGTGACATCGCTTTTCCATCTTTTGCACGAATCACCGTAGCATCGAAATCGCCGAGCTTCTTCTTCTGGAGGATCTCGACATCGTCACTTTCTGCCGACTTATACATTTCTGGCGAGTAATGATGGTCGAGCCTTCCAAATACTTCACTGTTGGCCACGGCCAATCGAAATGGTTCTGTCGGACTGGGGAAGATGAAACCGAAGTCTCTGGCGTTGCCCTCGAACTCGGCTTTTCGAATGAAGTGCTCGACACCTTTTTCTTTGTCCCAAATGACCAAGGCAGTCTCGCGCGCAAGAATCATCGCGTGCTCCGCATAAGTCAGGCAGCAAGCACTTGAACGAGAGACGACCGCCAGTAGAACCCCGCTCATGCAACCCCAGAGAATTCTCATCTTCACACCCATGCCCTCGCCATTACGATACACTATGTCTAATGGAACCGGAGGTCGATGTCGCCGCTGAAAGACGCGCGAAGTACGGTGAGCAGGATGAATGGGGCAACCAGGTCGGCAGTCTGCGGCTCAACCTCAAGCGAACGGCTGCCCAGCGACTGCAAATGCTGCAGGCAATGGTTGACTTTGCCCATCGATACCAGGGGGCCATTTGGCGAAGCTCGAAGTCCGACAACTCGTAGAGGCGATAGCCGGTTCGGGTGCCGACGTGGTTTCCATTGGCGGTGTAGCCGTGATTCTGATCGGCGGCGAACACTACACCAAGGATGTCGACTTCGCCTTCTCCCGCAAGCGCGAAAGCCTCAAAAAGATCGTCGAAGCCCTGGCCCCATACCACCCCAAACCAGTCGACTGGCCGGAAGGTGTTCCGTTTGTATGGGATGATCAAACACTCCAAGGCATGACGACGATCACGCTAGATACCGATATCGGTCGCATCGACTTCTTGGCCGAACCCGACGGCGCGCCACCCTATGATGACCTGCGCTCACGAGCGATCCCCTTCGACCTCGAAGGAGTTACGATTTATGTGGCCTGTATCGAGGATCTCATCGCCATGAAGCGGGCGGCGGGGCGCCCCAAAGACCTGGCGCACATCGCCGAATTGGAGACCATCCAGCGGCTCATGCGGGAAGAGGCGGACAACTAGCCCCGGGTACCATCTGGGCTCATGAAGCTCCACGAATACCAGTCCAAAGATGTCCTCGCCAAGTACGGCGTGCCCGTTCCCGGAGGCGAAGTGACCAGCGATCCGGCGGAAGCCAAGGCCATCGCAGAGAAGCTGGGGGGCAAGGTGGTCGTGAAGGCGCAGGTCCTCATGGGCGGGCGCGGCAAGGCGGGCGGTGTGAAACTCTTCGACAACGCAGCCGACGCGGGTGAGTTCACCAAAGAACTGATCGGCAAGAAGCTCGTCAGCATCCAAAATCCGGCTGGAATGATCGTAGAGCAGGTGCTCGTCGCGGAGCAGATCGACATTGCCGAGGAGTACTACCTTTCCGTCCTGCTCGACCGGGCCGAGGCGAAAATCGTGATTATGATTTCGGCGAAGGGCGGCATGGACATCGAAGAGGTCGCCCACTCCGAGCCGGACGCAATCGTGAGGGTTCACGTCGACCCGGCTTGGGGAGTCAGCGACTTCGAACTCCGTGCAGCCGTCAAGGACGCGAAGATCCCGAAACCCGCCCAGAACCAGATGGTCTCGATGATCAAGAAGCTGGTCAAAGCCTACATCGAATCCGACGCGGACCTCATCGAAATCAACCCGTGCGCGATGACCCCTGATGGCAAGCTGATCGCGGCCGACGCCAAGGTCTCCATCGACGACAACGCCCTCTACCGCCATCCCGAATACAGCGAAACTGCCGATGATGCGGCGGAGGACGAAATCGAGGCCGAAGCATCGCGGCGAGGCATCGCTTATGTTCGCTTGGGCGGCGACATTGGAGTCATCGGCAACGGCGCGGGACTCGTCATGTGCTCCATGGACGAAATCAACTCAGCGGGAGGTCAAGCCGCCGACTTCCTCGACGTCGGCGGCGGCGCCCAAGCGGAGCGGGTGAAATCCTGCGTCGAGCTAGTCCTGATGGACCCCAACGTTAAGGGTCTGCTCATCAACATCTTCGGTGGCATCACCCGCTGCGACGAAGTCGCAAAGGGCATCCTCGCCGCCTTCAATGAACTCAACGTTCAAATCCCGGTCGTCGCCCGAATCGAAGGCACCGCCGCAGAAGAGGGCCGCCGACTCCTCGAAGGCAGTCAACTTGTGACCGCCGAAACGATGCAGGAAGCGGCCAGGAAAATTGTTCAGCTTGCCTACGCCAACTGAGCCCGACGCCGCCTCCTCGCGAGGTACAGCAAGGGCACACCAAATGCGAACAGTGTTGTCGGCTCAGGCACGGTGGTAAGTCTCACCCGGATTTCCGAACTGCGATCCGCACCCGTTACAGGATCATAAGCCTTCACCGTTAAGTGGGCGGTGTTGCTGAAGTCATAGACGGCCAGTCCCGAGTGAGTCGAACCCAAATCACCGATGAACTCGAAATTCTGGTGAGTGTCGAATGTCGCCGATGCATGCGGGGCGAAGATCTGGTGGCCGTAGAACTGGTACGAGTTCATCTCAAAGGCGTTATTACTGAAGTTCCCGTACACCGGGTCCTGAATGGTTGTTGGTGTCAACGTGTTCGTGAAGAAGCCAGTGGCAATCGCACCCAAAATGGTGTCCGCCTGCACGCGACCTTCCCCACCGGAGATGATGCCTGGGATGTCGACTCGCTGTTGAAACACGAAGTAGCCTTCGTCCTGAACTCCAAAGACCCCGTGAATCGTATTGCCGAAAACGATGTCGAGGTCGGTTCCGGACAGGTTCTCAACTTCGAGTTGGTAGTTCAGTTGAATCTGCGAGGTCACCCGAACCTCATTGTGATACCGCCCCCGATAAGGCTGCCGCGCCAGGCCGCGGGTTCGAAGCACGGCATCCTGTGCTTGGTCCTGCAGGAACGAGTTGGTCGTGAAGGACTCGGTGTGAGGCGGGTCCCAAGCGTCGCCGTCGGCACGGGCCGAAGACTCTCCGTAGTAGTTCGCAGCCGCCCAATCGGCAAGGGTGGCAAACTGGGTGCCGTGAATATCAATCTGCGGCGCGTTGCCGTAGGCATAGCTGTTCAAGGCTACGATTTGCGCCCAAGAACTTGAGGCGGCAAATAGCATTGATCCAAAGACGAGAAATCTCATGGGGCCCTCCAAGAATGACCCACTATACACTTTGGAGGCCGAACTCACCGAGACCTCCAGGTTCCCCAGATTGGCAATCTGGCAACATTACCAGTGCAAGGGCTCCCTTTCGACTGTACACTGTCACTGTTGCGGGGATTCCTCGCCACATTGGTTGATATGGAGGGAAAGATGAAGACACTCAATCTCGCTTTGTGTTTGGCGAGCCTCGGCTTGGCGACAGCCAGTCAAGCCGTGGTGATCTTTTCGTTTGAGGGCGGTACCGATGGTTTCGTGAATCCGGCCTGGAGCGTCGGGGACACTGCCCTATCGCAAAACTCGTTTGGAGCTACCGATGGCTCCCAGTCCTTGAAGGTGCAGCGGCCGGGGGCCTCGAACGGCTTCCGCTGGATCGTTGCCGATGGCGTGTCCACCGAAGTCAAGCAGAACCTCAAGAACTCGACGCATCTCTTGGTCGACGTCACGATCGGAACGGACTTTGGTGCAAGCAGCTGGTTCAAGATGTCGCTCGTCCTGAATCAAGCCGCTTGGAACCAAACTCCTGAACTTCTGATCAGCCCCACGACTCCCGGCACGCACACGCTAGATTTCGATATCTCGGCGCTTGCCCCGAACATCGTGGTCAATGACTGGATGCGCTTTGGTTTTTCCATCAACAGCGACGGTCCATCCGCGACGACAACTTACCTGGACAACTTCCGCGCCGTCCCCGAACCGGCCTCGCTCGCCATCTTCGGATTGGGCCTGGCTGCGCTGAAGTTGCGACGAAAGCGCTGACATGAAGCTGGTGTGCCCGGTCTGACCGGGCACACCAAACTGCTCCTAGTCGTCCCCCACCGAACCGTAGTTCGACGAAAGCACGGCGTAGTCCGCGATGTCGACTGCCAGATCGCCATTCAAGTCCGCATTTGCGGCCCAGTTTGGGTCGCCTTCGGTGCTGTTATAGGCGACGGACAGAATGGCATAGTCGCCAATGCCGACCTCATTGTCCCCGTCGATATCCCCATTGCGCAGTGAGGCATTTGCCGTTGCCGTCGCTCCTGTCGTGTTCACGCTGAAGACGACGGAACGCAGCCAATGAGGCGCCTTGAACGCCAGGTCGTAGGTTCCTCGAAGGCCTGCGTTGAGAGCGAAGTGGCTGCTTGCATCGAGGTAGAGCGTTTGAGAATCGACAACCGTACCAGAACCGGGGTTCCTTAATTCCGCCAAGATGGGCAGCCCGGTCACATCGCCCACGAAGTCCTCGAGGACGATCGTTCCACTCACGAAGCACGCCGGCCTCCAAATCGTCGCTCGCTGCAGCGTACCGAAGTAGGTTGAACCAACGATGTTGCCCGCCGCATCGATCGCCCATGCCTCGGCCCCCGTCGCCCCAGGAGGAAGGAAGGCGTTGAGATCCACGGCCGAAGCAGCGGTACCTTGCCAGACGATAGCATGGTGAATGCCACCGGCGTCAATTCCATAGCCGACCTGATGAGTGCCGTTCGTGCCCTGAGCGTAATCGTTCCCATCCAGCCAAAGTGGCTTGAGGCTGACCGCGCTTGCGGCGGATAAGCCGGTCCACAAAACCGCGTGCTGTCCAGCCGCCCCAAAATCGCCGGCCTCGCCCACGACTTGCGTTCCCGAAATGGCATGGGCGCGAGAGTAGGTCGCTCCGGGCGGGTCGATCGACTGGTACGACGCCGCGCTTCCCGTCCAAACACACGCGTAGATGTGACCGCTGGCAGCAGCGTATCCAACCTGGTAGGGACCATCCAGATCCTCAGCCATGCTCGTGACATACGAAAGGCTCGGATGAAGACTCACCGCAGATGCGGTTGTGCCCGTCCACATCACGGCTCGAAAGAGCGTGCTGACCGTCCGCGCACTGCCGACCTGATGGACTCCGTCCGTCGCAAAGGCATAGCTGCCCGTCGTCCCCGGGGGGCTCAGATTTACGGCAGAGGCGGCTGATCCCGTCCAGAGCATCGCCTTGGGGTTGCCGCTGATAATCGAGTAGCCGACCTGCTGGCCATCGCCTGCACCATAGGCATAGGACTGAGCGGCCGAAGCTGGGTGAAGGTCAACTTGGCTTCCCGGCGACCCCGTCCAGAGCATGGCGTGTGTTCCGGACGACGTAAATCCGGCGCCGACCTGTTGTCCCTCAGCGACGCCATAGAGTTCCCCTCCATTCGCCGTACTGTCGAGAAACGAGGCCTGATATTGAGCCTGACTGATCGGGGTGAAAACCAGGACCAAGCAGCCAAAAATCCAAATGCGCATGTTGTTCTCCTATGTTCGCGTTGGGAAGCAACCACTTCCTTCTACTTTTCAAGAGCGGCGTGGTCAGCAGAAAAATAGGAACTCGGTGTGGCCCTTTCGAGTGACATGACCCACGGTGTGCCGCAATTTGACTTTCGACCGATCCGACCCGGACAATTACCAGTAATTTGCTGAAGTTTCTGCGTGACCGCAAAACTGCCGCTAGAATAGGTTGTGTGACGCGTAGGTGTCGCGGAGGGTAATGAAATGCGGCGTTGGCTTTGTGCTTTGGTGACGGTTGGTACTCTCGGCATTGCAAATGCATCAACCTGGAATCTGTCGGCAGACTGGAGTGATGCGACCAATCCCTTTGGTCCTTGGACTTTGAAGAGGTCGTCCAGTTCTCCCTTTTCAACGAATTGGGCTGAATGGGCGCCCGGCGTCCAGCAGCCCATGTGGGCTGACGAACAGATCACCCAAACTGCCCATGTTCCTGCTTGGGGGCGAGCGATTACCAAGAATGTCTATGACATGGACCTGCCGAGGGGGACGATCTTTGCGCACGGTGCTGAAACCTGGCGTACCGGCACCGAATTCACGAGCGCCATGTGGACGAGTCCCATGTCCGGAACCGTCTATCTGCATGGCCAGATTTGGCCTCCGCGACATATTGGACGCACCATGAATTGGTATATCCTGGTCAACGGAGCGAGCGTCACCGAAGGGACCTTCCCCGACGTCAATCCATACAACTCTCAAATCCGCATGAACCTTAATGAGGGCAGTGGAGGATCGGGTGCGCTTGAGGTCGTGGTCGTCCCAGGAACCACGATTGAACTGCTGATCCAGCGCCCTCCAAGTCAGCTCTTTAGCGATTTCTTGGCGACCTACTTCTGCATCAGTACGCACCCGTTCGAGTCCAATCTGTACATCAATGGCGAGCTGCAGGACTATGTGGGCGATCCTTATCAAGTTCCGATTACCGTTACGATCATGAAACCCAGCGATGGTGCCGTCGTGCGCGAAGATACGATTCTTCTGAGCAGCGAGTCATCCATCCCCATACTGGCTTGTCTGGAAGGAGATTACACCGTTTGCGTGAAGGCCTCGCATTGGTTGCGGCAATGCTTCCCCGTTACGTTCGATGAAAATGGTGCAACGGTGAACTTCAGTCTCATCAATGGTGACTGCGATGGCGACAACGAAATTGGAATCGGAGACTACGCGATGATCTCCTCGGCCTATGACACGAGTCCTGGTGACCCTGGTTGGGCACCGATGGCCGATCTCAATGGCGACGAAGCGGTTGACATCGCCGACTACGCGATTCTGAGCGCGAATTACGGCCTGACAGGCGACTAAGCGAAACAGTTCTGCGACCCTTGGAGTCGGTGACAGCGCGGGCCAGACGGCAGCGCCAACGGATATTTTAGAAAACCTGGTAATCGATTCAGCAGAATTCGTTGTATCCTGAATGAGATGACAGGGTTATGCCTGTTATTTCTTTGAGAGGAGGATTCCATGAAATACCTTGTGTTTGTTCTCGTCCTTGGCGGACTTACTGGAGCGGCGTCGGCGCAATGGAGCGACAACTTCGACTCCTATGCTACCGGTTCACAGCTTCACGGCCAAGGTGGCTGGAAGGGTTGGCAAAACGACCCCGGAGCTGGCGCACTCACATCGAGCGCCCAAGCGATCAGTGCACCCAACTCGGCCGCAATCGGCGGCGCGAGTGACCTGGTCCACGAGTACTCGGGAGTGACGTCAGGTGCTTGGACGTACTATGCCAACGTGTATCTTCCGACGGGACGAACCGGGAACACCTATTTCATTCTGATGAATAAGTACTCCGATGCGGGCCCGCCAAACTGGGACTGGAGCATTGAAGTCAATATCGCGGCAGACGGAGGCGTCCTCGACGACTTTCGATCCGAGACACCGCGCACCATGAACGTCGGAGCTTGGAACGAAATCCGCGTTGATTTCGATCTGTCAGCCAATACCCAGTCCACCTTCATCAATGGTGACCTGCTTTCGTCCGGCACTTGGACGACGGGTGCCAACTCAGGATTGAGCCTACAAGCGGTCGATCTTTTCGCCAACGGGACGCAGAATGTGTTCTACGACAACATGCGACTCGTTCCTGAGCCGACGACGATGGCGGCCCTGTCGCTTGGCGTCCTTGCGTTCATCCGACGCCGGCGCAAATAGTCAGCCGACATTTCGTGCCGAGATGGGGCGAGGAGAGATTACTCCTCGCCCCTCTTGCGTATCAACAACGATGGTTGGCCTCCTCGTCCTTGTCATGATGAAACCGCCGCAGGCATCAGATGTGGGAAACCACGTTCTTCGGTTGAACTTGCAGGCGGGACAGGAGTTCACAGTCAGCCTGAAGGTTGATCGCGACAATCCCAAGACAAGCGGCGAAATTCGAGAAGCGATTCGCGTGCTACGGAACAAGGGACGCGCCACCACGTTGCAGTGCTCATTGGTCGGCATGACCCTTGATGGCAAAGACCGTTCCACGGATCTCAGCCGAATGCTGACGAACCCATCGGTCACGTTCAGTTGGACCGATCAAGCCCAGCGAACGGGCGAGATGACCGTTTTGGAGTTCGGGACGCCGCAAGCGGATCTGATGCCCCTGCTGGAAGAAGCAGGTCTGTACCTGTGCGAATTCCCCACCCGGCCGGTCGGAGTCGGCGATTCGTGGCGCGGGTCTACCACCGCAACTGGCGGCTGCACGAGCGCTACTTACACGCTGAAATCCATCGAGCAAGACGTGGCCGAAATCGAAGTGACCAACATCCGGTTCCTTATCCCAGTCGAGCCAATCGGACCGATGAGGATGACGGTCGACCTCAAATCCGGGCTCCCCACCCGCGTCGAGTATCGCGTGAAAGGACAGCAGACGGGCCGAGTTTCGCGTTACGTGCAAACCATCGGCTGACTTCTACTCATGCGCATTTGGTGAACTGGCATCGATCCAATCTTTGATCGGGGATCGACGGTGCGCGTCGATCAGAGGACCTAGCAGGTCTTCTGCCCGAATCCAACGCAGCACCTGAAAAGGGGTCTCCTGCCGCTGGATCTCGCTCAACTCCGCAGGCCAGTCGAGATGATGAGTGTCGGGTCTTGGACCAGTGCCCCGAGTGAGGTCGAGGACGGGTGCTCCATCAGGGACTGATCGCATCATGGAGTCAAGTGCTGCCCGCATGACCTCTTCGCGCGATGCACCAACCTTGACCTTCTTCCCTTTGCCCTTCTCCGTGTGCTTCTTGAGAAAGCGGCGCGCACAATTCTCGCCGATGGCGAGAATGACCATATCCGCACCTTCAAGAGCCTCACGGACGTCATCGACCGCGATGAGCAGGTGCTTGGCTTTCTCGACTGCGAAGCAGCGGCGTGCAAGCCGGTCGAAGAGGTCGAGGCGCTCCGCGTCTTCGTCATAGAGCCGAACCTCGAGATCCTGATCGCCGAAATAGCTCGCGAGGGCTCCGATGATTGGGGGTGCGCAGCGAACGCTGCCGATGCCGAGGACGGCGAGGCGCAGAGGTTTCATCCGACCCCACGATTGTGACCCATCCGGCGTTCATACTAGGGGCTCATGCTGGTCACGTTGCTTCTTTGCATCCTTGCGGCCCTGGGTGGTGGCGGGGTGCTGTGGCGGCTGAAGCGTCCCCTTGATCCTGCCGAAAGGCTCGGGGTGGGCGGATTGGTTGGGCTCGGCGCGCTGGGCTGGATCACGTTTTTCATCGGTCTCGTTCCCGGTGGCATCAAGATTCCCGCGCTCATCTGGGTCATCGCTTTGTTGGGCGTCTTGGCAGGCTGGAATTACTTCACGACCGGCTTCAAGACCGACGGCAAGTTCAAGCTCTCGACCGGTCCCTGGCTCCTCGCCCCGGCTGCGCTGGTCTTGCTGATGCTGCTTCCGGTCGTGAACGCGCTCGCCCCGAGCGACAGCATGGACTGGGATTCGCTGGCCTATCACTTGGCCGTCCCCAAGCTGTGGCTGGAAGCGGGAAAGATGGTTTACATCCCGTTCATCCACCACAGCAACTTCCCATTCACCGTTGACAATCTCTACATCTGGGGCCTCCAATGGGGCGGACAAACGGGGGCGAAGACCTTCACGATCGGCTTCCTTGTCTTCGGCGCGATGGCCGTGTTCGGCATGGCTCGGCGATGGACGGGAAAGACCGCTGCTGGCTGGTGGGCGGCGCTGGCATTCGTCGGTGTGCCGGTTGTTCTGTGGGAAAGTGGATCGGGATATATCGACGTCGCCCATGGCCTCTTCGCCGGCCTCGGCATCCTGTATCTCGCCGAGGCGGTCACCCGGGAGGATGGCTCCTGGGGGCTGGCGGCAGTGCTTTTTGGCCTGGCGGCCGGGAGCAAGTACACCGGGCTCCAGACGATCGCTGCCTCGTGCTTCGTCTGCGGGACGGCAGTTCTGATGCTGCGCATGGGCCGGCCGATGTTGGTTCGGATTCTTGCGGCTGGGTTGGTGGCGGTGGTGATTGCAAGCCCCTGGTACGTCCGCACCGCGATCAACACTGGCAATCCGGTGTATCCGTTCTTCTATGAGAAACTCGGCGGTCACGACTGGGACGCCTGGCGTGCTTCCATCTATCGCGACGAGCAGCAGACGTTCGGAGTCGGACGGACGGAGACGGGTCGCAACCCTGCCGCACTGCCGAGCGCGGTCGTCGGCTTGGCCTTTCAGCCCGGTCGGTACATCAATCCCGGTCAGACCGAAGGCCGTGGTTTCCCGATGGGTGCGCTTGGTGCCGCCATCATCCTCGCCGCCTTGCTGGGGGTCGGGACTTGTCGGCTCTCGCGTCGTGATGCGTTGGTGCTCGGTGTGGTCGGCGTGAGTCTTCTGATGTGGTTTTTCCTGAGCCAACAGAGCCGCTACCTGACCAGTCTTGTCGTGCCTCTCGCCGTCCTGTCCGGAGTCTGGACCGCCGTGGCGCGGCCGTCCCGCCCGCGCGGTGCAAATTCCCAAATTCAAGAGGGGATCAGCGAAGGTGGAACTCAATCCCGAGTGCCAAGCGGAAGCGGAACGGCTGATTCTGAAAGTCTGAACCCCGTGGCGCGGCCGTCCCGCCCGCGCAGTGCAAATTCCCAAATTGAAGAGGGGATCAGCGAAGGTGGAACTCAATCCCGAGTGCCAAGCGGAAGTCATGCGGCTCCCTTTGGAAATTCGGCGAGCGCGGGCGGGACGGCCGCGCCACGGGTTCTGGCGATCATCATCGTCCTCCAAGCCGCCTACACGTTCTGGCTAATCAAAACGGCCCAAACCGACCGCCAGCTTCCGGTCGTCATGGGTCGACAAAGCGTCGACGACTACCTCAAGACCGGCCTCAGCTTTCACGAACCCGCGAAGACGCTGAACGAGGTGGCCAAGGGAGGCAAGGTCGCGCTTTATGATGAGGTGTTCGGATACCTGCTCGATGTTCCCTACTTCTGGGCCAATCCCGGCCATAGCACCCGCATTCGGTACGAACAGCTGGAGAACGGGGACGAGTGGTCAGACGAGATGCTGTCGCAAGGTTTCACCCATGTCTATGTGAATCTGCAGTACTTCGACCGACCGGGCTTGGACCGGTTCGCCGAAGCAGCCGGCCTGAACGGACCGGCGAGACCCTACACGGACCAAGAAAGAGCCGACCTGAGTTCCGACCTCCGAAACAAGTGGCGCACCCTCATCGCGGACGCTGCCGCCAAGGGTCGCCTCCGGATCGTGAAAGGCTTCCCCAGCAGCATCGTTTGGGAACTTCGTCCTAAATGAGCGTCGTTTCGCACTCGGGTATCGTCCAAACAGACGAACGGAGGAATTGAAAGATATGCAAGTAGGTGGACCGTCGGGAATCGTCCCGTCACAGGAAGAAAAGACTCAAGCCATGCTCGTGTGGGTGTTGGCATTTGTAATCAGTATCATCTCACCACTCATCTTTATGTCGACAGGCAAGGACAAGCCTTTCGTTTATCGAAACGCTATGTTGTGCCTCACCCAGATGATTGTGGCTTTGGGCCTTTCGATCGGTCTCTGGATTGTCTTCTTTTTGCTCGCCATGGTCGCTGGTCCTCTGGCGCTCTTGGCCTTCCCCGTCATCGGTCTCATTGCGATAGGCAACCTCGTACTGACGATCATGGCCATCATGAAGGCGATCAACGGCGAGCATTGGGATCCGCCGGTCATCGGCAAACTGGCCAACCAGTGGTTCAAGGTCTAATCGTGTCCCGATTTGAAGAGGCGTGACTCCGTCGCGCCTCTTTCGTCATTATGACGTCCCTCCTCGTTGGAAGCCCAGACCACACCTGGCGCGAGTGGGTAAAGACGCACCGCAAGGATCGCGACCTGCTCGTGATCGACCCCGCCGACACCAACTACGGCACCCCCGCCCGCGTGGCTCTCATCCGGGGTGAGAAGTGCCCGCATTGGCGATTCATCGGCAGCCTCGATGCAACCCGGAATCCACTCGCCGTCATCGCGGGGGTTGCGGCGATCCAAGAGCATTTACGGCCCGAATGGGTCGCTCTACTGCCCGTTTACCGGCACACCCCGGTCATTCGCCACCTTTGCCTGGCGATCGCACAGCTACTACGCCCTGAGGAAATCCTCGTACCGGACGCAACGGACTTCGAGGGCGCTGGCTGGCCGGTTGGGCCGCAGCGCGTGGTGCTCGAACCTCCCTTCCACGACCTCGTCAGATCCGCCCAGCGTCGGGCCCGCTGGATCGAGCTTATCGAGCAAGCCATACCCCACGAAGTGCCACTCGACCGCGTCAGCATCGAAGGACTCCGACTCGGAAGCGGTATCGAAGTGTCCGCCGCAACCCTCGCCCGCACCTCTCCGGAAGGGGCTCTCTATGCCGAGTCGTTCGGCGCGACCGCCCTAATCGTTGCCCGCCACGAGTTGTCGCCTGATCAGATGGCGCTCGCACTCGACCTGACCCACGCCGCTACAGCGACAGTCATCGCGCCTGAGGCCTATTCCGGTCTCCTTTGCAGCTTCGCCGACCAAGAGGGGGTGGATTTTGGCATGGGAATGCTGCAGTCAATCGACTTCGAGCGACGAGTCGCGATCGCCCGCTGCACTGCAGTTCCGCCCGCCCCGGTCCGCATTCTCCGCGTGGGATCGCTGCGCATTGATGACACCGGCCAGGAACTCGGCGAGATCAAACCGTGGAGTGCCTAGGCGTCGAGTCGCCCATTTAGGCCGTGAGCGAGAAGGAAATCGAACGCTCCGGGCGGCATCGGCTTCGCCCCGTCTAGCATCCGGGCCGTCAGGTACGTCCGTGCCACCCGTTCGAGCGTCTCCATCCGGTTGTAGGCGTCCACCAAGTCCCTGCCTAGAACGACTGCTCCGTGATGGCTCATCAGGAAGGTCTTGTGGTCAGCCAGCAGCGGCTCAATTTGGTCCGGAACCTCGTTGGTGCCGGGCATCGCGAAAGGCACCGTAGCCACGCTGCCCAGGACATTGGCCGATTCGGGCATGAGGTTGTCGGGGATTTCCTCACCGGCAAGTGCGAAGCCGGTCGCGACGGGAGGGTGGGCGTGGATGACCGCCTGGCAGTCCTTGCGAAGCTGATAGATGCGCAGGTGAAGCGCCAGTTCTGTGGTCGGCACCGCTCCTTCGCGGGTGGGGGTGCCCTTGAGGTCGGTGACCACCAAGTCGTCCGGCTTGAGGTGGCCCTTGCTGAGCCCGGCTGGCGTACAGAGAATCTGGCGCGGACTGAGTCTGCAACTGAGATTGCCCTCCGCAGCCCCGATCAGCCCCCGCTGCCACAATCGGCGCCCAATCTCACAAATCAATGCCCTCAGCTGGATTTCCGTCATGACGGGCCGATTATGGCCGCTATCCCTCGCCCCATACCAAGACGTACCGCTGGCGTCCCGCCGGCATCCCCTCGGGCTTTCAACTTTTCGCCGACGAGACGCCGGCGGTGCAACCTATGCCGCCAACGTCCCACGCCAGGGCGGGCAAAGAAAGGGGGTGCCGGCGGGACGCCAGCGGCACATCGTCCCACCGATGGCGGCACGCCTGCGCACGCTTAATAAAGGAACATGGGCTTGCCCAGCATGTTCGTGACCTTCGGGCGGTAGTTCTCGGCGTCGTAGAGTTCTTCGACGTCGACGCGCTTGAGCCCTTGCATGATGGTGTCGATCGGGACGGTGGCGTAGCGGCCACTGTGGAGCGCAGTCATCTTCCCCGACTCTCCTTTCATGATGAGGTCGGTCGCCAAGTTGGCGTAGCTGATGGCGACCATTCGGTCCAATGCGTCCGGTTCGCCGCTGCGCATGAGATAGGCGACTTGCTGATAGATGATGTTCTGCTTGGTCAGGTCTTTAACGGCATCGCCGGTGATGGCACCGATGCCGCCGAGCTTTCGGTGGCCGTACGCATCGGCTTGGCCGAACTCGACGATCTTGCCGCCGACCATCTGCGCCCCTTCCGAGATCGTCATGATCGCGTACCCGCTCGGGTTGCGCTGCTTATCGTCCATGAGCATCTTGGCGAGTTTCTCCGGGTCGAAGTGGACCTCCGAGATAATCGCACGGTCGACGCCAGCCAGGTAAGCCGAAATGAGCGAGGTTTCGCCAGAATTTCGACCAAAAAGCTCAACAATACAGATCCGCTCGTGGGACCCGGCGGCCGTTCGAAGGTTGGTGATGAACTCCACGCTGCGGGTGACAGCAGTCGAGAAGCCGATGCAGTAATCGGTGCCAAACACGTCGTTGTCCATCGTTTTTGGAATCGCGACGACCGGAAACCCCTCTTGGTGAATGCGGTGCGAGTAGGAAAGCGTGTCATCGCCGCCAATCGTCACGAGGGCGTCCAGTTTGAGGTGATCAAGGACCTTGAGGACGTGGGGCGTGAAGTCGAGCGTCTCACCTTCAGCGGTCGCCGGCGCGTTGGGGTCCTTCAGGAACCCAGGAATCTTGCCGGGTGCAACTCGACCGGGATTCGTACGCGAGGTATGGAGGAAGGTGCCCCCAAACCGGTCGATCGTTCGCGTGTTGATGCGGTCGAGCGGCAGCGTAAACTCTTTCGGTGACTCGGGGTCGTCCGGGTTGAGGTTAAGCAGCCCACCCCATCCGCGCCGAATGCCGACCATCTCGTGTCCGGCTTCGGTTGCGTGGTAGACAGCCGCTTTGATGCAAGCGTTGAGCCCGGGGACGTCGCCTCCGCCGGTGAGAATTCCAATCCTTTTCAAGGGTCACTCCGTTTGGTTCGAATGCGAGCCCACGCGCGAGGTGGATACCGTGGCGACGCTGCCGACGGGTGACTCGGATGGCTTTGATTTTAGCTGATTCTGGCAGCGGACGCAAAGACGCCCAGCTCCGCGTCAGGAACTGGGCGTCTTGGGGTTGAACCCCTGCACGTAGTGCGCGCTTCGTTTTTTACAGGTTATAGGTGGCTTTCTTGAGCCAAGCCTTCGGGATGGGCTTGAGACCGCAGCAGACGGCGGCGAACTCCGCGCTCTTCATGACCGACGTGGCAACCGTAAGTCGAACCCTACCGTTTGGGGTGTTGATCGTGACGACCTGAAGATTCGGATGCTGCATGCGATGCTTGTGCGGGGCGCGGAATTTCCACGCCGAGTGTCGGTGTCGACAGTGCATTGCGCCGTTGCCCTTCTTTCCGCTTACCTGACAAATTCTCGCCATCGTTGTTTCCTTCACACGCCGACTGGTCTTCGTGTCGGCGCGAAGGTAAATGATACCCGATCCCCGGCGCGGTCGTCTCGGGCAGGTGCACGCGCCTTCAGCTCATTCAACAGTATCATTTCCAGATGAGTCTCAGCCCGGCGTTTTGGAATGCACTGCTTGCGGCCGAGATGCCAGGTTACCGCTCGCGACCCATCCTCGACGAAATCCTCAAATCGCGAGCGGAGCCACTGTCTTACCTTCTGACCAGGGCGCCACTCACGCCCGCCGAACGGGAGCGGGTGCGAAACGTCAACCCGCGCGATCTCGAGTCGGTTATGAAGGCGGGTGCCACCTTGCTTTCAGACTCGGGCCTCCCCGACGCGCTTCTTGAGTCGCCCAATCCACCCTTAGCGTTGTTCGCCTGGGGCAAGGCCGAGGTCATTCATCAGCCGACCATCGCAATCGTCGGCACGCGCGGAGCCACCACCTACGGTAAGGCGGTGGCGATGAAGTTCGCCGAGGTCCTCGCTGCCGCCGGAGTAACCATCGTCAGCGGCGGTGCCCTCGGGATCGATGGGGCCGCACATCGAGGTGCACTCGCTGG
Source organism: Fimbriimonadaceae bacterium (assembly GCA_019694835.1). Next base: position 14,860 of record JAIBBE010000005.1, on the reverse strand, counting down.
TGGAGGCTCGACCATCGCCGTCCTTGCCACCGGCATTGACGGCGTCTATCCGACCGTCCACCGTGGGCTGTTCCAGCACATTCGCGAACACGGATGCCTGATCAGTCAGTTCGCAGCCGGGACGAAGCCGATGAAACATCGCTTCGTGGTGCGGAACTACCTGGTTGCGGCCATTTCGCAGGCGGTCCTCGTGGTCGAAGCACCCGAGAAGTCCGGGGCGCTCAACACCGCCCACGTGGCCGCTGAGATGGGTAGACCCGTTTACGTCGTTTCCGCAAACATCGACAATCTCAACTTTAGAGGGTCGCATGCCTTGATTCGCGACGGCGCGATCCTCACTGACCACCCCGACATCGTCCTCCATGGCTTGGGCCTTGCCTCCGGTCCGGTTCCGCAAGCCAAGACCCACCTGAGCACAGAACAAGAACAGATTCTCGCAGCGCTGAGCAGTCACCCAACCGCCCCTGAACTGATTGTTGCCAAAACCGGACTCGCGCCCGAAGTGGTTCTATCCGAGCTCACCATGCTCGAGCTCGACGGCTTCGTTCTTCAGGATCTCGGAGGCTTCGCACTCCGCCCACTGTAGCTATAAGTAAGGATTCGAGCCTTGCGGGGCCTGGTGAGTTGGCGTGGTCGCGATCTTGTCTTCCAGGTACTTCACCCTTGATTGGGCCGTCCCTGCAAACGGACTCATGGGATACTTTTGCAGGAACTCTCGATAGAGGCTAAGCGCAAGATCCCAGTGCTGATTCCACTGCTCCGCGATTCCAGCTAGCCGGAAAGTCGCGGCTTCGTGGTCTTGCTCTGAGGCTGTAGGGTCTTTTCGGACCGACTCGAGCAATTGCCGGGCAACCTGTGGCTGGCCTCCTTTCTCCAGCCGAAGGGAAAAGGTGATCAAGTAGCCTGCGGCTACAGCGCCTTGTTTCTGAGAAAGGTGCCCCAAGACGGCCCCTATGGTCTGCAAGTCTTGGCCATCGCGTACGAGTGCCGGAAGGTGTCGTCCAAACATGGTTACACATTCCGGGGGCACTGCCGCTGGGTTTTGTCGCAGTGCGGCTTGCATCCAATGAAGCGCAATCTCGGCATTGTCCGGCTGGGTTTTGGCAAGGTCGCCGAGTTGCATCCGAGTCAGTGCGCCGTAGTCCTTGGTGTCATGCAGTGTCGCCTTCGCCTCGCTGGTGTGCTCGTCGTCTCGCTTGGCCCGGAAGATGAACATGAGCAGGAACCCCGCTGCCACGCCGCCCAGATGAGCCAAATGGGCGGTTCCCCCGAAGCCAGACATATTCACCATCGCGCCGAGCATGTCCAGTCCGATGTACATGAGAGCCGCACCCCACAGCGGCCAATCGATCGTTCGTGCACCCATGAGGTTAACGAAAAGATACGTTATCGGCGCGTGGGGAAACATGTACAGGGCTGCCCCCATGATTCCCATGATCGCGCCTGAGGCTCCAATCAGCGGGATGTTGGCCATCTTGGCCCCCATCAGGCTCAAGTGCAGAAAATCGCCTGCCAGACCCGAGGCCAAGTAAACGAGAATGAACAGCGGTGTCTTGAGTCTGCCCTCGACGGCAAGGCCGAAAATCCAAAGGAAGAGCATGTTCCCGATCAAGTGAAGCAGATCGCCATGCAGGAACATGCTGCTCACGAGGGTCAGCGGCGACATGTCGGCCTTCGTAAGGCCAAACTGGTCGACCACACTCTCCTTGATTTCCAATCCGCTCTGGGTGGCAAAGAAGATCGCCGTGTTGACGAGGATCAGCGCAACCGTCGCAATGGGAAGGCTCTCGGGCGGATTCTTGGCTCGAATTGGCAAGAACATGATTCAGCAATTCTGCCGGAAAGCGAACGCTGTTGTAAACAGCTTTTTGAATCCAAGCGCAAAAGCAGTAAGACCGAAGGCTCAAGTGAAGAAAATTGCCCCCCACAATTCAGTGGAGGGCAATTGGAGTCTGTGCCGAGCGGCCTAGTTGTCGCCTGACTGTCCGTAGTTGGTAGACAGAATCGCGAAATCCGCGATATCCACAGCCAGGTCACCGTTCAAGTCAGCCTGAACGATCCAGTTGCCGTTGCCTGGCGAACTGCCATAGGCGCTTGACAGGACCGCATAGTCCTGGATATCGATCTCGTTATCGCCATCGATGTCGCCGTTCTTCAAGGTAAACGCGAGCCCACTGACGCCACTACTGGTGATGTTGATCGGCGTTGCGAGTTGCTTCCGAAGCCAGTGACTGGCCTTCACCAAGATGTTGTAGTTGCCCCGTAGTCCGGTGTTGAATGTGAACGAGCCATCAGCGGCCATTGCAATGCCGTTAAGTTGGGTTTGAGTTCCACCACCGACCGGTCGGAGGATGATCGACAACGTTGGGTTCGGCGTTCCCTCCCAGCCCTCGAGCGTCACGTTGCCGCTGACCGCAACCAAGCCACCCGGCGCGCGGGTGTCGGCGGCAAGGGCAGTCTCGACGATGCCGGGCTTGAATTGGCCCACCGTCGCGGTTGCGGGAATCGGCGTCGATGATGCATCGAACCAGAAGTTGAAGACGCGGCCGTACTTCAGCGAATTGGCATTGGGATTCACCTGGAAAGTCTGAGTCTGCCACGTGACCTTGCCATCGGCAAAGGTCGATGTCCAGTCGTTGCTGGGATCCTTGTCGATATCGCGGAAGCCGATGTTCGACACGGAAATGCCAGCCTCGATCGGAATCGAGAACTCGCGAACCTGGCGGTCGAGGTCGTGGATATAGACTGCATAGTCGTAGCGCGTGTTGCCGTTGCCGAGGTCTCGGGTCTTAACGGCAACGATGACGTCGCCCTCAGTCCGGGGGGTGGCGGTTGATCGCATGTCGCCCCATACGTTGATCGCCGGCCCAAGGACCATATTCGTGTTGGTTGTGAAGGTCCAGGTGGTACCGTTCCAGACCGGCGTTGCCTTGCGGTATCCGATTTGGTTGTACTTGTTGGACTCGAACTCGTTGATGTAGTAGGCCTCGTACCAAAACTCGGCACCGGAGACATTGAGATCAGCATCATCGACCTCGAGTCGGTGCGCAATCGCGTCCAAACCCGAACCCGTGTTTCGCCGTGTGCAGTCATTGACGTAGTTCGAGAACCAAGAACCTTCACAGGTCCACTTGCCAGTAAGTGGGTTCATCTCCTCCCGCGGACCGAGATACCGGCGATCGGAGTTATTGCCCGTGCCGTAGGTATCCGTGCATCCGGGCCCAAGCCGTGTGCCCGTGCCGGGGTTTTGGCATGTTCCGCAGGTCGGATCGGTACTATTGGTCGCCAAGAAGCCGTGCTTGAGCCAAGCCATGCCGACCTGTTCGAATCGCCCGTTCATCACGCGGTAGAGGTTCATGCAGATGACGGGGTGCGTCGTTGCCATGGGTGCATTCCAGGTGATGTCCTGGGTACCCACGTTGCACGACGTGGTGCTCATCGAAAGGCCATTGCGGCCCGTCGGGAAAGTGCCTATGCGGCCGACAGATGTGAGACTGCCCATGGCGAGCAGGCCGAGGTCGATGGTTCCGTTTGTAATCGGACCGCGCCAGTCGTCGTCAAAGCCCTCTGAGCTCTCGAGCTGAATCTCCGCCATGATCGTGATCACGCCAATGAGCAGTCCCGACAATTCCGGCCGACCAATTCGAAGCGCATACTCCTTCGAGATGGTAAGGTCGGCGCAGCCAATGTCCAATCGACCGTTGTAAGGGTCGAAGTGGATCACGGCATCGCGAATTTCCAACCGGAAAGGCGTTGCGGGACTGTTGCCAGCGTACATCGCCATGCCCTGCTTGACCTGGGGTCCGTTGGGGCGAATCGTGAAGTTCATCTCTGGGATGCTGCCGACCAAGCTGGTCAGGTTGAATCCACCCTTGTTCCGGATTTCGCCCCCTTCGAACCGTACGAACAAGCCATCCTTCGTACGAGCCCGCAGCGTACTCGTCGGTTGGATGGCGAACGCGACGGCATTTTCCATCATTCCTGGATCGGCGGCGGTCTCGTTCATTCCCGTCACCGTAAAGCCGTGATTCCTGACGATGCTGTCAAAGAAGAACAGGCAAGTCGTACCGCTGTTGACCTTCCAGACTTTCTCAGCCCGGCTCTCAGCAACCAGTCCGAACAAGATGGCCACGCAGAGCCATGCAAACACACGTTTCATAAAGGATCTCCTTACGGGCCGAAGCAGGCGGGCAAAGCACCCCTTATCGGCTCAATTCAAATTGACCCTAATAGTTTGCCCCAAGCGGCTGCATCTGAGCACCCAGAAATTGCGAATCTATCCGAACGTCGCTGAGATTGGTTACAAACCGCCGCCGCCCTCTTTGTCCTTGTTCGGCTTCTCATCGTCCCACTTCAGGGTCTTGAGCGAGGCATCCCATGCACGAACATAGTCTTCGAAGAACTGGGGATTGGCATAGAATACGAACCAGTATCCGGAACCCTTCCGCATGTACCGGATGGACTTCATTCGAAAACGATCTCGAGCCTTCCCGTAGGAGTCGACGAGATGGAAGGTGAACGTGTGGACCCAAGCCTTCCCACCCATCCAGTCCACCTCCTCATACTTCTCCTCCTTGTAGCCAGGCTCCGTGATCCACGACCGTCGGCCCGAGTCGGACCACTCTTTGAGCGTGAGGTTCTTGGGGTTGGTGAACTTGGAAATCTGGCCCTTGATGACGACCGCTGGCAGCTTCCTTTCTTCGATGAGCTCGAGCAGAAGGTTCATTTCACGCCCCTTCTGCTCACGGGGAAACAGGTTGAACACCTTATGGGGAGTGATGCTGAACCCGCCTTCCCAACTATGGTAATCGTCAATGATGCCGATTCGCTGTTGCGCGGAGACAAGACACCCCATTCCGACGACTCCCACCACACCGACACACGCAACCAACTGTCTCATTCGACTACTCCAAGTGCTGGACGCCCAGCGCCGTCAGCAGATTCACTCAAAACCTTACTTAATGCGCGTAAATGTGGCGACCTGTCCCTCTTTGCCCGAGGTGAACTTGTCGGCACTCTCCCACTTGATAGTGCCGCTCGAACTCTTGTTGATTTCGCTCAGCATGGTCGCCTTTTGGCCCTGCATGGCCTGTTCGATCTGCTTGCCCATGGGCGAAGTGCCAGCATCGACCTTGACGTCGGACCCGGTAATCGTGATCGTGTCACCGCTCTGCGACCACGTACCCACAATCGTGAGCTTCATCTTGTTGCCAGCAACATCCATGTTGACGTCCATGGCCATCTTGTCGGGCTTCTGGAAATCAACGGTCACCGTCGAACCGGGCGGCAGTTGCGAACCGGGCACGGTCATGTTCCACTTGCCCTCGACGCTGTTTTTCGCACCGCAGCCGACTGCGACGAAAAGGGTGGACAAGAAGACGGTGACGAGGATTCCCTGAAGCTTAAGCATGGGCCGAGTGTACTCCCATGCACCTTCCATCACCGCTCAAATAGGTCCCTTTTTTTCAAGAACCGTGGTTGCCAAGCGATCGATGTCGGTTCGGGCGAGGTCTGGCAAGGTGATCGCTTCGCCGGTGATCGTCTGAAAGGCCTCCGCCGCGCGAGCATTTGCCCATCCGGTGAAGTGCTGCCAAGCGTCATGCTCGACGCCACCATTCTGGTTGGCTCGCAGCCGTGCCGACTGCTCAGCATAGGCAAGCATGAGCAGGTCCGAAAGGGCGCCCACCTCCACCTGATCGAGGTCGCGCAACCCCCTTTCGCTTGGCTGAATTCGCGCGAACGCCCGACCCGCGATTTCGGAGACGAAGGAGTCGCCGATTGCCCGTAAAGATGCCTTACCCTCGGCGGCCCGCCTCACAAGGCGATCGGCCAGGAACACCCGGTTGATCTCGTTCGTGCCTTCGTAGATTTTGCTGACCCTGGCATCCCGATAAGTACGGGCAATGGGAAACTCTTCGGTAAACCCGTAGCCACCGTAGCATTGCAGTGCTTCGTCGACGACGAGGGCCTCGGCTTCGGTCGCAAAGACCTTGCAGGCGCTGCATTCCACCGCGAATTCTTCCGCCGCTTGACGATTGCCGTCGATGGAACCCGCCATCGCCGCGAAAGCACTGTCGATGTAGGCTCCAGTTCGGTAGAGCATCGACTCGGCCGCGAAATAGCGAGCAGCCATGTCCGCGAATTTCTTGCGAATGAGGCCGAACTCAGCGATGGGGCGTCCAAACTGTTTGCGATCCAGGGCGTAGTGCGCGGCCAGACCCATGGCATCGCGAGCCGGTCCCAGAGACATGGCGGCCAATTTGAACCTTCCAATATTCAGGGCATTGAAGGCGACATGGTGGCCTTTCCCTTCCTGGTACATCAGGTTGTCAAGGGGCACTTCCGCGTCCTCGAGAAGGAGGCGGGCCGTCGATGAGCCTTTGAGGCCCATCTTATGTTCCTCGCGAGCGACCAAGACGCCGGGATAGCCGCGCTCGACGAGAAAAGCCGTGACGTGCTCGCCATCCACCTTGGCCATGACCAGAAAGAGATCCGCCCACTTGGCGTTCGAGATCCACATCTTCGTGCCATTGAGGACCCATTTGTCGCCCCGTCTTTCCGCACGGGTCGTCATGGAGAGCGCATCGCTGCCGCTGTTCGGCTCACTGAGCGCGTAAGCTCCGATCCACTCGCCTGAAGCCAACCTTGGCAGATACCTGAGCCGCTGCTCTTCGTTGCCGAAGAGGACGAGGCCGATCTGGCTGATGCCGCTGGTGACGCCCAAGGTGACACTGAAGCTGCCGTTGAGGCTCAGAAACTCCAACATCCTTGCAGCGAGGGTCTTGCTCAGGCCCAGCCCCCCATACTGTTCGGGAGTGTCGGCTCCGCAAAACCCGAGTTCGCCCGCGCGGTGAATGAGCTTCGGCATTAACCCATCTTCTTGATGGTCCAGGGCTTCGCTGACGGGCAAGACCTCTTTTCTGCTGAATTGCTCAGCCGTATCGATCATCAGCCGTTCATCGGAGGAAAAATCTTCGGGCGTAAAGATCGACTCGGGAGTCTCCGAGAAGAAAGAGCAACCCGTGGGTATCGTGCGCGTGCTTGGCGTCATAGTTTCTCTGCATTGAAGGTGCCAGGGCACCGGGATCACCCTGAGATTATACGACGCGCGCCAACGACACCTGAAAAACGGGCGCCCGATGAAGGTCCCGGCCCGTTGCAATCGCGGCTTTCATGTGCCATACTTCGAGCCTGCGAAACGCACCCGGGGGTGTAGCTCAGTGGTTAGAGCGCCGGCCTGTCACGCCGGAGGTCGCGGGTTCAAGTCCCGTCATCCTCGCCATCCTGCCGCGGTAGCTCAGTTGGTAGAGCATAGCACTGAAAATGCTAGGGTCGCCGGTTCAAGTCCGGCCTGCGGCACCACCCTCTCAGAGATCTTCGAGAAGGGTCTTGCTTGCCTTCTCAAGCTGATTTTCCATCTGCCATGCCAGCTTGGCCGTCGTGAGGATGCGCGGCATATCGCCGTTGCTTGCGACGATCAGCCGTCGGACGCTTTGGAGCGACTCGGCGTCACATCGGGCCTGGAGCACATTGCCGATCTGGGTGAACTGCTGAGTGTCCTCGATCGGCAGACTCTCCTGACCCTTTGCCTGGAGGCTTTCCGTGTAGAGGCGGCGAGACTGAAGGAGAATCCGATTGAGCGGCTTCACATCCACGACATATCCAGCCAAAAGGTGCCGGACTTCCTTCTTCTGCTCGGGACCCAATCGGGACCTGGCATCCTCCAGGGTCTTGAGAACACGCAATTGGGCTCGGCAGGTGTCGTAAACCGTCGTGAAGTCGGAGAATTTCAGGACATTGGCAACCTTGTAGGCCAGCAGCGCGTCGGAGATCGCCTCGGAGGTTCTCCCTGCCGCGAGAAGCTCGTCCGACTGGTCGATCAAACGGTAGGTGAGACGGTTCTTGCCGAGCGTAATCTGACCCTTGACTCCGTCTCGGGTCGAGTCGACATACGAACACGGAGGCAGCGGCCGGAGCACCCCTCGCTCATGTTGGTCGATCCATTCTCGAGCGACTTCGCGAACGGAAGCCTCGTCTCCCAACTCGAGGGCTTGGTTGAGCCCCTTCATGGGCTGAATGTACGCGTCGATGCGTGACTCGACATCCGCCGTGTTTCGCGGCGATTCCCACGGGTCGTAGTTCGTCCTCGATTTGATGGCCATGATGGCCAGCATGAGGAAAGGTCCCGCTACCAGCAATTCGTTTGTCAGCTTCCGTGCCCACATAGTGAATTTGTTCCCGATAGAAGTCTGTGAGGTGCTCGCATGGTTGCGGGCATAGACTGCTAAAGAATCTTCGGGGACCGTGGGTTGGGTCATTAGGCCTAGGGGGGTAGTTCGACCGACCTACAATAGAAACCGTTAGGAGGATGTGAGAAGTAGATGCACCTTCAACGTGTAACAGACTGGGAAACACACCTAGTCTTGAGGGCTCAGGCCGGAGAGGCCATCGCTTTTGAATTGCTTGCAGACTCGCACCGCGACTCCCTTAGGAATCTCGCGATGCGGATGCTGAGGGACTCGGAAGATGCCAACGATGCGGTACAGGACGCACTCGTTAAGGCATTTCGAGCCATCGACTCGTTCCAGCCCGGACGCCCTGTGCTGCCCTGGCTGATGCGGATTTGTTCGAACTGCTGCGTCGATGCGCTCCGCCATCGGCGACAGGCTCCAGAGAGCTTGGAAAAGCACGAGTACTCGCTGTGTGATCCGACGCAAAGCGTGGAGGATGGCGCGGCTAACGGTATCGACGGCGAAATCGTTCGAGCGGCGGTCGAACGCTTGCCGATGCGGTATCGCACCATTATCTTCATGCGTCACTTCCGTCAGATGGAAGTCGGCGAGATCGCCACGGCCCTCGACAAGCCGGAAGGCACGATTAAGAGCTGGCTGTTCCGAGCACGCGCCTTGCTCCGAAAGGACTTGCAGATCGCCCTAGGAGCATAACGCACCCAATGTACTTTCGCCGTCCCGGCGAATCCGGCTGATTCTCACATACCTCTAGATTTGGGTGGATCGTGAGAAGCAACCGGATTCGCCGGGACGGCGAAGTACCTTAGGTGGGTGCCGACTAGCCGATTCGGAAGATAAAACGAGCGTTGCCGAGGGTGATTTCGTCCCCGTCGCTCAGTTCGGCTTCCTCAACCCGCTCGAAATCGTTGGCGCCAAGCTTCCACGTGCCGTTCGAAGAACCCAGGTCGGTAACCTTCCAGACGCCCTCTTCCTGGGTGATGCGGGCGTGTTTTCGGGACACATACGCGCCTTCCGGAGTGTTGGCGAGGTCGATGTCGATGGGGCCGACCGTCGGATCGAAGCGACCGATCGTTGCGGGAGGTGTGAACGCAAAGACCTCGTCGGTCTCGGCTCCGTCTCGCTTGACGATGAGCCTCGCGCGATTGGCCACGGGCTCTTCACCTTCGACCATGTTCTCGCCCATGCCATCGTCGGCAGCCTGCTCAAGTTCCTTTTCCTCGTACGCCTGCTCATCGGTCGGGAAACTGCTCATGACCGTTATTATCGCGGATTTTGCTGGGTTATGGAGGACTCGCTGGTAATCTGCACGCGAATTTTGATGAAGTATCGCGAGGGGCTGAAGATCGTTGGATTCACGACCGTGGTGGCCGTGGTCTATGGAGTCGCTCACGACCTCATCACGGCTCACGTCTGTCCTGACTATTTCCTGCCGCCCTATCATCCGCTCTTGATCGAAACGCGAGAGCCCGTCCTGCTCGCCCTGCTGTGGGGCTTCGTGGCAACCTTCTGGATGGGAGGCATTTTGGGCCTGGGATTGGGATTCGCCGCCCAAGCGGGAAGCCGTCCAAAGTTGACACTCGCCCAACTTCGCCGCCCTCTGCTCCTGACGATGGTGGCCGTGTGGGGGTCCGCGATGTCGATTCTGCTCGTCCTCCACTTCATCACTCTGAGAGTTGCTGCTTTGGAGCCCAAGGTTACGGAGATCAATCGCCGCCTGGTTATCGTGGGCATCACTCACGCTTACAGCTACGCCGCAGCGGCAATCGCCGGAATCGGACTGGCGGTTTATGTGCTTCGCCGCCGGATGCTTAGCGCCTGATCGCGGAGCGTCAGCCGCGAAGGCGACGCGCCAGCATTCGTTCTAGCCTTGCCGGGCTCCCTGGATTCACCTTGGCCTTCTGAAACGCCCATTTGAGCCGTGTAGCTGGGTCCTTCCCTTCCCACGGCAGCACTACCCCAGTCCGCTCGCCGGACGTCAGGACGAGTCCGTGCTCAGGAAGCAAGCCTTCGACGCTCTCGATCCCCTCGAGTCGGTCCACGACAGTAACCGTGACGCTGAAGCCATCGAGGTCCTTTCTTGTTAGAGGCACATATCGAGGGTCATGTTGGGCAGCTGATCGAGCCGCGAGGGCGACCTCAGCTTCGAGCGACGAGGCGCGAGTCTGGAGGGAACCGCGGCACCCGATGACCTTACCCTTCCGCTCGATGGTGACAAAGACCGGGCGAACAGGAGCGGTGCCAGTCACAATGCCGGCGTTCTCGTGACGCACCTCCGCGATGATGGCGCCTCGGGCAATCTCGAGTAAAGGCCGGAGGTCGTCATCTTGCGCGCACCCAGTCGCAAAAGCAATCACCATCAGAACTGGGACCACACCGATAGTGTAACCTAGGTTGAATTCGACAAAACGCGTGCGAACGGTTCGACGCGCTCATGTCGTCCTTAAGATTGGGTGGAGCGTTCATGCGCGTCCGCCGGTGAGAGATCCATGAACTTGAGAAACCTGGCATTTGGCGCCGCACAGCGCTCCCTTCTTATCCTCGCTTTGGCCGTCGCATCGCTCCCCTCAGGGGCGCAGCGACGCACATTTAGCACGGGCCCCGCCGTGGTCGACTCGACCCTTACGGTCTTCCCCCAAATCAACGAGACTTATTCGACGCGGCCCATGAAGCCCGCGAACCCTAAGTTGCCGCTGCTTGCGGGGCCGACCAATACCCTCGCTGTCGATGGCGGCGTTTTGCGGGGACTTGAGCGCATTTCTCCCGGAGTGAGATTCCCTGGCATTAACGCGACGGGCTGGACGCCACCCGACCCCACGCTCGCAGCCGGTCCGAACCACATCGTCGTGACGGTGAACTCGTCCATCGCGTTCTTCTCCAAAACCGGAACTCGACAGTTCCAACAGGACCTCGGTCCAAACGGCTTCTTCGCCAGTGTCAACCCAACGAGTTTCGTATTCGACCCCAAGGTCTTTTACGATCACATTGCGAAGCGCTTCGTGGTCGTCTGCCCAGAACTTGACCAGAGCGGAGTGCAGAGCAAGTGCCTGGTCGCCGTTTCGGACGACACCGACCCTAATGGCAACTGGTTCAAATACCGCATCGAAGCCAAGACCTCCTCTAACGGCAATGACTTCTGGCTCGACTATCCGGGATGGGGCTACAACAAGGACGCTTACATCATCACCGGCAACATGTTCAACTTTGGCAGCGGTCCCTTTGGCGGCGTTCAGTACATCGTGCTCCCCAAGGCTCCGATGCTAATCGGCGACCCGACCACGGCCACGAGCATTATCGACGGCGTTTCGTTCACCGCCCAGGTTTGTCACACCATGGACTTGACGCTGGACCGCATTTATGCGATCTCGCAACAGAGCAGCACTCAGCTCAGAGTTCACTGCGTTCGCAACCTTACGACGTCGCCTACTCTGAGCTCCATCAACTTGCCTGTTCCGCAGTTCAATGGCAACAGTGTCGCGATTTCCAAGGGTGGAGCGCGGCTCGATACCGTTGGATCGCGACTGATCAGCAGCTATTACCGGTCCAGCAAGATCGTGGCCGCTCACACGGTCGGCGTCAGCGCCAACGATAACCGCGCCTCCGTCCGCTGGTACGAAGTCGATGTTAAGAACTGGCCAGCGACGGGTGCCCCTGCGCTCGTCCAGTCCGGACAGGTGATTCCGCCCAGCGGCGAGCACTACTGGATGCCTGGTATCTGCGTCAACAAGCAGGGCGATATCAGCCTCACGTTCAGCCGCTGCAGTGCGAACGTTTCCGCCGATATGATGACAGCCGGACGCAAGAAGACCGATCCCGCGGGTTCGATGAGCCAGCCCAAGAGCGTTTTCACCAGCCCAGGCCAGTACGGCAGTGGCGGTCATCGTTGGGGAGACTACGCAGAAGTCTGCACCGATCCGAACGACGACAGCACGTTCTGGGGCATCGTCAACACGATCGCCGCGAACAACAACTGGTCAACCGAAGTTCAAAAATGGACCATCTCCATCGGTGGCGATCCTGCGAACATGGTCCCAGCAACGGCAGTAAGCACCTATCAAGGCGACTACGTCAGCGGTACCTTGGCCGATGTCCGCAGCAACAACGAAGTCTTCTACCAGGTGGCAGCAACGCCGGTTCTGCGACTTGGCAACGTCGCGGCAACCCAAATCGACTTCAAGACCACCGTCCCTGTCTCCACCATCAACGCTATCGAAGTCAACATCGAAGCGGTGACCGATCTGTCGGTCGGAGCGACCGGCATGATCTGGCTCTACAACTGGGGAACCGGGGCGTGGGACCATAAGAAGTCCTTCACCCTCTATGGCACTGGTCAGGGCAGCCAGAAGTACTTCATCAACGCCGGGGTTGGCAGCTACCTCAACAGTTCAGGTGAGGTCCGACTCGTCGTCCGAGGCTTGGCTCCCCAAGGCAGCGGTTCACCAAAAGCGTTCGTTCTGAAGGTCGATAACGCGTTCTTAGCGCTAGGGACGAACTAGACACGAATCGCTGGGATCTGAGGGCCTGTCTCTGGAGACAGGCCCTCTCTGTTTGGCAGACTCGTAGTTGATAAGGGTGGCATGGGTCGACAAACGTCGCCGACTCCGCGGTATCCCAGGCCATAGACCCGTGCTTTCTCAAGCCAGGACCCGCACGGGACTCAGTGAGCAGTACTTAAAGCCGGGCGTAACTGTCGTCCCATGCCACCCGAATCGGTATCCGGAGCCAGAGACCCTTGCTCTCCCAGGTCGTCCAGCATGCTCCCAACAACGAAAGAACCCTCTCGCCACGCGAGAGGGTTCTTTTCAGTGCGACGAAACGAGGTCTATTCGCTCGCTGCTTCCGCCGAGGGTGCGGCCGGGGCTGGTCGGTCGCCTCGGTCACCGCGATCTCCACCGCGGTCGTAGCCGCCGCGATCACCTCGGTCATAGCCACCGCGATCTCGATCATAGCCACCTTCGCGCATTCGCGGACGCGGCGGTCGGTCGGGCGTGAACTCCGTGACGACGAACGGAAGCAACGCCATCTCGCGCGCTCGGCGAATGGCCGAGGAGATCATGCGCTGCTGTTTGGCCGTATTGCCGCTCTGGCGACTGGGGAGAATCTTGCCACGATCGTTCAGGAACCGTCGGAGGATGTTAACCTCCTTGTAGTCGACGGTATCGATCTTGTTGATCGTAAGGTAGGACACCTTGCGGCGACGGCGACCCTTGAAACGGGGTTCCCCGCCAGGTGCACCCATGCCCTCTTTGTCCCGAAACATCGGCTTGCGACCCTTGTCTTCCCCACCGGAGTTCGACGCGGCACCTGGGTCATTGGCCCGCGACGGGGTGGTCATATCACTCATAGGCTCCTATTATGGCTCAAACCGCCATCCGAGTACACTCCTTGGATGCTGAAGTACGACACGATCAAGACGCTGGACGACGACTACCTGATGCGCACGTACCGTCGTCAAGCTGCTTTGTTCGTGCAAGGCGCTGGCTGCAGCCTTTGGGACAACCGGGGTAACGAGTACCTCGACCTCCTCGCCGGAGTGGCCGTTTGCTCACTCGGACACTGCCATCCCGCGTTGGTCGCAGCGATTACCCGCCAAGCTCAGCAGTTGATTCACACCTCGAATCTCCTACTCACTGCACCCCAGTCTCAGCTTGCCAGGAAGCTGTGCTCGATTTCGGGGATGGATCGCGTGTTCTTCTCGGTTTGCGGTGCAACCGCGAACGAGGCGGCGGTCAAGCTGGCCAAAAAGCACGGCAACCAAAAACGACCCGATGGCGACTACGAGATCATCTGCCTTCACCGAAGCTTCCATGGCCGAACCCTCGGCGTCCTCGCAGCGACCGGGCAGCGCAAGTACCAGCGCATGTTCGAGCCGCTCGTTCCCGGCTTTGTTCATATCGAAGCGAATGACCTCGCCGCACTCCGCGAGGCCGTGAGCCATAAGACCGCCGCGATCTACCTGGAACCCATCCAAGGCGAGGGTGGCGTTCATCCGCTGACCACCGAGTTCCTCCAAGAAGCGCGGAAACTGGCCTCTGAGCACGGGGCCTTGTTGATCCTGGATGAGGTCCAGACCGGCATCGGTCGAACCGGAACCTGGTTCGCGTTCCACCAGCACGGGATCATGCCGGATGTCATCACGTTGGCCAAGGGACTTGGCGGCGGGGTGCCGATTGGGGCCTGTTTGGCGCGAGGGGCGGCGGCCGATTTGTTCGAGCCGGGCGACCATGGTTCGACGTTTGGCGGCAACGCGCTGTCGTGCGCGGCAGGACTCGCGGTGATCGACACCATCGAGCACCAAGATCTGATGGAAAACGCCAAGCGGGTCGGGGCTTACTTCGAAGAAGGCCTGCGCAAAATGGGCGGCCCCATCATCGAGGTTCGCGGCGCGGGCTTGATGCTAGGCGTCGGATTGGACCGACCCATTGCCCGTGACGTAGTCGCTGCCTGCTTCGAGAAGCACCTGATCATCAACGCGACCGACGAGTTCAGCCTCCGCATCGTGCCACCCCTGATTATCCGCGAAGAGCAAGCGGATCGAGCGTTCGCGGTCCTGGCCGAGGTTCTTGGCGTGCCCGCACCGACCTTGGCGAGCACGATTCACGTACGGCGAC